>JBFMEV010000038.1:0-29905 GCA_040752335.1 Chloroflexota bacterium
CGCCATCGAGCGCTTCACCCGGGAATGGAACGCCGGTGCCGGGCCGTTCAGCTGGGTGAAGACCGCCGACGAGATCCTCGCCAAGGCGGTCCGCAAGACGCAAGCCGATTCCGGCGCGCGACACTAGTCGATTACGGAACCTTCGACGACCTCGGCCGAGGGGACCGCGAGGCCTACATCCGTGAGGTCGTCCCGCTCGCCGGAGACGGAAGCCGGCTCTTGCTGTGGACCTTCGAATGACGTCTCAGCCGACGCGAACAGATATTCACTCGGCTGCTCCCGTTCGGCGGCCTGGCCCTCGCGCCCGGAGAGGCCGAGACTGGCTTCGGGCCGTGGTTCACCGTGGAGAGAATCGCCGGCGGTCAGCACCTGGCAGGTTGGCCTCGCGGCTGGGCCACCTACCTCATGGAACGGCGAACCGTCCCGGAGGCATGAGCAACACCTCGGCGCGGGCGATGCAGCGTCGAAAAGAGCCGCGGATGCGGGCCTCGAATCATTGGACGAGCGCCGGGGTGTTCAGCGCCGCCCCTTCACGAGACCATTGAGGGTCGGTTTGGTCGGGGCGAGAGGATTTGAACCTCCGACCTTGTCGTCCCGAACGACACGCGCTACCAAGCTGCGCCACGCCCCGACCGAAAAGCCCGTTTCACAGGGCCCGGGGATGATAGCAGAGGCCTCGACTTCGGCCTCCCGGGCCGCCCGGCGGGTGTGCGCCGGCAGCGGGCCGCGGCGATGAGGGTGGCTCATCGAATCCGGGTGCTTCGTGCGTGCCGGGGCGCGAATTCGTCGGGAGAGGGCCGGAGGCAGGGCGGCGCCATGCACGGCCGGCGCCAGACTCATGAGCCGGGCTCATCCTTGGGCGCGTCGCGGGGCGCGGCGCCAACGGGCGGCCGCTCAGACGGCCCAAACCTTTCGGCCTAGACGACCTCGACGGGCTCCATGGGCCCGGTCAACGCGGCGGTGGTGCGGTCGCGGACGACGTCCCGGACCGGCCACATGACGACCGCCGCCGCGACGAACGAGGCGGCCATCGCCCAGAAGATGATCGGCAGCCCGGCGGCCTCGCCGGCGGCAGCGATGACCGTCCCGTAAGCCGCGGTCCAGAGCGACCCGATCCCGAAGGCGAGGGTGAAGTAGATCGCGAACGCGGTGTCGCGGATCGCGGCCGGCGCGGCGTCGGCCAGGAGGGCCTGGAGCTGGGGGCTCTCGGCGAACGAGAAGAGACCCATGACGGCCAGCCCGACCCACAGGCTGAGCAGCGACGAACCGGCGGTGATGAAGATCGCGAACCCGATCGCGCCCCCGAGGTAGGCGCCAACGATGATCGGCCGCCGTCCGAGCCGGTCGGAAAGCCAGCCCGCGACGAGCGGCATCGGCACGGACAGGACGATGAGCCCGCCGTACATGAGGTCGGTGGTCGACGACGGCAGGCCCAGGACCTTGGTCAGGTAGAGCAGGGCGAACAGGTTCGCGACGCCCAGGCCCCGGCCGCCGCCGCCGAGGACCGAGGCCAGGTAGACCCGCCGGATGACCCGGTCGGCGAGGATCACCCGGAGGGCCTGGCGGACCGTGCCCTCGGCCCGTGCAGCGGCGCGGTCCGTGCCCCGCTCGCGGACCCAGCGGACGATGGCGAGGGCGATGAGCGCGGCCGGCAGGCCGAAGATGAGCGACACGCCGCGCCAGCCGAAGGCGGCCAGCAACGCCGGCCCGAAGAGCGCCACGACGACGGTCCCGACGTTGCCGCCGGAGATGTGGGCGCTGATCGCGAAGCCCCGGCGCTCGGGCGGGAACTGCTCGGCCAGGAGGCCGTTGCCGATCGGATGCTGGGGCGCGCCGCCGATCCGCGAGCCGATGCTCATCGCGGCGAAGGCCCCGAACGACTGGGCCAGGCTCTGGGCTGCGAAGCCCAGGCCGAACAGCAGGCCACCGATCCCCATGAGCCAGCGCCGCGCGACGTGGCGGGTCAGCCAGGCGAAGCTCGCCTGGACGAGTCCCGAGCCGATCGCCCCGGCCGCCGCGACGAACGTGACCGCCTCCACGCCGACATCGAACTCGTCGATGATCGCCAGGAAGATCAGCGGCAGGATGACGGCCTGGGCGTGGTTGACCGCGTGGGCGATCGAGAGGAGCCACAGCGTCCGCTCGGGGTGGATGGCAGGCGGCGGCGCGGCACCGGGTTCGTGGGGCACCCCGACAGGATCGCACGGTCGCGTTGCAGGTGGCCGCCGATTCCGTCATCGTTGGGCCGTTCCCCGACCGCCCCGCTCAGCCGGAGACCGCATGCCGACCGTCCTCATCGTCGACGACGAGCAGCACATCCGCCTGCTGATGGAGCAGACGCTCGAGGAGCTCGAGGACGAGGGCGTCCAGCTGCTCACCGCCGCCGACGGGGAGGAGGCCCTCGAGGTCGTCGAGATCCACCGTCCGGAGCTCGTCTTCCTCGACGTGATGATGCCGAAGAAGAACGGTTTCGAGGTCTGCGACGCCATCAAGCACGAGCGCGGCTTGGCCTCGACGAAGGTCGTCCTCCTGACCGCCAAGGGCCAGGCGGTCGATCGCGAGGCCGGGCTGGCCGCGGGGGCGGACCGCTACGTCACCAAGCCCTTCGACCCCGACGAGCTCCTCGCGATGGCGCGCGAGCTCCTCGGCATGGGCGCCTGAGCGCGCGCGGCCGGCGAGCCACAGGGCGACCGCGATGGACATCGACCTCAAGCGACTCGTGACCCGCCACCGCCACGTCGCGCCGATGCTCTCGGCGCTCCTCGCCGGGACCGACGCCCGGGTCGTCGTGACCGACGCCGATGGCACGGTCATCCTCCATCGCGAGGGCTCCGGGCCAGCCGGCGCGCTCGCAGCGGGCGACGGCCAGCGCTTCCCGATCCTGCTCGAGGGCGAGGTCGTCGGCTGGGTCCAGGGCCAGCGCGTCGCGGCGGCGATCGCGGCGGTCCTGGGCTACGCGGCCGCCCGCGAGCACGACAAGCGGGCCCTGGCCCAGGAGGCCCTCGAGCGCTACCGCGAGCTGAATCTCATCTACGACCTGGCCGACGAGATCGGGGCGACCCTCGAGATCCCGGCCGTCGCCGCCGTCGCCGTCCGCGAAGCCGGCCGCCTGCCGGCCGGCGGGTCCGGGTTCCTGCTCCTTCGGACGGCCCGCGGCGCGCTCGAATCGACCGACGACGACGCGGCCGCACCGCCGGCGCTCTCCGGCGCCCGGGCCGGAACGGGGATCCTCGGCGCCGTCCTGGAGGGCGAGGCCGAGATCGTCAACGACGTGGCCGGCGACGGCCGCGCCACCGCCGCCGAGCGGACCGCGACCGCGCTCATCGCCGCGCCGCTCAAGGTCCGCGGTCGGCGCATCGGGGTGGTGGGGGCATGGAGCAGCGAGCCGGTCGAGTACCGCGCCGCGGACCTCAAGGTGCTGGCCGCGATCGCCGCCCTCGCCGCGCCCACGATCGACCAGGCGCGGGCCCACGAGGCCGCCGTCCGGACCGCCGGTCGCGGCTGAGCGGGCCAGGCGCCCTCGGCGACCGGTCGACCGCGGTGGGCCTCCGTCTCAGCCCGATCGTCCTCGGCATCGGCGGCAGCATCGCGCTCCTCGCCTACTTCCTCCTCCAGGGGCCGTACTGGCTCGAGGTCGCGCTCGTCGGTGCCACGCTCCTGCCGGCCGGGCTGATCCTGTACGGCGGCGACGTCCGGCGGCGGGCACGGGCCCTCCGCGAGCAGCAGGCGCTGACCGAGCAGACGCTCCGCGAGACCGAGGCCGCCAACGCCAGCCTCCAGGGCCGGCTGGCCGAGCTGACGACGCTCAACGAGCTGGGCGTCGCGATCTCCTCGACCCTCGATCTCGAGACCCTCATCGACGTCAGCCTCGAGTCGATCGTTCGTCACCTTCGCTTCGACCGGGCGGTGATCCTGCTCCTGGATCTCGATCGTGGCGTTCTGAGCCACGGCCGGACGGTGGGTGCGTCGCCCGAGCTGGCGGCGATCATCGCCGGCCTGGAGACGCCGATCGATGTGGTGGAGAGCCTCCTGGGGCAGCTCGCCCGGGCCGATGGCCCGATGCTCTTCGAGGACGTCGACGACGACCCGTTCGAGCCCAACCGGCGGCTGGCCGAGGCCCTCGGCGTGACCTCGTTCCTCGGCACGCCGCTCGTCACCAAGTCGGCGACCGTGGGGGTCCTCGCCGTCGACAACCGGCTCTCGGGGCGCGACGTCAGCCCGAGCGACGGGCCGCTTCTCTACACCCTGGGATCGCTCATCGCCGGCGCGATCGAGAACGCCCGGCTGTACGCAGAGGTGGAGGCCCAGAAGGCCGAGCTCGAGCGCCGGGTGGCCCAGCGAACGGCGGCCCTGGCCGGCGCGATCGAGGAGTCCCAGGCGGCCCGGGCCGTCGCCGAGGCGGCCTCGGCGACGAAGAGCCAGTTCCTGTCGAACGTCAGCCACGAGCTGCGGACGCCGCTGACCTCCGTCATCGGCTTCGCCAAGCTCGTCCGGAAGCGGCTCGCGGAGGTGGTCCTCCCGGTCGTGCCGGCCGCGGCCGTGGCCACCGACCCGAAGCTCGAGCGGGCGATCCGCCAGGTCGACGACAACCTCGGAATCATGATCGCCGAGGGCGAGCGCCTGTCGGCGCTCATCAACGACGTCCTCGACCTGGCCAAGATCGAGGCCGGCCGGCTGGAGTGGCGCGACGGCCCGGTCCAGGTCGGCGAGGTCGTGGAGCGGGCGACCGCCGCGACGGCGGCCCTCTTCGAGCAGACCGGCCTCGGGCTCGTCGTCGACATCGCCGACGGCCTGCCGCCGACCCGGGGTGACCGCGATCGCCTGATCCAGGTCGTCATCAACCTGCTCTCGAACGCGGTGAAGTTCACGCCCGTGGGCTCGGTGACGGTGACGGCTCGGCGGGCCGGCGAAGGCATCGAGGTGGCGGTCGCCGACACCGGGATCGGGATCGCCCCCGAGGACCACGACCGGGTCTGGGAGCAATTCAGCCAGGCCGGCGACACCCTGACCGACAAGCCCCGCGGGACCGGCCTGGGCCTCCCGATCTCGCGCCAGATCGTGGAGCACCACGGCGGCCGGATGTGGCTAGAGAGTACCCACGGGGTCGGGTCCGTCTTCCGCTTCTCGCTGCCGGTCCTCGATCCCGGCTCCGGGGGCTGAGCCCGCCCCCGTCGTCACGACGTCCGGGCCCGGCTCTGCCGCGCCTGCCGCAACCGGCGACGCTGCCACCGAGGGGAGCGGCCGGTCCGTGGGGGGAACAGGCCAGCCGCTCCCGTCGGAGGCGACGGAGTCGGGGGGAGTCGATGGACCCGGAACGGGCACGTTGGTGGGACGCTGGAGGTGGCGCCTCGGCGACATTTCGGTTGGTCTCGCGATCGAAGGGGTCGCCGCTCGCTCGCCCGGCGTTAACCGGTTCAGCGGCCGACGGTGAAGCCTACACCATTTCTATACTAGATGTCTAGTATTGATTTGTGCTAGCGTCGGCGCCATGGACGGGCAGGCGGCTCCGGCGATCGCGAGGAAGGGCGTCAACCACCGCCACGCGGGGCGGCCAAGGGACCAGGCGGTCGACGCGGCGATCCTCCGCGCAACCCTGGACCTGCTGGCTGAGCAGGGCCTCGCGCATACCTCGATCGGGGCCGTCGCGAACCGCGCCGGCGTCGCTCGGGCCACGATCTACCTGCGCTGGCCGACCCGCGACGCGCTCCTCGCGGCGGCGGCCCGGCAATCGTTCGGTGAGCCGACCTATCCCCTCTCCGGGGCGATCGAGGCAGACGTCCGAACGGTCGCGATCCGAGCCGGCCAGGCCCTCGAGCGGCCGCACTTCAAGGCGATCTTCCCGGAGATCGCCCGGGCCCTGCTGGCCGGTGCCCCGGCGATCGACTATGACGCGGTCGCCCCGAACCGCGAGCGGATCGCGGCCGAGTACCGGGATCGGGCCGAGGCCGAGGGCTTCCGCACCGACGTCGACCCGCACCTGCCGTTCGACATGCTCGTCGGCACGGTCCTCAACCATGTCCTCGTGACGGGCCGGTCGCCGTCCGAGACCGACATCGAGCGGCTCGTCAGCGTCATCCTGGAGGGCCTCCGCCGCCGCGCCTGACGCGATCTGCGTCACGCTGCCGACGTCGTCGATGGCCGCGGCCCGGTCCGCCGCGGCGCCACGAGTCGTCCCCCGTCGACGGCGCTCCAGAGCCAGCCGTCCGCATCGGGCATCGGTGCGTCCGCTCGCGTCAGGGCCTTCAACCAGGCCGTCGATGAGGCCGGGAGACGTGACTCGAACAGGGTTCCGAGGTCCGCGACCAGGCGGCGATTCCGCTGCGTCCCGCGGATGACCAGGAGCCCGGCGACGCGGGTCGTGGGATCCGGCTCCAGCCGCCGGGCGGCAGCGATCTTGGCGGCGAGGGTACGCCACGTGCGGCCGCCGTCGGCGAGCCAGTCCTCGATCTCGACGATCGCAACCTCCCGTGCGCCGCCTGCGGCTCGCTCGAGATGAACGTCGACGCTGAGGGATCGAGGGGCCGCCGGCTCAACCGGCTGTTCTGGCCTCGCCCGCCAGCCACCCTCTAGCGCGAGGCGTACGACAGGCTCCTGGCGGCGGAGGTGCTCACGTGAAGCATTACGAAGAGCGCTTATCCCGCGATCATCCGGCCGGCGATCGCGGGAAGTGCAGCCGAGAGGACGGTTTGTCGCTGGCACTGCTAAACGCGGCGGCAGGGATGGCGCTGGAGGTCCCCCCTCGTCCCTCGGGAGGCGATATGGCCACCGATAACGGTCCTGATGCTACGGGCGCGTCGGAGAAGCGCGACGCGGAGTCGTGCGGGCGTGACGCGCCCGCCTCCGACCCTAGAAGAGCTCGAGGTAGCGCTCGACCTCCCATTCCGAGACCTGGGTCCGGTACTCGTCCCACTCGGCCCGCTTGGCCTCGACGAAGTGGCTGTAGACGTGGTCGCCGAGAGCGTCGCGGATGACCTCATCGCGGGCCAGCTCGTCGAGGGCCTCGCCGAGGGTGCCGGGGAGCTCCCGGATCGACCGGGCCGCGATCGTCGCGGCGTCCATCTCGAACAGCGATTCCTCGACCGGCTCGCCGAGCGCGAGCCCCTTCTCCACGCCGTCGAGGCCGGCCGCGACCATCGCCGCGAATGCCAGGTAGGTGTTCGACGACGGATCCGGGCAGCGGACCTCGACGCGGGTGCCCTCGACCGACTTGCCCGGCGAGACCATCGGCACCCGGATGAGGGCCGAGCGGTTGGTCCGGCCCCAGGTCAGGTAGGTCGGGGCCTCGTAGCCGGGCACGAGCCGCTTGTAGCTGTTCACCAGCGGGGCGAGGATCGCGATCATTCCCCGGGCATGGGCCAGGATGCCGGCCATGTAGGCCTTCGCGATCGGCGACAGCCCGTACGAGGATTCCGGGTCGGCGAAGGCGTTCCGCGACTCGGCGATCGAGAAGAGGCTCTGGTGGGTGTGCATCCCGGAGCCATTGATGCCGTGGATCGGCTTGGGCATGAACGTCGCGTACAGGCCGTGCTGCTGGGCGATGGCCTTGAGGGCGAATTTGAAGGTCACGGCGTTGTCGGCTGTCTGGAGGGCGTCGGCGTACTCGAAGTCGATCTCGTGCTGTCCGGCGGCGACCTCGTGGTGAGCGGCCTCGACCCGGATCCCGAACGCCTCAAGCGCATCGACCATGTCCTGGCGGACCTCCTGGGCCAGGTCGGTCGAGAAGTCGAAGTAGCCGGCCAGGTCGTGGGGCAGCGGCGCGACCTTGCCGTCCTCGTCACGCCGGAACAGGAAGAACTCGAGCTCGGGGCCCATGTTCACGACATAGCCGAGCTTGCGGGCCCGCTCGACCTGGCGGCGCAGAACGTAGCGCGGGTCGCCCACGAACGGCTCGCCGCGCGGCGTGAAGACGTCGCAGATGACGCGGGCGGTGCCGCGCGGGCCGTCGCCGCGCTGCCACGGGATCTCGGCGAAGGTCGCCATGTCGGGCACCAGGTACTGGTCGCTCTCGGCGATCCGGGTGAAGCCCTCGATCGACGAGCCGTCGAACCAGGTCCCGTGGGTCACCGAGCCCTCGAGCTGGTGAATCGGGATCGTGACCGCCTTCACGACCCCGATGATGTCGGTGAACTGGAGCTGGACGAACCGGATCCCGGCGGCCCGGGCCTCCTGGATCCGGGCGATGCGGGCGGCGGTCTCGGGAGCCTCGGCAACCATCGCGGATCAGTACTGGAACAGGAGCTCGCGGTACTTCGGCAGTGGCCACAGGTCGTCGGGGAGCACCGCCTCGAGCTCGTCGGCCGCGGTCCGGAGGGCCGTCTGGGCCGGGATCACGCGGTCGACGACGACCCGCGCCTCGGCCTGGACCGACTCCTGGGCGTGGGCCTCGTGGAGGGTGTCCTCGAGGGCGTCGATGGCGGCCACCAGATCGTCGGTACCCTTCGCCACCCGGCTGGCGACGGACGTCGCGCCGCGCGACGCCGAGGCGGCGGCCAGCTCGCCGAGGTACCGGGCGGCTGCCGGCAGGATCATCGTCCGGGCGATGTCGAGGGCGCAGCGAGCCTCGATGTTGCCGACCTTGACGTAGCGCTCCCAGAAGATCTCGACCCGTGATTCGAGCTCGCGCTCGGACAGGACGCCAAAGCGGCTGAAGACGGCGCGGGCCTTGTCCGAGGCCAGCGCCGGCAGGGCGTCGACCGTCGTCCGGTTGTTCGGCAGGCCGCGGCGGGCCGCCTCCGTGTGCCACTCCTCGGCGTAGTTGTTGCCCTCGAACAGGACCTGCTTGTGGTCGCGGACGAGGCCCGACAGGATCTTCGTGAGGCCCTCGAAGTCGCCCGGCTCCAGGCCGTCGAGGGCGTCGGCCAGCTCGCTCAGGGAGTCGGCCACGGCCGTGTTGAGGACGGTCTGGGGCCAGTAGATCGGGGCCGACGAGCCGACAGCCCGGAACTCGAACTTGTTGCCGGTGAAGGCGAACGGCGAGGTCCGGTTGCGGTCGGTGGCGTCCTTGGGCAGGACCGGCAGCGAGGTCACGCCGAGCTCGACGTGGCCGCCCTTCTTGGAGGCCGCGGCGGGTCCCTTTTCGAGCTGGGCGATGACGTCCTCGAGCTGCGAGCCGAGGAACACCGACATGATCGCCGGCGGCGCCTCGTTGGCACCCAGGCGATGGTCCTGGCCGGCGTCGGCGATGCTCGCCCGGATGATGTCGGCGTGGCGGTTGACGCCCCGGATGACGGCCATCAGGAAGGCCAGGAACTGGGCGTTGGCATGGGGGTCGTTGCCCGGGTCGAGGAGGTTCTCGCCGTCGTCCGTGCTCATCGACCAGTTGTTGTGCTTGCCCGAGCCGTTGATCCCGGCGAACGGCTTCTCGTGGATGAGGAACATCAGCGAGTGCTGTGCAGCGAGCCGCCGCATCGTGCTCATCACGATCATGTTGTGGTCCGAGCCGACCGACGTCGGCTCGAACACCGGGGCCATCTCGAACTGGCCGGGGGCCACCTCGTTGTGGCGCGTGCGGGCCGGGATGCCGAGCCGCCAGAGCTCACGGTCGAGGTCCATCATGAAGGCCAGGATCCGCTCGCGGATCGGGCCGAAGTACTGGTCCTCCAGCTCCTGGCCCTTGGGCGAGGGCGCCCCGAACAGGGTCCGGCCGGTGAGGATGAGGTCGGGGCGCTGCTCGGCCAGCCGGCGATCGACGAGGAAGTACTCCTGCTCCGGCCCGATCGTCGTGAAGACCCGCTTGGAGACCGTGTTGCCGAACCAGCGCAGGACCCTGAGGGCCTGCGTCCCGAGCGCCTCCTGTGAGCGCAGCAGCGGGATCTTGTGGTCGAGGGCCTCGCCGGTGAACGACACGTAGGCCGTCGGGATCGTCATCGTGACGCCGTTGGGCTCGACCTGGAGGAAGATCGGGCTGGTCACGTCCCAGGCGGTGTAGCCGCGGGCCTCGAACGTTGCCCGGATGCCGCCCGACGGGAAGGAGCTCGCGTCCGGCTCGCCCTGGACGAGGTTCCGGCCCGAGAACTCGGCGATCGAGCTGCCCTCGCTCGTGGGGGTCAGGAACGAATCGTGCTTCTCGGCCGTGGAGCCGGTCATCGGCACGAACCAGTGGGTGAAATGGGTCGCCCCGTGCGACATCGCCCACTCCTTCACGCCGTGGGCGACGGCGTCCACGATCGCCGGGTCGAAGGGCTCGTGGCCGTCGATCGTCTGGCGGAGCTTCCTATAGATCGGCTTGGCGAGGTACTGCCGCTGGGCCGCGTCATGGAAGACGTACTGGCCGTAGATGTCGGCCCCGGCCGCCTCCAGGTAGTTCTGGGTCGACGCGACGCGGTGGTTGGCGATCGTCTCGATGGCCGTTTGGCGGGCGGTCATGGCTCTCCTGTGGCACAACGGGTGACGACTGGCGGATGGCGTCACACCGACCGAGGATTGGGCACGTTCTTGTGCTGGGCGCACGATCAACCGCGACCGCGCGCTGTCGCGGCCCATGGTAGCGGCTGTCCGGCTGGCGCGGTGGGCATCGAGATGGCGTCCGCGGACGCTGAACTTATGGATCCTGCACAAATCCGAGCGCGACGGCGAGGGCCAGCCGCAGCTCCGGATCGGCCAGGTCCCAGCCGGCCAGGTCCTCCATCCGGCGGATCCGGTAGGCGACCGTGTTGCGATGGACGCCGAGCGCTCCCGCGGCGCCGGCCAGGCCGCCCCCGTCGAGCACGGCCCGGAGCGTCGCGAGGTGCTCTCGCCGGACGTCGGCCCGGCCGACGAGGAGCGGCTCGAGCAGGGTCCGCGCCAGCCGCTCCCCGTCGCGGAGGTTGTGCAGGGCGCCCAGCAGCCGGTAGACCGGCAGGCGGGCCGCTTGGACCACCGGGCCGGCGCCGGGCGACGCCTCGGCCGCCTCGAGGACTGCCCGGGCATCGGCCTCGGCCGCCGGCCGATCGGCCGCGCTATCGAATGGCCGGGACACGGCGACCATCCGACCGAGGAAGGCTGCGATCCTGGCGGCGATCGTCCGGCCCTCGGGATCCGGCCCGCCGGGCGGGTCGACCGCGAGGACCGCCCGGACCTCGAGCGAATCGGCGTCGCCGCGGAGGGCCAGGCGGCGGGCCGGGGCGAGCAGCCGCAGCTCCCGCCGCGTCGCCTCGCGCCGCTCCCGGGCGGCCGGTGTGTCGTCGCCGTCCCCGGGCACCCGCTGGCGGGCCAGGAGGACGATCCACGGTGGTCCGGCCGAGGGCATGGCTTCGGCCCGGCGGGCTGCGTCACGGGCCCGACGGACGGCCTCGTCACGCGACAGCTCGAGAGCCAGCAGCCCGACGATGCGCCCGACCGCGAGCCGCTCGAGGTCGGTCGGCGGCCGGTCGCCGAGGAGGACGAGGCTGCCGGCCGGGGCGACCGGGCCCGGAAGCGGCACACGGAGCGCGACCGGGCCGCGCGGCCGGGCCTGGTAGCGGGCCGCGGCCACGGCCGTGTCGGGGAGCTCGGTCGGGGCGTGGACCGCGAGGGCGTCGCCACGGCGACCCTCGAGGGCCACCGCCCGCCCGAAGAACCCGGCGATGGCCGCGACGAGCGCGGTCGGGCCGCCGCCCTCCAGGGCGACCCGATCGAGGCGATGCTCGAGGGCCGCCGCCTGGCGCTCGAGCTCCGCGCCCTGGGTCAGGAGGTAGCCGATGATGCTCCGCTCGAGCTCGCCCACGTCGCCCTGACCGAGCCGCAGGACCGGCACGCCGAGCTCGACGAGATCCGCGGCGAAGGCGTCACTGGGACCACCACTGGGTCCGTCGATCTCGGCGCCGACCACCACGACCCCCGAGACGCGCGCCGCGCCGCAACCGGCGGCGAGGGCCCGCACCTCTTCGCGACCGCCGGCCACGACCGCGAGCGCCGCCGCCGGGACGATCGCCAGGTCGCCCGCCTCGAGGGCATCGAAGGCCGGCACCCTGGCCCGCATGACGCGGACCCACGAGATCTGGCTGCCGCCCGGACCATGGGCCGGGGGAGCGCCCGGGAAGAGCGCGGCGCCGAGCTCGGCGAGGTCAGGCACGGCCCGGCCCGGCCGGCCCGCCACGCGCCGGCTCGCCCCGCGCCGACCCGCCTCGCGCCGGCCCGACACGCTCCGGCCCGTTTCGCGCGGCCACGAGGTCATCGACCAGCCGGCCGAGCTCGCGATCGAAGTCGACGTGGCGATCCGACCGCCCGACGAGGGCCAGCTCGCCGCCCGGCTGAAGCCGGGCCCAGATCCGCCGGCGGGGCAGGTAGAAGGTGACCGAGAGCCCGGCGATGAGCGCCCCGAAGGCGAGCCACACGAGTCCCTGGCCGGGGTCGCGCTTGGCGATCAGGAGGGTGTACTCGCTGAAGCCGTCGAGGCCGACCTCCAGGTCGAGCGCCTCGAACTCCGCCGTCGCCCCGTTCGTGACGGTCAGCGGGAAGCCGGTCTCGATCGTCGGCGTGCCGTCGGCATTCGTGCCGGTCACGATGTACGGCAGGACGAGGAGCGTGCCCACCCCGGCCGAAGTCCGGTCGAGGAGGAGCTGCAGGCCCAGGTCTCGGCCAGGGACGGCGAGTGTCCCGAACGGCAGGCCGCCGGCCTGGTCGGTCATCGGGACCGGACCCGACCACAGGATCGCGCCGTCGAGGTCCCGGAGCCTGAGGATCGGCGCCGGTCCGAAGCCGTTCTGGTGGAAAGTGTAGCCGCCGGCGCTCAGGGGATCGTTGACCCGGATCTGCTTGCGGGCCAGGAGCTCGCCGTCACGGTACACGGACAGGTCGGTGATGAAGTCCGAGGCGACGCCCTGCTCGAACAGCCCCGGCGCCTCGAAGCCGTTGTTCCGGACGAGCAGGAGGCCCGGCGTCCCGATCGGCTGGACGGTCAGCGTGTCGCCCTCGGCGATGACCATGCCCAGCTCGTCGCCCAGGCGCGAGGTCACCGCCGCGGCGACCAGGAAGAGGATCAGTCCCGCGTGGCTGACCAACGTCGCCAGCTTCGTCCAGCGGTTGCGGTCGCCGTAGAGGTAGGTTACCCCGTCGACCTCGGCCGTTCGAACCGCGAAACGGTGACGGCGCAGGATCGAGCCCACCATCGCGGCGTCCGGGGCGGCCGCCCCGCCCGCGATCCGGACCCGGTCCGGGAGGCGCGGATCGAAGTAGGCGTCTGGCTGGACGACCCGGATCTCGGCCGAGGTCCGCCACAGCCGGGGCGTCCGGTCGATCGTGCAGATGACGATCGACAGGATGAGGACGAGGAGGCCGATCGTGAACCACGTCGAGCTGAAGACGTGGAACAGCTGGAGCCGCTCCATCACGTTCACGACCCCGGCCCCAAGGACCGGGTCGTAGCGGGCGTGGAGGTCGGCCATCGCCGCGGCGTAGTCGCCGGCCGACCGGAAGGCGAAGCCGGGCAGCTGCCGGATCGTCATCCCGACGACGGCGAGAAGTGACAGGACGATGATCTGGAGGACGGCGAAGTTCACCGAGGTAAACAGCCGCCAGACGGCCAGCCAGGCCGAATCGAGGCGGACCCGGAACCCCGTCCCCGGCCGGTCCGCCGACCGGCCTGCGGTCAGCGTGGACAACGGTCCCTCGCGGTCAGGCGTCGAGGAGGGCCGGTCATGGCCCCCGATCCTACACCGGCGGCTCGACCGCCCCCGGCGCGCCGGTCCGGGCCTCATCGGCCATCACCGGCACCGGCGGCGCGCCCTCCGTCGCCCCTTCGGGCTCGGCCGCCTGGGTCGCCGCCGGGTCGGCGAGCGATTCCGGGCCAGCCACCCGGTTGCGACCGGCCCGCTTGGATGCGTACATCGCCCGGTCGGCGCTGATCATGAGGGCGTCCGCGGAAGCCCCGTCGCGCGGGAACGACACGACCCCGACCGAGACCGTCGGCGGCTCGACCAGGTCCTCGATGGCCCGCCCGGCAACGCCGATCCGGATCTTCTCGGCCAGCACCCAGCCGCCGGTCGGGTCGGTCTCCGGGAGGAGCGCCACGAACTCGTCACCGCCGTAACGGGCGGCGACGTCGATCCGCCGGATGCCACCCTTGATCGTGTCGGCCACGGCGCGCAGAGCGGCGTCGCCGGCGTGGTGGCCGGCCCGGTCGTTGATGGCCTTTAGCTCATCGAGATCGAGCATCAGGAGGCAGAAGCCGCGCCCGGACCGGGCGCTCCGGGCCATCTCGCGTTCCAGGGCGGCGAAGAAGAACGACCGGTTGAAGAGGCCGGTCAGGGGATCCACGGCCGAGAGGCGAAGGGCCGCGTCGCGCGAGCGGCGCTGCTCCCGCCCGATGACCGAGCCGACGTAGGCCAGGAGGAGCAGGGCGGTCAGGTCGATGCCCACGGTGGCGAGCTGGGCTGGAGTCGCCGGCCCGCTGCCCAGGCTCGTCGCCACGATGTAGCCGATCGCCGCCGCGATCGCCAGGACGAACGTGGCGGTCGGGCGGACCACGAGCGCCGCGGCCCCGACGATGAGCGGGAAGGTGAAGAAGAACGGGCTGTCATGGCCGCCGGTCAGGATGACGAGGAGGGTCGCGAACGTCAGCGCGACGGTGCCCTCCAGGACGTACTTGGCCGCGCCGAGCGCGGTTGGCGGCAGGAGGTCATGGACGAGCAGGACGAAGCCGCCGGCCACGCCCAGGAGCAGGA
The DNA here is from genome assembly GCA_040752335.1 of Chloroflexota bacterium. GTDB lineage: Bacteria > Chloroflexota > Limnocylindria > Limnocylindrales > CSP1-4 > UBA5189. The sequence goes on from JBFMEV010000038.1 coordinate 14,622, forward strand.
AGATCGCCGGGGTCGTGGCGGGCCACAGCCCGCTCGTCCCGACGATGACCGCGGTCGACAGGAGGAAGGCCCAGCTCACGATCCGGACGATTCGGTCGTAGGTCAGCTGGTCCTCGCCCGGGCGTCCCACGAGACCGCCGATGAGGGCGGCCTGGTCGATCCGCTCGAGGTCCGCGATGTCGTGCTCCGGCTCCCCGACCGAGGCGAGCGGGCCCCGCCGGCCCACGAGCGGCGGGACCAGGATCGCGCCCATGACCACGACATTGACCGCGATCAGGCCGGCGATCACGAGCATGACGGCCTCGGACGGCATGGCTCAACGGGTCCCGAACTGGTAGGTCTGCTTGATGAGGCGGAGGTACGTGAACGTTTCCGTGTCGCGCACGCCCTCGATCGCCTGGAGCCGCTGGGTCAGGAAGCGGAGGAGGTCCTCGTTGTCCTCGGAGACAGTCTCGATGAGGATGTCGAAGCGACCGGTCGTGACCACGACGTAGTCGACCTCGGGCAGCTCGGCCAGGGCCTCGGCCACGGCGACGAGGCGGCCGGGCTCGCAGCGGATCCCGATGAGGGCCTGCTGGAAGCCCAGCTTGCCCGGGTCCGCCACGCCGACGACCTGGAGGATCCCGCGCTCGATGAGGCGGTTGGTCCGGGCGCGGACGGCGGCCTCCGACACGCCCAGCTCGTGGGCGATCTGGGTGAACGGTCGGCGCCCGTCGGCCTGGAGGTGCTCGATGATCCGCTTGTCGAGCGGCGAGAGCTCGTCCTGGCGGCGCGGTCCCGTTCGGCCGTTCGGCATCCTGGTCCTTTCGTCGTCCTGTCCGTGGCGATCCACGCCGTCCCCTATTGCACCATGTCCCTCGACCCGGCGATCAGCCACCGCCGCGGTCGAGCCGTCCCAGAACGCTCGCGAATGCCTCGATCGATTCGAGGGTGATGGGGTCGAGCACGACCTGGACCTCGGCGATCCCCTCGTGGGCGTAGGCCCGCAGCTCTTCGGCCATCTCCTCGGCGGTGCCGGTCACGGGCCGGGCGGGGGGTTCGGCGTAGGCGCCCTGGACGCGGCCGATCCCGCCGGCCAGCCGGACCAGGACCGCGACGCTCCGCTCGACCGTGGCGGGATCGCGGCCAACCTCCCGGCAGATGCCGTCGACGAGGTCGCGGAGCGGCGGGACGCCGGCCGGCGAGTTGTCCGTGTCGCTGAACCAGACGTTCCAGGCGTCGACGTACGGCAGCGTGATCCGGAGCATCCGGTCGCCCCTGCTACCGATGAGGAGGGGCGGTCCGCCGGGTCGGGCCGAGCGAGGCTGGAGCTCGCAATCGCGGGCCTGGAAGTACGTTCCGTCGAAGTCGATCGCGCCGTCGCGGAGCAGCGTCCGGACGATCGTGAAGGCCTCCTCGAAGCGGGCCACGCGATGGTCGAAGGGGAAGCCGAAGGCCCGGAACTCGGTCTCGTTCCAGCCGGCCCCCAGGCCCAGCACCAGCCGTCCGCCGCTGATCTCGTCGACCGTGGCCGCCATCTTGGCGAGCATCGCCGGGGCGTGGAACGCGGTCGCCGCGACGAGCGGGCCGAGCCGGATCCGGGACGTGGACGCGGCGATCGCGGCGAGCATCGTCCAGGCCTCCCACGGCCCGTGATACGACCCGTCATCGAAGCGGTACAGGAGGTGGTCGCCGAGCCACACCGAATCGAAGCCGAGCTCCTCGGCCCGGCGCGCCATCGCGATGTACTCCGGCCAGCGGACCTCACGCTCCACCTCGGGCAGCTGCACGCCGACCCGGAGCGGTCGGCCCTCCAACGCCGCCGTCGCCTCCACCCACGGAGCGTAGCAGCCACCGCGGCCGGCGCGGCGGTGCGGTGGCGGGAAGTCCCAGAATTGGCGGTGCGGCCGGGAACCGAGCCAACCGGCCTGCATCCGAGCCCGTCGCCCGACGGGCGCCTCGATGGACTGGAGTTCCGTGGGACTGCGCCGGCGTGTCAAGGACCTCGCCTTCATCGGTGTCTCGCCGAGCGATTCGGACGAGGTCAGGGTCCGGAAGGTCAGCCTGACCCTGGCCGCGGTGACCGTCACCGGCCTGGCGGTGTTCTGGGTCGCGACGTACCTGCTGCTCGGCCTGCCGGTCTCGGCCGCCATCCCGTTCTCCTACCAGGTCGTCTCGGTCGCCAGCCTCGCGTGGTTCCGAAGGACGAAGGACGAGCGCTTCTTCCGGTCCAGCCAGCTCGTCCTGATGCTGCTGCTGCCATTCCTCCTGCAGTGGAGCCTGGGCGGCTTCATCGCCTCGAGCGCGGTCAGCCTGTGGGCCCTGGTCGCGGCGCTCGGAGCGCTGTTCTTCTTCAGCCCGCGGGAGGCCATCCCGTGGTTCGTGGGGTTCATCGGCCTGACCATCGCGTCGGGCCTCGCCGAGCCGCTGGTTGCGGCCAGGGCGGCGGCGATCCCCGGTCCGATCGCGACAGCCTTCTTCGTCCTCAACGTCACCGGCGTCTCGGTCACCTCGTACCTCCTGCTCCAGTACGCGGTCCGGGCCCGGGACGCCGCGATGGCGAGCTCCGAGGCGCTCCTGCTCAACGTCCTGCCGAAGGCGATCGCCGAGCGCCTCAAGCGCGAGTCCGGGACGATCGCGGAGAGCCACGCCGACGTCACCGTCCTGTTCGCCGACGTCGTGGACTTCACCCCGTTCACCCAGCGGACCGCTCCGGCGCAGGTGGTCGGCGTCCTCGACGAGATCTTCAGCGCCTTCGATCGCCTGGCCGAAGTCCACGGCCTCGAGAAGATCAAGACGATCGGCGATGCCTACATGGTCGCCTCGGGCCTGCCCGACCACCGCGCCGACCACGCGGCTGCGGCGGCCGAGATGGCGATCGAGATGCAGGAAGCGGTCGCCCGCCTGTGCTCGGTCCTCGACCTGGCCCTCGAGATCCGGATCGGGATGGACAGCGGGCCGGTCGTCGCCGGGGTCATCGGCCGCCGCAGGTTCATCTACGACCTGTGGGGCGACACGGTCAACACCGCGAGCCGGATGGAGTCGCACGGCCTGCCGGGCCGGATCCAGGTGACCCAAGCCACGTACGAGCGGCTCGGCTCGGCCTACCGCTTCGAGGACCGGGGCGAGATCGAGGTCAAGGGCAAAGGCCCCACGCGGGCCTACCTCCTGCTCGGGCGAGCCGCCGACCAGGCCCCGTCGGCGGTCGGCTGAGCGTGGATCCAGGCTCGCGGCCGATCGAGCTCGGGCTTCGGGCCAACCTCGGCCAGTTCGCGCTCCTGGTGATCGTCAACGCCCTCGTCGGCGGGATGATCGGGCAGGAGCGGACGGTCCTGCCGCTGCTGGCCCGGGATGCCTTCGGCCTGATCGGGGCGACCTCGGCCCTGACGTTCGTGGCGGCGTTCGGGGTGACGAAGGCGGCGACGAACCTGGTGGCCGGGGCCATGGCCGACCGCCTGGGTCGGAAGCGGGTCCTCGTGGCCGGCTGGCTCATCGGCCTGCCCGTGCCGCTGCTCCTCATCGCCGCGCCGGACTGGTCGTGGGTCGTCGGCGCGAACGTCCTGCTGGGCATCAACCAGGGCCTGACCTGGTCGACCACGGTGATCATGAAGATCGACCTCGTGGGCCCGGTCCGGCGCGGCCTCGCGACCGGCCTCAACGAGGCCGCCGGCTACGGGGCGGTCGCCCTGACGGCGCTGCTGACGGGCTGGCTGGCGGCCGAGGCGGGGCTGCGGCCGTGGCCCTTCCTCGTCGGCCTGGCCTACGCCGTCGTGGGGCTGGCGCTGTCCGCGGCGCTGGTCCATGAGACGCGGGGCCACGTCGAGCACGAGCGGCGGAGCGGCCAGACGGCCGCTGGCGGACGTGTGCCGACTGCCGCCCCGCGCTGGCGGGACGTCGCCTGGCGGGCCACGGTCAGCGATCCGACGCTCTCGGCGGCGTCGCAGGCGGGCCTGGTCAACAACCTCAACGACGGCATGGCCTGGGGCCTCCTGCCGCTCCACTACGCGGCCGCCGGGCTGGGCGTCGGCGAGATCGGGGTCCTGGCGGCGGCCTACCCGGCGGTCTGGGCGATCGCCCAGGTCCCGGCCGGGGCGCTCTCGGACCGGGTCGGGCGCAAGCCGCTGATCGCGGCCGGGATGCTCCTCCAGGCGGTCGCGATCGCCGTCATCGCCGTCGGCGGGTCGTTCGCGGTGTGGCTCGCGGCGGCGGCCGCACTGGGGCTGGGCACGGCCCTGGTCTACCCCACCCTCCTGGCCGCCGTCGCCGACGTCGCCGAGCCGGCCTGGCGGGGTGCCGCGATCGGCGTCTACCGCCTGTGGCGCGACCTCGGCTTCGCGGCGGGGGCGATTCTCGCAGGGCTCATGGCCGACGGCTTCGGGATGCCGGCCTCGATCGGGGTCGTTGCCGGCCTGACGGCGGCGTCCGGCCTGGTCGTCCTGGTCCGGATGCGCGAGTCCGTCAGAAGGTGACGACCCTGTCCGCCTCGGTCGTCCAGTCCGCGAGCTGGGTCATCGACGAGCGTGTCACGCCGTCGAGGAGATCGGCGTCCGTGTAGCCCCGCACGTCCATGCACGAGCCGCAGGCGCCGATCTCGGTGCCCCGGGCGACCAGGCTCCTGAGCATCCGTTCGATGTTGTAGTAGCCATCCGGCGTAGCCTGCCCGGTCTTGGCGCAGGCGATGGCATCGGCCATGAGGAAGACCCGGACCGACGCGTCATCGACCGAGGTGAGGGCGAGGGCGAGGCGCAGGCCGTTGTACGACCGCTCGGTGCCGTAGGGCCCATCGTTGAGGATCAGGAGGGTCTTCATCGCCAGATCGTCGGCCCGCCGCGGATCGTGATCGGGGTCGTGGTCGGGGTGGTCGGACTCGAACCGACGATCTCGTGCTCCCAAAGCACGTGCGTTACCAACTACGCCACACCCCGAGGCGGGCCGATCATACGTCCTCGGCCGCCCGTCCCGGCCAGGGGCGAGCGGCGATGGCGAGCCCGACGCAAGCCCCGACCGCAGTGGCGCCGGCGCGACCGGAAGCGCGAACGGCGGACGCTGATCCGGCTGAGCGGTGGCGGGAACCCCGCCCCCGCCCGGCGGCGTCATGGACACGACGCCGGACGGACAGGCAGGCAGAGCGGTCCGCCCGGCGTCGCCACGCCCGCTCGGGGATCGTCGAGGGCCATCCGGCCCGAACCGCACCGGACCACTCCGCACCTCCCCACCCGTCCGCGACGCTGGTAGACTGCCCCCGGACGGCAGTGCCCGGCCGGCCGCACGGACGAACCTCGAAGGGGAGCTCGAACGCACGTGCACGCACGGAGGGTGCGGCCGTCGGGTCCGGAGACCCACGCGGCCCGTCGCCCCACACGCTCGGTCAGCGCCGCGGCCCGTCGCCGTCCGGCCTCTCGGGCAGCCACCCGCGACGTCGCCTTCTTCGCCCCCGATGACATCCGGCGAACGACCGCGGCGTTCGCCTCGGCGATCGTGCCGGGTCTCGGGCAGCTGCTCAACGGCCGTCGGCGCCTGGCCCAGTGGTTCGCCCTGCCGGCCCTCCTTCTCCTCGCGGTCGGGATCCTCGTCGTCGCCACCCGCTCGCCGGCGCGGCTGTTCGCCTCGATCGTCGACCCGGGCGTCATGGGCGCCCTCCTGACCCTCAACCTCATCGTCCTCGCCTGGCGCCTGGCGTCGGTGGCCCATGCCTTCTTCGACCGCCGCTACGCCGGCCGCTCGGGTCGGGCCGGGATCGTCGGCCTCGTCCTGGTCCTGGCCGCGGTCGTCGTCCCGCACACCGTCGCGAACTCGTGGGGCAACGCCGCCCAGTCCACGTTCGCCCGGGTCTTCGCCGGCGACGGCGCGATCGGACCGGGCCAGGCGGCCGCCGCCGAGCGCGGACCGGGTCACGACGAGCGCCTCAACATCCTCGTCGTCGGGATCGACAAGACGCCCTGGCGAACCGCGACCCTGACCGATTCGATGATGGTCGTGTCGATCGATCCCGTCGGCGCGACGGCCACGATCGTGTCCCTGCCGCGCGATCTCGTGCGGGTGCCGCTCGGCGACGGCAACGTCTTTGGGCCCAAGCTCAACTCGCTGATGGCCTATGCCGATCGCCACCCCGAGGACTTCCCGCAGGGCGGGATGCGGGCCCTCGAGGACGCCGTTGGGGCGCTCCTCGGGATCGAGGTCCATTACTACGTGAAGATCGACTTCTACGGCTTCGTCGAGCTCGTCGATGCGGTCGGGGGCGTCGATGTCGACGTGACGAAGGCCTTCTTCGACGAGGCGTACGACGGCCTCGGCGTCAACCCGGAGGGGGTCCTCGGCTGGGGGGTGGAGGTCGGGCCCAACCACTTCAACGGCTGGCAGGCGCTCGCCTACGCGCGGGCCCGCAAGGCCGACGGCGAATCCGATTTCACCCGGGCGGCCCGCCAGCAGGAGGTCCTCCTCGCCCTCCGGACGAAGATCATGTCCGACGGCAGCCTGCTGATGAACCTGCCGGCCCTCCTGGATGCGTTCGGGGACCTGGTCACGACCGACCTCCCGACCGACCGGCTGCCCGACCTCGCCGCGATCGCCGACGAGATGGGCGACGACGCGATCGTCCGGTCCGTCCTCAAGAAGCCGCTCATCAACACCGGCGGCATCGACCCGGTCTACGGCTCCATCCAGGTCCCCGACTACGAGGCCATCCTCGCCGTCGCCAGGACGCTCTTCCCGCCGCCCGGTCAGATGCCCGTGCCCTGGCCCACGCCTGTCCCGACCTTGACGCCTGCCGCGACCTCGTTTCCGGCAGCCTCGCCGGCCGAGTAGCTCGCGCCCCTCGGCTGGCGTGATCCACGCGCCCGGCTGCAGGTGGCCGGGAACGCCGCCAAACGACGAGGGAGCGAGCAGCCGGACCTCGAGATTCGACCGCTCCGCCGTTGGTTGGTGGGGAAACGTGCCACTCGACGGCCGAGATCGTGCCGCGGGTATCCTGCTTCGTCGTCTGGCGGACCTCTCCGCCACCTGGGGCGAGGCGAGCTGCCCTCGCGGCGTAGGCGGCGCTAGAACCCGAGGTCGCGGAGGATCGGGGCCATCCGGCGGGCGGCCCGGCCGCGGTGTGAGATGGCGTGCTTCTCGGGCAGCGAGTACAGCCCCAGGGTCCTGCCTCCGGGGGTCTCCGCCGCGGGCTCGAAGATCGGGTCGTAGCCGAAGCCGCCGTCGCCGCGGGGCGCCGCCGCGATCCGGCCACGGCAGGTCCCGCGGCGCACGATCAGCCGGAGGGCCCCGCGAGGGCCGCGCCGGTCGGGCAAGGCCAGCGCCAGGACGCAGACATAGCGGGCGCCGCGCGCCTCGGGCGGCAGGCCGTCGAGCGCGGCGAGGAGCTTGGCGTTGTTGCTCGCGTCGGTCGCGCTCGGACCAGCGTAGCGCCGGGTCCGAACGCCCGGGCCGCCGTCCAGTGCGTCGACCTCGATCCCCGAATCGTCGGCCAGCGCCGGCAGCCCCGTCGCCTCGGCCGCGAAGTAGGCCTTGATCCGGGCATTGGCCTCGAACGTCGCGCCGTCCTCGACCGGCTCGCCGGCCACGTCGAGGTCGTGGAGCGAGACGAGCTCGGCGCGCTCGAGGCGGAGCAGCTCGGCCAGCTCGCGGAGCTTGTGCGTCGAGCGGGTCGCGATGACCAGCCGCGGTCGGTCGATCCCCGGGTGCCCGGCCGCCGGTCGAACGGCCACGGGGCGCTAGCGCCGGACGGTGGCGAGGGCCCCGCCCTGGGCCTCGAACAGGCGCGCCAGGCCGAGGTTGGCGAGGTCGAGGAGCGCGTCCACCCGGGGCCGGTCGAAGGGCCGGCCCTCGGCGGTGCCCTGGAGCTCGACGTACGTCCCGGCGTCGGTGCCAACGACGTTGAAGTCGACCTCGGCCCGCGAATCCTCGCCGTAGTCGAGGTCGAGCATCGCGATGCCCTCGATGACGCCCACCGAGACGGCCGCGACCTTGCCGACGATGAGCCGCTCCATGCCGTAGGTCATGAGGGCCGCGGCGAGGGCGGCGTAGCCGCCCGTGATCGAGGCGCAGCGGGTCCCGCCATCGGCCTGGATGACGTCGCAGTCGACGGTCACGGTCCGCTCGCCGAGGCGGGCCAGGTCCACGACCCCGCGGAGCGAGCGGCCCACGAGGCGCTGGATCTCGTGGGTCCGGCCGCCCAGCCGGCCCTTGACGCTTTCGCGCTCGGTCCGCTCGGCAGTGGCCCGCGGCAGCATCGAGTATTCCGCCGTCACCCAGCCCGTGCCCTTGCCCCGGAGATGCGGCGGGACGCGATCGGCGATCGTGGCGGCGCACAGGACCTCGGTGTCGCCGACCTTGATCCGGCACGAGCCCTCGGCCCACTTCAGGACGCCGAGGGTCAGGGTCACGGGCCGGAGATCGGACGGCCCCCGGCCGTCGGCCCGGACCGACGGCGGTCGATTGCCGATGCTCATGTCGCTCGCTCCTCAGCGGTTGGCCGTTCCTCGGCGGTTGCCAGTTCCTCGGTGGCCGCCCGCTCCTCGGCCTTCGCGGCGTCCCACAACGCGTCGAGGGTAGCGAAGTCCAGGTCGCGGAAGGCGACGCCGCGCTCGGCGACCATTCGTTCGACCCGGCGGAAGCGGTTCCGGAACTTGTCGTTGGCGGCGCGCAGGGCGCCCTCGGCCTCGATCCCCAGCTTGCGGCCGACGTTGACGACGACGAGCAGCAGGTCGCCGAACTCCTCCCGTCGGTCCAGGTGGGTGCCGGCGCGGGCCAGCTCCGCCAGCTCCTCGGCGACCTTGTCGAGGACGCCCTCGATCGTCGGCCAGTCGTAGCCGAGGGCCGCCGCTCGCTCCTGCATCTCCTGGCTGGCGGCGAGGGCCGGCATCGATCGGCTGATGCCGTCGAGGGCGCCCTTGGGCGAGGGGTACGATGCGTCGACATCCGGTGCCCCCTGCTTTCGAGGACCGCCCCCATTCCCGATGCCCGTGGCCGCATCAGGCTCCGGCTCGACACCTGACCCGATGCGGACACGCGGATCAGGATCGGCGGTCGGCCTCGGCGCGACGACTCCGGCAGCATCATCGGTGCGGACACGCTCAAGGGCGTCGGCTCGCTCGGCAGCCTTGATCCGCTCCCACTGGCGGTTGACATCGGCGGCCGTGGCCGCAACCGCGTCACCGAAGACGTGGGGGTGACGCCGGACGATCTTGCGGGCGATCGAGGCCTGGACGTCGGCGAGGTCGAAGACGCCGGCCTCGGCGCCGAGCTGGGCATGCAGGACGACCTGGAGCAGGAGGTCGCCGAGCTCCTCGGCCAGGGCCGGGGTGGCACCCCGCTCCAGGGCGTCGTAGACCTCGTAGGTCTCTTCGAGGAGGTGCTTCCGGAGCGACTCGTGGGTCTGCTCGCGGTCCCAGGGACAGCCGTCCGGGTGCCGCAACCGGTCGGCGATGTAGGCCATGGACCAGGGCCCGGCCGAGGCCAGCTCGGGGGCGACGGGCGGCAGATACAGGGGCACGGTGAGGTCGGCCGGGGTCAGCGCCCGGATCGTCGTCTCGCCGGCCCCGAACCGCCCAACCCCGTGGTCGGCGGGATAGAGCCTGGCGAGGATGGCCAGGGGATCCCGGCCGCCCGGTCCGTGCCGGCCGGGGAGCGGGTGAATCGTGGTCGTCGTGGCGGCGGCCCCACCATCGATCGGAGCCTCGACGGCGCCCACGTCAGGCGCCGTCCCGTCGAGCAGCGCCTGGGGCACAACGAAGACCGGCCGCGACGGCTCGATCGGCGTCGCCACGAGCCGCTCTGCTGCTATGACCTGGAGGCCGGCCGCCGGGTCCAGTCCCCAGATGCGGCGGGCGTCGTCGACGAGCCGGTCCAGCACGTCGTAGCCCGCCCTATTCCGTCGTCGTCGTTGCCGCCGACGGGAAGGTGTCGATGTCGAATTCGGCCTTCTCCCTGGCGTACCACTTCGAGAAGCCGCTGGCCTCGAAGATCGCGATCTGCTCGTCCGTCGGCGAGCGCTCCTCCTCGGCCACGACCTTGAACAGGTAGACGCCGTCGCCGATGAGCTCGATGACCGCGGACAAGCCGCCCACCGTGGTGTCGAAGATCGCGGTCTCCAGCTCCTCGTCCAGCTCGCCCCGGGCGATCCAGCCGATGTCCCCGCCGTCGGCCGCCTCGGCGCCCTCGCCCTGGTCAAGGGCGAGCTGGGCGAAGTCGGCGCCGGCTGCGAGCTGGCCGGCGAGGCTGTCCAGCCAGGCCTTCTCGCCCTCGCCATACGGTCGCATGAACTGGACGACGTGCCAGCCAAAGCCGCTCTTGAACGGCTGGATGAGCTCGCCCGGCTCCAGGCCGTCGGCGAAGATCGCGGCGGCGAAGGCTGGATCGATGGAGCTCGTGGAATCGAAGTACGGCAGCTTGCCGCCGGTCGTCCCGGCCGAGGCCTCGTCGGACTCGGATCGGGCCACCTCGTCGAACGTCGTGATGTCGGCCGTCAGGGCGTCGTAGGCTGCCTCGGCCTCGGCCTCGGCCGCCGCCCAGGCCGGGTCACTGGGGGGCAGGACGCTGGCACCCTGGGGATCGTCCCTGGGAGCGTAGAGAATGTGCCGGACCTTCACCGCGTCGGGGCTGATTGCGCCCTCCGCCAGGTAGATCTGAAGGACATGGCGCTGGAGCGACGGGGCCGAGAGGGCGGCCACGACCTTCTCCTCCAGCTTGGTCCGGATGACGTCGCCGCGGATCGCCTCGCGATAGGCGGCGAGATCGATGCCGGCTTCGTCGACCAGGAACTGGAACGAATCATCGACCGACTCGGGCAGGATCTCGGTGATCCGACCGATCCGGAAGACTCCGTCGTCGCCCTCGACGACCTCGGTCAGCCCGTCCGGGGCGAGCTCGAAAAGGGCGGTCATGAACGGCTCGTCGTAGCCGCTCTGGAGCGGCAGCCAGCCGAGATCGCCGTTCTGGGCGGCCGAGGCGGCCGTGGAGACGGTCTTGGCGACGTCGTCCCAGGGCTCGCCGGCCCGGAGGTCGGCCAGAGCCGCCTGGGCCGTGGCCTTCGCGGCGGCCTTCTCGGCATCGCCTGGCTCGCCGGTGTCGTCGTTGACCTCGGGCTCGACCTCGATGACCCAGCTGTGGCGCTGCTCGTTGGTCGTGGCCTCCACGATGAGCTGGGCGTCGATGTCGGCGTCGGTGACGGCGATGCCCTCCCGCTCGGCAAGGCGGGCCTGGACGGTTGTGTCGATGAGCCGGGCGATGGTCAGGGCCACCAGGCTGCTCTTGCGCTGGTTGAGGAAGTCCAGCTGGCTCTGGGCGTTGGCCGCGCTGATGATCCCCATGTTCTGGAGGGTCCGGATGCGATTCTCCGTGTAGGTGATCCGGAACTCCTCGATCGTCAGGCGGGCGCGGAGCTGGTCCTTGGTGATCGTCGTCCCGTCGACGGTCGCCGCGGCCCCGAAGTGGTCGTCGTACCAGCTCCAGGCGGCGTAGCCGACGAAGATGAGGATCGCCAGCCCGATCACGAGGCTGAAGCCGAGGTTGAGGAGGGTGGTGCGCCGGTCGCCGGACTTCCAGCCGGAGCGGCCGGGTCCGCGGACGACGGGCTTGGCACGGAGCGTCATAGGGTGGTGGTTCCCTGCAGGTGATGGCGGGGGCGCGCCAGCAGATGCTCGCGCGCGGACGGGGCGGGTATGGTACCCCAACGCCTCGGCGATCCCGGGCAACGCCCCAGCGATCCCGGCAACGCCTCAGCGATCCCGTGCGAAGCGGTCGAGGATCGCCAGGTAGCCGCGAGCGTCGCGCTCCCACGACATCGCGGCCACGAGGTCGGCCGCCGCGTCGACCGACGCGTCCCGGGCGGCAGGATCGTCGACGAGACGCAGGATCGCGCCCGCCAGGTCATCGGGGTCGCCCGGAGCGTACGTCGCGATCGCACCGACCGGGAAAGTCGCCTCGACCAGCGGCAGGCGGGAGGCGACCGCCGGCCGGCGCATCGCCGCGTACTCCAGGATCTTCGTCGAGAGGCTGGCGTCGGTGAACGGGTCGCGGCGGGTCGGCGCGAGGCCGACGTCGGCGGCGGCGATCGCGGCCGGGACGTCCTCGATCGGGATCCGACCGTGGAAGGTGAGGCGGTCCGCGACGCCGAGCTCGGCCGCGGTGGCCTCGAGAGCCGGCCGGGAATCACCGCGGCCGAAGAGGTCGAGGTGGACCGGCAGCTGCGGCCGGCGCCGGGTGAGCTCCGCCACGGCCCGGACGGCGACGTCGAGCTCGTAGGTCGGGGTCAGGGCCCCGGCGTAGACGAGCCGCAGCGTGCCGTCGGCCATGAACGGACGCGCGGCACTCGGCCCCGGGTCGAAGCGGGCGAGCGACGGCGTGTTCGGGACGACGGTGATGCGATCCGCGGCCAGCCCGAGGCCGAGGAGGCGGTCCCGGAGCGCATCGTTGACGGTCAGGGCGTGGCTGGCGGCCGCGATCGAGGCCCGCTCGGCGAGCCGGAGCGCCCGGTGGGCGAGCGGGTTCGCGGCCCGGGGGAAGCGGCTCCTGAAGAAGTCGGGCATCGACTCGTGGAGGTCCAGGATCACCGGGACGCCGACCAGCCGCAGGGGCGTTGCCGCGAACACCAGCCAGTCCGGGAGCGTCGCGACCTGGACCAGGGCGTAGTGCCGGCGCGGCTGAGCCCGGACCAGCGCGAGCCCGACCCGAACGAAGAAGGCGAGGTACTCGGCGAGGTATGTTCCGAGCCCCGCGCCCTGGTGACGCTGGACGTCAAGGCGGTGGACGCGGACCCCGGCGACCTCGCCGCCCGGGTCGTCGCCCGGGCGGCGGAGGGCGATCACGTCGACCGGACGGCCTGCGGCGAGGATCGCCTCGGCCTGGCGCCGGACACGCGGGTCCTCCTCATAGTAGGAGTGGGTCACGAGGACGACCGGCCGACGGCTGCTCACGGCACGATCACCACGGCCGACGCGTGACGTCGCCATAGACTTCGAGGGCCCGGGCCAGCTGCACCGGCCAGCCGTAGCGGCCGCGCGCAGCCCGCCGGCAGCGCTCTCGGAGGTCGGCCGCGTCCTCCGGTGCCATCCCGACGATGTCGCCGATCGCAGCGGCGATCGAGGCCGGGCTGGTCGGGTCGCAGAGGCGGCCGAGCGGCCCGTCCGAGCCGCCCTCGACGATCCGGCGACGCTCGGGGAAGTCGGACGACACGACCGGGGTCCCGGCGGCCAGGCACTCGAACAGCTTGTTCGGCGTCGACAGGCGCTCGTTGAGCGTCGTCGGCTGATTCGGCATGACACCGACATCGGCCGAGGCGACCCACTCGAGAAGCTCGGCCGGCGGGACCGGGGCAATGAAATGGATCCGGTCGTGGGCCGGCGACGCGGCGGCCAGGTCGCGGAGGCGGTCCTTCATCGCGCCCTCCCCCATGATCACGAGCTGGGTCCGCTCCGGGCCGGTCTCGGCCATCGCCTCGATGAGCCGATCCAACCCGCGGTCGGGCATCAGGCCGCCGTGGTAGAGCGCGATCGGGTGCCCGGGCGGCAGCGCCAGCCGCTCGCGGAGGCGGTCCGGCCGCGGCTGCGGCGAATCCCACGGGGGCTGGCCATTCATGACCACGGCTGGCCGCCGAACCCGGTAGCGCTGCTCGAGGTAGCCGGCGCAGGCCTCGTTCACCGTGATGACCCGGGCGGCCTGCCTCGCCCAGCGGCCTTCGCGCCAGGCGAACAGGGCCCGCAAGGCCCGGGGCAGCCGGGCGATGTTGTTCGATTCGACGTACAGGTCACGGGCGTCGTAGACGAGTCGGGCGCCGGCCCGGCGAGCCAGGTCGCGGGCGACGGGCAGGGCCAGGAAGCCCATGGCATGAACGATGTCGGCGTCGATCGCGAGGGCCCGGGTGCCACGACCCTGGGCCCGGACGCTGCGGATCACGCCGAGGATCCGGCGGGCCTCGGCGATGAGCCGGAACGGACCCCTCCCGGACCCGGATCGGCTCGCCGCCCCGGATCGGCTCGCCGCCCCGGAGCCGTTCGACCGCGTGCCGGCCCCGGCGCGGACGAGCCGGATCCCCGGACCGGGCGATTCCTCGTCGGGCAGGCCGGCGGCGGCCCTGGCGACGATCGTGACCCGATGGCCGCGGTCGGCGAGATCCGTGGCCAACCGCCGGGTCCGCGAGTCGAACTCGCCGCTCGAGGCGAGCACGAAGCAGATCGACTGGGAGACCGGCTCGCCCGGGGCGCTTGCCGGCCCGGCGTTGGCGGGCTGCGCGGCGAGGGTTGCGCCGACGGTCGCGCCGAGCGTCGCGACGAGGTCCACGAGCCCGGCCGATTCGAGCTCCCAGTTCCAGCGGTCGTGGGCCGCTGCGAGGCAGCGAGCCCGGAGAGCGGCGGCGTCAGCCGCCGGAAGGTCCAGGACCGAACGGATCGATCGTGCGACGGCGACCGGGTCGTCCGGGTCGGTGACGGCCCCGAGCGGGGCGTCGGGATCGGCCAGGATGACGGAGCGAATGCCGGGCAGGTCGCTGCCCACCACCGGCACGCCGGTGGCGATGGCCTCGAAGACCTTGTTCGGGGACGACAGCCGGTGGTTGAGGGTCGTCGGCTGGATCGGCGCGACGACGACGTCGGCGCCGGCGACCCAGGGCAGCAGCTCGTCCGGCGGCACCGGCGGCAGGAGGTGGATCCGGCCGCCCGAGGCGGTCGCAAGCTCGCGCGCTCTGCGGTGGTCCGGGCCGTCGCCCATGAGGACGAGGTGCGCTCGCTCGAGGCCGGGCTCGCGCAGGGCCGTCGCCAGGGTCTCGAGGCCACGGCCCGGCGCCAGCCCACCGTGATAGAGGAGGATCGGCGAGTCGTCCGGGACCGCGGCCGAGGCTCGCAGCGGCGAGGCGGCGCGGGGATCGCGATCGGTCGCCGGCCTCCAGCGCGGCGGGCAGTTCCGGGCGACGACGACCTCGGCGAAGCCGAGGACCTGGCCGAGGCGCGCGGCGAGAGCGTCGTTCACGGTCACGAGCGCGGTCGCGTTGGCGGCGAGCTCCCGCTCCAGGCTGGCCATCCGGCGGCGAGCCCAGGCAGGGCGAGTCGCGTGCCCGCCAGCCTCGGGAAAGATCTCGTGGGCGTCGTACACGATCGCGCCGCGGCCGGCCGCGGTCCGGGCCTCGATCGCGGCCGGCAGGGCCCGCAGGTCGTGGGCCCAGAAGATCGTCGCGTCCGGGGCGGCGGCGAGACCGGCGGCCCCTGCGGTCCGGGCCCACGGCAGGACCGCGAACTGCCAGGCCAGGCGCCAGGAGACGCCCCGCCATGCCGTCCTGAGCGGCGGGACGGACCGCACGGCGGCCACGGCGAGGGCGA
>JBFMEV010000039.1:0-28295 GCA_040752335.1 Chloroflexota bacterium
GGCCCAGAGCGGCGCCAGGCGATCGAGGACCACGCCCACGACGACGCCCAGGCCGAGGGCCACGATGAGGGCGATCGTGGGCAGCCCGATGCCGATCATGGTCGCCGCCTGCGGCAGCGCCACCACCGCCGCCGTGCCGAGTGCCGGCACGGCGAGCGACGACGCTCGGCCCGGCTGGACGAGGACGACGATCCCGACCGTGACCGCGGCGAGGAAGCCGATGACGGGATGGAGGAGGACGGCCGAGCCCAGGCCGAGGCCCAAGGCCACGCCATCGGGCAGCCAGGGTCGTGGCCGGACGGCGGGCCGCGAGGCCGGGCCGGAATCGGGCGCCGGCCCTGGTGCGGCAAGCCGCTCAGCCACGATCGTCAGCGACCAGGCCACCAGCGGCAGCACGACGACGGTCGCTCGAGCGTCCCCCAGGCGGGCCAGCGACGTCGTCATCGCGAAGGTCAGCAGGGCCCAACCGGCGACGTCGCGCCCGCCGAGCACGGTCGCGAGCCGATGGACGGCCACCGCGACGAGGAGGGTGGCGGGCAGGATGAAACCGGCCAGGACCGCGCCCGCCGGCAGGCCGGCGAGGGTCGTGATGGATCCGAGGAGGGCCGTGTAGCCGAGGAAGACCCGGGACGGGCCGTAGATCGGCGACTGCGTGTCGGTGAGATGGGTCAGCGTGCCGAACGTCCGCAGGTGCTCAGCCGGGGCGACGTGGTTGGGCAGGACGTCCATGAAGGGCACGACCGGCGAGGCCGCCTGGAGGAGGAGCGGGGCCGCCCATGCGACGCCGACGAGAACGCCGAACGGGCTGAACTTGCCCGGCCGCGGCAACGCTCCGGGGGTGAGCAGCGGCCGCCACCGAAAGACGCCGGCGGCGAGGATGGCCCCGTCGACGATCGCCAGGACGGGCTGGCTGAAGAGACCCACCCCACCGAGCAGGCCGAGCACCGCCACGTCCTTGACGACGGCCGCGACGAAGCCCTGCAGGATCGCCACGTCGAGGCGCTCGAACGGTCGCCTTCGGACGGCGCGGGCGACCACGACCCCGGCCCCGATGTCCACCGCCGAGGCAAGGAGGACGATGCCGGCGATCGGGAGCGTGGTCGGGAGCCAGGCGACGAGAGCCTCGATCGCGGCGTTACGATCGAAGCCCAGCTCGGTCGGGCCGAGCGTGACCATCCCGGCCAGAATCCCGGCCAGCCCGACGATCCCGGCGACCCCAAGGGCGACGGATCGCGGGTCGCGGGCGGCCGGGTGGGCGTCCACGAGCCGGAATGGTACGGTCGGGCTGCGGCCGGCCGTCCGAGCGACCCGGCCCGCTCGTTGACGAATCGGGTGGCACCTCCTAGCCTCCGGGGACACGGCGATGGTGTCCGCCGAGACGCAGCGGCGTCTGAACCGCCCGCTCGGGCTGATGGCCCCTGGACTGCACGGCAGACCGGGGGCTTTCCGTTGCCCCCAGGACGGAGGCCACGGTGGACAGCGTGTATTTCATCGCGGCGGCCTGGATGGGCCTGGCCCTCGTCGCGTCGCTCGTCTCGATCCGGCTCGGGATCAGCGTCGCCCTCATCGAAATCGTGGTCGGCGTCCTCGCCGGCAACGTCGCCGGCCTCCAGACGACACCCTGGATCGACTTCCTGGCGACGTTCGGTTCGGTCCTCCTGACATTCCTGGCCGGCGCCGAGATCGATCCGGCCTCGCTTCGGCGGCACTTCCGGGTGTCACTATCAATCGGCGCGGTCTCGTTCGCGGTCCCCTTCGCCGCCGCCTTCGGGTATGCCTATCTCGTGGCCGGCTGGGACCTCCACGCCGCCGAGATCGCCGGCGTGGCGCTGTCGACGACGTCTGTCGCCGTCGTCTACGCGGTCATGATCGAATCGGGGCTCGCCCCGAGCGATCTCGGCAAGACGATCCTCGCGGCCTGCTTCATCACCGACCTCGGCACTGTGCTGGCTCTCGGCTTCCTGTTCGCGGACGTCAATCCCCTGCTCCTCGTCTTCGTCCTCGCGACCGGCGTCGCCCTCGTCGGCCTGCCACCAGCAACCCGGTGGCTCCTCGCCCGGCTGCACGGCCGCGTCTCGGAGCC
This sequence comes from Chloroflexota bacterium, assembly GCA_040752335.1. Lineage (GTDB taxonomy): Bacteria > Chloroflexota > Limnocylindria > Limnocylindrales > CSP1-4 > UBA5189. The sequence goes on from JBFMEV010000039.1 coordinate 2,084, forward strand.
GGAGATCAAGCTCCTCTTCCTCGTCCTGTTCCTGCTCGGCGGGCTGGCCCAGGCGGCCCGGAGCGAGGCGGTCCTGCCCGCCTACGTCCTGGGCCTCGCGGTGGCCGGCGTTTTCGTCCACGACCGGGTCCTGGTCCATCGGATGCGGGCGATCGCGTTCAGCCTCCTGACGCCGTTCTACTTCATCAAGGCGGGCCTGCTCATCTCGCTCCCGGCCGTGGTCGGCGGGGCCGGGCTCATCGGCGCGCTGCTCCTCGTCAAGGTCGGCGCGAAGGTCGTCGGCGTCTGGCCAACCGCCCGGGCGTTCCGGATGCCCGTCCGCGAGGCGAACTACACGACCCTCCTCATGTCGACCGGCCTCACCTTCGGCACGATCTCGGCGCTCTACGGGCTCACCAATGGCTACATCGACCGCGGGGCCTATACGGTCCTCGTCACGGTGGTGATCCTGTCGGCGATCATCCCCACCCTCATCGCGACGACGTTCTTCGAGCCGCGGCAGATGGGCGCCGACGCAATGGAAGACGTCGATGCCGCCGAGGAGATCGACGCCGGCCCGTTGCCGCGGCCTCGCGGCGCCGAACCGGCCTGACCGTGAGGTCGTCGCCGCCCGACCCGTTGACCCGCGAGTTGGCGGCCGGCGGGTGACAAGGCGGCGGATGCGATGATGCGCGCCGTGGACATCGCGATCGGCGTGCTCGGCGTCGTCTGCCTGGGGCTCGTGCTGTGGGACGTCTTCCAGACCATCGTCGTCCCGCGGCCGTCGCCGTCGCGGCTCCGGCTGGCGCGCTATGTCGTGCCGCCGGCCTGGCGAGCGTGGCGGGCCGTGGCCACCCGGAGCCGGACCGGGATCGCCCGTGACCAGCTCCTCGGCCTGTTCGCGCCGGCGGCGGCGATCCTCCTGCTGGTCCTCTGGCTCGCCGTCATCGTCATTGGCTACGGGTTGGTCCTCTTCGCCCTGCGCGGCGAGCTCGACCCCAGCCCCGCGGACCTCGGCACGGCGATCTACTTCGCCGGGACCTCGGTCCTGACCATCGGCTACGGCGACATCATCGCCGGCGGCGGCATCTCCCGCCTCGTTGTGCTTACGGGGGCGGTGGCCGGCCTCGGCGTGGTCGCCCTCGTCATCACCTTCCTGTTTTCCCTCTACGGCTCATACCAGCGGCGCGAGATCCTCGTCGTCTCACTGTCGGCCCGGGCCAAGGCCCCGCCGTCGGCGGTGACTCTCCTCGAAACGCAGGCGCGGCTCGATCTCGTCGACGAGCTGCCGGCCCTCTTCGCCGAATGGGAGCGCTGGACGGCCGAGGTCCTCGACACCCACGTCGCCTACCCGCTCCTTGGCTACTTCCGGTCGAGCCACGACGAGACGTCGTGGATCAGCGCCCTCGGGGCGATCCTCGACGCCGCCGCGCTCGTGCTCACGACGATCCGGGGCGTGGCGAGGGGCCAGGCCGAGATCACGAAGCGGGTCGGAGCCCACCTCGTCGAGGACATCAGCAACAACCTCGGGCTCGCCGGCGACGGCTCCCGGGTCGACCGTGACCAGTTCGACCAGGTCTACCGCCGGCTGGCGGCGGCGGGCTACGACCTCGAGCCGGAGGACGACGCCTGGCGCGCCTTCGAGCGGGCAAGGTCGAGCTTCGCCGGGCGGCTCGAGGCGATCGCGGAGTACTGGGCCACGCCCGCGACGCTGTGGGTGGGCCAGACGCGGATCGGCGCCTCGGCGGTCCATCAGGCTGCGGCGGCGACTTCGAGCCAGGACGCTCGCTGAGGCGATCCGCGCCGGTCAGGGCCGAGCCATCGCGGCCGGGTGCGCCACTCGGGACCCGTGGCCCGGCGGGAAGGGGCCGGGCGGCACTGCCCGAGCATCCCGGGCCGACAAATGCTGGGGCATCGACCTCGGAGGTGTCCCGCCATGACTCGAGTCCTCGTCGTCAATCACGACATCGACCTCGCCGACGAGGAGGTCGACTCCCTGCGCCGCCGCGGTTACGACGTCGTCGAGTGCCTCGGTCCCATCGGCGCCCACTGCCCGATCCTTGCCGGCCGGCCCTGCACCCTGGCCGAGGAGGCCGACGTCCTCGTCTACGACGCCTGGGTGACCGGCGAGCCCGACGGGGCGCGCCGACTCATCGAGGGTCTCCGCGACATCCACCCCAACGTCCCGGTCGTCCTGACCGCGTCCGGCATCGAGCCGGACTGGATCGAGCTGATCGGCGCCCACCGCGTGACGCCCCTCGTGGGTCCTCCGACCGGCCCCCGCCTGGCCGCGGCGATCGAGGAGGCGATGGTCAAGGCCCGCGCCCTGGTCGAGACGGCCGCGGCGGACTGATCGCCACTGCCCCGGCGGCCCCTGGCCCGGTGACCGTGGCCGCGTGATCCGCTGCCTTCATCGGCTACGATGGGCCCGCCGAGCGGGAGTAGCTCAGTTGGCAGAGCGACAGCCTTCCAAGCTGTAGGTCGCGGGTTCGAGACCCGTCTCCCGCTCCAAATCCCACCCGAACGTCCCATTGGCGAATCCGCGAAGTCGCGTAGATTGAGGGCCGTGGGCTTCGGGGGATCTCGGGGGCGCGGACCGCTCGGGTTGCTGATGCTGGTCGCCCTGGTCGGCTGCAGCTCCGGCCCCGTCCCCTCCTCTGCTCCTTCGACGACATCCGAGGCGACCAACGCTGCCACGTCGACGGCGACAGCCAACGCGACGGTCGATGTCTCACGGTCGCCGGATCCCACCTCGACGTCGACGATCGCACCAACCTCGACGCCCACCCCCACCGCCACCGTCCCGCCGACAGTGGCGCCGACACCCCGGCCGACGCCCCGTCCGACACCTCGCGTCACCCCGGCGCCAACGTCGGCCCCCACACCCGGCCCCACGCCGCCGCCCGTGACCGGCTGGGATCCGAACAAGATCTGGGTGCAGTTCAGCACCGTAGCGAACCTCGCGAGTCTCGGGGCGCGACCCCTCGCGGTGACGAACGCGGGCGACGGCAGCGGCCGCCTCTTCGTCGCCGAGCAGGGCGGCGCGGTCTACATCGTCAAGGGCGGCACGGCGACCTCGACCCCCTTCCTCGACATCTCGGGCCAGGTCTCGGGCGGCAGCGAGCAGGGTCTCCTGGGGATCGCCTTCCACCCCGACTTCCCCGCCGACAACCGGGTATTCGTGGACTACACCGATTCGGCCGGCGATACGGTCGTGAGCTCGTTCGAGGTCGATCCGGGGAGCCCCGACACCGTCGTCCCGGGCAGCGAGGTCCAGATCATCACGATCGACCAGCCCTATCCGAACCACAACGGCGGGGCCATCCAGTTCGGGCCGGATGGCTACCTGTACATCGCCCTCGGCGACGGCGGTTCGGGCGGGGACCCCCAGAACCGGGCCCAGGACGCCGACAGCCTGCTCGGCAAGATCCTGCGTCTCGACGTCAGCCCCGCCATCGGCTACGCGATCCCGGCCTCGAACCCCTTCGTCGGGAAGGCCGGCGCAGACGAGATCTGGCTGTACGGGCTCCGCAACCCGTTCCGATTCTCGTTCGATCGCGCGACCGGCGACCTCTGGCTCGGCGACGTCGGCCAGAACGAGTGGGAGGAGATCGACGTCGCCCGAGCGGGCGTCGGGGGCCTGAACTTCGGCTGGCGGATCATGGAGGGCAACCACTGCCACAACCCGAGCTCGGGTTGCTCGACTGCCGAGCTGACCCTGCCGGTCGTCGAATACCCCCACGTCAACGGCCACTGCGCGGTCATCGGCGGCAATGTCTACCGCGGCTCGGCCTACCCGCTCCTGCGGGGCGGCTACGTCTTCAGCGACGAGTGCACGGGCTATACCTGGGCCGTCGATGCCGCCGGCTCAGGGCCGCAAACGCTCGTGTTCGTCGAGGACGCCTCCGCCGGGATCGCCGGCTACGGTGAGGACGAGGCGGGCGAGCTCTATGCGGCCGACCTGGGCGGCCAGCTCTACCGCGTCTCGGCCATCGCCCGCTGAGGGCTGGTGTCGGCGGCCGCCTGGAGGCCGATTTCGCGGGCGAGCCAGGCCCACAGCAGCCATGCCCCGTACAGCCGGGGATAGGCCAGCAACGCCAGCCAACCCGCGTCAAACGCCGGATCGCGGTACGGCAGGGGCGCCGCGATGAGGGCGATCGCGATCGCCAGCCAGGCCGTCCAGGCGCGACGACCGGCGCTCGCCGCGGCGCAGCGAGCGAGCCCGACGGCGGCAGGCAGGAGCAGCAGCGTGTAGGCATAGTCCTGGGCGACGTTGAGGGCCAGGACGCCGCCGGTCACCGCGAAGGCCGCGACCAGGTCGACCCGGCCGCGCCGGGCGACGAGGATGGTGACCACCGCGACCCAGGCGCTGACCGCGAGGCCGAGGCCCCGGGCGACGAGGGGCAGGTCGGCGAGGCCCCCGGGATTCCACGTCGCATCGGTCGTGAGGAGGTGCCGCAGGAAGCCGGCCGTGGACTGGTAGGCGGTCACCGCGAGGCTCGGGCGGTCGGCGGTCAGGTCGTGCCAGGCGGTGCTCGCGAATGCGCTCCAGCCATCGATCCCGGCGTAGCCGAGGGTCAGTCCAGCGAGCACCGCGGCGGTCGCGACAGCGGTCGCGACGGCAAGACGGCGGCCGCGGCGAAGGAGGAGCACGACGAGCCACGGCAGGGCCGCGAGCTTCGCCGCCGCAGCGGCGCCCAGTGCCACGCCCGCGACGAGGGTCCCGCGAGCCCGTCCGCGGGCGATGGCCAGCAGGGCCGCCGCGTGGAGAGCGAGAACAGGCACATAGACCTGGCCCATCCGAAGGTCGAGCTGGAGGGGTGCCCAGACCAGGGTCAGGGCCAAGACCCCCAGGGCGAGCGGTGGAGCCCGCAGAGCCGGGAGCGCGCCGAGGAGGAGCAACCAGGTCACGGCCACCAGCGCCACCTCGAGGCCGAGCCAGGCGCGGCGGGCCGTCATCAGATCGAGGCCGGCGATCGGCAGCATCACGAGGGAGGTCACCGGCGGATTCGGCCGGTAGATCTCGCCGATCCGGCCGTCGGTGACGGCCAGCGTCTCGCGGGCGAACGTGGTGTCGTCGTAGACGCTCGGACTCCAGCGCCCCTCGATCACGAGCCGCGAGGCGGTGAAGTAACCGGGGAAGCCCTCCCGAAGGTTGCCGGCGGCCCAGGCCACGGGACCGGCAAGAAACGCCGCGGCCGCCAGCCCGGCGAGGACGGCCATGACCACCGTCGAGCGGCCGCTGCCGGCGATCGAGGGTCGGTCCGTCGACATCGGCCAACGCCTGCGTCGACGGACGCGGGAGCGAGTTCGCCGATCGGGCTGCCGGCTAGCCTTTGCGCTCGAGGATCGGCCTGGCCACGTCCGGCTTGTCGACGACGAAGGCGAACATCGCGCGATCGCCCCAGCGGCCAAGGAACAGGTGGCCATAGATGTTGACGCCGGCGTCGGCCAGGGCCCGGGCGATGCGGGCCATGCCGCCGGGCTTGTCGTCCACCTCGGCCAGGATCGACTCACCCTCGACGTAGACGTAGCCGCCGTCGTCGAGTACCTGTTTGGTCGTGGCGTCGTCCGCGGTGGTCATGATGACGTGGCCCGAATCGCCGATTCCGCCACCCCCGATCGCCCGCAGGTCGACGCCGCGGGATGCCAGCTCCTCGGCGAGGACGGCCATCGCTCCGGGCTGGTTCTTCAGCTGGACGACGAACTGGTTGGCCATCGGGATCCTCCGCGGGGCGGCGGGCTCGGTTGGGGCCTGCCGAGCGCCCATCCTACCGCCGCGACACCGGCTTGCGCCCGGATCGCTACGATCGCGGGGATGACGGACATCGGACTCGCCGCCCCCGGCGCAGTCGCCACGGACCTCTCCGCGCCGGTCGCGGCGGCGCTCGCCCAGCCCGGGCCGGGCCGTGAGCGGATCGTGGACGCGGCCGGCTACGCCTGGCGGGCGCTCGAATGGGGTGACGCGGCTGTACCGCCGGTCCTCCTCATCCACGGCGTGACCTCGAACGCGGAGACGTTCTGGCGCGTCGGGCCGGCTGTCGCCGCGGCCGGCCGGCACGTGCTGGCGGTGGACCTGCCCGGTCACGGCCGGACCGGCGGCTGGCGCGGACGTCATCGGTTCGCCGAGACGGCCGCCGACCTCGTGGAGTTCGCGACGGTCGCCGCGGTCGATCGCCCCGGGCTCGCGGTCGTGGGCCATTCGTGGGGCGGGATGGTCGTGGCCACCCTGCCAGCGGCCGGTCTCCGCCCGGACCGCTTGATCCTCCTGGACCCGCCGGTTCTCGGTCTCGCCGACCTCGAGGCGATGACCCGCGATCCGGTCGAGCTTCCGTACCCATCGCTCGACGCCGCGCTGGCCGCCGTCGCGGCGGCGAACCCGGCCTGGTCCGAGGGCGATCTCCGGGCCAAGGCCCTCGGGCTCACCCAGTTCGCGGCCGAGGCCGTCCTCGCCGTCCTGCTCGAGAACGGCGACTGGGACGGCGGCCTCGCGGCCCTCGCCGACCCCGCGGCCGCAGGGATCCCAACCTGGTTGATCCGCGGCGTCCCCGAGGCGGGCGGGCTGATGCCCGATGCAGTGATCCCGGCGTTCGAGGCTCGCCTGGGCCGGGACCACGTGGTCACGATCGACGGGGCTCCACACTCACCGCAGCGCACGCACCCCGAGGCCACGGTCCAGGCCATCCTGCGCGCGATCTCCTAGCGGGCCGCCCGGAAGTCGGCCCGAGTGGCCCTTGGCGCGGCGCCGGCTGTGCGACAGGCTGGACCGGCTGCAGCCGGGAGGTGCGCTCATGGCCGGAACCGTCACCCTGGAACCCGTCGAGTTCCTGCACCCGATCGACCGGAACGACGAGCTCCGCTCCGTCGCCGCCGTCCGGTTCCTAGAGCTCCCGTCCCGGGCCTGCGTGATGATCGACGGCGAGGGCCCGCCCGAGCCGGCGGTCTTCAGCGCCCGCATGCCGGGGCTGTACACGGCCGCCTGGTCGCTCCGCTTCGCTCTCAAGCGCCGTGGGATTGTGACCCGGGTCGGGCCGCTGGAGGGCCTATGGTGGACTCTCGATGGCACGATCGACCTCGACGCGATCTTCGGGGACCATCCGGGCGACCGCGAGACGTGGCGCTGGAGCCTCTTCATCGCCCTGCCGGACGAGGCGACGGAGGCCGAGATCGAGGCCGCTCTGGCGCCTGGTCGGGCGAAGCTGGGCGCCGGGCTCGCGCCCGGCCTCCGGGTCGAGTCGTTCGCCGAGGGCCGGGTCGCCCAGGTCCTCCACCTCGGGCCCTACGCGACCGAGCGACCCACGATCGAGCGGCTGCACGCGGCGATCGCCGCGGCCGGCCTCCGGCCGCGCGGACGGCACCACGAGATCTATCTCGGGATCCCCGGCAAGGGCGCCCCCGAACGCCTCAGGACGATCCTCCGCCAACCCGTCGAGTAGCGGCGGCGGCCGGTGTCGCGGACGGCGTCGCAGTTGCGCGCCGCAGGTCGATCGCCCGCCGATAGGCAGCCACGTAGGCCGGGGCCGAGCCGGTCCGCCAGTCGAAGTCGACCGCCATCCCCCGCTCCAGGAGCGACTCCCAGGCCCCACCGCCGGCCCGGAAGCGACGACCGAACTCGCCGCAGGCCCAGCGCAGGCCGGCCGCGGTGGGGTGCCGGAAGGCGAAGCCCGTGCCCGCCCCCGGGTTGTCGTGCTCGTCTCGGACCGTGTCGCGCAGCCCGCCCGTGGCGTGGACGATGGGTGGCGTCGCATAGCGGAGGGCGATCATCTGGCCCGTCCCGCAGGGTTCGAACCGGGACGGCATGAGGAAGCCGTCGACGCCGGCGTAGATCCGGCGGGCCATGTCCCGGTCGAATCGCTCGATGAGCGCCACCCCGGTCGGCTGTGCCGCGGCCAGCGCCCGCAGTCCATCGACGAGCTCGGGCGGGCCGGAGCCCTGGACGACCAGCCGGAAGCCGTCCTCGAGCAGCGCCGGCGCGGCCTCGGCGAGGAGGTCGAAGCCCTTCTGCGGGTCGAGCCGCCCGATCATCCCCAGGACCGGGCCGTCGTCGTCCGGATCCAGCCCCAGTCGAGCCAGCAGGTCGGCCCGGCAGGCGGCCTTGCCGGCCCGGTCGGCGCGCGAGTACCGGGCGGCAATGACCGGGTCCGTGGCCGGATCCCAGAGCTCCGTGTCGAGGCCGTTGAGGATCCCGAAGAAACGGTCGCCCCGCGATCTGAGCGCGCCGTCCAGGCCCATCCCGAAGGCCGGCGTGCGGGCCTCCGCGGCGAAGCCGGGGCTCACCGTGTTGACGAGATCCGCTCGCTCGATCGCCTCGCCCAGGAGATCGATGCCCACGGCATCGGGGGCGAGGACGGCAGCCCACTCCGGCCCGAGCTCGCGAACTCTCGCCCGGGGGGTCCAACCGTGGTAGGCCAGGTTGTGGACGGTGAGGAGGACGGCCGGACCTGCGGCTCCCGTCGCCGCGTAGCGGACCGCCGGGGCTGCGTGCCAGTCGTGGATGTGGAGGACGTCCGGCGGCCGACCTTCGGCCGCGAGCACGGCCACGGCCGCCCGGCAGAAGAGGCCGAACCGACCGGCATTGTCCGGGTGGTCGGTGCCGGCCTCGTCACCGTAATACCCGCCGGCCCGGTCGAACGACGGCGGATGGTCCACGAGGCGGAGGCGGTAGCCGTCGGCGTCGACGTCGAGGATCCGGACCTTCGTCGTCGCCCGTCGGCTGGTCCCCGGGTCGGCGACCTCGATCGCCAGCTCGCCGGTCACCGCGCCGGGCGCCACGTGGACGGACCGGTAGCGAGGCAGGAAGACATCGACCGGGAGCTCCAGGTCGGCGCCCCCCACCTGGCCGAGCGAGCGGGCCAGGGCGTCGACCACGTCGGCCAGGCCGCCGGTCTTGGCCCACGGCTCGCACTCGGCGGCAAGGAACGCGACGCGGATCGGCACCGGGCCATGGTATCGGCCGCGGTTCGGCCCGTCAGGGCCGGCGATTCGCATTGATTCGCCCTCCCCAGTGCCTCTAAACCGGTACAATCCCGCGCGCATGGATCCCCTCGTTCGCGTCCCGTCGGCTGCGCCGACCATCGTCCGCGTGCCGCCGAGCCTGGAGGGGCTGCAGCGACTCGCCTACAACCTGTGGTGGTCGTGGCATCCCGAGGCCCGGGCCCTGTTCGCCCGCCTTGACCCCTACACCTGGGGCCGGACCCACAGCCCCATCCCGGTCCTGACCAGCCCGATCCGCTGGACCGAGTTCCTCGACAGCTCCGACTACATGGCCGAGTACGCGGAGGTCATCGGCGACTTCGACCGCTACCTGGCCAACGGCCGCGGCCACTGGTTCCATCGCCAGCACGCGGCCGAGCTGCAGGGGCCGATCGCCTACTTCTGCGCCGAGTACGGCCTCCACGAGACCCTCGGGATCTACTCGGGCGGCCTGGGCGTGCTGGCCGGCGACCATCTCAAGACGGCCAGCGACATGGCCCTGCCGCTGGTTGGGGTTGGCCTCCTCTACCGCCGCGGCTACTTCCGCCAGACGATCGACGCGGACGGCCACCAGGAGCACGCCTACCCCAACTACGACCTCGGCCGCCTGCCGATCCTGCGGGCCCTCGACCGCGAGGGCGAGCGCCTGACGGTCACGGTCGAGCTGCCCGGCCGCGACGTCCGGGCCGACGTCTGGACGGCCCAGGTCGGCCGGGTGCCGGTCCTCCTCCTCGACACCGACACGCCCGAGAACGACGAGGGCGACCGGCCGATCACCCACCAGCTCTACGTTCGGGGCCGGGAGATGCGGCTTCACCAGGAGCTCATCCTGGGCGTCGGTGGCGTTCGGGCGATCCGGGCCCTCGGCCTTGAGCCGGCGGTCTGGCACCTCAACGAGGGCCACTCAGCCTTCCTCCTCGCCGAGCGGGCCCGCGAGCTCGTGGCCGCCGGGGCCTCGCTCGACGAGGCCTTCGAGCGGGTCCGGCGCGACAGCGTCTTCTCGATCCACACCCCGGTCTCGGCCGGCAACGAGCGCTTCGACGCCGCCCTGGTCCGGCGGGTCGCGGGCGCGCTCCTCGACGGCGACGGCCGGCCGAACACCGGCGGGGTGCCGGTCGACCGTGTCCTGGACATCGGCCTGGGCACGGATCGCGACGCCTCGCAGTTCGACATGACCGCCTTCAGCCTCCGCCTGACGAGCCGGGCCAACGCTGTCAGCAAGCTCCATGCCGTGACGGCCAATGCGACCTGGCACGAGGTCGTGGGCCACGAGATCCTCGGCGTCACCAACGGGATCCACACCCCCAGCTGGGTCGGGACGCCGCTCCGCCAGCTCCTCGGCCGCTACCTCGATGCGAACCTGGACCACCTCGATCCGGCGACCAGGGCGAGCCGCTGGTGGGAGCGGATCGAGAAGATCCCGGCCGCGGAGCTCTGGGAGGCGCATCTCCGGCAGAAGGGCGAGCTCGCCCACTTCGCGCGGGGCCGCCTGCGGGCCCAGCTCGCCCGGCACGGCGAGCCGCCGTCGGTCCTCGACAAGCTGTCGACCGTCCTCGACCCGACCGCGCTGACGATCGGGTTCGCCCGCCGCTTCGCGACGTACAAGCGGGCGGCGATGATCTTCACGGACATGGAGCGCCTGGCCCGGCTCGTCCACGACGCCGACCGGCCGGTCCAGCTGATCTTCGCCGGCAAGGCCCATCCGGCGGACCGGCCGGGACAGCAGGTGATCCAGGAGATCTTCACCCGCACGCGGAGCTCGGCCCTTCGTGGCCGGGTCTACATCCTCGAGGACTACGACATGCGGATCGCCCGCTTCCTCGTCCAGGGGGTCGACGTCTGGCTCAACAACCCCCGCCGACCGCTCGAGGCCTCGGGGACGTCGGGCATGAAGGCGGCCGCGAACGGCGTCGTCAACGTCTCGGTCCTCGACGGCTGGTGGGACGAGGGCTACGCCGGCGACAACGGCTGGGCGATCGGCGGCCGCGAATCGAACCCCGATGAGGCGGCCCAGGACTGGGCCGACGCGCAGGACCTCTACCGGCTCCTCGAAACGGAGATCGTGCCGGCCTACTACGACCGCGACGCGAGCGGCATGCCGATGACCTGGATCGGCTGGATGCGCCGCTCGATCGCCGCCGACATCTGGCGCTTCTCGACGACCCGGATGCTCCACGAGTACGCGGAGCAGATGTACCTCCCCGTCGCCGACGTCCCGGCCGTCGCCTCTCGCCGCTGACCGACCGACCATCGCCCGGAGCTGACCGGGTGTCTCGGGTTCAGCGGGCGACGAGGATGATCGCGCCCCACGGCTCGAGGGTCAGTGACATGCCATCGGCCGACACACTCCCACCACCAACCCCCGGGACGTCCACGCGTGCCAGCCCGGCCGCCGTCTCCGGGAACAGCCCGATCCCGACGGGTGCGTCTCCGGCGTTGACAGCGACGATCGCCCGGGCAGAGCCGGCCCGCCGCGACAGCAACACCCATCGGTCGCCCGTGGCGAGGACCTCCACCTCCCCCAGCCGCAGGGCCGGGTGGTCGCGGCGGGCACGGATCATCGCCCGGACACAGGCCAGCGTCGCAACGGCCTCGGCGCCGAGCGAGGCACCGGCCGGCGGGTAGGCCCCGCGACAGCCGGGATCTGCCGGGCCGGCCATCGCCAGCTCGTCGCCGTAGTAGATCGAGGGTGCGCCGGGCAGGGTCAGCTGGAGGACCGCGGCGAGCCGGAGGCGCGCCGCGTCGCCGCCCATGACCGTCACCGCCCGCGGCGTGTCGTGGCTGCCGATCAGGTTGAACTGGACCGCGGCGACGTCGGGCGGGTAGGCGTGCCGCTGCCGGTCCAGGACCGCGGCGAAGCCCGGGCCGTCGAGCGGCCGGAGCTCGCGCCGGTAGTTCGACTGGCGCTCGATGATCGTGTGGTCGATCGCGCCGGCCCCGACGAAGCCCAGGATCGCGATCCCGAGCGGGTAGTTCATGACGGCGTCGAAACGGTCGCCGGCCACCCACTCGGGGGCCTCCTCCCAGATCTCGCCGAGGAGGTAGGCCTCCGGGTTCAGGGCCCGGACCCGGCGGCGGAACTCCGGCCAGAAGGTCGGGTCCTCGATATCCTGCGGGACGTCCAGGCGCCAGCCGTCGATGCCGAACCGGATCCAGTGCTCGGCGACGGCCATGAGGTGGGCCCGAACCTCGGGGTGGTCCACGCGGAGCTTGGGCAGGCCCGGCGAGCCCCACCAGGCCCGGTAGCCGCGGGGTGCCCCTTCGCCGTAGGCGGTCAGGCGCTCGTGGCCCTCGACGACCCCCTGGTCGAGGAAGAACCAGTCACGGTAGGGCGAGGCCCCACCGGCCTCGAGGACGTGATGGAACGGCCACCAGCCCCGCCCGACGTGGTTGAAGACGCCGTCGAGGATGACCCGGATGCCCCGCCCGTGGGCCGCGTCGAGGAGCTCGCGAAGGGCTGCCTCGCCGCCGAGGAGCGGATCGACCGCGAGGTAGTCGTAGGCGTTGTAGCGGTGGTTCGAGGCGGCCGTGAAGACCGGGTTGAGGTAGATCGCGTTGATCCCCAGGTCCTCCAGGTCGTGGAGCCGTTCGACCAGGCCCAGCAGGTCGCCGCCCTTGTAGCCGTGGATCGTGGGCGGCGCGTCCCACGGCTCGAGCGGTCCGGGCTTCGGCACCCGGGTGCTGGCCGCGAAGCGATCCGGGAAGACCTGGTAGAAGACCGCGTCGCGGACCCAGGCCGGCGCGCCAGCGCTCATCGTGCCGGCCGCCGACGTCCCCGGAACCGGGGGCGCGCGCTGCCATACTCAGGCCGATGACTCGCCGGTCTGGCCACGGATCCCTCACCGCTCGGACGCCCCGGTTCGCCGCGGCGCTCGTCGCCGCGGTCCTGGTCGGGGCCTGCCAACAGTCTGCCGTCTCGCCGAGTCCAGTGCAGGGCGGAGCCGCGAGCGGCTCGCCCGGCACGACCGCCTCGCCGCCCGGGCCCCCGGCCTGTGACCCGGCGCCGACGCCTGAATCGGCCCGGCCGTGGTGGTCCGACGAGATCTTCTACGAGGTCTTCGTCCGCAGCTTCCAGGATTCCGACGACGACGGCATCGGCGACCTGGCCGGCCTGACGAACCGCCTCGATCACCTCAACGATGGTGACCCGGCCACGACCGACGACCTCGGGGTCACGGCCCTGTGGCTCATGCCCGTCGCCGAATCGCCGAGCTACCACGGCTACGACGTTGTCGACTACGAGGCGATCGAGGGCGACTACGGGACCGCGGACGACTTCCGGGCCCTCATCGCGGCGGCCCATGACCGCGGGATCAAGGTCATCGTGGATCTCGTCATGAACCACACCTCGCGCGACCACCCGTGGTTCCAGGACGCCCTGGCCCCGGGCTCGGCGCACGAGGACTGGTATCTCTGGGCCGCCGATCGGCCGTTCGCCCGGGCCGACGGCGCGCGGGTCTGGCACGAGGCCGAGCCGGGCCGGTACTACTACGGCTATTTCTGGGAGGGGATGCCGGACCTCAACCTCGAGAACCCCGACGTCACCGCCGCCCTCAACGGCGTCGCCCGGTTCTGGCTCGAGGACATGGGCGTCGACGGCTTCCGGCTCGATGCGGCCCGTCACCTCATCGAGGCAGGCGACAGGACCGAGAACACCGACGCGACCTTCGAGTGGTTGCGCGGCTTCCGCGAGCGACTCCACACCGACCACCCGGAGGCCCTCGTCCTGGGCGAAGTCTGGGACGTCACAGCCCTGACCTCCCGCTACGTCGAGGAGGGCTCGCTCGACCTCGTCTTCGATTTCGGGCTGGCGAGCTCCACGATCACGAGCCTGAACTCGCGCTCCGGCGGTTCCCTCGTCACCGCCCTCCGCGACGTCGCGGACGCCTACCCGCCCGACGGCCTCGCGACGTTCCTGGCCAACCACGACCAGAACCGGGTCGCCTCGCAGCTCGCCGGCGACCTCGCCGCCCAGCGTCTCGCGGCGACCCTCCTCCTGACCGGGCCGGGCGTGCCGTTCATCTACTACGGCGAGGAGATCGGGATGACCGGTTCCAAGCCCGACGAGCAGATCCGGACGCCGATGCGCTGGGACGCGACCAGTCCCGGCGCCGGGTTCACGAGCGCGACGCCGTGGGAGCCGCTCAGCGCCGACCAGGCAGGGACCGATGTCGCCACCCAATCGGGCGATCCCGAGTCGCTGCTCTCGACGTATCGCCGCCTGACCCGGCTCCGGGCCGCTCATCCGGCCCTTCTGGCCGGGCTCCTCGTTCCGGTTGAGTCGGCCGAACCCCAGGTCGTCGCCTTCCTCCGGACCGGTGGCGGCGAGACGGTCCTCGTGGCGGCGAACGTGGGCGTCGAGCCGGTCGCTTCGCCGTCACTCAGCCTCGCGGCGGGGCCGCTGTGCGGCGTCCCGGCAGCCCGTGCGCTCCTGGGACCCGACGCCCTGACCGCCCCGTCGATCACGTCGAGCGGCGGCTTCGTGGGATACGTCCCGATCCCTGAGCTTGGCCCGCGCGAGGCGATCGTCATCGAGCTCGGGCCGTGACGGCGGAGCGATCCGGCGACGCTCCCCGGGTCGCGCCGCCGCGGCCGCCCGCGGTCGAGTTGGCTGCCGCCATCCTCATCGTCGGCGGCGCGGTCAACCTCGTCGGGGCGGTCCTCGGCACGGCCGGCGGCGTCGCGGATCCGTTCCTGTGGCTCTCGATCACCCTCAACACCGCCTCGATCGTCCTTGGCCTGGCCACCCGCTATGGCCGGCTGTGGCTGGTCACGGTCAACTTCGCCGCGATCCTCGGCTTCCTCGACCTGCTCGGCTCGAGCGGCAACGCGGCGGCCCTCATGCTCGGCCTGGCCGAGATCCTGGTCGTCGTCATCCTGCTCCGCCACAGGCCGTGGTTCGACGCCCGGGGGCAGGGTACGGCGGGGGCGTGATCGGCAGCGTCAGCCCTTGACGCCGCCGACGGCCAGGCCGCCCACGAGGTAGCGCTGGAAGATGAAGAACACAACCGAGACGGGCAGGGCGAACAGGATGGAGAAGGCCGCGAACTGCGACCAGTTCGTGGTTCTCGCGAACTGCCCGACCATGCTGTTCAGCGCCAGCGACAGCGTCCAGTCCGGAACGTCGCTCACGAACATCGCCACCGTCAGGTACTCCGTCCAGCCCCCGAGGAAGCCGAGGAACCCGGTCACCGCGATGGCGGGGATCGCGAGCGGCAGGACGACCTTGCGGAAGATCTGGTTCTGGGTGGCCCCGTCGACCGCGGCCGCCTCCTCGAGGTCCTTCGGGATCGTGTCGAGGTAGCCCTTGAGGTTCCAGATCGCGAACGGCAACTGGGCCGAGATGACCGCCAGGGTCACGCCCAGGAGCGACGCCCGGAGGTTGAACGACAGGTCTCCGAACTCGATCCTGAACTGGTTCAGGAAGATGAAGAGCGGGATGATCGTCGCGACCGAGGGCAGCATCAGGACCCCGAGGACGGCGATCATCAGCGCCTCCCGGCCGCGGAATTTCAGGCGCGAGAAGGCGTAGGCCGCGGTGATCCCGACCGCCACGGCGACGACCGAGCTCCCGACCGCGATCTTGAGGCTGTTGAAGGCCAGCTCGAGGAAGCTGATCGGGTTCGTCGTCGGCTGGGCGATCACCTTCTGAAACGCATCGAAGGACGCCCCCGGCGGGATGAGGTTGAGCCCGTCCGGCCGCGAGAGGTTCCGCGGATCGAGGGACATGCTCACGATCCAGACGATCGGGAACAGGACGCTCGCCGTGATGAACAGCAGTACCAGCTGGATGACGATCTGCCGGCCGAGCGGCAGGCGCCGTTCTTCCGTGCCGCTCGCCTTCGCGCGCGAACCCCTGACCAGGAGCCGGCGGGTCGTCGCGGTGGTCGTGTCGGTGGTCATCGGTCGGCCTCCGTCAGGCGCGGGCTGTCACTCGGCATAGCTCTTCGTCGCTTTCGCCATCCGGTTCGTGACCAGCGTCACGATCAGGAGCAGGAAGAACAGGTAGACGGCGAACGCCGCGGCAACGCCGAAGAGCCGCCGTTCGTAGGCGAGCCGGTAGGCCTGGGTCACCAGGATCTCCGTTCGCCCGAATGGCTCGCCCTGGGTCATGAAGAACGGCAGAAAGAACAGGTTGAACGTGATGACGAAGCCGTAGATGGCGTAGGGCAGCATCGCCGGCCGGAGGAATGGGATCGTCACGTTCCGGAACTTCTGCCACGGGCTCGCCCCGTCCATCTCGGCGGCCTCGTACAGCTCGCCGGGGATCGACTGGAGGGCGCCGGTCGCGACGACCGAGTTCAGCGGCCAGCCCAGCCAGGTGTTCGCGGTGATCATCGCGAAATAGGCCAACGGCAGCGGCAGCCACGAGATCGGGTCATTCGGCTGGCGGAGCCAGTTCAGGTGGAAGGCCGGATTGTCGGCCCCGATCCCGAACAGCCCGCCGACCGCCTGCAGGCCGAAGTTGATGGCCCCCGAGTCGGGGTCGAACATGTTCCGCCAGACCGTCGCGACGATGATCTGGGGGATGACGACGGGCAGGATGAAGAGGGCCCGGTAGATGCCCCTGAAGCGGACGCCCTTCGTGTTCAGGACGACGGCCACGAGGACGCCGATGACGACGTGGACGACGACGTTGCTGAACGCCCACCAGAGATTGAAGAGGACGAGGCGTACGAACTCGAAGTTCGGGATCGCGAGCTTCGACTGGGCGATCCGGATGTAGTTCTCGAGGCCGATGAAGTCTGGTGGGACGGGGTTGTTGACCCGGAAGTTGATCAGGCCGAACTCGTGGAACGACATCCAGACCTGGAAGAACAGCGGGTAGAAGGTAATGACCGCCATCACGGCGAATGCCGGAACGAGATAGAGGTATGGCTGGATGCCGCGGCGGAACTGGGTGCCGCGACTCCGTTGCGGCAGCGCTGCGGCGGCGGCAGCCATCGGATTCCCCTCCTCGGATCCCGTGCGGTTCGTGGCGGCGCGTTTGACGAGTATCGGCTCGAGCGCTGCGTCGGAGCAAGGGCCGGCGCGGCTCCCGGGCGAATGCCGGGATGTGGTGAGGGCGCCCCGGCGGGGCGCCCTCGTTCGTTGTCGAGCTGAGCGCCTAGAGGCCGCTCGCCTCGTCCATGAGGGCGCAGGCGTTGCCGATCGACGTGGCGGCGTCGGCACCCGTGTCGATGATCTCGTTCAGCGCGTTGCCGAACGGGCCCCACCAGTTGTTGAAGGTCGGGCCCTGCGGGCGGGGCAGGCCGGCCGCAGCGGCGTCGGCGAAGCCCTGGGTGATCGGATCGCTGATCGTCACGTCGGGGTTGGCCGGGATGTGGCCGGCGTCGTCGGTCATGACCTGGAGCGATTCGGGCGAGGTCAGGGCCAGGGCCACGTTGACCGCCAGCTCTGCCTGGGCCGCGTCGAGGTTCGGGTTGATGTACCAGCCGTCGGTGCCGGTGAACGGGTTGGCAGCACCGCCGGGGCCGGACGGGATCGGCACCACGCCGAGCTCGAAGCCGCCCGCCGTAGCCGCCGTTCGGAAGTCCGCCGTCGTCCAGGGCCCATCGATGATCGCGGTCAGGTCGCCGGT
This sequence comes from Chloroflexota bacterium, assembly GCA_040752335.1. Classification (GTDB taxonomy): domain Bacteria; phylum Chloroflexota; class Limnocylindria; order Limnocylindrales; family CSP1-4; genus UBA5189. The sequence goes on from JBFMEV010000039.1 coordinate 19,617, forward strand.
CTTGAAGCCGTTGTCGATGGCCGCGCCGTCGGTGTTGAACGTTGCGCCGGCGTCCTTGAGCTCCTTGAGGTAGGCGTAGGCCTCGGCGAAGCCGCCGTCGGCGGCGGCGCACGAGCCGTCGTCATTCAGGAGCTTGCCGCCGAAGGCGCCGGTCCAGCCGAACTGGTGGTACGGACCCTGGTTGATGCCGAGCTTGACCGAGCCGTCCGTGACGGCCGCGAGGAGCTCCTCCGAGGTCGTCGGCGGGGTGGCGATCTCGCTGGCGTTGTACCACAGGGCCACGGCCTTGAGCGACTCGGGGACCATGTAGAACGAGACGTCGCCGTCGACGTCGACCTTCGAGCCGTCGAGGGAGACCTGCAGGAAGCCGTCGAGGGCGGGATTGCCTTCGAGCCACTCGTCCAGGTTCAGGAGCGAGCCTTCGCGCGCGTCCTGGCCCAGGCTGTCATTCGGGGCGATGAACATGTCGGGGCCGCCACCGGCCGCGACTTCGGTCCGCCACTTGTTGAAGAGCTGGTCGAACGGCTGCTCGACGACGGTGATCGTCAGGTCCGGGTTCGCGGTGCGAACCGCTTCCAGGATCTTGTTGAAGCCGCCGATCTCGCCGCCGCCCGAGCCGTACGAATGCCACAGGGTGATCTCGCCGGTAAGGGTCGGGGCTTCGGTCACCTCGGGGGTGGCCGTCGGCGTGGCGGCCGTGGCGGTCGGGCTCGGCGATGCCGTTGCCCCCGGGCCACAGGCCGCGATGACGAGCGAGAGCACGGCGAGGATGCCGAGCCCCTTGTTCTTGTTCATTGTCTGGCTATCTCCTCCTGGTGCCAACGTGAGCGGATGCCACGTCCGGGACACCCGGCGCGGCCTGCACGGCCGGTGCGACCGGCTGCGATGCCTGGGGAAAGGGTCCAAGCGCGGGACCCGCGCGCCTCACCTGCCGTCGTCCACCACCTCCTTCCGCCCGCGGGACGCGCGGGCGGTCGTGCCCCGGACGACGAGGCGCGTCTCGAGCAGCTGCTGCTCGAGCGACCCCTCGTCATGGTGGCGCCCGCCGGCGAGGAGGAGACGCACGGCCTCCTCGCCCTTCCGGCGGATCGGCTGGTGGACGGTGGTGAGCGGGGGATCGGTGAACTGGGCGACGTCCAGGTCGTCGTAACCGACGATCGACACGTCCTCCGGGACGCCCAGCCCGAGGTCACGGGCGGCCCGCATCGCGCCGATCGCCATCGCGTCGCTCATCACGAGGACGGCCGTTGGGCGGGCGCCGGCCGCCCAGGCTCGCCGGAAGGCGTCCGTGCCCCCCTCCATGCTGGCCGGGCCGACGACCATGTGGTCATCGCCGAGGTCCAGGCCTCCGGTCGCCAGGCCGGCGCGGTAGCCGCGCAAGCGCCGGTCGGTCACGCCGGCCGGCTCGATGCCGGCCGCGGCCGAGGGCGGCTCGATGCCGACGACGAGGAAGTCACGATGGCCGAGGGCCACGAGGTGCTCGGCTGCCAGGCGGGCGCCGCCCTCGTCGTCGACCTCGATCGCCGGCTCGTCCGGGAGGGCCGTGGAGTCGACGACCACGAACGGGATCCCGGAGCGGCGGATCTGGCCGACCTCCGGGTGATCCGCCCCGAGGCCCACGGCGATGATCCCGTCGACGCTGGCCCGATCGACCGCCCGGGTGAGCGAGCCGTGGAGCGGCGAGATGAACTGGATTGCCATCCCGGCCGCCTCGGCGGCCGTGGCAACTCCGGCGCTGAACTCGCCGAAATAGGGGTTGGTGAAGATCACGTCGAGGCCCTGGGGGGTCAGGATTCCGATCGTCCAGGTCCGGCGCTGGGCGAGCATCCGGGCGACCGGATCGGGCCGGTACTCGAGGGTCGTGGCGATCTCCCGGATCCGGGTCACGGTCTCGGCGCTCAGCCGCTCCGGGGTGTTGAACGCGAACGACACGGCCGCCTTCGAGACGCCCGCCGCCCGTGCCACATCCGCGATCGTGCTCCGCCGAGCTTGCTCCACCAACTCCTCCACCGGTGGGCGAACTCCCGCTCGCCGCTCCGATACGTCGCCGGGACGGGCGCCGTGTATGATGCGGCCTCTGAGGCAGGAAAAACGGTTTAGCAAACCGGTTTAGCGGGACCGTAGCAGCGGCCCCCGTCGGTGTCAAGGACCTTGTCCACAGGAGCCCAACCGGTGTCGCGTCGCATCGCTCTTGCGCTGACCCTGCACAACCACCAGCCGGTCGGCAACTTCGGCTGGGTCGTCGAGGAGACCCACAAGCGGGCCTACCTGCCGATGATCGAGGCCCTCGAGCGCCACGCTGGCGTGCGCCTGGCCCTCCACTACACCGGGCCCCTCCTGGAGTGGCTCGCCGTCGAGCATCCGGACGTCATCGATCGCCTCCGGGCCCTGGCCGACAGGGGCCAGGTCGAGATCGTCGGCGGCGGCTACTTCGAGCCCGTCCTGGCGTCGCTGCCCGAGCGCGACCGCCTGGCCCAGCTGACCCGGATGGCCGACGAGCTCGAGCGCCTCTTCGGGCGACGGCCCCGGGTGGCCTGGCTGGCGGAGCGGGTCTGGGAGCCCGACCTGCCGACGTCGCTGGCCGGCGCCGGCTACCAGAGCACGATCGTCGACGACGCCCACTTCCGGGCCGCGGCCATTCCCGAGGATGCCATGTGGGGGCCCTACACGACCGAGGACCAGGGCCACCTCCTGGCGGTCTTCGGAACGGAGCAGGGCCTTCGCTACCGGATCCCGTTCCGCCAGGTCGACGAGGTCATCGCCTACCTCTGGGACCACGCCACCGAGGACGGCCGCCGCCTCGGGACGATGGGCGACGACGGTGAGAAGTTCGGGGCCTGGCCCTCAACCTGGAAGCACTGCTGGGGCGAGGAACGCTGGGTGGACCGGTTCTTCGAGGCTCTCGAGGCCAACGCCGGCTGGTTGACGACGACCACGCCCTCGGACTGGCTGGCCGCGAATGGCCCGCTCGGTCGCGTCTACATGCCCGTCGGGTCGTACGCCGAGATGGGCGAATGGGCTCTCCCGCCCGACGAGAGCCGGGCCTTTCACGAGACGCTGGAGCGCGACCGGGCCGAGGCTCGCCCCGAGGCCCGCTGGCTGCGAGGCGCCTCGTGGCGCAACTTCCAGGTCAAGTACCGCGAGATCAACGACCTCCACAAGCGAATGCTGCGGGTCTCGGCCAAGGTCGATCGCTTGGCCCCCGGGCCGGCTCGTGACGGCGCCCTCGACGACCTCCTTCGGGGCCAGTCCAACGACGTCTACTGGCACGGCCTGTTCGGCGGCATCTACCTCCCGCACCTTCGGCTGGCCACGGTCTCGCACCTGATCGCGGCCGAGGACGCCGCGGACGAGGCCCTCGGGACGCGGCACGCAGCGGAGATCCTGGACCTCGACCTGGACGGCCGCGACGAGGCCCGCCTGGCGGACGACGGCCAGGTCGTCACGGTCGATCTCGACGAGGGTGGCGGCATCGGCGACTGGGACATCCGGGCCGCCAGGCATGCCCTGGCGTCCGTCCTCCGCCGCCGGCCCGAGGCCTACCACGAGGCCCTGCGGAACGGTGCGGATCGCGAGGAGGCCGCGCCCAAGGGTGACGGCGGGGCGCTCTCCTCGATCCACGACATCGTCCGCTCGAAGGAGGCCGGCCTCGTGGACCGGCTCCGCTACGACGATCACGAACGCCGCTCCGGCCTCGTCCGGTTCCTGCCGCTCGACGCCACCGCCGCCGCCTTCGGGGCCGGTGAGATGCCGGACCTCGGGACGGCCATCACGGCCCCGACCGAGGTCCTCGAGCTGACCGCGGGCCGAATCGTGACCCGTTCCGCCGCGTTCGTCGGCGGGGTCGACGGCGAGCGCCGGGTCGAGGTCCGCCGGACCGTGGCCCTCGGCGGCGACAGGCTCCGCCCGACCCTCACGGTCAGCCTGACCGTGCGCAACGACTCGGACCGGCCGCTGCGCTGCCGGCTGGGCCAGGAATGGTCGGTCATGCTCCTCGGCGGGGGCGGCAATCCCTCGGCCTGGTACGAGGTCGGCGAGACTCGGCGGGCCCACGACGGGAGCGGCACGGCGACCGGCGCGATCCGCCTCGGCCAGGGCAATGACTGGCTCGGGGTCGCCGTCGAGAGCGTCCCGTCACCGGCCGCGGATGCCTGGTGGGCCCCGATCGAGACTGTCTCGAACTCAGAGGACGGCTTCGAGCGCGTCTACCAGGGCAGCTCGGTGCTCTTCTCCTGGCCGCTCGACCTGGCGCCGGGAGCCGGAATGACGGTCGCCCTCGAGCAACGAGTCACGGTGGCGAGGGACCTCCCCAGAAGCCACTGAGCGCTCCGCCGGCCCTGGCCGGCCGTCCGGCCCCCGACGAGCCGTCAGCCCGCGGCCTGCGCGCCACGGGCTGACGTGAAGCGGGTGTCGAAGGAGACGCCGGGAGGGTCTTCGATTCGGGCCCGCGCCGGAGGGTGGCCGGCGGCTGGGGGGATCCGGTCCCGCGCGGGCGTGTCGCCGGCCTCGATCCCCGGTCGACGCGCCTCAGAGCGATGCGTAGTCGATCGACGCGAGGGCTGCGATGATGAGGCCCAGGATGACGAGGCCGTTCATCGTGACTTCCATGACAGCTGGCTTTCCGGGAACACTTTGGTACAGTGAACTAGGCCAAACCGCACACTACTTGGACTAGTGCTCTATGTCAACCGTCTCAATCGACCCTGAAATCGGGCCAACCGGCCCCGTCGGCCCGGATCTGGACGTCACACGTGACTCCGACGTCCCGATCTCCACCCAGATCTACTGGCAGCTCGTCTACCAGATCGATTCCGGACGGTTGCTGCCCGGTGCACGGCTCCTCCCCGTCCGCGAGCTGGGCGCTGCCCTGCGCGTCAATCCCAACACGATCCGGGCCGTCTACCGCCGGCTCGCCGACGCCGGCTACGTCGCGAGCCGTCACGGCGCCGGAACGGTCGTCGCCGACCGACCGCCCAAGCGACGTCGGCCGGAGGCCCTCGCCGGGATCGTCTCGGAGATGATCCGGCGGGCGGCCCAGGCCGGGTTCACGGCGGACGAGGTCGCCTCGGCGACCTTCGCCGCGTCGTCCGAGCGCCGCCGGCCCGGGCCCGTCGTCCGGGTCCTGTTCGCCGAGTGCACCTCGGCCGACGCCGGCTATGACGCCGAGCGCCTGAACGACGAGTTCGCCGGCATGATCGAGGCGGAGGGCACCCTCCTCGATGAGATCCCGGAGCGCCTCGACCGCTTCCACTACGACCTCCTCGCGACGACAACCTTCCACGCGGACGAGGCCCAGGCCCTGGCCCGCGGCCGGGTCCCGGTCGTGGCCATGCTCGTGGGCCCGGGCTACGTTGAGCTCGTCCACGAGGTGGCGGCCCTCCCCGCCGGATCGCGGGTCGGCGTCGTGTGCGCCTCCGAACGGGGCGCGGACAACATCGCCGAGACGCTCCAGATCGCCGGGACCAAGGGCGTCGAGCTCGTCCCGGCGCTGATCAACGACGCCGCCGGCCTCGAGGAGCTCAACCGGACCGCCGACCTCATCCTGATGTCCCGCGAAGCCCTCGCCATCGGCCTCGACGCCCGCCTGAGCTACCCGGAGCGGGTCCGGCCCTGGTCGTACGAGTTCGATCCGGCCGGCCTCGAGCACCTCCGGCGCGCCGTGGAGCACGTGGCAGCCGCCCGACCGTGACATCCTTCGCCGATGCGGGCGATCCACCTCTCGCGCGACGCCAGGCATCGGCACGACCTCGACGACGCGGCTGACGAGCGCGGCGGGTTCGGAGTCGCCGATGTCGTCGCGGCGCGCCACGCGGCCCAGCGGATCAACCTCGACCGGGCCGCCGGTCGTTCGCCGGGGCCGCCGACGGTCACCGCCGGTGAGCTGATCGCGGTCGGCGTCCTGCACGAGGTCTTCCACCGCCTCGTCGAGCGCTACGAGGCGGCTATCCTGCCCGGCGCCGTGACGGGCGCCGTCGGCGGCGCCGAGGCACAGGCCGGCCGAACCAGGGTCGAGCGAACCGTCCGCGGCCTGGCCCGCGAGTTCGGGCGTGAAGCACCGCCGCCGGGCCATGAGCCGCTGCCGCCGGGCCACGAGCCGATGCCGCCGGCCGAGGCGGTCGGACCGGCCGGCGCGGCCGCGGCGGCCGAGGCGCGACGGGAGGCCCTGGTGGAGGGCCTTCTGCTGGCGGTCATCAACGAGGATCCCGCGGCCGGCCGCCTGCGCGACCTGTTCGACGATCGTGGGCTCCGGAGGGAGGGCGCGTACCCCCGTGTCGTCGCCGCCCTCGAGGCCCAGCTCGACGCCGCCTGGGCCGACGCCGCCGCCGACCCGGCGATGGCGGCGCGACGGTTGGTCGGCGCCCCCTCCGAGGCGCTGCGGCGGTCGCTGCCCGAGCTCCTCCGCGCGCCCTCTGCCGCGTCGCCGACCTCGCTCGCCGGCCAGCTCCGCTGGATCCGCGAGCACTGGGCCGAGCTCCTCGCGGGCGTCGAGGGCCTCGAGGACCGCCTCCTCCTGGCCGCGGATCTCGTGGCAGAGGAGGAGCGAGCCCTCCATCAGCGCTTCGGCGGCGGCGGACCGGGCCCCGCGGAGACCCCCGACTTCAGCGGCCTCGACGCCGAGCCGGAGCGCTTCTCCGACGACACCGACTGGATGCCCCGGGTCGTCCTGCTGGCCAAGTCGACGTATGTCTGGCTGGACCAGCTGTCGCGACGCCACGGCCGCGAGATCCGGACCCTCGACGCCATCCCCGACGAGGAGCTGGATCGCCTGGCTACCTGGGGCGTCACCGGGCTGTGGCTCATCGGCCTGTGGCAGCGAAGCCGGGCGTCCGAGCGGATCAAGCACCTCCGGGGCAACCCCGACGCGGTGGCCTCGGCCTACTCGCTCGACGACTATCGGATCGCCGACGACCTCGGCGGCGAGGCAGCCTACGCCATCCTCCGCGACCGGGCCGCGGCCCGCGGCATCCGGCTCGCCTCCGACATGGTCCCCAACCACATGGGCATCGACTCGGGCTGGCTGATCTCGCACCCGGACCGCTTCCTGGCGGTGCCTGAATCGCCCTTCCCCGCCTATCACTTCAGTGGCCCGGACCTTTCGCCAGATCCCACTGTGGAGATCCTCCTGGAGGACCACTACTGGGACGCGTCCGATGCCGCGGTCGTCTTCCGGCGTCGCGACACCCGGACCGGCGACACCCGCTTCGTCTACCACGGCAACGACGGCACGTCGTTCCCGTGGAACGACACGGCCCAGCTGGACTACCTCCGGGCCGAGGTGCGGGAGGCGGTGATCCGCACGATCCTCGACGTCGCCCGGCGTTTCCCGATCATCCGCTTCGACGCCGCGATGGTTCTGGCCAAGCGCCACGTCCGGCGCCTCTGGTGGCCCGAGCCCGGGGCCGGCGGCGGGATCCCGTCGCGGGCCGAGCACGCCCTGTCCCGCGCCGCCTTTGAGACGGCGATGCCCCAGGAGTTCTGGCGCGAGGTCGTCGATCGCGTTGCGGCCGACGTCCCCGGGACGCTCCTCCTGGCCGAGGCCTTCTGGCTGATGGAGGGCTACTTCGTCCGAACGCTGGGCATGCACCGGGTCTACAACAGCGCCTTCATGCACATGCTCCGCGACGAGGACGGAGCCGGCTACCGAAGGGTCATTCGCGACACCATCGAGTTCGACCCGGCGATCCTGGGCCGCTACGTCAACTTCATGAGCAACCCCGACGAGAAGACCGCGATCGAGCAGTTCGGCGACGGCGACAAGTACTTCGGGGTCGCCACGGTCCTGGCGACCCTGCCGGGGCTGCCGATGCTCGGCCATGGCCAGGTCGAGGGCTTTGGCGAGCGCTACGGGATGGAGTTCCGGCGACCGACCCTCGACGAGCAGCCGAACCTCGATCTCATCGCTCGCCACGAGCGCGAGCTCTTCCCGCTGCTGCGTCAGCGCCGCCGCTTCGCCGGGTCACGCGACTTCCGGCTGTACGACCTCGTGACCGACGGCGGCACGGTCGACGAGCACGTCTTCGCCTACTCGAACGGCTCGGGCGGCGAGCGCTCGCTCGTCGTCTACCACGACCGGTTCGCCGCCACGCGCGGGTGGATCCGCGACAGTGCCGCGTTCGCCGTGAAGGACGCCGCCGGCGAGCGGCGGCTCGAGCGGTCGACCCTCGCCAACGCGCTCGGGCTGTCGGGCGAGGCGACGAGCGTGGTGTCGTTCCGGGACCCACGAACGGGCTACGGGCTGGCGACGACGGTCGGCGAGATCCGGGAGCGCGGGCTGGGACTGCGGCTCGAGGCCTACGAGCACCACGCCTTCACCGAGATCGAGGAGCACCCGCCGTCCGACGTCGACTGGCGCCGGCTCGCCGATCGGCTTGCGGGTGCCGGGGCCGCGTCGCTCCTTGATGCCCTGGCGGCGATCCGGTTCGAGACGATCCACGTGGCGCTCCTGGCGGCGGTGGCGGCCCTCCCGGACCTGGCCGCCACCAGGGAGCGGCTCGAGGCGGCCGCGCAGGCGGCCGGCCTGGACGTTGCCGCTGCCGGTCGATCCGCGACCCGGGCGGTGGATCGCCTGGCGCGGCTCGGCGCCGACGACGCCGGCGGTGGGCTGACGGCCCCGGCCGCCGCTTCCACGGCGGACCCGGCCGCCGCTTCCACGGCGGACCCGGTCGAGGCAGCCGCACG
>JBFMEV010000040.1:0-26906 GCA_040752335.1 Chloroflexota bacterium
CGGCCGGCGCTGCCGAGGCGCCAGGGGCCGGCACGGGACGCCGAGCCGGCACGGGACGCCGAGCCGGCACGCCCGCGACCACCGCCCGCAGCTCGGGCGGCGCCGGGATCGGCTCATCGCCCGCGAGATCGGCGATCGCCATTCGATCATCGGCCGGGCCCCGGGCCTCGAGCAGCCGGGCATGCGTCCGCCGCCAGGCCTCGACGTCACGCCGGCAGGCATCGCAGGTCGTGAGGTGCGCTGCGAGCGGGTCGCTCGCCGCGGGACCCAGGCGGTCGAGGGCACCCGGCTCGAGTGCCAGGTCGGCGAGGCGCTCGTGGGCCTCGGCGTGCTCGAGCGGGCTCATCGATCGTGCTCCGCCGACGTGGGTGCCGCGGCATCGATCGTGCGGGCGGGCTGGCCGGGGCGGAGGTCGGGTACGTCGGCAAGGTGGGCCCGAAGCCGGGCCAGGGCTCGCCTGGTCCTCGACTTCACCGTCCCGATCGGCATGCCGAGCCGGGCGGCGATCTCGGACTGGCTGAGGGCCTGGTCGTAGGCAAGGACGACCACCTGTCGCTCCTCGGCCGGCATCTCGGCCAGCGTCGTTCGGACGAGCGAGCGGGTCCAGCGGCGGTCGACCTCGGCCACCGGGTCGTACTCGAGCGTCGAGTCGCGGCGGCGGCCGGCCCAGTCGAGGAGATCGAGCGTGTCGCCGGCCTCCGAATCGCCGGGCCAGGCGTGGACCGCCCGCGGCCGGCGGGATTCGGCACGCAGCCGGTCGATCGCCCGGTTCCGGGCGATGCCGACGAGCCAGCCGAACGCCGACCCGAACCGTGGGTCGAACTGGTCCGCCCGCTGCCAGATGGCGACGAACACGTCCTGGAGCACCTCCGCCGCGGATTCGCGATCCCGCAGGAACCGCACCGTCGTCCCGAAGAGCGCGTCTGCGTGCCGATCGTAGAGGGTCATGAAGGCGCCCTCGTCCCCGCCGGCCACCCGGCGCAGCAACAGCCCGTCGTCGAGATCGCGCTCGGCGTGGGGGCTCATCCGGCGTCGTCCGGCTGGTCCATGCGGCAATCCTGCGTTCGATCCGTGGGCCTGTCGAGGGCTCTACGCCACGGGCGGGGACGCCGGATCTCGGGCGGGCCGCGGCGACGGTGGCTCCCGCGAAGCACCGTCCGCCGATTCCTGACTCGCTTCAGCCGGCGCCGGCCTCGATCGCGCGCTTCCGGCGGGCGACGTACGCCCCGATCGCCTCAGCCCGTCCCGGATCCAGGGTCGGTGGCTCGAACTCGGCGAGGAGCTGCTTCCAGATCCGGTTCGCCCGCTCGGCCGCGGTCAGTGAGCCGTCCTCCTGCCAGGTTTCGAAGTTCCGCCAGTCCGACAGCATCGGCCGATAGAAGGCGTGCTCGAAGCGCTCCAGGGTGTGGGCCGCGCCGAAGAAGTGGCCGCCGGGGCCGACGCTCGCGATCGCGTCGACGCCCAGCTCGGCCTCGTCGACGACGAGCGGCTGGAGGACCTCGCCGATCATCTGGAGGATCTCGGCGTCGAGGATCAGCTTCTCGTACGACGCGGTCAGGCCGCCCTCCAGCCAGCCGGCGCCCTGGTACAGCAGGTTCACCCCGCCCATCACCGCGCCCCAGACGGCCATCTCGGACTCGTACGCCGCCTGCGCGTCGACGGTGTTGGATCCGGTGACGTTCGAGGACCGGAACGGCAACCCGTAGCGGCGCGCCAGCTGGCCGGTGGCGAAGGCCGCCTTCACGTACTCCGGCGTGCCGAACGCCGGCGAGCCGGTCCGCATGTCGACGTTCGAGGTGAAGCCGCCGTACACGACCGGCGCGCCGGGCCGGGCCAGTTGGGTCAGGACGACCATGAACAGGGCCTCGGCGTTCTGCTCGGCGAGGGCCCCCGCGATCGTGGCCGGGCTCATCGCCCCGGCCAGGGTGAACGGCGTGGCAACCACGGCCTGGCCGTGCTCCGCCATCTCGATGAGGCCGTCGGACATCGGGCCGTCGAGGCGGAGGGGCGAGTTGGAGTTGATGATCGTCATGAGGCTCGGCTCGGCGACGAGCGTCGCGCGCGAGACGCCCCGGGCGAGGCAGGCGATCTCGATGGCGTCGTCGACCGGTGTCCGCCCGAAGCCGACGCACTGCCAGGTCTTGTCGAGGGTCGTCGCCAGGAGCTCGTACAGGTCCAGGTGGCGGGTCGCGACCGGCAGGTCGGTCGCCTCGAGCGGCCCGCCCGCCTCCTGGTGGATGACGTCGAGGGCGCCGATGAGCCGGACGTAGCGCTCCAGGTCAATGCTGTTGCCGGGTCGTCGCCCGGCGTCCAGGTCGCTGACGAAGGCCGGGCCCCCGACCGAGGTGAAGGCCAGGTGGCGGCCGCCCACCTCGATGGATCGCGCCGGGTTACGGGCGTGGAGTGTGAACGAGGCCGGCGCAGTCCGGATGCGCTCCTCGACCAGGCCCGGGTCCAGGCGGACCCGCCGCTCGGCGCGATCCACGCTCGCCCCGCCCGCGACGAGGAGATCGATCGCCCGGTCGCCCAGGACCTGGAGACCGACCTCGGCGAGGATCCGGAGCGAGGCTTCGTGGATCGCCTGCAGCTGGTTCGCAGCGAGGATCTCGACCGGCCGGAACGGGTTGACGAGCCGTCGCCAGGGAAGCCGTGGAACGCCGCCCGCGGCCCGACGCTCGTGGCGGCGGCGCGCGGTCGGCGGCGGGGTCGGGTCCCGGGACGGGTCCATGCCGGCCGACGATAGCGGTCGCCGGCAGGCCTGTCAGCCGTCGGGCTGCTGGGCGAGCCGGGGGAGTTCGGTCGACGGATCCGGCGTCGTCCCCGGGAGGAACGAGCAGGCGGCCGTCACGAGCCCGAGGGCCGTAGCGAATGTCGCGTGGTCGCGCCGCGGCACGATCCGGGCGACAATCCCCCCGTGGCCCAGCCGACGACGACCAGGCATCCGGAGCAGGCGGCGGACGTCCGCTGGCTGCCCGGTCCCAGCCCGACCATCCATCCCGCGACCGATCTCGGCGGGGTCGGCGTGCTCAAGCACGGCAACCTCTACCTCCTCACCGACGCCTTCGGCGACATCCACCCCGATGGCCGCGGCCTGGGTCTCTACGAGCTCGACACGCGGGTGCTGTCGTGCGCGGTCCTTCGGCTCAACGGCAGCCGGCCGACGCTCCTTCGCTCCCAGGTCTCGGCCAACCACGAGGGTTCGATCCAGCTCACGAACCAGGAGTTCCGGCGCAACCTCGACGACAAGATGGGCCAGCCGGTGGCGCGGCAGTCCCTCTCGATCCTCCGCCACCGCTGGATCGGCGACGGCCTGGGCGAGCAGATCACCGTCACGAACTTCAGCCCCAACGAGCAGGAGATCGTCCTGGACCTCGAGCTCGACGTGGACGCCGCCGACATCTTCGAGGTCCGCGGCCACGCACGGGCTGCCCGCGGCCGATTCCTGGACACGGCGGCCACCGATCGGTCGCTCGTCTTCTCGTACGTCGGCCTCGACGGGTTCGTCCGTCGCTCATACCTCGCGTTCAGCCCCGCCGAGGTGACAGCGCGGCGTGACCTTGCCGAAGCCGACCTCGCCATCGGCGAGGGCCTTGAGGGCTCGATCCGGCTGCGCTGGACGGCCCGCATCCCGGTCGGCGCCAGCAGCGAGGTCGAGTGGCGGCTCTGGACGGACCTCCAGCCCGCCGGTCGTGGCACGACCGCTGACGGCGTCGCCGCCGCCGACGAGCGGGCGTTCGCGGCCGGCCACCCGGTCCACGCGATGACGCCCCGGACGGCGCCCATCGCGGCCTCCGAGCACGCCGCCGAGCAGTACCGGACCTGGACCGATCGAGCGACCCGGGTCGATTCCGACGGCGAGCTCCTCGATCTCGCTATCCAGCGCAGCGTCGCCGACCTCCGGCTGCTCATGAACGACGGCCCGCGGCCGGGCCTCCGCTACATCGCCGCCGGGGTGCCGTGGTTCACCACGCTCTTCGGGCGTGACGCGATCATCACCGCCCTCGAGGCGCTGCCGTTCATGCCCGACCTGGCGATCGAAACCCTCCGGGTGCTCGCCGGCTGGCAGGCGACCGAGCGCGATTCCAGCCGCGACATGGCGCCCGGCAAGATCCTCCACGAGCTCCGCTTCGGTGAGATGGTCCGAACCCGGGAGATCCCCCACCGGCCGTACTACGGCAGCGTCGACGCGACACCGTTGTGGCTGGTCCTGCTCGGCGAGACGACCCGCTGGACGGGCGACCTGGACCTCGTCCGCGAGCTCTGGCCGAACGTCCTCGCGGCGCTGGCCTGGATCGACGGCGACGGTGACCCCGACGGCGACGGCTTCATCGAGTACGTCCGCGGCGGACCGCAGAGCCTGTTCAACCAGGGCTGGAAGGATTCCGGCGATTCGATCCGCCATCGCGACGGCTCGATCTCCCAGCCGCCGACCGCGCTCGTGGAGGTCCAGGGCTACGTCTACGACGCCAAGCTGCGGGTCGCCGAGCTGGCCCGCCTCATCGGCCAGCCCGACCTGGCGACCCGCCTGGAGTCCGAGGCGGCCGACCTTCGACGACGCTTCGATGCCGCCTTCTGGATGCCCGACGTCGGCTACTACGCGGTCGCTCTGGACGCCGAGAAGCGGCAGGTCGGATCGATCACCTCGAACCCGTCCCACGGCCTGTGGAGCGGGATCGTGCCCGAGGAGCGGGTGACCCAGATCGCCGCCCGGCTCATGGGCCCGGACCTGGATTCGGGCTGGGGGATCCGGACCTACGCCGCCGGCCAGCCCGGCTTCAACCCGATCGGGTACCACACCGGGAGCATCTGGCCGCATGACAACGCCCTGGCCGCGGCCGGCCTGAAGCGGGCGGGCCGCCACGACGAGGCCGGCCGGATCGCGACCCGGATCTTCGAGGCCGCCCGCGAGTCGCCCGAGTTCCGGCTGCCGGAGCTCTTCTGCGGCTTCACCCGTGACCCGGCGTCGGTGCCGGTCCCCTACCCGGTCGCCTGTTCCCCGCAGGCCTGGGCGGCGGCCGCGCCGCTGTCCCTCCTCCAGACGATGCTCGGGATGCACGCCCGGGCGTCCGACGGGATCCTCGAGCTGGTCCGGCCGCACCTGCCTACCTGGCTCGGCAAGGTCACCGTCCACAACCTGCACGTAGGCGACCAGACGGTCGACCTCTTGTTCCACCGCTGGCGGGGCACGACGAGCGCCGAGGTCCTCCGCCGGAGCGGCGACCTGGAGCTGATCATCCGGGTCTGAGGCCGGCCCGGCCCGGGACCGACACGGGTTGCGGCGGCGGTGCCGGGACCAGGGTCAGTCCCCGGCGGCGTCACGCCCGGGGCCGACCGGCGTGAGCGGGCGCGGCGCGGCGATCGGCGCGGCCGCCGCCCGGCCCAGGTCCGTGCGCTCGTCGTCCGCCAAGCTCGCATCCTCCGGCCCTGCGTCCACGAACCCCGCGTCCGCCCGCCCGCGCTCGACTCGCTCGACGCCGACCCGATCGGCCGGTCGCGCCGTCGCGACGAGGCGGGTGTAGAGCTCCACGTACCGATCGGTCATCCGGGCAGCGGAGAAGCGCTCCACGACGCGCTCGCGGATGGCCCGCCGGTCGAGGCCGGCGATTCCGTCGGCGAGGAAGGCCAGGTGCATTGCGTCGTCGCCGAAGAACCCGTCGACGCCGTCCCGGATGATCTCGGGCAGGGCGCCGACCCGACGGGCAAGGATCGGCGTGCCACAGGCCAGGGCTTCGATCGCGACGAGCCCGAACGGCTCGGGCCAGGCGCCGGGCATGAGCGCGGCGTGGCTCTCGGCGAGGAGGCGATCGCGATCCCTGCCATCGAGCTCGCCGAGGAACTCGACGTCGCTCCCCGCCTTCTCGAGGGCCGGCAGGAAGACATCCTCGTGGTACGCCCGCTGCTCGGGGGTCGTGCCGATCTTCGCGGCGATCCGGAGCGGCCGGCCGGTCAGCTTCGCGATCTCGATCGCCTCGAGGATGCCCTTCGCCGCCTCGACGCGGCCGACGAAGCAGAAGGCATCGGACGGCTCGGCGACCGTCGGCATCGATCCGAGCGCGAGGCCGTTGTGGATGATCGTCCAGTCGATTCCCGGATGGACCGAGGCCTGGCTCCGGCTGATGGCGACGAGTCCCTGCGGGCGACCTGCGAGGAGGCGGCGGGACCAGGGAACGTCCAGGCGGCCGTGGAAGGTCGAGGCCACGGGCGCCCGGAGCCCCCGCGGCAGGGCCAGGCTCCACCACTCCAGGTGGCTGTGGACGACGTCGAACTCGCTGCCCCGGGCGAACACCGCGTCGAGCGTCTCGAGGAAGTACGGGCTCGGGT
This sequence comes from Chloroflexota bacterium, assembly GCA_040752335.1. GTDB lineage: Bacteria > Chloroflexota > Limnocylindria > Limnocylindrales > CSP1-4 > UBA5189. The sequence goes on from JBFMEV010000040.1 coordinate 6,322, forward strand.
CGTCGCCGAAGCCGGCCGGCCGGAGCGCTTCGTCGACGGTCGGGACGAGCCGGCACGGGACCTCGGAGTCGCCGCTGGCGAAGACCGTGACGTCGTGGCCGCGGCGAACGAGCTCGGCCGTGAGCTCGTAGACGACCCGCTCGGTGCCGCCGTAGCCGGCGGGCGGGACACGCTCGAGCGGCGGAGCCACCTGGGCGATCCGGAGCGGCGCGACCCGACGGGCCGTCGGATCGGCGGCCCGGTCAATGGTCGGCACGGACGGACTCCTCGTGGCCGCACGTCGGTGGAACCTGGGCGCGACCTGGCGCATCCCCGGCGTCCGGTGCCAACAGGCTGACGGGCAAGGCCGCCGGGCAGCGTCATCATGCCCCGATTGGCCGCGACGCGCGCGTGTCGGGTTCCGTGCCAGTCCGCTCGCGCCGATCCGGCTCCCTCGCCGAGCGTGCGCTGATGTGCGGACGCGCGCGAAGTGCAGGGCCGGGGTATCCGCCCCCGGCAGCCCTGCGCACCGATCATCGACGCCGTCGTGCCGTCCGGCAGGGGTTCCCGCCATTGAGTCCAGGGACGACTCCTCGTCCATGCGTTGTCGTCCATCGGGCGCATCCGGCGACTCCCTGACAAGCGCTGACCCGTGTCGAAGGCCGACACCGCGTCGACGAGTCGTGCTTTGACCAGGTGGCGGACGCGGGCTCCCAAGCGAGGGTCCTCAGCCTGGGACCGGGATCCCGACCCCCACTGTCTCGAGCGCTGTCGCGATCGCGGCGGCCCGGGGATCCGTGGCCGCGGCCGGTGACCAGGCGTAGAACAGCGCCGTCGCACCGAGGGTCCGGATCACGAACCGTGCGTCGTTCGGGAACTGGACCCGGCCCACGCCGCTCGCGATGTAGTCGGCCTGGGCCTGGGCGGCGACCGAGGCCGCGCCGGCATCGACGAATTCGTAGATCACGATGAGGCCGTGGTCCGGGTCGTCGGGCAGGATCGCCCGGACGACGATCCGCGGCGCCGCCGCGAACCCGGGCGCCTCGGCCGGGCGGTAGGCCCGGGTCGCATCCTCGAGTTGGACGCCCGCCACGCCGAGGGCCCTGGCGACCTCGCTGCGGGTCACGGCTGCCGCGGCCCCGGCGACGCCGGTGGTCGCACCGGCCGGCGGGAAGGTCGCGCCGCCAAGCGGCGTCGAACCACCGACGAGGGCGGCCAGCACAAGGACTGCGAGCACGGCCACGATGGCCAGTCCGAGGGCTCGGCGGTTCGACGACCGCGACGCGGCCACGCCGGTCGCGCCGCTGGCCCCGGCCTCGACGGCTCGGTCGACCGGGGCGTGATCTTCCGGGGCGCGATCTCCCGGCGCGCGCCGGGGATCCCTCGGTCGAGGCGGCAGCTCCTCGCTCATCCGGCCGGCCGGTCGTTCACCCGGGCGGCCACTCGAAGGCTCGACCGCCCATGAGGTGGAAGTGGAGGTGGTCGACCGTCTGGCCGCCCCAGGCTCCAACGTTCGTCACCACCCGGTAGCCGCGCTCGGCGATGCCCTCGCTCCGGGCGATCTCTGCGGCCGCCTCGAAGACACGCCCCAGGACGTCGCCGTCACTCGCTCTCAGCTCCGCCGCCGAGGCGATGTGACGCCGCGGCATCAGGAGGATGTGCGTCGGCGCCCGAGGCGCGATGTCGCGGATCGCCACGACGACGTCGTCCTCGTGGACCCGGGTCGAGGGGATCTCGCCGGCCACGATCCGGCAGAACAGGCAATCGGCGACGCGCTCGGTGGTCATCGGCGGCTCCACCTCACCACAGCTGGGGCTTGGCGCTCATCAGGAACCCGATCGTCCCGACGAGCCCGGCCATGACGTACGAAACGTAGCGCTGCCGCCGGGCCCGCGCCGCCCAGACCCGGTCGTCGATGCTCGCCCGGACCCTGAGCAGGGGGATCAGCCGCGGGCGCTGGACGAAGAAGGCCAGGACCAGGTTGACGGCATAGATCGTGAGCGCCACGACGAGCCACCGCTGGCTCAGCAGGTTCGTTCCCAGGACCGCCACCAGTCCGGCGCCCGTGAGGGCCAGGCCGAGGCCGACGACGAGCGTCCCCGTCGACTGCATCGCCACGAGGCCCCGGATGACACGGCTGTCAGATTCGATGGTCGCCCGCTTCGCCCGCAGGGCGAACGGCAGCAGCAGCTGCGGCAGCAGGAGGCTGATCGCGAGCACGATGTGCACGACGAGGAGAACTGGGAGGATCGAGCCGGGCATCGGCGGCGATTGTACGGGCCGACCCCGGAAGCGGCCGAAGGAGCACCCGCGGCGGGGGTCAGCCGGACCGATGGGCGACGAGCGCGACCCACTCCCCTTTCACCGATCGCTCGATGACGCCCAGTTCGGCCGCCCGGAATGTCGACGCGACCTCGGCCTCGCGATCCTCGAAGATCCCCGAGGCAAGGAGCAGGCCTCCCGGCCTGACCTCGTCCCGGAGCGGCGCGGCGAGGGCCACCAGCACCGGGCTGATGAGGTTCGCGACGACGACGTCGAACGAGGGCTCGCCGCTCGGCAGCGAGCCCTCGCGAGCGGTGATCCGCCGGGCCAGCCGATTGCGCCGCGCGTTGGCGCGTGTCGCCTCGATCGCGATCGGGTCGATGTCGAGGCCGAGAACGCGCGCCGCCCCGAGCCGCGCCGCCGCGATCGAGAGGATCCCCGAGCCACAGCCGACGTCGAGGACCCGGGCGCGGTCCAGCAAGCCCCGCTCGGCCGCGCCTTCCAGCGCGGTGAGGCACAGCCGGGTCGTGGGGTGGAGGCCGGTCCCGAAGGCCATCCCCGGATCGAGGGCCAGCACGATGTCCCCGAGGGCGGCGTGGTGCCGGCGCCAGGTCGGCCGGATCACGACGTGACGCCCGACCCGCAGGACCGGGAAGTGGGACTTCCAGGCGCCCGCCCAGTCGGCCTCGTCGACGAGGCGGGTCCGGAGCTCCCCGATCGACCGGAGGCCGAACGCCTGGAGATGGCCGAGCGCGGCCTCGGCCTCGCGGGCGGCACGGGCCGCAGCCGCGGCATCGCGGGCCGGGACGTAGGCCCGGACGATCGCCGGCCGGGTCGGGTCGAGGCGCGCCCCGAGACCCTCGTCGACGAGCTCGAACGCGGGTTCCACGCTGGTCCCGCCTGGGGCCACCCGGCCGAGGATCTCGGACACGGCCTCCACGGCCTCGACGTCGGCCTCGACCGCCAGCTCCAGCCAGGCGGCCGCCGCCCGCCGGCCTTGGGCCGGGGCTGGGGCCGGGTCAACCGAGCGCGTCACGCACCTTGTCGAGGATCCCGCCGCCCTCGGCCACGATCTCGCCCGAGGCCTGGGCGTAGGCGTGGAGGGCCTCGCGCTCGGCTTTCGAGAGGCGCGTCGGGACGGCGACGTCGACGATCACGTGGAGGTCGCCCCGGACCGCCCGCCGGAGGTGCGGCACGCCCCGGCCCCGGAGCCGGATCTCCGTTCCCGGCTGGGTCCCGGGCTTGACCTCGACCTCGGCCTCCTCGCCCTCGACGGTGGGGACGAGGATCCTCGTCCCGAGGGCCGCCTGGGCGATCCCGATCGAGGTCTCGAAGATCAGCTCCGTGCCCTCGCGCTTCAGCTCCGGGTGCGGCGCCACGTGGACCGCGACGTACAGGCTGCCGGCCGGGCCGCCCCGCGGCCCGACCTCACCCTCGTTCGAGAGGCGGATCTGGTGACCCTCGTCGATGCCCGGCGGGATCGTCACTCGGAGGGATCGACGGTGCTCGGTCCGGCCGTCGCCGCGGCAGGTGTCGCAGGGCGTCTCCACGATCCGACCATCGCCGTGGCAGCGCGGGCAGGCCGTGACGTTGACCATCTGGCCGAGCATCGTCTGGCGGACGGTCCGGATCTCGCCGCGGCCGTTGCACTGGGGGCAGGTGACCGCCTCCGTGCCCGGTTTGGCGCCTGTGCCCGAGCATGTCCCGCACCGGCCGAGGACCGGGAACTCGATCTCCTTCTCCGTCCCGAGGACGGCCTCCCGGAACGTGATCCGGAGGTCATATCGGAGGTCAGAGCCGGCCGACGGCCGACCCCGCCGCCCGGCGCTCGCGCCTGCCGCCCCGCCGAAGAAGGCGTCGAAGATGTCGGCGAAGCCGCCGAACCCGCCCAGCCCCGGATCGCCCTCCACGCCGGCGGTACCGAACATGTCGTAGCGCTGGCGGCGATCCGGGTCGGACAGGACCTGGTAGGCCTCGTTGATCGCCTTGAACCGGTCGTGGGCGGCCGGATCCTGGTTGACGTCCGGGTGCCACTGCTGGGCGAGCTTTCGGAACGCCTTCTTGATCTCCGCGTCCGACGCCCCCCTCGGGACGCCCAGGACGCCGTAGTAGTCGGTGGTCGTGGCCATGCAGGCGTGAGTCTACGGGCCGACGCGCGAGCGGTGGTTCCGGCGCCGGGCGACGCGTACCATCGGCGACCTTGGAGCCAGCCGGCTGACCGCGGCCCTGACCTTCGATCACGACGCGATCTCGGACGGCGTCCGCCGGGGCGACCCGCCGGTGAAGCTGTCTTCCCGCCGAGTTCGGGCCACGGGTCGGGGCGCCGGCGGATCCTGGAACTCCTCCGGCGCGAGGGCATCCAGGGCACCTGGCTCCTGCCGGGGCACACGCTCGTGACCGTCCCGGATACGATCGACGCGATCCTCGCCGGCGGCGATGAGCCGGCCTGCCACGGCTGGTACCGCGCTGGCAGGCCGGTTCGGGCTGAGGAGCGGCGGGGCGGCCTCGGGCCCACGGACCTGACTATCTTCGCTCTGGGCGGCGCTAACCAGGAGCCCTCGGTCACTGCCCCCCACCCGCCGCACGAGCCCCGCTGGGTTTCTGCCGGACGGCGCCACCACCGAAATTCGACAGGAATCGCTGCCCGCAGCCCGACATACCGCCGGTGACAGCGAACTTGGGCAGGAATACACCGCCCGCGACGGGCGAGCGGGCGAACGTGCGGGCGGCGCGGGGACCGCGGCGCGATGCGCGACGGCCCCGGGACCCCGGACCTTGGACGGGCCTGGGAGCTCAGCCCGGCGGGTCCGATCCGGACAGCCCCGCGAGGGAGCTGGCCCGGGCCAGCACGGCCGCGAACATCGATGCCGTCAGCTTGCCGGTGAAGGTGTTCTGCTGGCTCGGGTGATACGAGCCGACGAGCGTCAGCCGCCCGATCCCGACCTCGACCCCGTGGCCGAACCGCGGCCGCGGGCGCGGCACCGCTTCGCCGGCGCCGGTCAGGACCCGGAGGAAGGCGTCCCAGGCGAACTGCCCCAGGACTAGGACGACCCGGACCGTGTCCAGGATCTCGAGCTCGCGCGCCAGGAACGGCGCGCACCGATCGCGCTCTTCGATCGTCGGCTTGTTGAGCGGCGGGGCACAGCGGACGGCTGCCGCGATCCTGACGCCTCGAAGGGCGAGTCCGTCATCGGCCCGCCGGCTGGACGCCCGGTTCCCGAGGCCGGCGTCATGCAGCGCCGCCCAGAGGAAGTCACCGGAGGCGTCGCCGGTGAAGACCCGGCCGGTCCGGTTGCCGCCGTGGGCTGCCGGCGCGAGCCCCACGATCAGCAACCCGGCGTCGGGGTCGCCGAAGCCCGGGAGCGGGCGGCCCCAGTAGGGCTCGTCGCGGAAGCGGGCGACCTTCTCGCGGGCGACCTGCTCGCGCCAGGCGACGAGGCGCGGGCAACCGCGACACTCCACGATCTCGTGCTCGAGGTCGGCAAGCGCCCGTCGCCGCGCGGCGGACCCATCCCGCGTCACCGCAGTGCCCCCTACTTGAGCAGCAGCCGGTCGAGCCGCCGCGACACGACCGCCAGGCCGGCGAGGCCCATGACCGCCAGGTACGCGACGTGGATGAGCGTCGCCGGCCCCACCACGCCCACGACCAGCGACCTGAGGAGGTCCACGCCGTGGTACAGCGGCGTCAGCTGGACGGCGACCTGGGCCGCCGGGGGCAGGCTGTCGAGCGGGAAGAACGTGCCGCTGAACAGGAACATCGGCAGGATCACGAACTGGATGAGATCGAAGTCCTGCCACGACCGCAGGAACGACGTGGCGGCCATCCCGACCGCGGCGAAGGCGAAGCCGATGAGGAGCGCGCCCGGGAGCGTCAGCAGGATCAAGGGCGAACGGGCGAGCCCGAAGGCGACCATTACCGCCAGGAAGCCGATGGTGTACAGGCCGCCGCGGATGAGCGCCCAGGCCAGCTCGCCGAGGGAGATGTCGGCCGGCGACATCGGGGTCGTCAGGATCGAAGCGAACGTCTTGTCGTAGTTGAGCTTGAAGAAGAAGTTGAAGGTGCTCTCGGTGATCGCCCCGTTCATCGACGAGGCGGCCAGCAGGGCCGGGGCGACGAACAGCGCGTACGGGATCGACTGGCCGCCCGGACCCGCGACGTCGCCGACGAGGCGACCCAGCCCGAAGCCGATCGAGAGGAGATAGAAGAGCGGCTCGAAGAAGCCCGACAGCAGGACCAACCAGCCGTGCTTGTACACGAGCAGGTTGCGCTCGATCATCCGCAGCGCCCGGCGGCTGCCGAAGGCGAACAGGGGCGTGATCCGGAGGGCGGTCATCGGATCAGCGAGGTCATCGTGGTCACCACGGTCATCGACGCCAGCGATGTCCGAGGTCACCCGTCAGCCCCGCACCAGGCGGGCTTCGAACGTCCGCCCCGCGGCGACCGCGCCGAGCCCGGCGATCGTGACAAGGACCACCACGTGGACCACGGCGAGGAGCGGCTCCCGCCCGATCGTGCCGAGCATCAGGTCCCGGCACAGGTCCACGCCGTGCCACAGCGGCGAGATCCAGGCGAGGGGCTGGAGGAAGCCCGGCAGGCTCTCGATCGGGTAAAACGTGCCGCTGAACAGGAACAGCGGGGTGATTCCGAACCGGAACATCGCGGCGAACCGGTCGGGGGTCCGCTGGGTCGCGGTGAAGGCCATGATCGGGGTGGTGAATGCCAGCCCGGTCAGCACCGCGGCGGGGATCGCCGCGATGACCAGGCCCGAGCGGCTGGCGCCGAACGCCACGACGATGATCGAGAAGGCGATCGAGATCATTGTCAGCCGGATCGCGATCCAGGCGACGTTGCCAAGGACGACGTCGAGCGCCCGGATGGGGGTGGCGAACATCGCGTGGAAGATCTTGTTCCACTGCAGCCCGCCGAGGATCGGGAATGCGGCCTCGAACGAGCCGGTTTGCATGACCGTCGCCGCGAGCAGACCGGGGGCGAGGAACTGGAGGTAGGTCAGGCCGGCCAGCGAGGGGTCGGGGTTCTGGTCCACCAGGCCGCCCAGGCCCAGGCCCATCGCGGTGAGGAACAGCACCGGGATTCCGAAGGAGCTGAAGAGCGAGGCCCGGAAGGTCCGACGGTACTGGAGCGCCCGGTGCTCGAGGACCCGGGCCATCGCGGCCCTGGTCATTCGATCAGCGACCGGCCGGTCAGGCGCAGGAAGACGTCCTCGAGCGTCGAACGCCGGACGAGCACAGTCTCCGGATGGAGGCCCCGCTCCCGGGCCGCGATGACGACGTCCTCGCCGTCGTCGGCGTAGAGGAGGATTCGGTCGGGCAGCCGCTCGATCCGCTCGGCGAGACCCTCGAACTGGCCATCGAGGGTCTCCTGGACTCCCGGTGCAAACCGGAACTCCGCGACCTCCCGCGTGGAATACCGGGCGATCAGCTGCCGGGGCGAGCCCTCGGCCACGATCCGGGCCTTGTCCATGACGACGAGTCGATCGCACAGCTGCTCGGCCTCGTCCATGTAATGGGTCGTGAGGACGAGCGTCACGCCCCGCTGCTTGAGCCGGTAGAGGCGGTCCCACAGAAGGTGCCGCGCCTGCGGGTCCAGGCCCGTCGTCGGCTCGTCGAGGAGCATCAGCTCGGGCTCGTTGATGAGGCTGCGGGCGATCGTGAGGCGCCGCTTCATGCCACCCGACAGCGGCTCGACGAGGTCGCCGGCGCGGTCGCTGAGCTGGACGAAGTCGAGGAGCTCGTCGGCCCGCCGGGCGCACTCCTCACGCGCCAGGCCGAAGTAGCGGCCGTAGATCAGGAGGTTCTCGCGGACGGTCAGCTCGTTGTCGAGGGTGTCGTGCTGCGGCACGACCCCGAGCCGGGCCCGGATCTGGGTGCCGTGGTGGCGCGGGTCCAGGCCCAGGACGCCCAGCTCGCCGCCGCTGATCGGCGAGGTGCAGCCGATCATCCGCATCGTCGAGGTCTTGCCCGCACCGTTGGGCCCGAGGAACCCGAAGGCCTCGCCCTTCGCGACGTCGAAGTCGACGCCATCGACGGCGGTGAACGTGCCGAAGCGCTTCGTCAGGCCGCGGGCATGGATGAGCGGGGGCGAGGCAGGGACGGCGAGCGCGGCTCGCTCGGTCGGCTCGGCCGGCGCGTGGGACTGGGCGGGCACGGCTGATCCGGCGGGCGAGGGGGTTTCGGCGTCGCTCGCCGCGTGCATCGACATGGGTTGGTCATGCTACCCGCGACGACGGGCCGACGCAGTCGGGGCTACCCTCATTCGCCGTGAACCCCGGCCCGGATGCCTTCGACCCCCGCGTGCTCGTCGGCGCGGCGATGGACCTCGCGACGCAGGCCGCGGCGCGCGGCGACCCACCGTTCGGCGCCGTCCTCGCCGACCGAAGCGGGCGGATCCTCGTCAGCGCCGCGAACGCCCAGGTGACGAGCGGTGACCCCACGGCTCACGGTGAAATCGAGCTGCTCCGTCGCGCGGCCGAGGCAGGCCGTCCGCCGCCCTGGCGCGATCTCGTCGTTGCCGTCAACGCCGAGCCCTGCTCGATGTGTGCCTCGGCGCTCGTGAAGGCCGAGGTCGGGGTCATCGTCTTCGGCGCCGCGCACGAGCCCCACATGGACCCGGACCTGCCGCTCGCGGACGTGCTCGCCCGCGCCCGGCGTTCGCCGCGCGTGATCGACGGCGTGCTCGCCGATGCGGCCGCCGCCCAGATCGCTGCGGCCCGAGCTGCATCGAATCATCCGGTCGACTGAGAGGTCCTGTCGCTCCGGGCGTGCCCGCTGGTCGCCCGACTACGGGCCATCCGGCAGTACCGGTTCCGGCCGCCCATGGCCTAGTGTCCGGCTCGCCGTGCTCACCGACCCGCCGTCCCCGCTGCTCCCTCCCGCCCTGGCCGTCGATCCTGTCCCGGACGTCAATCCTGTCCCGGACCGCGACCAGGCGGCGGACGGCGAGCGTGCGCCGGACACCGATCGGGCGGCCGGCATCGACATCCGCAACTTCCGGGACGTCGGCGGGCATCCAACTCGCGATGGCGGCCGCCTCCGCCGCGGCCTCCTCTACCGCTCCACCGACCTCGCCCGGCTGGAGCCGGCCACCGCCGAGGCCCTCGCCGATCTCGGTATCCGGACAGTCTTCGACCTTCGGACCCAGGCCGAGCGCGAGCTCTGGCCGGAGGTCGATCGTCTCCCGCCGACCGTCGACTACGTCGTCGCCGATGTTCTCGCCGACGCACCGGACGGGACGCCGGCACAGTTCCTGCCGCTGCTGTCCGACCCGCGGCTGATCCGCGAGCGATTCGGCGGTGGCCGCAGCGACCGCCTCTTCCTGGGTCGGTACCGAGAGTTCATCAACCTCGCCAGCGCCCGTTGCGCGTACCACCGGTTCCTGTCCGACCTCGCGGCGGCCGGCCGGCTCCCGGCGGTCGTCCATTGCACGACCGGCAAGGACCGGACCGGCTGGGCGGTCGCGATGCTCCAGCTGCTCCTGGGCGTGGCCGAGGCCGACGTGGTCACCGACTATCTCGCGAGCAACCTCGAGATGGCACCGCTCCACCGCGAGCTCGCAGAACGCTTCGGGCTCGGCGACGACCTGGAGCTCGTCGCGCCGATGATGACCGTCCGGGCGGCCTACCTGGACGCGGCGCTCGACGAGATGCGGCGGGGCTTCGGGACGCTGGACGGCTACATCGAGGCCGGCCTTGCGATCGGCCCGGCGACCCGCCGCCGCCTGGTCGAGACATTCGTGGAGGTAGCGGCGTAAGCCCCGGATAAGTGACGGGCGCCATCGTGGGCGCCGATGGACTGGGTCCGCATCGGCCTCGCGTTCCGCGCTCTTCGCCGTCGCCTTGGGTGGACGCAGGCCGAGCTCGGGCGCCGGGCCAGGGTGTCGCAGTCGGCCGTGTCCCGCCTGGAACGGAGCCTCGGCCGCGGCCTGACCATGCGGACCGTCGACCGGATCGCCGAGGCGCTTGGGGCGCGAGTCGTGGTCCGGCTGCTGTGGCACGGCGAGGATCTCGATCGGCTCCTCGACGCAGCCCACGCCGAGATCGTCGACGCCTCTGTGCGGCGGTTCCGCGCCAAGGGCTGGGACGTTGCCGTCGAGGTGACGTACTCGGTCTTCGGCGAGCGCGGCTCCATCGATGTCCTGGCGTTCCACCCGCAACATCACGCCCTCCTCGTCGTCGAGGTCAAGTCGACGGTCGCCGACATGCAGTCGCTCCTTGCCGGCGTCGACCGGAAGGCGCGGCTCGCGATCCGCATCGCGGCCGAGCGAGGCTGGCGAGCAACGAGCGTCTCGCGACTGCTCGTCATCGCCGAGAACCGGACGAACCGGCGCCGCCTCGCGGCACACGCCGCCACGATCGAAGCGGCGCTGCCTCTTCGCGGCCACGCCGTGCGGGCCTGGATATCGAATCCCCGCATCACGGTCGGCGGAGTCCTCTTCGTGCCATCGAGTCAGAGGACGACTCCAAGACGCCGGATCAGGCCCCGGAGATCGGCCGCGCCGGACACTTAGTCACGACAAGACTGAGCGACAGGGCGCCCGCGGACGAGCAGTCGTCCTTTAACTCACCGGCAACGCGGCGGGGGTCTGGCATGCACGGCGGCAACGCGGCGGGGGTCTGGCATGCACGGCGGCAACGCGGCGGGGGTCTGGCATGCACGGCGGCAACGCGTCGGGGCTCTGGCATGCACGGCGGCAACGCGGCGGGCCTGGTCGACAGACCACGCGGCGCGCCCGGCGCCGCTCAGACCTCCTTGTACTCGCCCTCGACAGTCTCCTCGCCGGCGCCATCGCCGTTCCCGGGAGCCGTGCCGTCGCCGTCCTTGCCGCTCCGGAACGCCTCGGCTCCCTCGGGGTTGAACCCGCCCTCGCCTGCGGCACCGTCCGCCTCCGAGGCGGCGGCCTGGTACGCCGCGGTGCTCACCCGCGAGAGCGTCTCGACGAGTGCCTCCGCGCCGGAGCGGACGGCGGCCAGGTCGGCGCCCTTCAGGGCCTCGCGCAGCGACGCGACCTTCGTCTCGACGTCCGCCCGGTCCTCGGCCGAGACCTTGTCGCCGAGGTCCTTGAGGGTCTTCTCTGCCTGGTAGGTGAGCTGCTCAGCCTGGTTGCGGGCCTCGACCTCCTCGCGCCGCGCGCGGTCCTCCTCGGCGTGCTCCTGGGCCTCCCGGACCATCTTGTCGACGTCGTCCTTCGAGAGCATCGAGGATGCCGTGATCCGGACCTGCTGCTCCTTGCCGGTCGCCCGGTCCCGGGCCTTGACGTCGAGGATGCCGTTGGCGTCGATGTCGAAGCCGACCTCGATCTGGGGGATGCCGCGGGGGGCCGGCGGGATCCCGTCGAGGATGAAGCGGCCCAGGGTCTTGTTGTCCTGGGCGAAGTCGCGCTCGCCCTGGAGGACATGGATCTCGACCTGGCTCTGGTTGTCCGAGGCCGTCGAGAAGACCTGCGACTTGGAGGTCGGGATCGTGGTATTCCGGTCGATGAGCCGGGTCATGACCCCGCCGAGCGTCTCGATGCCGAGCGACAACGGCGTGACGTCGAGGAGCAGGACGTCCTTGACCTCGCCGCCGAGGACGCCGGCCTGGATCGCCGCTCCCACGGCCACGACCTCGTCCGGGTTGACGCCGCGATGCGGCTCCTTTCCGAACAGGCCCTTGACGAGCTCCTGGACCGCCGGCATCCGGGTCATGCCGCCGACGAGGATGACCTCGTCGATATCGCCGGGCTTCAGCCCCGCATCCTTCAATGCGGCCTGGACGGGCCCCTTCGTCTTCTCGACGAGGTCGCCCACGAGGTCCTCGAGCTTGGCCCGCGACAGGCTCATGACGAGGTGCTTGGGCCCGGACGCGTCCGCGGTCACGTAGGGCAGGTTGATCTCGGTCGACATCGTCGAGCTGAGCTCGATCTTGGCCTTCTCGGCCGCCTCCTTGAGGCGCTGGAGGGCCTGGGGATCCTTGGAGAGGTCGATCCCCTGGTCCTTCTTGAACTCGGCCAGCAGCCAGTCGATGACCCGCTGATCGAAGTCGTCGCCGCCGAGGTGGGTGTCGCCGTTGGTGGCCTTGACCTCGAAGACCCCGTCGCCGAGCTCGAGGATCGAGATGTCGAACGTCCCGCCACCGAGGTCGTAGACGGCGATCTTCTCGTCGTGCTTCTTGTCCAGGCCGTAGGCCAGGGCGGAGGCGGTCGGCTCGTTGATGATCCGCTTGACGTCGAGCCCGGCGATCCGGCCGGCGTCCTTGGTCGCCTGGCGCTGGGTGTCGTCGAAATAGGCGGGCACGGTGATGACCGCCTCGGTGACCTTCTCGTTGAGGTAGGCCTCGGCGTCGGCCTTGAGCTTCTGGAGGATCATCGCGCTGATCTCGGGCGGCGAGTAGGTCCTGCCCTCGGCGATCTTGACCATGATCCCGTCGGTCTTGCCGTCCTTTTCGACCGTGTACGGGACGAGGCCCTTGCTGCGCTTGACCTCCGCGTCGTCCCAGCGGCGGCCCATGAAGCGCTTGATCGAGTAGACCGTGTTGCCCGGGTTCGTGACCGACTGGCGCTTGGCCAGCTGGCCCACCAGCCGCTCGCCGGTCTTGGTGAACGCGACAACCGACGGAACCGTCCGGCCGCCCTCGGCCGAGGCGATGACGGTCGGCTCGCCGCCCTCCATGACGGCCACGACCGAGTTCGTCGTGCCGAGGTCGATGCCGATGATCTTTCCCACGTTCGTTGGCTCCTGTCGGTGTCGGGTGGCGGTGTCCCGGGTGGTCAGTGGATGGGCTGGTCGGTGGTCGGGCCCGGGTCGTCGGCCGGGGCCGCGGCGTCATCGTGGGCGGCGACGGCCACGAGGGCCGGCCTCAGGACACGGTCGCGGAGGCGGTAGCCCCGCCGCAGCTCCCCGACGATCGAGCCGCCGGGCCGGTCCGTGCCGGGCACGCTGGCCACGGCCTCGTGCTCGCGGGGATCGAACGGCGTGCCCGGTGCCGCCTCGATCGCCGACACCCCCTCGCTCTCGAGGAGCTGGCGGAGCTTGCGGTCGATGGCGGCGACGCCGTCTGCCCAGGCGTCGCCGGCAAGGGCCTCCGGCCGGGCCTCGATCGCCCGGTCGAAGTCGTCGGCCAGGGCCAGGACCTTGCTGATCAGGCCCTCGGCGGCCAGGCCGAGCATCGCCTGGCGCTCCTCGGCCGTCCGGCGCTTGAAGTTGACGAACTCGGCCCGCTCGCGCTGGAGCGCGGCCAGGTACTCGTCCTTCTCCCGGGCGGCGGCATCGCGCTCGCCGGTCAGGCGTTCGATGTCGGCCAGCAGCTTCGTCGGCGAGATGTCGATCTCGTCGGCCCGCTGCTGCGCCCGGGTGCGGCGGTCGAGGGGCTGGTGGGGTTCGCGGTGATGGGGCATGGGACGCTCAGGCGTAGAGATGGTCGACGAGCTCGTTCATGAGCCCCGAGACGAAGCGGACCGTGCCGATCGCCTGGGGGTAGGCGAGGCGCGTGGGCCCCAGGGCGCCGACCACGCCGACGGCCCGGCCGGGCCGGCCGTACGGGGCCAGGACGAGGGCGACCTCCTGCATGTCGGCGGCCGCGTTCTCGTGGCCGATGAAGACCCGGACCCGGCCGCCGGCCGCGACCGACCCAACGAGGGCGCCCAGGTAGGTCCGGTTCTCGAGGGCCGAGAAGACCCGCCGGAGCTTGTCGCTCTGGGCGAACTCGGGCGCGCCCATGACGTTCAGGAGACCGTCGCTGAAGACTTCCTCGACGGCCTCGCCGTCGTACTCGCGGAGGGTCCGGACGATCCGCTCGCCGACTCGCCTGGCAAGCTCCGCATGGGGGTGATCGTCGGGGATCGCTGCCAGCGCACGCTCGATCTGGGTCGCCGTCCGGCCGTCGACGATGTCGTTGAGGAGCCCGGCGGCCGACGTCAGGGTCTCCTGGTCGGCGCTTGCGTCGAGGGTCACGAGGGCCTGCTTGAGGGCCCCCTCCCGGAGGACGAGGACGAGGCTGGCAAGGCGGTCGTTGATCGAGACGAGGTCCATCCGCCGAACGTGTGCGGCCGCGGGCTTGGCGGGCGTGGCCAGGCCGGCAGCCCGGGTGATCGAGGCGATCGTGGAGGCCGCCAGCCGGAACCAGTGCTCGCTGGCGAACTCGACCTGCCCGAACTGGTGCCGGATCATGAGCTGCTCGACCTCCGGGACCGGCGCGGCGTCGATGATCGATTCGACGTACCAGCGGTAGCCCTCGTCCGTCGGGATCCGGCCGGCCGAGGTGTGGGGATGGGTCAGGAGTCCGCCAAGCTCGAGCTCGGCCAGGATGTTCCGGACGGTCGCGCTGGACACCCCCAGGCGGTAGCGGTCGACGAGCGCGTGGCTGCCGACCGGTGTCGCGGTCGTGACGTATTCCTCGATGACGGCCCGAAGGATCGCCTGTGCCCGGAGGTCCAGGGGGCCGCTGGAGCGGCGGATCCGTCGCACCAAGGCCTGTCTCCCGTCTCGAACGGCTGGTTAGCACTCTCCATGCCAGAGTGCTAACGATTGATCAGGATGGTAGCAGCGAGCGCCCTCAGCGTCAACGGCCGGACGGGTCGCCGGCGCGCTCAGACCAGGCGGGCGAAGAGCTCGTTCGAGAGGAGGCGGCCGCGCGTCGTCAGGACGATCCGGTCGTCCGGGGTGACGTCGATGAGCTCGGCGGCGAGGGCCCAGCCGACGTGCTCCGCGAGCGGCGGCTCGAGCATCGCGGCGGCCGGGATGCCGCGAGCCAGGCGGAGACCCAGGATGATCCGCTCGGCGGCCGCGGCGGCCGCGTCCACGAGCTCCTCGCCGCTCGGCGGGAGGTGGCCCGGGCCGCCTCCCGCCGGCGTGAGGGCGGCGAGGTAGCCATCCAGGCGGGCCGCGCTCCAGCGCCGGGCGGCGCCATCGAAGGCGTGCGCCCCCGGCCCGACGGCCTCGCAGGGCCGACGCGTCCAGTACGCCAGGTTGTGCCGGCTCTCGTGCCCCGGCCTGGCCCAGTTCGAGATCTCGTAGCCCTCGAAGCCGGCCTCGGCAAGGTGGTGGACGGCATGGTGATACATGGCCGCGGCCCGATCCTCGTCCTGGCCGGCTCGGGCGGCGTCGCGCCAGCGGCGAGCGCCGCGGGTCGTCGGAAGGTGGTCGCCAAGAGGCCCGGTGAGGCCCTCGGCCTCGAGATCGTCGAGGGTCAGGGCGTACAGCGAGAGATGATCCGGGTCCAGGTCCACCGCCCAGTCGAGGGTCGTCATCCAGCCCTCGACCGACGCGCCCGGGACGTCGTAGAGGAGGTCGAGGTTGAGTGACCGGATGCCGGCCGCGCGAGCCTCGGCGACGGCATCGGCGACGTCAGCGGCCCGGTGGCGCCGGCCGAGGCTCCGGAGCGTGGCATCGTCGAGGGCCTGCGCTCCATACGACAGCCGGGTGACCCCCGCGGCGACGAGGGCAGCCGCCTCGCCGCGGTCGTCCGGGCCGGGGTTGGCTTCCAGCGTGACCTCGGCACCGGCGGCCAGGCCGAAGCGCTCCTCGACCAGGCGGATGATCCCGGCGATCGCCTCGGCCGGCAGGAGCGACGGCGTCCCGCCGCCGAGGTAGAGCGAGCCGAGGGCGGGCCGGGCGGCGCTGCCGGGCGGCCCCCACCGGGCATCGAGGGCGTCCGCCCGGAGCTCGAGCTCACGACGGACGGCCGCGACGTATGCCGAGACTCGGCTGCCGGGTCCGCGGGCCTCCGAGCCGGCCACCACGACGAAGTCACAGTACGGGCAGAGCGAGACGCAGAACGGAACGTGAACGTAGAGGGCCTCTGGTGGCCCGGGGACCGGAGCCGGCGACGGGTCGAGCGCGCCCCCAGTCACCCCGGAGCGGACGTCAGCGTTCGCGGCCCGTGTCCCGGCCGGCGACGATCCGCCAGCCTTCCGGCGTCCGGCGCCGTCGCTCGATCTCCTCGACCTCCGTGCCCCGGGGCGCCGGCTGTCCGGCGTGGCCGGTCGTCAGGAAGACCGAGACGCGGGTCACGGCGTGGCCCAGGAACGCGGCCGCGATGCCACCGGTGAGGACCGTCGCCCAACCGGCAACGAGGCCGATGACGAGGCTGAGGACGAACATCGCCTTGTTCCGGCCGGGGGCCCCCAGTCGCGTCGCCAGGCTGTAGGCGAGGGCCTGGCCCACGATCGCGGTGTCGGCGTTGACGCCGATCACGACGAGGAAGCCGAGGAGCGCACCGCGGAACACGGCTTCATCGACGAAGGCCGTCGCGATCTCGTTCAGGAGCGCCCCCGGATACGTTGCGACGTCGGGCAGGCGGACGTGCTGGTAGCGCCACCAGGCGATCCCGACCGCCGACGCCGCCCCGCCGGCGGCGAGCAGGAAGCCGAGCTGGATCCCGCCGTCACCGGGGCTCAGGAACAGCTCCAGGCCCGGGGCCGGGTGGACCCACAGGACCGCGACGACACCGCCGATCCCGACGAGGTACCAGGCCAGGCGGCGCCAGATCGAGGGCGGGCGCCCGGCCGTCGGCTCGTCGTACTCGGCCACGCCGAAGTGAACCGCCTCCAGACGGAGCATCACCAGGAGCAGGGTCAGGCCGAACGCGATGAACGTTCGGAACGTCCCTATCGTGCCCTCATCCACCGGTCGTCAGGCCTCCCTCACCGCGCGTCAGCTCTCGTCGGTCCGGAGCATGGCGAGGAAAGCTTCCTGCGGGATCTCGACCGAGCCGACCCGCTTCATCCGGCGCTTGCCCTCCTTCTGCTTCTCGAGGAGCTTCCGCTTGCGCGTGATGTCGCCACCGTAGCACTTGGCCAGGACGTTCTTGCGCAGCGCCCGGACGGTTTCCCTCGCGACGACATTCGAGCCGATCGAGGCCTGGATGGGGACCTCGAACAGCTGGCGCGGGATGAGCTGCTTGAGGCGCTCGGCCAGCGTCCGCCCGAGGGGCACCGCCTTCTCGCGATGGACGATCATCGACAGGGCGTCGACCGGCTCGCCGGCGACGAGGACATCGAGCTTGACGAGGTTCGCCGGACGGTAGCCGATCTCCTCGTAGTCCATCGAAGCGTAGCCGGCGGTCCGCGTCTTGAGCTGGTCGTAGTAGTCGACGATGAGCTCGGCGAGCGGCAGCTCGAAGCGCATGAGGACCCGGACGGGATCGATGTACTCGAGGTCGACGAAGGTTCCCCGCCGGTTCGTCGAGAGCTCCATGAGCGGCCCGATGTAGCTCGAGGGCGTGACGACCGAGAGGCGGACCCAGGGCTCGCGGATCTCCTCGATGTCGTTGACAGCCGGCAGCTGCGCCGGGTTGTCGATCCGGACGACCCCATGGCCGGCGGTCAGGACGACCTCGTACTCGACCGACGGGGCCGAGGCGATGAGATCGAGGCTGAACTCCCGTTCGAGGCGTTCCTGGACGATCTCCATGTGGAGGAGGCCCAGGAAGCCGCAGCGGAACCCGAACCCGAGGGCGACCGAGCTCTCCGGCTCGTAGGTGAACGAGGCATCGTTGAGGTGGAGCTTCTCGATCGCGTCGCGAAGCAGCGGGTAGTCCTCGCCCGAGACCGGGTAGATCCCGGCGAAGACGAGGCTCTTGGCCTCCTGGTAGCCGGGCAGGGGCTCGGCCGCCGGCGCCGCGACCGTCGTGATCGTGTCGCCGACCTGGGCCTCGCGGACGTTCTTCAGCCCCGTTGCGACGTAGCCCACCTCGCCGGCCTGCATCGCCTTCACCGGGACGAGCTGGGGCCGGAAGAAGCCAAGCTCCAGCAGGTCGGCCTCTGCGCCCGAGGCCATGACCCGGATCCGGTCATGGGCCCGGAGGGTGCCCTGGGCCAGGCGGACGTGGACGATGACGCCCTTGTAGGGGTCGTAGTGGGAGTCGAAGACGAGTGCCTTGAGGGGCGCTGCCGGGTCGCCCTTCGGGGGCGGGACGCGGGTCACGATCGCCTCGAGGATCTCCTCGATCCCGGTGCCGTCCTTGGCCGAGGCCAGGATGACCTCCTCCCGAGGGATCGCGAGGACGCTCTCGAGCTCCTCCATCACGACCTCGGGCTGGGCCGACGGCAGGTCGATCTTGTTGAGGACCGGGATGATCGTCAGGCCCTCGCGCAGGGCCAGGTGGACGTTGGCGAGGGTCTGGGCCTCGATGCCCTGGGCCGCGTCGACGACGAGGATCGCGCCCTCGCAGGCCTGGAGGCTGCGGCTGACCTCGTAGCTGAAGTCGACGTGACCGGGCGTGTCGATGAGGATGAGCCCGTACTGCCTGCCGTCGCCCGCGGTGTACTCCAGGCGGACCGCCCGGGCCTTGATCGTGATCCCCTTCTCCCGCTCCAGGTCCATCGAATCGAGAACCTGGCTCGTCATCTGGCGAGGATCGATGGCGTGGGTCGCCTCCAGGAGCCGGTCGGCGAGCGTGGACTTCCCGTGATCGATGTGGGCGATGATCGAGAAGTTGCGGAGGCGCTCCTGGGGGGTCATCACGGGGCCGGAGTGTAGCCGGGTTCGAATGGCTCAGGCCCGGAGGAATGAGAGCGTCGCGACGCCCACGGCGATGATGACGACGCCGGCGACCTGGACACGGCCCAGGCGCTCGCCGAACAGGAAGAAGGCCACGATCGCGGCGATTGCGGCGAACTGCGACGACAGCACCGCCGCCGTGGCGATGCCGTCCTGGGCGGCGATCACGTAGAGCACCTGGCCGGCGGCCTCCAGCGTGCCCGAGACGAGGACGAGCGGCAGGGCGCGGCGGGTGAGCCGAAGTCGGCCGCGGAGGAACAGCGGCAGGGCGATGACGGCGATACCGACGCCCCGCGAGGCCACCACGATCCAGCTGAGGGGCACGGTCGCCCCGAGCCGGGCGCTGACGACGAGGCCGATGGAGAATGCCGCGGCCGCCGAGATCGCCAGGAGGACGGCCCGGCGGTTCATGGCCGGGTCATGGGTCCGCCGCCCGTTGGGCGACTCGGGTGGCGGATCGGCCGAGCGCTCCATCGCGGCGAGGACGATCCCGGTGGTGATGACGCCGAGGACGATCGCGAGCGGCAGGGTCATCGGGTCGCCGATGGCGACCGCGACGATCGCCGAGATCGCGCCCTCGGTCGAGGTGATCGGCGCGACGATCGAGACCCGCCCGACGGTGAGGGCGAGGTAGGCCAACAGCAGGCCGGTCGTGTACGACAGGCCGACGACGACGAGGCCCGCCACGGTCATGGCGTCAAGGGCGCCGGCGGCGGGTGCCTCGAGGATGGCCGGCACGACCCCGACGCTGAAGCCGACGATCATGACCCAGGCCAGGACGGAGCTGGCCCCGATCATCCGGCTGGAGCGCGACGAGCACAGCGTGGCCACGGCCCAGGAGACGGCCGCTCCGAGGCCGCCGACGATTGCGATCACGGCGGAAGTCTGGCCGATCCACGGCAACTTGGCGCCGCGATCCTGATCGACGCGCTCCCCACCCGACGCCATGGCTGACAAACAGCAACACGTGCGTCGAGACGGCGCGCGCGCCAGTTGTATGGCGTCCTTGGCGCAATGTCGTGTCTGCCAAACGACGGATCGTGCGTCAAGAGGCCACGGGCGCCCGTAGCGGCCCCCCAGCGTCAGGACGTGCCTGGCAGACCACGGATCATGCCGAGGTCGGCGAGGAGGCGGGGGCTCGGCCGCCCTGAGCACGAAGTCGTGCCTGGCAGACACGAGCGCTGTCGAAGGCCGCAGCCACGGGGCGCGTCTCCGTCGCGGATCTCCACCGGCGCTGGCTGGCGGCCGACAGCTGGGCGCCGACAGCTGGCGGCCGAGAAGGCGGCGCTCTGCTACCATCCTCGTCCGCGCCCGGCGCCTCGCGCCCGCGCACGGCGAAATTCAACCCAGCATCGTGAGGTTCGCACCTTGGCCAAGACGCCCCGGAAATGGACTGGCGCTCGCTCGCCGTCGGGCCTGAAGCGCGTCCGATCGTCCGAGCGCCGGCACGCGATCCTCGGCCCGCGCCGGGCCACCGCCAAGACGCTCGTCAAGAGCGCCCTGACCGCGGCCACCGCACCGAGCGCCGACCTCGATCCGCAGGTCGCCCTGACCGAGGCGATCAGCGCCCTCGATCGCGCGGCGAAGGTCGGCGCCATTCACCCGAACGCGGCCGCCCGCCGCAAGTCCCGCCTCGTCCGCAAGGTCAACGCCGCCGGTGTCGGCGCGGGTGCGGCCGGAGCGCACGTCGCCAAGACAATCGGTCGCGCGGCTGCGCAGAAGGCCGCCAAGGCCCGAATCGCCGCATCCAAGGCCGACAAGGCCAAGGGCGCCCAGACGGCCGCCGGCAAGGCCCGCGCCGCGCTGAGCAAGTCCTCCCGCGAAGAGGCCGCGGCCGCCGCCACGGCTTCC
>JBFMEV010000041.1:0-26794 GCA_040752335.1 Chloroflexota bacterium
GACCGGCGGCCCAACCGCGACGCCGAAGCCCTCGGCCGGCCCGACACCGACACCCTCGCCGACTCCGGCGCCGACGCGCACGCCCGCCCCGACGCCCTCCCCGACGCCCGCCCCGACGCCGTGCACGCCGATCGCCCCGGACCTCGTGTCGCCTCCTGATGGCACCACCCTCTACGACACGACCCAGCCGACGCTGCTCTGGCAGTACCTCGAGATCCCGGACTGCCTGCCCAGCTCCTTCCGCGTCCAGGTCTCGGCCTCGCGCGACTTCAGCACGCTCCTCTACAACGAGATCGTGCCCAGCACGTCCTGGGAGTGGACACCGCCGAGCGCGCTGACCGATTGCCAGACCTACGCCTGGCGCGTCTTCCCCCGGCGGAGCGACGGCACGAACGGACCGTCGTCGGCGATCTGGACGTTCTCCCTGCTCGTCGGCCGCTGCGCCTGAGGCCGGGTCAGCCCGCCAAGGCCCGCCGGGCGCCCGCCGGGTACGGGGCGGCCTCGACCCCCAGCTCCGTCATCTGGGCCAGGTACCGGCGATACGCCCGGCGCGCCTCGCCGTGGCGCCCGGTCGTCGCGAGGACCCTGCACAGCAGGAGGTGGGCGCCCTCGTCGAAGGCGTCACGCTCGAGGATCCGGAGCAGGAGCCCGACGGCCACGTCGTGCTCGCCGGCATCGATCGCCGCATCGGCCAGCGCGCGGATGACCCGGAGGTAGGCCGCCCTGGCCTCCTCGCGCGGCATCGCCGCCCAATCCTCGTAGGCATCCTCCTCGAGGAAGTCGCCGCGGTACATCGACTCGGCCAGGCGCAACCGGGCCAGGCGGGCGCCGCCTCCGGCGGCGGCCTCGGCCTCGCGGAGGAAGCGCTCGAGGTCCAGGTCCAGGTGGGTGGTCACGAGCCAGGCGGCGGAGCCGTTGGCCGCCACGAAGTGGTCGGGTCGATAGCGCTTGCCGGGATCCAGAACGCTCCGGACCGTCGAGAGGGCGACCGACAGGCGCCGCGGCAGCCGGGCGGGGGCCTCGTCCGGCCACAGGATGTCGATGAGCAGGTCGCGGGGCGTCGGCTGGCCGCGCCGGGCGGCGAGGATCTTCAGCAGGTCGCGGGCCTTGCGCGAGCCCCACGCCGAACGTGGCACAGGGCGCCCGGCGAGGAGCACCTGGAACGTGCCCAGGGTCCGGATCTCTAGCCCGGCCGCCCCGCCCGACGGGTCGGCCGCGCCGAGGTCGGCAACGAGCTCCGCGTCCACCCGCCGGACGCCGGCCGCGCGGAGGCGCAGGCGGGCCTCGGTCGCCCGCTCTGTCCCGGTGCCATCACCGCCGAGGAGGGCAGCCGTCAGATCGACGCGGGCGACGCCGATGGGATTGTCGACATCCCGCCAGATCGACCGGGCCTCCTCCAGCCGGGCCACGCCAGCCAGCCGGTCGTCGGACGCGAGGGCGCCGAGCTCCGTGGCCTCGGCCAGGGCGACTCGATCGCGTCGAGCTCGGGCGAGGGCGGTGGCGTCTACGGCTGCCATCCGGGCGGCGGCGAGGTCGCCCCGCCGGAGCGCGACCCAGCCGGCGGCGAGGAGCGCCCGGCTCTGGCCGAGGACCGGGCCGCGGGCGATCGCCTCCGCGGCCAGGGCCGAGGCCCGGTCCGGCTCCTCGTCGACGAGCACCCGGGCAAGCCCGGCAAGCGACGGCACCAGGCCCTGGAGATCGCCGGCGGGCTCGGCCACCGCGATCGCCTCCTCGTAGGCGGCCCGGGCCAGGACGAGATCGCCGCGTTCCCGGTGGACGTCGCCGAGGTGGCTCAGCGGATAGCTGATCAACCGCGACTCGAGGCGCTGATACAGCGTCTTGGCGGCCTCCAGGTCGACGACCGCCTCGTCCAGGCGGCCGAGACGGACGAGGGCCTCGCCGCGATTGCTCAAGGCCAGCGCCCGGAAGGCGGCAAAGCCGGCCAGGTCGGCCAGACCGATCGCGATGTCGAGCTCGCCGAGGGCCTCGTGGCAGTAGCCCTCCTCGCTGAACCGGGAGCCCCGGTTGACCCGGATCCGGATCGCCTGGAGGGCGTCGCCGGCCCGTTCGGCGTGATCGAGCGCCCGCAGATAATGGGCGTCGTTGGCACGGCGGTCGCTGTCCACGGCGGCGAGCATGGCCAGGACCGTATGGGCGGCCGCCAGCGCCGCGTCGTCGGCCGCCGCCGAGGCCACCGTGAGGGCCTCCGATGCCAGTCGCCGGCAGTCGTCGATCTCGCCTTTCAGCCACAGCGCCCCCGCCCACCAGGCTCGGACGAGGGCCTCGTTCGGGAGATCCGTCCCGTCGAGCCGGCCGCGTCGATAGACCGCCACGGCCGCGTCGAGGTCGCCGCGGAGGTGGTGGATGAGACCCATCCGCCAGGCCACGCCCGGCGGGATGGGTCCCGGGGCCGCGGCGACCCGCCGGTAGCAGGCGAGGGCCGCGTCCCAGTCGCCCAGTGCCTGGCGGGCGGCGCCCTCGAGCTCATCGACGATCGCGGCCCGCGGCCCGCCCCCGATCGCGGCGACGGCATCGACGACGACGTCGATCTCGCCGGACGCAACCAGGCCGGCGCCGTCCCGGAGGAGGAGGTCGGTCAGCGTCTCGCGGGCGCCGAGCACCGCGTACTGGGCCACCGCCGCCCGCAGCGCTCCGTGGGATGCCAGCCAGGCCGCCCCGGTCATCCGGACCCGACGCTGCTCGGACGGCTCGAGGGGAGCGGCGGCGATGACGTGCTCGGCCACGAGCGGATGGACCTCGTACCAGTCGTCCTCGCCCAGCGGCCGGACGAACAGGCCGCGCCGCTCGAGGGTTGCCACGATCGAGCTGGCGTCCGCGATGCCGAGGTCGACGACCATGCCCGGCGTGAACCGCTCGAAGACCGAGGCGACCTGGAGGAGGCGCCGGCTGGGCCCGTCGAGGCGACCGAAAGCCTCCTCGGCGAGGTAGCGGAGGACCGGTCCACCCGGTCGGAGGACCCGCTTCAGCGTCGCCGCCCAGGCTGCCGGCGGCGCTGGGAGGACCGCTTCCGCGGCCAGCCGGACCGCGGCCGGCCAGCCGCCGGTGGCCGCGTGGAGCGTCGCCGCGATCCCCTCGACCGGCCCGTCCAGCCAGATTCCCAGGGCGCGGGCCGTCTCCTCCTCGCTGAATGCCAGGGCGCTGCCAGTCAGCTCGACCGCCTGGCCCTGGCCCCGGAGGCGCGCGATCGGGAATGGCAGGTCCTCGCGCGACGCCACGACCAGGTGCAGGAGCGGTGGCGCGCCGAGACAGAGCGCCTCGATCAGCCGGGCTGCGGCGTCGTCCGGCCGGAGCTCGTCGATGTCGTCGAGGACGAGGACGAGCTCTCGGGTCAGGGCGGCCTCGAGGGCGTCGCACAGGATCGCGGCATGGGCCTGGGCCCGAAGCGCCAGGTCCGCGCCCGCGTCGGGCCCGCGCAGGCCGCCGAGCGGCCGGGCAACCGCAGGCGCGATGGTCGGGACCCGCAGGCGGATGGCGTCGACGAGGCCGGCGGTCAGGGCGCCGAGCTCGCGATCCGAGGCGGTGAGCGAGTACCAGGCGCAGGTCCGGGAGGTGGCCCAGTCGGCGAGGAGCGTTGACTTCCCGAAGCCGGCGCCGGCGACGACGACCGTGAGCCGTCGACGCGCGCCATCGTCCAATCGTCGCTCGAGGGACGGCCGGGCGATCGTCGGACCGGACGGCGGCGGCGGAACGGCCCTTGCCGACAGCAGGCCTGCCTCCCCGGCGGTCATCACGCCGGAGTCTAGGCGAGCCGCACCCCGCCCCGCTCGGGGTCGTCCGACACGATCGCCTCAGAGCCGCAGGACGAGCCGCGCGATCTCGAAGTAGATGATCAGGCCGGTGCCGTCGACGAGGGTCGTGATGAACGGCGCCGAGACGACCGCCGGGTCGATCCGGAGACGGCGCAGGAGGAGCGGCAGGGCCGCCGCGATCGAGGCCGACCACAGGCAGATCGCGATGATGGTGAGCGACACCACGGCGCCGATGTCCGGCCCCACGCCGAGCATCGCCGCCCGGCCGAAGGCCACGACGGCCATGACGACCCCGAGCAGCAGCCCCACCCGCAGCTCCTTGAAGATGATCCAGCCGATGTCCCGGAGGGCGACTTCGCCGAGGGCCATTGCCCGGACGACGAGGGTCACCGTCTGGCTGCCGATGTTGCCGCCGGTTCCGATGAGCAGCGGGATGAAGAAGCTCAGGGCGACGACCGTGGTCAGCTCGCCCTGGAAGTTCTGGAGGACCGTGCCCGTGTAGGCCTGGGCCACGAACAGGAGCAGCAGCCAGACGATCCGCTTGCGGACGAGGAGCGGCACGCTCGCCAGGCGATACGGCAGGTTGAGCGGCTCGGATCCGCCGAGGCGCTCGATATCCTCGGTCGCCTCGGCCTCCAGGACGTCGGCCACGTCGTCCTCGGTGATGATCCCGAGGAGGTGCTCGTCGTCGTCGACGACGGGAATCGCGAGGAGGTTGTGGTCGGTCAGCAGCCGGGCGGCCGATTCCTGGTCGGCGTCGGCGCGCACGCGGACGGTGTGGGGGGCCATCAGCTCGGCGACCGGCGTCTCGCCGGGGCTGAGCAGCAGGCGGTACAGCGACAGGACGCCCAGGAGGTGGCGGGAATCGTCGGTTACGTAGATGTAGCTGACCGTCTCGGCGTCCTCGACGAGGCGGCGGATCGCGGCGATCGCCTCGCTCGCCGTTGCGTCGCGGTTGACGGCCACGAAGGCCGGGGTCATCAGGCCGCCGGCCGTGTGGGCGTCATACGCCGCGAGATCCCGGATCTCCGACGCGTCAGCCGCCCGCATCCGGACGAGGATGTCGCGGGCGTCGCCGGCCGGCAGCTGCTCGACGACGTCCGCGGCGTCGTCGGGGTCCATCTCCTGGAGCAGGCCGGCGGCTTCGCTCCGGCTGAGCGTTCGGAGGATCGCCGCGGCCTGGGCAGGCACGAGCTCCTCGAGGAGGAGCGGGACCTCCTCGTCGGGCAGCCACTCGATAAGAACGGCGACCTCGGCCGGCTCGAGCTGGGGGACGAGATCGGCCCACTCGGCCGGGCCGATCTGTTCGGCCAGGCCGCGGATGCCGTCCCGCTCCCGCTCCCGGATGAGGTCGTGGATGTCGGCCAGCAGCTGGGTCGTCTCGGCGGTGGTCATCGCCGCCCTCCGATCGGCGATACCGGCGCAGTCGGCCGGGGCGGCCGGGGCGGCCGGGGCGTGGCGGCGGGCCGCCGGGCCGTGGCGGTGGGCCGCCGGGAATGCGGGCCGGAGCGCGGCCGGCTCGAGTGCTCGAAAGTGGTCATGGCGAGAACCTCGTCGGCGGGTGATCGCCGCCGAGCGCTCGCCCGTCAGTCAGGGATGACGCGACCAGGCGTGGGCACGGCGGTGGATCCACCCGGTTGTCCGCCGGCTATGCCGGCGCCGGTACTGGAAGGGGACACAGCGCAGCCACGTGCTTCGGGTTCCGATGGGCGGTCCGCCGCGGCGGACCGTCGGGCACTGTAGGCCCGCCAGGGCGCCCACGTCAACGCGCGACCGGTACGATGCCGCGGTGGACGTGATCGACCTGCGCTCGGACACTGTCACGCGGCCCTCGCCGGGCATGCGCCGGGCGATGGCCGAGGCCGAGGTCGGTGACGACCAGTTCGGCGAGGACCCGACGGTCAACCGGTTGCAGGACCGGGTCGCCGAGCTGCTGGGCAAAGATGCCGCGCTATGGGTCCCGACCGGGACGATGGCCAATCAGGTGGCCCTGCGCGTCTTCACTCGGCTGGGCGACGACGTCATCGTCTCTCGGGAGAGCCACGCCATGTGGCACGAGACCGGCGCCGCTGCGGCCAACGCCGGGATCCAGTTCAGCGAGGTCGGCGCCGGCGGGACGTTCACCGCGGCCGACTTCCTCGCCGCCTGCAAGCCACGCGGCCACCTCCTCTACCCGCCCACGACGCTCGTCGAGGTCGAGGACACCCACAACCGGGCGGGTGGCGTCGTCTTCCCGGCGGAGGAGGCCGTCGCGATCTGTGCCGCGGCCCGCGAGCGGGGTGTCGCCTCGTACCTCGACGGTGCCCGCCTGTTCAACGCCGCGGTCGCCGGCAACCGCGGCCCGGCGCAGCTCGCCGGTCCCTTCGACCTCGTGTCGATCGCCCTGTCCAAGGGCCTCGGGGCACCCGGCGGCTCGGTCCTCGCCGGGGGCCGCGACTACATCGATGCGGCCGTTCGCTACCGGCGGATGAGCGGCGGCGCGATGCGCCAGGTCGGGATCTTCGCTGCCGCCGGGCTCTACGCCCTGGATCACAACGTGGCCCGCCTGGCCGAGGACCACGCCAACGCCCGGGCCCTCGCCGAGAGGCTCGCCGAGAGTCCAAGGGTCGTCCTCGACCCGGCGGCCGTCCGGACGAACATCATCGTCTTCGACCTGGCCGACGACGGGCCGGATGCCCCCACCGTCGTGGCCCGGGCGAAGGAGCGCGGCGTGCTGGTCTTCGCCTTCGGACCCAGATCCGTCAGGGCCGTGACCCACCTCGACGCCTCGGCCGAGGCCTGCGCCCGGGCCGGCTCGCTGCTTTTGGACGCCATCGATGCCGGCTGATGGCGATCCGCCCCGCCCGGCGCGACGCATGACGGAGCTGCTTGCCGTCATTCGTAGTATCGGGGCAGGCAAGTCTGTTGGTGGCTGAAGCATGCTCGGCACGCGTCCCGCGCACGATCCCGCACCGCCCGCCCAGGAGATCCGGTTCCTGCGGGCGGGTGACGGCGTCCGGCTGGCGTACGCCGTCCACGGTGACGGACCGCCCCTCGTCAACGTCGCCTGCTGGCTGAGTCATCTCCAGTTCGACTGGGAGAGCCCGGTCTGGCGGCACCTGCTCGAGGACCTGGGCTCGTTCACCACCCTGGTCCGCTATGACGAGCGCGGCAGCGGCCTCTCCGACTGGCAGATCGCCGACTACTCGCTCGACGCCCGCGTCAGCGATCTCGAGTCGGTCGTCGACCAGCTCGGCTTCCGCCGCGTCGCGCTGCTCGGCATGTCGCAGGGCGGACCGGTCGCGATCGCCTACGCTGCCCGCCACCCGGAGCGGGTCAGCCACCTCGTGCTGCTGGGAACCCAGGACCGCGGGCCCCTGACCGCCAGGCTGCCGGCGGAGAGCATGGTCGAGTTCGACACGTTGCTCAATCTGATCCGGATCGGCTGGGCACGCGAGAATCCGGTCTTCCGGCGCGTCTTCACCAATCTCTTCATCCCCGCTGCCACCGAGGAGCAGGTTCGCTGGTTCGACGACCTCCAGCGGATGTCGACCTCAACCGACAATGCGGCCCGGATGTGGGTCGAACGCGCCAGGGTCAACGTGGCGCCGCTGCTGTCCCAGGTTCGCGCCCCGACGCTCGTCTTTCACGCCGTCCACGACCAGGCGATCGGCTTTGGCGCCGGGCGCCGCGTGGCCCGCGGCATCCCCGGGGCCCGCTTCGTGCCGCTCGAGGGCAGCAACCACATCCTCCTCCGCGACGAGCCGGCATGGGGGCGGTTCGTCGACGAGGTTCGCGACTTCCTGGCCCACGACGCGACCCGGATCGAGACCGGCCCCGACCCCGTCCTCGCGGGGCTGTCCGCCCGTGAGCTGGAAGTGCTTCGGTTGGCGGCCGAGGGCCGGACGAACCTCGAGATCGGCGACGCCCTGGCCTTGAGCGTCCGGACCGTCGAGCGCCACCTCTCGAACGCCTACGACAAGCTCGGCGTCGCCGGCAAGGCGGCGCGCGCGGCGGCCGTCGCGCGCGTTGTCGCCCACGCCGGTGCCGCCCCGGGCAACGAAACCGGCTGAGCCCCCCGCTACTTCTGCGTGCACGGCGCCAGGCGGCGCGACGCGACTCACCCTGGATTTGGGTGGTAGCCCCGATGGCGGCCCCGCCGGCCCTCCCTACGCTCGCCGAACTCGAACCGAGGGGCGAGACAAGGAGGCCGAGCGATGCAGCCCGACATCATCCACGCGACCGAGAACCTGTACCGGGCGAACCCGGACGGAGCGCGAACCGCGCCGGCCGTGCGCGGGCGGCTGGTGGACGGGAGGGCCGAGCTGAGCGGGGGCAACTACACGTGGCACGCGGACCTGCCGCCGGCGCTCGGCGGTACCGGCTCGGCGCCATCTCCGACCCAGTACCTGCTGGGCGCCCTCGCCGGCTGCGGTGTCGCCTTCATCCACGACACGCTGGCTCCCCAGCTGGGCATCACCGTCGACGACCTGTCGGTCGTCGCCCGCTGCCGGGCCGATGCTCGCGGCCTCCTCGGCATGGACGGCGCGATCCCGGACCTCGAGGCCATCGAGATCGAGATCTCGATCGCCACATCCGCATCGGCGGAGCGCCTCGCCGCACTCGAGGCGGTCTGGCGCGAGCGTTGCCCGATCTACCTCGCCGTCGTCAAGGCGAACCGGGCCTCCGTCCGGCTCAGCCAGGCCGAGCCGGCCCTTGCCGCGGGGTGAGAGCGGCGCGCACCTCGGCTTCGAGGTTCCTGGCAAGCGTTGACGCTGCAGTCGTCGTCGCTCGAGAAGTAGGGAGGTTCCCATGTATCCGCTCCAGAAGACCGCTCCACGCCTCATCCGCGCCTTGCTCCTCGCGAGCCTGCTGGCACTGCCCAGCGCGGGGTCGGCCTTGGCCCACAGCCAGTCGGTGAACCCCATGGGGAACGGCGAAGGCTTCACCGGGCCGATCTCCAACCCCTGGGCGCAGGCCCACTGCCACGCCGCATCGCCAGGGATCGTGGGTGAGGCGTCCAACGGTGTCGTGCAGTTCCTGCCGGCGACCGCGCTGCCCTGCCCCGCCGTCCCGAACCCCGGCGGCCAGGTTCACGGCGACTGACGCCGACGACTCGGATGCCGGCGCCCCAACGCGGGTGCCGGCATCTCATCACGTTCCGGTGATGGCGAGACCGGCGCCACCCTCGAGGGCATCCTCGACAGCTCGCCGCTCGACACCGGGTCGCCACCGTGCGCGATCTCGAGCGAGCCGTTGGCTCCGGCGGCACTGACTACGGCGGCAGTGGCATCCCCGATCCAGCGTTACTGCCGAGCCTGTGCCGGCGCCCTCGGCCGGGCGCGAAGCCGGGAGTCCGTTCGGCGCCGCCGAATCGCCCCGTAGCACTCGCGCTTACGCTCGAGGGGAAAACGAGCGGCGACGGTCAGTCCCGAACCGGGGGACCGCAAGCCGCTATCCCGCCGAGCGCCCCGCGGCTGTCGGCTGCCGCGGCAGGTCGATCCAGAACCGTGCCCCGCCGCCGGGCACGTTGGCCGCGCCGATCGCGCCGCCGTGCGCTTCGACCAAGGACTTCGCAATCGCCAGGCCCAGCCCGCTCGAGCCGGTGTCCCGGGCACGGGCCGGATCGGCCCGATAGAACCGCTCAAAGACGTGCGGGAGGTCCGCCGGCGCGATGCCGGGGCCGGTGTCCGTCACCTCGAGCCGCAGCCCGTCGTCCCTGCCGCTCGCGGCGATCGACACCTGTCCGCCGGCCGTTGTGTGCCGGATCGCGTTGTCGATCAACACGCCGAGGACCTGCCGCAGCCGGTCGGCATCGGCCTCGACGCCGAGCCCGGGCTCGCTGGTCGCCCGGAGTCGAACACCCGCCGCCCGAGCACGCGGGTCATGGGCGCGCTCGATCTCGGCGACGAGCGCGTCGACCTCCAGCCAGACCGGCTGGAGGGCCAGGCCACCGCCCTCCGCCAGGCTGATCGTCCGCAGGTCGTCGACGATCCGGGCGAGGAGGCGCCCCTCGCGGCGCAGGCTCTCGATGCGAGCGGATTCGGCGGTGTAGACGCCGTCGAGGATCGCGCTCGTCGTCGCCTCGATGACCGCGAGCGGGGTCTTGAGCTCGTGGGCGACGTCCTGCAGGAAGCGGCGTCGGCTCTGGTCCGCGCTCTCGAGCTCGGCGGCCATCCGGTCGAAGGCGCGCCCCACCTCGCCGAGCTCGTCGCGCCGCTCGCCGATGCCCGACCGGCGGCTGAGGTCGCCGGCGGCCAGCTCGCCCGCGGCGCGTCGCAGGCGGTCGAGCGGCCGCACGAGCACGCCCGCCGCCGCGACGCCGAGCAGCGACGCCGCGACCGCCGCGCCGGCCGCCACGAGGACCAGGGTAAGGATCGTCTCCTCCTCCACCTGGCCGGCCCGCAGCGGACCGGCCCCCAGCCCGGAGCCCCGGCCGGAGGGCTGGCCGGCACCGGGGCTCGCCTCGAGCGCGCCGAGGCGCTCGAAGCCGTGGCGCACGACGAAGGGGGTGGCGAGGGCCACGACCGCTGCCGTGCCGAGCGCCACGGCGGCAAAGCCGAGCGCCAGGCGCACGCGCAGGCTCATCGACGTGCTCCCCGGTAGCCGACGCCGCGGACCGTCTCGATGTACAGCCCGCCATCGGGTCTGACGCCGAGCTTGTGACGCAGGTTCTTCACGTGGCTGTCGATCGCGCGGTCGAAGCTGTCGAAGTCCTCGCCGAACGCGTGCCGGCCGAGCTGCTCGCGGCTCCAGGCCCGACCCGGCTGGGTCGCGAGGGCGGACACGAGGTCGAACTCAGTCCGGGTGAGGCCGATCCGCTCGCCACCGCGTCGCACGTCGCGGGCCGCTGGATCGACCCGCAGGTCGAACCATTCGATCGCCGGCTCCGGGGCTGCCGCCGGCCGCGCCGCCTGGCTGCGCCGCAGAACGGCCCCGACCCGGGCCACGAGCTCCCGCGGCTCGAACGGCTTGGTGACGTAGTCGTCGGCCCCGAGCTCGAGGCCGGTGACGCGGTCGACGAGATCGTCGCGCGCGGTGAGCATGATGACCGCGGAAGCCAGCTGGGCCGCGCGCATCTCGCGCAGGACGTCGAAGCCGGATCGTCCCGGCAGCATCAGGTCGAGGACGACCAAGTCCGGCGGCGCCTCGCGCAGCCGCTCGAGCGCCTGGTCGCCGTCGGCGGCCGTGCTCACGGCATAGCCCTCCCGGCGCAGATAGGCCGCCACGACCTCGACGATCTGGGGCTCGTCGTCGACCACAAGCACGCTGGCCATCAGGGAGAGTGTAGTAAGCGAGCCGCGGCCATCGGCCGCGGCTCGCGTCAGACTGTCGGTTCGGCTAGCTGCCGGCAGATCGATGAGGCCCGGACCCGTCGCAGTCGCCGGTGCCGGAGCCGTACGGGCCTGCCTCACCGGTGCCCGGCCCGCGCCCGGCCCCCGGTCCATACCCGGCCCCGAGCATCCCGCCCAGGCCACCGGCCGCCGGATCGGCGATCCGCGCCTGGACCTGCTCTTCGAGCTGGGCCTGGAGCTGCGCCGCCTCGTCGGGCGTCAGCGCGCCGTTCTCGACGCGCGCTGCGATCCGCTCGCGGGCCTGCTCGGTCAGGCGAGCCGCGAGGGTGTCCGCGTCCACGCCCTGCCGCTCGGCGATCTGGGCCAGCGACAGGCCGTCCTGGCGGAAGTCCATGACCTCCTCATGGGAAAGCCCGAGGACCTCGGTCAGGGTGTCCGTGTCCCGCAACCGCTCGCGGTCGCCGGCGCCGTACCCGCCCGCGCCATTCGGCCCGGCCGCCAGGGCCGTGCCAACCAGCGCCACGAGCGCCAGCGCGGCGATGCCGGTTGCCATGATCATCCGCTTCATCGTGTGCTCCTTGTCGTGCGTTCGGCCGCGTCTTGCGCGACCACGACATGCAGCATCGAGGCGGACGATGGAGGGTCGATGGGCGCCGCGCGGACGTTTCGTGGAGGAACGCAGCGGATTCCCGCCGCCGGCAGGTCAGCCGACGCTCGGGTCGGCACCGAGGTGGACGAGGACCTCCGCGAGCCCGGGATCACGGCCTCGGATCTCCGCTTCGACCGCGGCCGTCCATGACGATCGATCCTGTCCAGCTTCGTCCACTACGGCCCTTCGGCCGCGGCTTCCTCCTGACGGCGAAGGTCTGAGAGCTCCGACTCGACACGGCGCACTTCGTCGCGCAGGTCGGCGAGCCGCGCCTCGAGGTCCTCGGCCGAGGCGTGGCGCTCGAACCGGCGGTACCGGCGGCGCCGACGCGAGGCCGCTGGCGCCTCCTCGTACCAGTCGAGCGGCTCATACCACCCCGCCGCATACCTCGGGTCGCACCAGGATCCGCAGCCGTGGTACCCACCATGCCAGCAACCCATCGTCAGCCTCCTTCGGCCGGGGGCAGGCGGTCGGTCTGGTCGAGGAATGCGTCGACCAGGCGTCCGCGCTCCCGCATCACCGAGATCCACTCGTCGAGTACCTGTCGGCCCCCCGGGGTCAGCCGGTAGGCGCGCCGCGGCGCGCCGCCATCGGCGATCCACTCCGAGCTCATCAGGCCCTCTCCTTCGAGCTCCCGCAGGGTCCGATACGCCATGCCCACATCGACCCCGTTCGGGGCGAGGCAGAGCTCGTTGAGCCGAGCGATCAGCGCCCGACCGTATCCCTCTTCCTGGCCGATGAGGAGCAGGAGGAACGGCTCGAGCCAGCGACCCCGTCGACCACCGGGCCGGACCCAGCCGCGATAGCTGTCGTGATGATGGTGTGGGTGGTGGGTATCGGCATCCATATGCCAATAGCATCACGATGCCGAGGGCGACCGCCTAGTGCCGAATGGCCTCTTCAGTCAATCAGCAGTTCGCCGAGAAGCTCCACGCCCTGACGCTCCCGCGGGATGTCGAGAACACCCGAGCTCGTGACCTCGTCGACCTTGTCTGGTTCGCGCACCACTTCACGTTCCGGGCCGACACGCTGGCGATCGCATGCATCGCGACCTTCGAACGCCGAGCGACACATCCATGGCCGCCGGTCATCGATGTCTCACCTGAGTCGTGGACACGACCGAATGCGGTGTGGCGGGCTGAGCTGGATCTGGCTGAGCCGACCCCGGCCGCGGCCGCGTCGGCCGTGCGCACCGGTCGATCGCGACCACGAGGTGGATGCGGCGCGGGACGACACCGACCTCGCGGGCCGCGTTCGACATGCGGACGATGAGGCTGGCCCGACGTCCAGTTGGCGTCGCGCCCCTCGTCTCGGTCACAGCCGGGCTCCGTCGAATGGCGCGTGTCGTCGGAGCTCAGCCAGGTCGTCCGGCGTGAGCATCGCTCGCGCTCGGGCATTGCGGGCGGCCGAGACGAGCTGATCGGGATCAGCGCCTTCGCGGGCGGCGTCCATCAGGGCTCGACGCGCGGTGCTGACCCATAGGCCCTCCCGGAGCATCCGGTCCGTCATTGCACCGTGCCGTGACCGGTGGAGGGTGACGCCTGGACGCGATCTCAGTCGCGACGTCTCCGGGATGGTGACGTGGATCGTCGACGGGATGATGTCCGCCAGACCCAGCAGGGTCAGCGCCGTGTCGTGGCTGAACGTGCCGAACGGGGCGACGGCCTGCAGGGCGTACAGCTCATCGTCGGCGCCGATCGGCCAATGCGCCAGGCGATAGAGCCCCTGGGCGATCCGCTCCGCCGAGCCGTGCTCCGCCCGCCAGCTCAGCGCCCGCCGGCTGATCCCGTGCTCAGCCGCTTGCTCGGTCGTGAAGTAGCCGTGCTGAGCGGCCGCCGCGGCGAGGAGATCTTCCCATGACATGCGCCAATGTTACGTAATCCGTAACATTAAGGCAAGTGGCGCCAGCGGGCCGGAGCCGGCCGTGTACTGAACAAGCTCGGCATGGCACGCACGGATATCTCGCTTCCCCGTCCCGAGCGGTCTCGCGAGTGGCTGAAGGTCTCGATCGTCGAATGCGCGCGGTGCCATCAGGTCGTCGAGCGCATGTCGCCGATCCAGCCCACTGCCGGGACTGCCGACGGAGGATCAAAGGCTCCAGGAGCCGCGAGGCGGTGAAGCGCTCAAGGATGGCCGGTCGATCTATCGAATCGAAGCCAGCCGTACAGGAGGACGGCCAGAACCGTCCCAACGGACGGCGCGGTCACGTCGGTCGATAGGCTCGCGAAATCGGCGCGGACGGGCGCGGGGCCGAGCGAGCGAGCGGGATTCATCGACGCCAACTCACCGGCCCACGTACGAGGGCTCCGATCGCGACCGCGCCGCCGATGGCGATCGCCGCCGCCTTGCCGACGGCACGCCGGTCGATAGCCACGAAGTGATGACCATGGTCAGCCCCACAACGCGATCGGGCGCTCGATGACCCAATCCGTGCGGGCCGTCCAACCCGTTAGGATTATTCGTGCGATGCCTCGCTCCCGCCTGCCGTCCCTCGCCATCCTCGGCGCGCTCGCGCTCGCCTCGCTCGCGCTCGGCCACGAGCTCATCTACCTGATCGCGCACGGCGTCGGCGAGGGCTATGCCGTGGCGATGCGGGAGGGCGGCCACGACCGGTACTAGACGAGCTTCCTGCTCATCGTCGCCCTCGTGACCGGCGCGCTCGCCCTCGTTGCGTTCACGCAGGTCCGCAGGCTGTGTCGCCTGGCAGCCGCGGTTCGAGCGAAGCACATTCGCGTCGGCGACCTCGGGCTGGACCGCTTCTTCGGTCTCCTCCGGCCACTCTGGCTCCGGCTCTCGGTCACCGTGGTCGCGACCTACATCGCCCAGGAGAACATCGAGACGGCGAGCACGGGCGTCCCGCTGCCGGGCCTCGGCGTGCTTGCGGGCGAGCACTGGATTGCCCTGCCCGTTCTGATCCTGGTCAGCCTGCTCGTCGCGGCGGTGGGGGCGCTCGTCGGCTGGCGACGCGAGCTGATCCTCGCCCGCCTGCGGGCCGCCGCCCGCGCCCGGCGGCACACGGCGGCCAAGGCGATGCGCCCGGCCCAGTCGGTCTCGCGCCCAACTGACATCGACGCCACGCGCCGCAACGGCGTTCGGGCACCCCCGAGCGGAGTCCCCGCCCCCGCCTGATCCCGCCCACCTGCCGATCGGCCCGGAGGGCGGGATTGCCCGCCACTTCGGAGGTCGTCTTGGCACGTTCCCTGACCCGGGCGGCGAGCGTCGCTGCCCTGTCGCTGCTGCTCCTGCTTCACGCCCCGCCTGCCTTCGCCCACGCCGCGTTCGTGTCCGGCACGCCCGGACCTGGTGACGAGGTCGCAGGCTCGCCTGCCGAACTCGTCATCCAGTTCACCCAGAACCTCGATCCGTCGCGCACGTCGCTCGAGGTCCGCGATGCCTCGGGCGCGACCGTCGCCAAGGGCGGCGAGCTCGGCGACGGTCCCCGTGAGTTCCGTCTCGCGCTCCCCGAGCTTGCGCCTGGGGAATACACGGTTCGCTGGACGTCGTTCTCGGCGGAAGACGGCGAGCTGGCCCGTGACTCGTACGGGTTCACCGTGGTCGCGGCAGCCAGCCCGTCACCCTTCCCCTCGCCGTCGCCGCAAGCGTCGCCGTCGTCGCGACCGTCGCCCTCGGCCACGCCGGCCCCCGCCTCCCCGACGCCAACGACGCCGACGCCGTCATCGAGTCCAGCGGCCGGAGGCGGCGCGACCGCGAGCAGCGATGGGCTCGTCATCGTCCCGATCCTCGCCGCGGCCCTCGTGGTCGCTGGGCTCGCGGTCTGGCTCTTCCGACGGCGGGCGACATGAGACGCGCCATCGTCCTGGTGCCGCTGGGGCTGGCGCTGCTCGCGCCGGCGCCCGCGCTGGCGCACGGTGGTGGCCAGGGTCCGCCACCGACCGACGCGCTCGGCATCGCCCTCGCGTGGCACCTCGACATCCCGATCATCCTCGGGCTGCTGGTCGCCGCCGCGCTCTACGTCTCGGCGATTCGCTCGGTCGACGCGGCACACCCGGCCAACCGATGGTCGCGGAGGCGGACGGTCGCATTCCTGGTCGGGCTTGTGGCCATCGGCGTGGCGCTGCTATCCCCGATCGACACGCTCTCGGACGATCTCCTGAGCGTCCACATGCTGCAGCACCTGCTCATGACCTCGGTCGCAGCGCCGCTGTTCGCCGCGAGCGGGCTCGGCACGATTGCCCTGCGCGTGGCCTCGCCCGACGTCCGCGGGCGATACCTGCTGCCGTTCCTCCACAGCCGTCTCATGTCCGCGCTGACGTTCCCCGTCGTCGGTCTCGTCGTCTATGTCCTGACGATGTGGGCGACCCACTTCACCACCCTCTACAACCTCGCCCTGCTCGACGACGGCGTCCACGCCCTCGAGCACCTGCTCTACCTCGTTGCCGCGTCGCTCTTCTGGTGGCCGCTCCTGAGCCCCGACCCACTGCGCTGGCGGATCCACCCAGGGGCCGGGCTCATCCTGCTGGCGGCGTCGATGCCGGCCGGCGCGTTCCTCGGGGTCACGATCATGAGCGCGCCCGATGTCCTTTACCCCGCCTACCTCGGCCGGCCCGATGCGTTCGGCATCGATGCCCTTGCCGATCAGGCCATCGCGGGCGCCGAGTACTGGGCCGTCGGCGGCATGGCTACCCTGGCCGCCGGCGCGTACCTGCTCGTCCTGCTGATGCGCCATGAGGAGGCCGAGACCAAGCGGGTCGACGCCCTCCTCGACCGGAACCGTCGAACACTCTCCCGGAAGGAGTCCTGATGATGCGCCCGTTCCTCGCCCTCATCGCAATCGCCATCCTGGTCGCCGCCTGCGGCACGACCTCCTCGAGCGGCGCCCCACCCACTCCCGGCGCATCTCCTGCCTCCAGCTCCGGCGGTCCCGAGATCCTGCCGCTGCTCATCAACTCGGAGATCACGAAGGGACCGAACCGGTTCCTGTTCTCGCTGACCGACCGGGCCAACCAGCTCGTCGCCGCGCCGGACGTCAAGGTCCACCTCCTCTTCTATGACGTCGACACCGCCGATGACACCGTCGTGTTCGAGGCCGATGCCCGGTTCCTGTGGGCCATCGAGGACGTGCAGGGCCTGTACGTCGCCAACATCGAGTTCCCCGACGCCGGTCGGTGGGGCACCAGGTTCGAGGCGACGTTCCCGGACGGCGCCGTCAAGAGGGTCCGCGCCGACTACGACGTCCGCGAATCGGGGACGACGCCGCCGCTGGGCGCGAAGGCGCCGTCGGTGGACACGCCGACCGCGGCTGACGTCGGGGGCGACCTCTCGAAGGTCTCGACCGACAAGGATCCTGATCCCCGCTTCTACGAGACGTCGATCAGCGACGCCCTCACCGCGGGCGAGCCGTTCGTCGTGGCGTTCGCGACGCCGGCCTTCTGCGAGACCCGGTTGTGCGGGCCGGCGCTGGAGACGGTGAAGGCGGTGGCCAAGGACTATCCCGCGATCACCTTCATCAACGTCGAGCCGTACAAGATGAAGTTCGAGAACGGCTCGTTGCAGCCCGAGCTCGACGCAAATGGCCAACTCCAGCCGGCCGACTGGACGAACGCGTGGGGCCTCCAGTCCGAGCCGTACACTGTCGTCGTTCGCGCCGACGGAACTGTGGCCGCCAAGTTCGAGGGCGTGATCAGCGCGGACGAGCTGCGGGGCACGCTCGATGCCCTGTGAGCCGGATCCGTTCGCTCCTCCTGGCTCTCGCGCTCGCGATCGCCTCCTGCGGCCCGGCGCCCGCGACGGTCGCCGGCTTCGTGGTCGACGTGAAGAGCACGAGCCTGACGCAGGTCGAGAGCTTCACGCTTCGAACCCAGGACGGCCAGGAGGTGCGCTTCACGGTGGGCGCCCTCGAGCTCGACGGTGGGGCCTTCCCGGCTGGCCACCTGCGCGAGCACATGGCCCTCAACCAGGCGGTGGCGGTGGCGTACCGGGAGGCGAACGGCGAGCGGGTGGCGTACCGCCTCGTCGACGCAGCCTGGCTCCAGCCATGAGACGGTTCGTCGCTCCAGGGGCGGCGCTCGTCGGCCTGCTCGTCCTGCCGTCGCCCGCGCTCGCCCACGGGCTGGTCGGCCGGCTCGAGTCGCCGCTGCCGCTCGCCGTCTACCTCACCGGCGCCGCGTTGGCCGTTGCCCTGTCGTTCGCCTTCGTCATCCTCCGTGACGTCCGGGCGCCGGCCGACCCGGTCGAGCGGACGGCCACGGTGCCGCGCCCGGTCGCGGTCGGCCTCCGGGCCGCGGGGCTCATCGGCTGGTTCTGGATCGTCGCCCAGGCGGTGGTCGGTGGATCCTCCGACGCCGACGTGTCGACGCTGTTCCTGTGGGTCTACGGCTGGGTCGGACTGGCGATCGTCTCGGCCTTCGTCTTTCCGATCTGGACGTGGCTGGACCCGTTCACGACGCTGTTCGATCTGGGCGCCGCGGTCGTCCGGCGGCTCGACATCGCGGCTTGGGAGCCCCTGCCCTACCCGGCCCGGCTCGGCGCCTGGCCCGCCGTCGTCGGACTGACCGTCGTCGTCTGGCTCGAGCTCGTCTACCGCGGTGGTGCTTTGGCCGTGATCCTCGTCGCCTACACCGCGCTGACCCTGGTCGCGATGGCGAACTTCGGCCGCGACGCCTGGCGGGCGCAGGGCGAGACGTTCTCGGTGTGGCTCGGCACGCTGAACCGGCTGGCGCCGCTCGGCGCCCCGGACCGGCCCGAGGAACGGATCGTCCGCCGCCGCCCGTTCGCGGCCGGCCTGCTCGAGCCGGGCTGGACGCCCGCCCACGTCGTCCTCGTGGCGATCGGCGCCGCCTCGATCCTGTACGACGGCCTGTCGCAGACCCAGGTCTGGTTCGATACCTTCGGCCTGCCGTCGCTGCCGATCGCGACAGTCGAGCTCCTGGCCTTCCTCTGCCTGGTCGTCGGGCTCGCCCTCGCTGTGGGCCGCCTCGTCGGCCCGGCCGCCGTCGGCGCCGGGCTTGTCCCGATCGCGGTCGGCTACCTCGTCGCCCACTACCTGACCTACCTGCTCGGCGACGGTCAGCGGATCGTCGTCGCGGTCTCCGATCCGCTCCAGCTCGGCTGGGACCTGTTCGGGACCGCGTTCTACGAGCCCGGCACCGACTGGATCCCGCCGGCGGCGCTCTGGACGGTCATGCTCGTCGCGGTCGTCGGCGGGCACATCGTCGGTGCCTGGTCGGGCCACGTCGTGGCGGTCCGAGACGCGCCCGCCCAGAGCCCGGTTCGCCTGCGGCAGGTGCCGCTGGCCGCCCTCATGGTCGCCCTGACCGCGACGACCCTCTGGTCGCTCGGCCAGGCGATCGTCAAGGAGCCGACCGAGACCGCGGCAGCGCCGGTCGTGCTGGAGGCGTCCGGTGGCTAAGCGCAGGCGGTCGACCCGTGCCATCGGGGCGGCGGTCGTCCGGAGAACGACGCCCCAACCGGCTCGCGAGCCGTGGCGTCTGCCGTCGCTCCGATTCCTCGTCGGCGCCGCTGCGATCGTTGCCGTCGTGGCCTTCGTCGGGCTGGCCTTCCTCAGCAGCTCGACGGCGGCGGCCTACAATTGCGAGGAACTGTTGGGGGCGCCAGCGGGTGCATCGGAGGGCGAGGCCTTCTCGACCGAATCCCTCGGCAGCCAGCATGTCACCGTCGGGACGAGGATCCGCTACGGCTTCTGTCCGCCGACGTCGGGCAGCCACTACAGCGCGGCCGGCGCCGGGCCGCTGCGACCCGGGTTCTACGGCCCCGGTGACGCGGCCGGGCCGGGTGGCTGGGTCCACAACCTCGAGCACGGCTACGTCGTGGCGCTGTACCGGTGTGCCGACGGCAACTGCCCGCCGGAGCCTGAACTCGAGGCGCTGCGGACGTTCGCGGCGAACGGGCCGCCGACCCAGGCAGCAGCTGCCTGCGGTTACCGATCGAAGGTTCTGGTGGCGCGGTTCGATGACCTCTCAACGCCGTTCGCGCTGGTCGCCTGGGACCGAGCGCTGCTCCTCGACGCGTTCGACCCATCGATCGCCCGCGACTTCGCGGGCCGCTCGCTCGAAGCCACCGCTCCGGAGCCGAACGCATGCTGACACCGATCGGAGGTTGACCCGATGTTCACACCACGCGCCCCGACACCCAGCGCCAGCGGCAGCCTCGCCATCACCAGGCGCTCCGCGCTGCGGCTGGCCGTGTACTCGGCCATCGCGGCCGTCGCCGCCGCGTGTGCCCCGAGAGAGCTGCCAGGCTGGACGTACGGGCCGACCCTCGCGCCGGCCACCGGCGCGCCCGGGGCCTCGGCAGTACCGGCTGGGCCGGCCACGCCCGCCCCCGCGAGCGCGTCGCCGCCCGCCGGGGGCGGCCCGATCGAGATCCGGATCGTTTCCGAGCAGATCAAGTTCGACCTGGCCGAGTTCAGCGTCCCGGCGAACACGCCGTTCCGGATCGTGTTCGAGAACCGCGATGCTGGCGTCCCCCACAACGTCGCAATCTACGAGCGTCAAGCCGGCGGCCCGGAGCTGTTCAAGGGCGAGATCTTCAACGGCGTCGAGACGAGGACGTACGAAGTGCCCGGTCTCCCGGCCGGCAACCACTACTTCCAGTGCGACGTGCATCCGTTCATGAACGGCACGGTGAAGGTCGGCTGACCGGTGTTCGCCGCGATCGGCCACGCCCGGTCGCGTTGCTCGCAGACGGCATCGGGTGCGTTGGCAGGCCCCGCTGTAAGCGCGGCGGGACGTGCCGCGTGAGCGGTGCGATACTTGAGCCATGGCTCAAGTATTCGCCTCGGCGATCGACGTCGACCGGTGCGAGGTTGACTGCCTCCATCCCGACGCCATCCGGCCAATCCTCGGTCGGAGCCTCGGTGGGGAAAGCTCGCGGGCGGTGGCCGAGCTGTTCGCCGTCCTGGCCGACCCATCGCGGGCGCGGATCCTCCACCTGCTCGCCGTCAGCGAGCGCGAGCTATGCGTCTGCGACATGGCCCTCGTGCTGGGCATGAGCGTCTCGGCCCTCTCGCACCAGCTGCGGGCGCTCCGCGAGCGGGGCGCGGTCAGTCGCCGCAAATCCGGCAGGATCGCCTACTACCGGCTCGTCGACGACCACCTCCGCCGGCTCGTCCTCGACGCCGCAGTCCACGTCGCGGAGGGATGGGCCTGATGTCGCACTCGCACACCTCGGCCGCCAATGCGAACCGCGGCCGCTTGGCGGTCGTGTTCGCGATCACGCTCGTCGTCTTCGTGGTCGAGCTCGCTGGCGGATTCCTCGCCAACAGCCTCGCCCTGCTCGCCGACGCCGGCCACGTGTTCACCGACGTCGCGGGGATCGGGCTCGCTCTCGCCGCGATCTGGTTCGCCGGTCGGCCGGCGACCGAGGACCGGACGTTCGGCTACCTGCGCCTCGAGATCCTGGCGGCGGTCGTCAACGCGGTCCTGTTGTTCGGGGTCGCCGCGGTCGTCCTGGTCGAGGCCTGGCGGCGCCTGTCGGATCCGCCCGAGATCGCGTCGGGGCTCATGCTCGCGGTCGCGCTCCTCGGTCTGGCCGCCAACGCGACCTCGCTCTATCTGCTCCGCGATGCCCAGCGCGAGAGCCTCAACATGCGGGGCGCGTACCTCGAGGTCATGGGCGATCTTGCCGGCTCGGCCGCGGTCATCGTCGCCGCGGCCATCATCGCCCTCACCGGTTTCACCGCGGCCGACGCGATTGCCTCGGCGGTCATCGGCCTCCTCATCATCCCGCGGACCTGGCATCTCCTGCGCGACGCGGTCGACGTCCTCCTAGAGGCGACGCCCAAGGGCATCGACCTCGACCTGGTCCGGCGGCACATCCTCGAGGCGCCCGGGGTGGCCGACGTCCACGACCTCCACGTCTGGACGATCACGAGCGGGATGAACGTCGTGTCGGCCCATGTCGTGCTCCGCGACGGCGCCGAGCCGCCGGCCGTCCTCGACTTCCTGTGCGGCTGTCTGTCGGGCGACTTCGACATCGAGCATTCGACCTTCCAGCTCGAGGCGGCCGATCGGCGGCGGCTGGAGGCCGCGAATCATGCTTGAGCTGCCGCGCGCGCTCCATGGCCTCCATGGACCGTACGAGCGGCTCGACGCCCGGATCACGGCGACCCTCGCCCGGCTCGGGGTGCCGGTGTTGCGGGTCGGCCTTGGGATCGTGTTCCTGTGGTTCGGCGCCCTCAAGTTCTTCCCCGGCCTCAGCCCGGCTCAGGACCTCGCGACCCGAACCATCGAGCAGCTGACCTTCGGGGCCGTGACGCCCGACCTCTCCCTGCCGATCCTGGCTACCTGGGAAACGCTCATCGGCCTCGGCTTGCTGACGGGCCGCTTCCTGCGAGCAACCCTGTTGCTGCTCGCGCTTCAGATGGCGGGCACGATCACGCCGCTCGTCCTCTTCCCCTCCGAGGCGTTCACCCGGTTCCCGCTCGCGCCGACGCTCGAGGGTCAGTACATCATCAAGAACGTCGTGCTCATCGGGGCCGCGATGGTCGTCGGGGCGACGGTTCGAGGCGGAGGGCTCGTCCCCGAGCCCGACGGGCCGGCGCGAACGCCCGTCCGCGAGGGGACCTCTGCCGACCCGGCGGCGGGTGCCTGACCGCATGGCCGTCGCGACGCGGGCGCAGCTCCTGGCGCACGGCCTCCGGCTCGAGTACCTGACGGTCGGCTGGAACATCGTCGAGGGCCTGGTGGCGGTGGCGGCCGCCGTCGCTGCCGGCTCGGTTGCCCTCCTCGGCTTCGGCATCGATTCGTTCGTCGAGACCGCGTCGGGGCTCATCCTCGTGTGGCGCCTCCACACCGAGCGGCGGGCGGCCGACCATGAGCGGATCGAGCAGGTCGAGCGGCGGGCGCAGCGGCTTGTCGCGGTTTCGCTCGTCGGGCTGGCTGCATACATCACCTACGACGCGGTCACGACCCTCCTGGCCGGGGATCGCCCCGAGGCGAGCCCAGTCGGTGTCGCGCTGGCCGCGATCTCGCTCGGCGTCATGTGGTGGCTGGCGCGGGCCAAGCGCCGCACGGCGATCGGCCTGGGATCGCGGGCAATGCAAGCTGATGCGTTCCAGACGACCGCCTGCTGGTGGCTATCGCTGACGGTCCTCGTCGGCGTCGGCCTGAACACCGCATTCGGCCTGTGGTGGGCTGACCCGACCGCGGCGCTCGTGATCCCGGTGTTCCTGCTGCACGAGGCCCGTGAGGCATGGGTGGGCGAGGCGTGCGATGACTGACCAAGAGCGCGGTATCCGCCAGGGCGACGACGAGCGAGGTCAGGGCCGCCAGCGGCCGCCGCCGACGATGGCTCGATCGTCATCGCGGGCCATGAGGTCTTCACCGCCTCCTGCGACGGCGGCGCGACCTGCGCCAGCATCCCGACCGACCTGCCGAGCCTCGACATCCACGGCTTCACCCGCGACCCGGCCGATCCGGCACGGATGTGGGCCTACCTGGCAACCGGCGGCCTCTGGGAGAGCACCGACTTCGGCGCCGACTGGACGCGCATCCGCGAGGACAACGTGGCGTTCCCGCTCGCCGTCCGGGACGGCTCGACGACGCGGCTTGTCGGGGTCGACGCGAGCGGGCTGGTGACCAGCACCGACGGCGGCGGGACGTGGGCACAGCTCGGCACTCCTCCCACCTACCCGATGACGAGCCTCGCGTCGACGCCCGACGGCCGGACGATCTATGCCAGGGCGCCAGACGGCCTGTTCCGGAGCGACGACGGCGGCCAGACCTGGAGCGCCACGGCCTACCGCGGCTTGGCGTTTGCGATCGCCACGTCGCCCGATGGCGCGACGATCGCCGTCGTCAGCCAGGCGACGGAGTACTTCCGGTCGCCCGACGGCGCACGACCTGGCCCAGCCCTGACGGCGCCACGCGGATTCTCGCTCAGACGAGCGGATCGCAACGGTCCTCGACCTCGGTACCGTACGCGCATGGACTTCCCGACCGCGGTCCGCTCCATCGGCCTCCTCATCCTTGCCGGGCTGCTCGAGATCGGCGGCGGCTATCTCGTGTGGCTGTGGCTCCGCGACGGACGCGGTCTCGTGGTCGGCGCCCTCGGCGGACTCATCCTGTTCCTGTATGGCGTCGTGCCCACCCTCCAGCCCTCGCACTTCGGTCGGGTCTACGCGGCGTACGGCGGCTTCTTCATCGTCCTCGCGCTGCTCTGGGGCTGGTGGATCGACGGTCGTCAACCGGACGGCTGGGACATCGTGGGCGCGGGGGTGGCGCTGCTCGGGGTGCTCATCCTCTTCTACGCTCCGCGGGGTGGCAGCTGACCCTGCCGGTGCGTCTCGTACATCCGGACGAGGACGACCAATCCGGAGAGCGCGGTGAGGGCCGCCACGCTCCAGATCGCGGCCGGCATCCCCAAGCGGTCGGCGACGAGACCTGCCAGCAGCGCGCCGACGGCGAACCCGAGGTCGCGCCAGAGCCGGTAGACGCCGACGGCCGACGCCCGCCA
Source organism: Chloroflexota bacterium (assembly GCA_040752335.1). Lineage (GTDB taxonomy): Bacteria > Chloroflexota > Limnocylindria > Limnocylindrales > CSP1-4 > UBA5189. Next base: position 24,129 of record JBFMEV010000041.1, read on the forward strand.
GGCCGGATGGGCGACGTCACCGATGACGGCGAGGAGGGTCGGGTAGACCATTGCCGTCCCGGAGCCGAGCAGCACGGCCGCCCCGGCCCATGGGGCGAAGCCGCCGCTCGCGGCGATGAGGGCGAGCGCCGCGGCCTGGAGCAGCATCCCGCCGACGATCAGGCCCTTCCGCCCGATCCGGTCCGACAGCCCGCCGGTGACGAGCTGGCCGAGCCCCCAGACCGCCGGATAGAGCGCGGCGAGCAGGCCGATCTCGGCGACCGTCAGCCCGGCCGCCGCGTAGTAGATCGGCAGGAGGCCCCAGGCCAGGCCGTCGTTGAGGTTGTTCACGAGCCCCGCCTGACTCGCCGCCGAGAGGGCCGGTTCGCGGAACGTCGTCAGGGCGAACACCTGTCGGGTCGAGATACCTGCGTGGAGGTGGTCCCGGCCGGCGTGGTTGGCGGCCTCGTGGTCGGCATGGCCGCGGGTCTCGCGAACGAAGAGCGTCGAGAGCCCGAGACCGAGCGCGGCATACGCGAGGCCGAGGAAGAACGGGGCTGGCCGGAGTCCATAGCGCTCGGCGAGGAGGCCGGTCGCGAACGCGGTGAGCGCGAGTGCCCCGTAGCCGGCGGCCTCGTTGAGGCCCATCGCCAGGCCGCGCCGGGCCGGCCCGACGAGGTCGATCTTCATGATCACGGTCGTCGACCAGGTGAGGCCCTGGTTGATGCCGAGCAGGACGTTGGCGACGACGACCCAGCCCCACTCGGGCGCCCACATCAGGAGCAGCGGCACCGGCAGCCCGACGAGCCAGCCGGCGACGAGGACCGGCTTGCGGCCGAAGCGATCGGACAGTGCGCCGGCGACGAAGTTCGTGGCCGCCTTCGTGACTCCGAAGGCGACGATGAACGTGAGCGCCGAGCTCAACGCGGCAAGACCGAAGACGTCCGTCGCGAGGAGCGGCAGCACGGTCCGCTCCTGGCCGACCGTCCCGCCGACGAGGGCGTTGACCGCGACCAGGAGCGCGAACTGGCCGAGGTTGGCGCGCAGGCCGAGCCGGATCCCGGACCCCACCGCCGCAGCCGCGGCCGGCGTCACCAGCTCGGGTGCGGAACCGTTCATCCTCCGGTCGCGAGCGGCCGGCCGCGGGCTCGCGACCAGTCCTCGGGCCCGCCGGCGAAGACGGCCGCGCCGCCGCCGGCCCGCTCGATGAGGCTCGCCGCGCTCATCGCGCGCTCGCCGTGGCCGCACATCACGGTCGGCAGCCCATTCTCCCAGTCGGCGGTCCGGGCGAGCAGGCTCCCGAGCTCGACGTGGACCGCGCCCGGGATGTGCCCGGCGCCGAACTCGGCGGCCTGGCGGACGTCGAGGATCGGCCCCGTCAGGTCCGCCGGGTCGCGCCGCAGCTCGGTCCGCCGCTCCGGCCGGCCGGTCGCCCGCCACGTGGCCATCGCGCCCGCGAGCTCGCCGGCCAGCTGCTCGTAGCCGATCTTGAGGCACTGGCGGACGAGCTCTGTCCGGTCCTGGCGGTCGTCGAGGACGAAGACGAGCGGCCGTTCGGCGTCGACGAGCCAGCCGAGCCATGATGCGAACGAGCCGCGCAGCGCGATCGAGAGGGCGCCCGGGATATGGCCCGCCGCGAAGTCCTTGATCGGGCGCACGTCGACGAGCTCGGCCCCAGCGCGGACCCTGGCCTCGACCTGCTCCGGCGTCAGCTGCGTCAGGATCGGTGGGCGATCACCGTAGACAGTCGGGCCACGACGATTCACCTCGCGCAGGCGCAGGAAGTAGTCGGGGTACGTCCCCAGCCCGCCGAGCAGCCTGCGGACGAAAGTCTCCTCGTCGGGGGCGGCGAGGAGCGGGTTCGTGGTCCGCTCCTGGCCGATCGTCGTCGTCCGCTCGCCGCCGCCCGGGGCCGAGCAGAACGAGCCCGCCCCGTGAGTCGGGTAGACGGGAAGGTGGTCGGGCAGGGCCAGGATCCGGTAGCGAAGGGCGCGGTACAGCTGCCGCGCCAGGGGCTCGGTCTGGTCGGGAGCGATGAGATCGGTCCGGGCGACCGAGCCGACGAGCAGCGCCCCGCCGCTGAACAGGGCGACGGGCTGCGATCCGTCGAGGAGGAGGTAGGCAAGGTGCTCCGGCGTGTGACCCGGTGTGCCGATGGTCCGGAGCGTGAGCCCACCAAGGTCGAGCGCCTCTGCGTCCATCAGCCCCCGGTGCGGGAACGCATGCCGACCGGCGCGCGGCACGAGCACCGTCGCCCCGAGGCGGGCCAGCTCCCGGCTGCCCGAGACGAAGTCGGCGTGGAGGTGGCTCTCGAGGCTGAAGGCGAGACGAAGGCCGTGGCGCTCGGCAGCGCGCTCGTAGGGGCCGACGTCACGGGTCGGGTCGACGACGAGCCCGCGGCCGTCGCCGAGGTCGACGAGATAGGACGAGTTACCGAGCCCCTCGTCGACGAAGGGGATGATCGTGACCAACGGTCCCTCCGGGAGTGCCATTCGGCGGTGTCGGGCCAGGGATGCGGGTATGATCTTATTCCAAACATCGTTGGAATGGACGAATGACCACACCACGCGCTGCGAAGACCGCCCTCAACGAGCAGTTCGCCCGGATCGGCAAGGCCCTGGCCAGCCCGCGCCGGATCGAGCTGCTCGACCTGCTCGCCCAGGGTGAGCACAGCGTCGAGACGCTGG
>JBFMEV010000042.1:0-25616 GCA_040752335.1 Chloroflexota bacterium
CGCGCCGCCCCGGGGTAGGTCCGCGCCGCCCCGGAGCCCGCGCCGCCCCGGGGTAGGCCCGCGCCGCCCCGGAGCCCGCGCCGCCCCGGGGTAGGTCCGCGCCGCCCCGGAGCCCGCGCCGGCCGCGCCGCCGAGCCCTACTCCAGGTAGTCCTTCAGCTTTCGGCTCCGGGACGGATGGCGGAGCTTGCGGAGGGCCTTGGCCTCGATCTGGCGAATCCGCTCGCGGGTGACGTTGAACTCCTTGCCGACCTCCTCGAGGGTCCGGGCTCGGCCGTCCTCCAACCCAAAGCGGAGCTGGAGGACCCGCCGCTCCCGGCCGGTCAGCGAGTCCAGGACCGCCTCGACCTGCTCCTTCAGGAGCTGGTGGGACGCGGCCTCGGCCGGGGCCAGCGCGCCCCGGTCCTCGATGAAGTCGCCGAGGTGGGAGTCCTCCTCCTCGCCGATGGGGGTCTCGAGCGACACCGGCTCCTGCGAGACCTTGATGATCTCGCGGACCTTCTCGGGCGTGACCTGGACCTCCTGGCCCTTGGACATCGCCTCCGCGATCTCCTCGACCGTCGGCTCCCGCCCCAGCTCCTGCAGCAACTGGCGAGAGACGCGGATCAGGCGGTTGATCGTCTCGACCATGTGGACCGGGATCCGGATCGTCCGGGCCTGGTCGGCGATGGCCCGGGTGATCGCCTGGCGAATCCACCAGGTGGCATACGTCGAGAACTTGAAGCCCTTCTCGAAGTCGAACTTCTCGACCGCCCGGATGAGCCCGATGTTGCCCTCCTGGATGAGGTCCAGGAACGACATCCCGCGGCCGATGTACTTCTTGGCGATCGAGACGACCAGCCGGAGGTTGGCCGACGTCAGCTGCTCGCGGGCGTCCCGCCCGATGCGCACGAGCTCGCCCTTGCGATTGGCGAGCTTGGTCGTTGAGGGGACCTCCGGGTCGTAGCCCATCGCCTTGAGCAGGTCGGCGTCGTGGCCGGCCAGGATCCAGCGCTCGAGGGCCGGGAAGGCGACGCCGTCCCGGGTCCAGTCGTAGATCGCCCGGAGGCCCACGTTGTCGCGCGAATCGAGGTCGCCGTTATGGACCGCGAAGTAGGCCCAGTCCAGGAGCCGCAGGAAGGCCTCGGCCGGGGTCTCGTCGCTCCGGCCCTCGAGCGCCGCGTCGTACTCGGCGAGGTGCTTGCGGGCTTCCTTCAGGAGCTGGGTCGTGCCCTCCGACTGGACGTCGCGGCCGGCCTTGATGAGGTGGAAGTCGGGCGGCGGGACGAGCAGGTCGGCGGCGCCGTCCCACGAGATCGCGTCGTGGACGAGGCGGTGGGCCTCCTCGCCGAGGGGCAGGCGGTGCTGCGGCTTGAGCGTCCGGGTCTTCGATTCGGTGTTGTGGGTGGTCCACTCGTGGAGCGAGACGATGCCCTTCCAGGGCTCCTCGGCCAGCTGCTCGCCGAGCTCGATCGCCTTGGCCAGGACGACCTCCTCCTCGGCCGTCAGGAGGGCGACCTTGCCGATCTCCTTGAGGTACATCCGGACCGGGTCGTCGATCCCGATCATGTCGGCAGAAAGCGCTTCGAGCTCCTCGGCCGATGGCTCCTCGAGCTCGGCGGCATCCAGCTTGGCGGGCGCATCCGCGGGCAGGGCGACACCGGCCGCGGTCACCTCGGTGTCCTCGGCGACGACCTCCACGGCGACGTCATCGGCGTCGTCATCGGCGGCGAGCGCCGGGGCGAGATCGTCGTCATCGTCGTCGGCATCGATGTCGTCGTCCACGACCGCGGTCCGGAGGCCGGCGAGCTTGGCCTCCTCGAGATCGGCCTTGCCCCGTCGGGGGCGGGTGAGGACGGCTTCGACGAGCTGCTGGTCGAGGGGATCGATGGGCATGGCGGAACTTACCTCCGTGCGGGGCTGACGAGAAGACGGGTCTGGTCGCGGCGTCGATGGAGCGACTTCCGCTGTTCGTTGATGGCCTGGATCTCCTGGAGGTGGCGACCGGCGGCATCGATGTCGCCGGCCTGCTCCGCCTCGGCCAGGGCGTCCTGGATGAACTCGTGGCGCTCGTCGAGCGAGCGCTCCTCGAGGTCGATGACGAGGCGTTCGACCTCGTAGCGGAGCTCGTCCGCGGTGAGGTCGTGGGCATCCGGCTGGCGCCGGGCGACGAGGGCCTGGGCCAGGGCCGCCGTCTCGGCGTCGAGCCCTGCGACGAGGGCGGTGAGGCTGAATGGCGGACGGACGCCCTGGTCGTCCGGCTCGCGGGCCAGGACGACGGCTCGGAAGAGCTCCCGGGCCACGGTGTTGGGGAGGCGGTCCGGGCCGATCGCGTCGGTGATCCGGACCTGGACCTCGGGCACGAGGAGCATGAGCCGGAGGAGCTCCTGCTCCTGGGGCAGGACGCTGCGCAGGATGTCGCCGATGCGGAGGGCGTCCGGCGCGGCGGTCACCGCGTCGGCGCTGAAGCGACCCTCACGGGTGGCCGCCACGTCCCCGATCCCGGTCGCCGAGCGGCCGCTCCGGAGAACCTCCAGGAGGACCCGTTCCTCCACCCCCGAGACCTGCCGGACACGCTGCAGCCAGCCGTCGCGCATGACCGGGTTGGGGACGGCCCGGATCGTCGGCATGAGGGCGTCCACGAAGCGGGCCTTGCCACCCGGGGTCTTGAGGTCGTAGCTCTTCGCGTACGTGTCGATGAGGTAATCGACGATCGGCTGCGCCGTCCGGACCTCCTCGCGCCAGCGGTCGGGGGCCTCGCGGACGACCTCGTCGGGGTCCTTGCCCTCGGGCAGCCGGACGACGCGGACCTCGTCCAGCTCGACCCCCGATTCGGTGGCCGCGAGCTGGCCGATGAGGCCCTCCAGGGCCTGGACGCCGAACGTGCCGGCCTTCTGGCCGGCGGCGTCGACGTCGTAGGCGAGGGCGATCTTCTTGGCGTAGCGCGTCAGGAGGGCGACCTGGCCGGGCGTGAGCGCGGTGCCGAGCGAGGCGACGACGTTGTCGAAGCCTGCCTGGTGGGCCATCAGGGCATCGGTGTAGCCCTCGACGATGACGGCCTGGCCCGACTTCCGGATGGAGCCCTTGGCCTTGTCGATGAGGTAGAGCGTCCGGCTCTTGTCGAAGAGCGGCGTGGCCGGGGAGTTCAGGTACTTGGGCCCCGTGTCGCGGCCGCCTTCCCCTTCCGAGCCGAGGATCCGGCCGCCGAGGCCGACGGCCGCGCCATTCTGGTCGCGGATCGGGAAGAGGACGCGGCCGCGGAACCGGTCGATGACGCCGACGCCGCGGGTCGCCGAGCGGCCCGGCGAGGCGAGGCCGACCTCCACGAGCTCGTCCGGCCGGATGTCGCGCTTCTCGACGAGGCGGCGGCTCATCGTGTCCCAGCCGTCGGGCGCCCAGCCCAGCTGGGCGGTCTCGATCGTGGCGTCGGTGAAGCCGCGCCGGCGCAGGTAGTCAAGAGCCGGCGCACCGAGCTTCGTGGCCGTCAGGACCTGGTGGTAGAAAGCGATCGAGGTCTCGAGGATGTCGCGGAGGCGAGCGCGGTGCGCGTCCTCGCGCTTGGTCCGCTCGTCGATCTCGACGCCGGCCTTGTTCGCCAGCTGGCGCAGCGCCTCCGGGAACGGCACGGAATCGCGCTGCATGACGAAGCTGAAGATGTCCCCGCCCAGGCCGCAGCCGAAGCACTTCCAGGACTCGCGCGCGGGGGTGACCGTGAACGAGGGCGTCTTCTCCCCGTGGAACGGGCACAGACCCTTGTACGTCGTGCCCGCCTTCTTCAGCTGAACGCTCTCGCCGATGACGTCGAGGATGTTCAGCCGGCTCTTGACTTCCGCCGCGATCCCGCCTGCCAACCGACCTCCGGTGCCTCCTCGGTGCATCGATCCCTACGCCGATGTCGACGCCGAGGTTCTCCGACCGTCGCCGGCCGGTTGCCGGCGACGCGCTTTCGCCCTCGCCGCGAGCCGCCGGACATGCTGCTGGCCTGTCAAGTCTTGACAGGCCGTTCGAAGGGCATTCTACGCCCCGTTGGCCCCCTTGACAAGATCTTTGTCAATACTAGACGGGGGTATCCACCGAACGTCGACGCCCTCGCCGTCCGCTGGTTCCTGCACCGTAGGGCTCGAAACCGGCTCAAGCCCGATTTCCGAGCCCGTCGTCGCGCCCCCGACGCGGGGCCTCCATCGTCACCGGGCCGGCTCAGCGTAGGCTTGGATCGATGAATCGGAGCCGCATCTCGAATTCGCTCGGCGTAGCCCTGACCATCGTCGGCGCTGTCGCGATCGCAACCGGCGTCGTGGGCGGCCTGGAGGCGTGGCTCGGCGTCCCCAACGCCTCGAACGTCTACCTCGTCGCGGTCGCGGCCGTGGCGATCCGATATGGCGTTGTCGGCGCCTCGGTCTCGGCGATCGTGGCCGTCCTCGTCTACGACTTCTACTTCACCGAGCCGTACCTGACGCTGACGGTCTCGGACCCCGACGAGTGGCTCCACCTCGTGCTGCTGCTGTTCGTGGCGGTCACGGTCGGCGAGCTGGCCGCCCTCCAGCGCAACCGAGCCGAGGCGGCGTTGGCCCGGGAGCACGAGTCGCGGGCGCTGTTTGACGTCACCCGGACCCTCGCCACCCGGGCCACGACCCTCGACGCGCTGCCGGCGATCGCGACGGCCCTTGCCCGCGAGACGGCCATGGACCGGGTCTGGTTCGCTCTCGGGAGCGACGACGCCGAGGAGCGCGCCGCCGGTCAGAGCTGGGACGGACCCGCACCGGCCTCGCCACGCGGCTACGCCGTCCTCCATCGCGATGCCTCCGGCGGGGCGGCCGCCTGGACCCAGGTCCGCGGGCCGATCGCCGCCCGCGGGGCCGGTGTCGTGCCCGGGGCCGGTGTCGTGCCCGGGGCCGTCCAGCATGTCCGCGTACGGATGGAGGATGCGGGCCGGTCGGTCGGGTCGCTCTGGGCGTCGCGCGCGCGGGGCGACCTGCCCGACGCCCCCTCGACGACTCTCCTTCGCGTCGCCGCCGACCTGGTCACCCAGGCCCTCGCCCACGATCGCCTGGAGGAGGAGCGACGTCGGGCCGAGATCGCCCAGCAGAGCGACGCCCTGAAGTCGGCCCTGCTGGAGTCGGTGTCACACGACCTCCGGACCCCGCTCGCCTCGATCCGGGCCTCGGCCGGGACGTTGATGGACCCCGACCTGGTCCTGGATCCCGACGAGGTCCGGGCGGGCGCAGCATCGATCGACCGGGAGGCTCAGCGCCTCAACCGCCTCGTGGGCAACCTCCTGGACCTGAGCCGGATCGAGGCCGGCGTCCTGCGCGTGGCCGAGGAGGCGCTCGACCTCGATGACGTCGTGGCCGGGGCCATCGCCCTCGTCGAGGCCCGGGCCGGGTTGCGCCGGATCGAGGTCGTCGGCGGCGAGGGCGCCGTGCTGGCCGACCCGGTCCTCCTCGAGGAAGCCCTCGTGAATCTCCTCGACAACGCCATCCGGCACACGCCCGAGGGCTCGGCGATCCGGATCACCACTGGCTCCGCGGCGGAACCGAGGCTGGCCCGCCTGACGGTCGAGGACTCCGGCCCCGGCGTCGCCGAGGAATCCCTGCCCCGGATCTTCGATCGGTTCTTCCGGGCCGGCGGCGGACGCCGATCCCCCGAGACGGGGATGGGCATCGGCCTGGCCGTCGTCCGCGGCTTCGTCGAGGCGATGGGCGGGCAGGTCGGTGCTCGACGGAGCGCACTCGGCGGGCTCGCGGTCGATCTCGAGCTGCGGGCGGCGGCGATCCCCGTCGCCATCGATGCCGGACCGTGACCGCCGAGCGGGAGCCGGGCCCGAGCATCCTCCTCGTCGAGGACGATGACGCGACGCGGGCGGCGCTGCGCCGTGACCTCGTGACCCGGGGCTTCCGGGTCGACGACGTCCGCGACGGCGCTGAGGCCCTCGGGCGCTGGGGGGCCCGCCGGCCGGATGCCGTCCTCGTCGATCTCGGTCTGCCCGACATGGACGGTACCCGCATCATCGCCCGCATCCGGCGCGAGGCGACGACGCCGATCGTCGTGATCTCGGCCCGCGACGCCGAGGCGACGAAGGTCGAGGCCCTCGAGCTCGGCGCCGATGACTACGTCACGAAGCCGTTCGGGACCGCGGAGCTGCACGCCCGACTCCGGGCGGTCCTGCGGCGGGCAGGCGGCACGGCCGCCGACGCCAGCGGCCGGGTCACGATCGGGCCGCTCGTCCTGGACCCGCTCCGCCACGAGGTGACCGTCGACGGCCGGCGGGTCGAGCTCACCCCGCGCGAGTTCGAGGTCCTGCGCGTCCTTCTCGCCCACCCCGGCCGCCTGGTCACCCGTGGCCGCCTCCTGCGGGCCGTGTGGGGCGAGGCCTACCGGGGCGAGGATCACTACGTCCACGTCTATGTGAGCCAGCTCCGGCGGAAGCTCGCTGCGGCAGATCCGGCCGGCGCGCTCCGCCGGCTCATCGTCACCGAGCCGGGGGTCGGCTACCGGGTCCGGGACGAGTAGGGGCCCGGGGGCGCACCCCGCGGATCGCGCCGAGCCCTCGTCGCCTGACCTTCGCCCCTCATGACGGTGCCACCGTCATGTCAGGGGCTTGTAAGGCCGTGACGCCCGTCGCGTGCCGCTCCCGACCCGAGATCGAGCACGAGATCGCCGTCAAGGACCTCCCGAGGGACCGCTCGGGCCTCCTTACTGCCGTCGAAACCGCCAGGGTGACGGTGGCACCGGAATCGAGACCGACAAGGGCCGATTCTGGCAATGGAAGACCCATTCCTGAGGCTCCCTTGAGCCTTGGGCGGGTCCCCGCGGCCTCCGCCCTCTTGGGCCTGGCGCGTACGTTCGAGGCGTGGACGACCCGCGCCCGACGCCGCTGCCCGTCGCCGTCCCGCTGGCGGCCGATCGCGCCCTGGCCGAGCTGTACGCCGCGATCGAGCTCATCGCCGGCGGCCTCGCCACGCGCGTCCACGTCACCGGCCTGGCCGGCCTCGACGAGGTGGCCGCCCAGGCCCTCGTCCGGGCCCAGCAGGCAGGCGTCCGATTCACCTTGATCCGGGACCAGCCCGACATGGTCACCGCCCTCGTCGGGCCACGCGAGGAATGATCGGGGGCAGACGGCCGCGGGCCCTCCAGGGCCGCAAGGTGGGAGATCGACGGGTCCGCGTCGAACGCCCGCACACGGCCTTCTTCCGCTACAGCGGCGAGGGCCGGCTGGTCGCCAAGCAAGCGGCATCGCAGCCCCACACGCCGCTCGGACGGAGCCTGGCGCGGGTCCGGGCGGTCCTCTTCGGGCGCCCGCTCTCGATTCACGAGGAGATCACCGAGCGCCTGCCGAAGAAGAAGGCCCTGGCGATCTTCAGCTCGGATCCGATCAGCTCCTCGGCCTATGCCACCGAGGAGATCGTTCGCGTCCTGGTCCTGGCCGGGGCTTCGGCGCTGTTCCTGAGCATCCCGATCTCGGCGTTCATCGTCTTCATGCTCGCCGTCGTCTCGACGAGCTATCGCCAGATCGGCTACGCCTACCCTTCGGGCGGCGGGGCCTATGCCGTGGCCCGGGCGAATCTCCCGACCATCTTCTCGCTGATCGCGGCGGGTGCCCTCCTGGTCGACTACGTCATGACCGTCGCCGTCTCGACGGCCTCGGCGGTCGAGCAGCTCATCTCGGCCTTCCCCGGGATCCACGACTGGCGGATCGAGATCGGGATCGCCTCGATCGTCCTCCTGACCCTGGGGAACCTCCGGGGCCTCCGCGAGTCGGGGAACATCTTCGCCCTGCCGACGTACCTCTTCCTGGGCTCGGCCCTCCTGATGATCGCGATGGGGCTGTACCGGATCGTCGTCCTCGGGGAAGGTGGGTCGCCGCCGGATCCGCTGCCCGGGGCGCCGGACCCGCTCCAGGCGATGACGGTCCTGCTCGTCATCAGGGCCTTCTCCTCGGGCTCGGTGGCGCTGACCGGGACGGAGGCGATCGCGAACGGCGTCCCGGCTTTCAAGCCGCCCGAGCCCAGGAACGCGGCCACGACCCTCACGGCCGTCGCCGTCCTGCTCGGCATCCTGTTCATGGGGATCTCGTTCATCGCCTACTCCTACGGGCTGGTCGCGATCGACGAGCCCGTCGTGCGAACGGTCATCAGCCAGGTCGCGGGGATCACCTACGGCGAGAGCTCGATCGGGTTCTACCTGTTCCAGGTCTTCACGGCCCTGCTGCTCTTCCTGGCCGCGAACACGAGCTACAACGCCTTCCCCCGCCTCGGGGCGATCCTGGCCCGCGATGGCTACCTCCCCCGCCAGTTCAGCTTCCGCGGCGACCGGCTGGCCTTCACCTCGGGCATCGTCATCCTGAGCCTCGTCTCGATCCTGCTGCTCATCGTCTTTGCCGGTCAGACGACCGCCCTCATTCCGCTCTACTCCGTCGGGGTCTTCATCTCGTTCACGATCAGCCAGGGCGGCATGGTCCGGCACTGGCTCGACGAGCGGCGGAAGGGCATGAAGGGCTGGGAGTGGCGCCTCGGGGTCAATGGCTTCGGGGCGGTTCTGACCGGCTTCGTCTTCGTCGTCGTGCTGGTCGCCAAGGCCCCCACGTCGCTCCTCGTCGCGATCGTCATCCCGGCCCTCGTCGTGATGATGTCGTTCATCCACTACCAGTACCGCTCGTCGGCGACCAAGCTCGCGGTCAAGGAGGACGGCGTCCTGCCGGTCCCCCATCGCGAAGAGCGGGTCATCGTCCCGATCCCCAGCATCAACCGGGCCGTCGTCCATGCCGTGAACGTCGGTCGCTCGATCGCCCCGGACGTCCGCGCGGTCCTCGTCTCCGACGACCCCGAGGAGGCGGCCTCGGTCCGGCATCGCTGGGAGCGCCAGATGCCGGACCTGCCGCTGGTCGTCGTCGAGTCACCGTATCGCGCCCTCGTCGGGCCGCTCATCGCCTATCTCGACGTCCTCGACGCGGCCTGGCCGCCCGAGAAGGAGGCGCCGATCACGTTCGTGGTGATCCCCGAGTACGTCGCCCGGAGCTGGTGGGAGCGCCTCCTCTACAACCAGTCGGCGAAGCGCCTCCGGATCGCCCTCCTCGGCCGGCCCCAGACGGTCGTCGTGGCAGTTCCATACCGCCGCGACAACGGCGAGGAAACCGCTCGCGCGATGCCGCCGCAGGAGGCCGCGGCCGCCGCAGCGGGCGAGGGTCGCCCGGGACGCTGACCGAGCCACCAAGGATGCTGAGCGGGCGAGCCACCAAGGACGCTGCGGCAGCGAGCCACCAAGGACGCTGGGCGAGCGAGCCACCAAGGACGCTGAGGCAGCGAGCCGCCCGGGCCGCCGAGGCAGCGAGCCGCCAAGGACGCTGTGGCCCGGGCGGCCGGTCAGCCAGGACGCCGGCCCCGGGTCAACGCTCCACGTCGCGGCGGGCGATCCCGACCCCGGCGAGGACGACGCCGGCGACGGCAACCACGCCAAGGGCGATCATGCCCGGAAGGTCCCAGGTCCCGATCATCGGCTGGCCGAGGTGGGCGGATAGGGCCAGGTCGTGGACCCAGTCCGGCCACTTCAGGGCCGGCGCGAGGATGTCGAGGAGGAACGTGGCGATCACGATCCCGGCCACGACCTCGCCCGCGATCGAGGTTCGGACGAGGCCGCCCACGGCCAGGCCGATCCCGGCCAGCGCCGCGGCGTACAGCCCCAGGACGAGGCTGCCCAGGATGGGCGTGACCACGTCACCGCCGGCGATGCTCGAGCCGATGCCGATCCCGAGGGCGATGATCAGGGTCATGACCCCGATCGCCGCCATGAGGCCCAGCCCGCCGGCGGCGGCCCAGCGGGTCCGCGACATCGGCGTCGTGAGGAGAAGCTCCAGCCGGCCCCCGGTCTCGTCCGCGGCCCAACCGTTGACGAGCGTGGACGCAGCGAAGCCGGCCAGGATCAACCCGAACGTCACGAAGGCGAGCTGGAGGAACGCCCCGGCCCCGGTGAGGTCGATGTTCGGGAAGATCGTCGCCCAGATCTGGCGTGTCTCCGGTGACAGCTGCTCCAGGGCGTTGGCGAGGGACAGCGAGGCCGCCCCGAAGATGAAGCCCATGAGCCCGATCCCGATGCCCCACCAGACCGCGAGCGGCAACCGGTCGCCGAAGGACCGGCCGGCCGGCCCATTGAGTCCAAGGGCGAACTCGGGGACCCCGGGCCAGGGGATTCGGGTGGTGACGCCCAGGTCGCGCCGGGCGAAGAGCTCGACCCCGATGACGAGCAGCACAACCGCGACGAGAGCCCCCGGGAGGAGCGTGATCCAGTCGAATTGGCCGGCCAGCGGCTGGTGATGCGCCGTCCAGCCGAACCAGGTCAGGTTCGCCGGCCCGGCGAACGCCGGGACCGCAGCCTGGTAGCCATTCACGAAGTAGCCGACGAGGAGGACGGCGCCGCCGATCGCCGCGGAGCCGCCGCGCCCGAAGACCGGGGCCAGGGCGAAGGCCACGGCCCCCGAGGCGAGGGCGATGACGCCCACCCAGAGGGCGAACCCGAGGGCCCCAGCCGGTGAGATCTCGTCTCCGGGCAGGGTCGCGAACGCGGCGCCGCCGATCCAGGCCGAGAGGCCCACCACGACGACGAGGATGGCCATCCCGGTCAGGTGCGCGGTCAGCTTCTCGACCGCGATCCGGCGCATCCCGAGCCTGGTCGTCGCCACGAACTCGAGACTGCCTCGGCGGGCCTCGCCCGCGAGCGTGCCGGACAGGGCCAGCACGGACCACAGCGCGGCGATGAGCCCGATCGACGCGGCGCTCTTCCAGCCGATCGAGCCGCCGAGGGTCTCGATGTTGACCGGGAAGGGGTTGCCGTAGACGCCCGACAGGGCGGGCGGCAGGCTCCTCACGAGGTTCGCGAGCTCGACCCGCGACTGGACGGTGTTGTATGCCTCGCCGAACGCGGCGGCGCCGGAGATCACGATCGCCCCGGCGATGCCGGCGACGATGATCACGGCCAGGCGCGAGTCCCGGAGGGTTTTCGCAAACACGGTCCCGAGCCCATAGACACGGCTCAGCGTCGAGGTCGAGGTCCGGGCGCCAAGGGGCGCCGGTCCGGCATGGGCGGTCATGCCCGCACCTCCTTGGGCTCCGCGGCATCCTCGCCGTACTGGGCGAGGAACGTCTCCTCGAGGCTCGGCTCTCGGCTCACGAAATCGAGGAGCTCGTAGCGCGACGCCGCCCGGACGACCGGGGTGATCGCGCCGGAGACCCGCAGCCGCAGGACGTGGTCGTCGGCCGCCACATCCGAGACGCCCGGCAGCCGCTCGAACTCCTGGAGCGGCACGGGTCCCGTGAAGCGCAGCTCGACCTGGTGGTGGGCCAGGTCGCGGAGAGCCTCGGTCCGGTCGACCTTGACGAGCCGCCCGTCGCGGATGATCGCGACCCGGTCGCAGGTCCGCTCGACCTCGCTCAGGATGTGGCTCGAGACGAAGACCGTCCGGCCCTCCTCCTTGGCCTCGCGGACGAGGGCATAGAAGGACTGCTGGACGAGCGGGTCCAGGCCCGAGGTCGGCTCGTCGAGGATGAGCAGCTCCGGCCGGTGCTGGAGGGCGATGACCAGGCCGATCTTCTGCTTGTTGCCCTTCGAATACTCCTTGAACTTGCGGCTCGGGTCGATGTCGAAGCGCTCGATGAGCGAGGCCTGATAGGCCGGGTCCACGCCGCCCCGGAGGTTCGCGAAGTAGGTGATGTGCTGGCCCCCGGTCAGGCGGTCGTAGAGGGCGAACTCGCCGGGTACGTAGCCGATCCGCTTGTGGATGGCGATGGGATCGACGGTCGACTCGATGCCGAAGACGAAGGCCTTGCCGCTCGTCGGCCGGATGAGATCGAGGATCGTCCGGATCGTCGTGGTCTTGCCAGCCCCGTTGGGGCCCAGGAACCCGAAGACCTCGCCCTGCTTGACCTCGAGGTCGACCTCGACGATCCCGCGATGGGTGCCGTACGACTTGGTGAGGGCTTCGGTTCTGATGATCGCGGTCATGGTGCTCCTTTGGGCGGTCGGCGATGTCAGCCGAACCAGAACTCGAGGGTTTGCTCGTCGAGGAACTGCAGCGAGCCGGGACGCACGCCGACGATTCGCTCGAACGCTTCCAGGTAGGCGTCGAATGTCCGCTTGACCTCCTCGAAGGTGACGCTGCCGTCCTGCCGGCCGATCCACAGCTCCATCGCGAGCTCGCCCATGCCCTGGAGGAGGCCGACGAGGACGGCCGGGAGGGCGTCGGGGGCGCGGGACGTGAAGCTGCCCTCGGCGATGCCCTGGCGGACGATCCGCTCGAGCAGGAGGCGCTGGCGGCTCGACGCCAGGCGTCTCAGCTTCTCCCGGACGATCGCGTTGTCGTCCGAGAGCCAGACACGCATGACCCCCAGGACGAGGTCCCTGCGCTCGGCCTTGTACTGGGCGATCCCGCCGAAGACGGCCTCCAGCTTGCGGGGTGCGGGCAGGTCGGGGTCATCCAGCAGCGGCCCCACCCTCGCCATCGCCTGGTCGGCCATGCGATCGACGACCGCGTCGACGAGCGCGTCCTTCGATTCGAAGTAGTGGTAGAAGGCCCCTTTCGAGGCGCCGGTCGCGTCCAGGATGTCCTGGAGGCTGAACCGCTCGTAGCCGCGGGTCTGGATGAGGCCCTGGGCGGCGTCGACGAAGGCCTCCCGCCGCACGGCGTGCGATTCGGGGTTGAGCGTCCTCGCCATGCGTGCCTCATTAATAAACCGACTGTCGGTCTGAGAATACCACCGAGGTCAACGACACGTCGATCTGGGGGCGGACGTCGCCACCCGTCCAAGCCTCAAGGAATCCTCAAGCCGGGGGGAACACCCGGTTCCCGGTGCGGTGCGCCGGGGCACCGCCTTAACCCCTCGTCAATTGCCCGGTGCAGTGGGGAGCGGTAGAGTCTGGTGCACTCGCGCCAGCGCGCCGGCAGCCACGTGCCGTCGGCGCCCGCGTCCCCGGAGCCGCCACCGTCCCTGGGCACGGAGGGTCCTCGCCCACCCTCGAGGAGGTCTGGTTCATGTCGCGCGTCGGATCCCGAATCCTCATCGCGGTCATGGCCGCGCTCGTCGCCACAGGCAGCCTCTCCCTGCGACCGGCCCCTGTCGCGGCAGCGGGGACCATCTCGCTCACCACCATCGGCGCTGCCTACACCCAGGATTTCGACACCCTGGCGATCGCGGGGACCACGAACACCGCCCTGCCCCTCGGCTGGGACCTCCTGGAGGGCGGCGGCGGTGCCCGCGACAACGAGCAGTACGCCTTCGACGATGGTGGCTCGTTCACAGGTGACGTGTACAGCTACGGCACTGACGCCAGCACGGAGCGGGCCTTCGGGACGCTGCGCTCCGGATCGCTCTTCCCGACGATCGGTGCCGCGTTCACGAACAACACCGGCTCTACGATCACGAGCTTCAACCTCGCCTATACCGGCGAGCAGTGGCGGGCCGGGGTCCTCAGCAGGGGCGCGGCCGATCGCCTCGACTTCCAGCTGAGCACCGACGCGACGAGCCTCGGCACGGGCCTCTGGGGCGACGTCAACGCGGCCGACCTCAGCTCCCCGGTCCCGAGCAGCACCGTCAACCAGCTGGACGGCAACGCCGCAGCCAACCGCACGTCGATCGTGACCCCCATCCTGGGCGTCTCGATCCCGGACGGGACAACCTTCTGGATCCGCTGGTCCGATTTCGACATCTCGAGCTCGGACGACGGCCTCGCCATCGATGACTTCTCGATCACCCCGCTGGCCGGCGGCGTCAGGACGCTCTCGATCGACGATGTCTCGGCAAGCGAAGGCAACTCGGGCACGACGTCCTTCGACTTCACCGTCAGCCTGACGGCGCCCGCCGGCCCGGGCGGCGTGACCTTCGACATCGCTACCGCCGACGGCACGGCCACGACCGCGGACAGCGACTACGTCGCGAACGCCCTGACCTCACAGTCGATCCCGGAGGGCAGCTCGGGGTACGCCTTCAGCGTGATCGTCAACGGAGACACGACATTCGAGGGCGATGAGTCGTTCGCCGTCAACGTCACGAACGTCTCGGGCGCCAACCTCGCCGACGGCCAGGGGCTCGGGACCATCGTCGATGACGACGCGTGCTCCCTGCCGTTCACGCCGATCTACGACATCCAGGGCAGCGGCCCGGCGACGCCCATCCCGGGCCCCGCCACGACGCAGGGCATCGTCGTCGGCGACTTCGAGGGCCCCAGCAGCGTCGGGCTCCAGGGGTTCTACCTCCAGGACGCGGCCGGCGACGGCGACGCGACGACCTCGGACGGGATCTTCGTCTTCACCCTCAACAACGACAACGGCCTTGCCGCCGGCGACGTTGTCCGGGTGACGGGCTACGCGCGTGAGCGCTTCGACCAGACGACGATGAACGGCTCAAACAGCAACTCGTCGCCGGTGACGAACATCATCCAGTGCGGCGAGACCGGGGCCGTATCGCCGGTAGACGTGACCCTGCCATACGACATCTCGGCGGCTGACTCGCTCGAGCGGTTCGAGGGCATGCTCGTCCGGTTCCCGCAGGACCTCGTCATCGCCGAGTACTTCAACTACGATCGCTTCGGCGAGATGGTCCTGGCCCTGCCGCTCGAGGGCGAGACCCGGCCGTTCACCGGCACGGCGATCGACGAGCCCGGCGTCGGCCCGTCCCCGGCGAACCTGCGGACGCAGGCCAACGCCCTCAGCCGGATCACCCTCGACGACGGGCTCGGCAGCCAGAATCCGAGCGTCACCCGACACCCGAACGGCGACCCCTTCAGCCTCACGAACAGGTTCCGCGGTGGAGACACCGTAACCAACACGATCGGCGTCCTCGGCTTCGACTTCGGCCTCTACCGGATTCAGCCGACCGGACCGGCCGACCATGGGGCGACGAACCCGCGACCGGCGGCGCCCGAGGAGGTCGGTGGCGACGTCACGGTCGCCGCGATGAACACCCTGAACTACTTCCTGACCCTCGACTACCCGACCGGTAATCCGCTCGACAACAAGTGCGGGGCGAGCCAGACGCTGGAGTGCCGGGGAGCTGATTCCGATCAGCCCAGTGAGTTCACCCGGCAGCGCAACAAGCTGCTGGCCGCGGTCTCCGGCCTCGATGCCGACGTCATCGGTCTCAACGAGCTCGAGAACACGCCCGACGTCGACCCCGCCGCCGACATCGCAGCCGGCCTGAACGACATGCTGGGCGCCGGGACGTACGAGAGCATCGATACCGGGGTCATCGGAACCGACGCCATTCGGGTCGGCCTCATCTACCGGCCCGACGCCGTTACCCCGATCGGCGACTTCAAGGTCCTCGATTCCAGCGTGGACCCGCGCTTCGACGACACCCGCAGCCGGCCGGCCCTGGCCCAGACGTACGAGGAGAACGCCACCGGCGAGCGGTTCACGGTCATCGTCAACCACCTGAAGTCAAAGGGCTCGGCCTGCGCCGGCGACCCCGACATCTTCGACGGCCAGGGCAACTGCAACCAGACCCGGCTGGCCGCGGCCCAGGCGCTCGTCGACTGGGCGGCCTCCGACCCGACCGGCAGCGGCGATCCCGACTTCCTGATCATCGGCGACCTCAACTCCTACGCCAAGGAAGACCCGATCGATGCTGTCAAGGCCGGCACCGACGACACCGCCGGGACGGCCGATGACTGGACGAACCTCATCGAGACCTTCCTCGGGACGTTCGCCTACTCGTTCGTCTTCGACGGCCAGGCCGGCTACCTCGACCATGCGCTCTCGAACGCGTCCCTGACCGGCCAGGTCACCGGCGCCGCGGAATGGCACATCGATGCCGACGAGCCGGACCTCCTCGACTACGACACGAGCTTCAAGTCGGCGACCCAGGACACCTTCTACGAGCCGAACGCCTTCCGGGCGTCGGACCATGACCCGGTCCTCGTGGGCCTCGATCTCAACGCCCCGCCGACGATCGAGGTCGCGGGTGGCGGCACCTGCGGCCCGGCCGCGGGCGGCACCATTCTCGTGACCGTCGGCGACCTCCAGACCCCGGCCGGCGACCTTGACTTCGAGGTCGTGAGCTCCTCCAATCCGGGTCTCGTCCCGCTCGGCAACGTCGTCCTCGGCGGCTCGGACGCGAACCGGACGATCGCCATCAGCGCGACGCCGAAGATGAGAGGTACCGCCATCATCGACCTCACCCTCGGTGACGGCGTCAACGTCACGAACTTCACGATCACGGTGAAGATCGGCACCTCCGCCGCCGACACCCTCAGCGGCACCGCCGGCCCCGACCTGCTCATCGGCCTGCAGGGCGACGACACGCTGTCCGGTCTGGGCGATGGCGACCTGCTGTGCGGCGGCAACGGCAAGGACACCCTGCTCGGCGGCGACGGGAGCGACACCCTCGTCGGCGAGCGCGGCGATGACGAGCTTGTCGGCGGCGCCGGCGACGATGTCCTCCGGGGCGGCCAGGGCGACGACTCCCTGACCGGTGGCGCCGGCGCCGATGTCTTCAGCGGCGGGCCCGGGGTTGATGTCATCGTCGACCTGATGCCGCCCGACGGCGACACCTGGGACGGGACCTAGGCCGAACGCGCGCCGGGCCGGTTCGCGCCGGGCGCCGACCCGACAGCGCCGGGCGCGGGCCCCACAGCGCCGGGCCGGTTCGCGCCGGCCATGGGCCGGTTCGTCGATCCGTGCCGGCGCACGTCAAGGCCCGACCCGATGTGCCGCGGGGCGGTCGATCTCGACCGATTCGCGCCCTACCCTCGCCGGCACGCGCCGTCTTGTGCCGCCGGACGGCACCGGACGACCGCTCGCGTCGCGACATGCCGTGGGGCGACCCCAATCGACAGGATGCGGCTCGGTCCGCCGCGCCGGATGTCGCGCTCGACCGTGGGGCGGCATAGCGGCCCGACGAGAAGCGGGTCCGATGGCACAGCGGTCCAGGCGGCACAGCGGTCCGGGCGGCACAGCGGCCCGACGAGAAGCGGGTCCGTCGGCACAACGAGCCCGGGCGACACAGCGGGCTCGGCGGGGATCGCGGGCCCCTGGTGACGACTGCGTCGCCTGATCTCGGCCGCGGCCCGGCCTGCCGCCCGAGCCGGAGGTCACGTGGAACCGTGACGTTCGGCTCACGACTGATAGATGTCACAGGCATAGATATATGCACAGCGAATACTCGCCCAGCCTCGCGATCGGGAGATCCATGTGCTGAACGTGCAGAACGAGATCGACGTCATCCAGACATCGCTCCTGCGCGCGCTCGCGAGCCCCCATCGCCTCCGCGTCATCCACCTCCTCGGGGAGCGGCCGCGCGAGGTCCACGAGCTCGCCGACGAGCTCGGGCTCGCCCAGGCAACCGTCTCCCAGCACCTCGGCGCGATGCGCGCCGTCGGTCTCGTGGAGGCCGTCCGCGATGGCCGCTCGGTCCGCTACGGCCTGGCCGATCCGCAGATCCTCGCGGCCTGCAGCCTCATGCGCGAGGTCATCGTCCGCCGTCTCTCGGCCCTCGGCAGCATCGCCGCCGCCGCCCGCCGGATTGACCTCCGGGGCACAGCCCCCGAGGCGACGACTTCCCGACCCACCGCCGGCCCCGCCGGCAGCCAGGTGACCCACCGATGAACGACAGCCTCTCCCTCGTCCTCTTCTCCGGCACCGCCGACAAGCTCCATGCGGCCGGCACGATCGCCGCCGGCGCCGCGGCGATGGGCCGCCCGGTCAACGTCCTGCTCATGTACTGGGCGCTCGATGCCTTCCGGGCCGACCGGATCGAGAACGACCACGGACTTGCCTACGACGCCGCCCGGCCGCGCTTCCACGAGCCAGTGGAGCGGATCGGGGCGATCCCCTGGCTCGACACCTTCCGCCAGGCCAAGGAGATCGGCGAGGTCTCGATCCTCGCCTGCTCCGGGTCCCTCGACGTCCTCGGCATCGACGTCACGACCCTCGATCCGCTTGTCGACTCGTCGGGCGGCATCGCCTCGTTCCTGATGGCCGCCGAAGACGGCCAGCTCCTCTTCATCTGATCGCGCAGCGCAGCAGCAGGAGAAACGGTATGACCGCCACGCTCGTCGAGCTCGAAGCCATCACCGCCGCGAAGGTCGTCGACGCCCGCGGCGCCGCCTGCCCGGGTCCCCTCCTCGAGGCCAAGAAGGCCATGGGCACCATTCCCGTCGGGTCGGTCATCGAGGTCTGGTCCACCGACCCGGTCACCAAGGTCGACATCAGCGCCTGGTCGGCCAAGGTCGGCCACGAGTTCCTTGGCGCCCTCGCCGCGGAAGGCTATGACCGGGTCTTCGTCGTCCGCCGCAAGTAGCCAATCTCCCACCTGGCCGTCGCGGGCGCGCGCAGGCGCCCGCCGGCCGGGCCCAGCCCAGGAGCCGCCGCGAGATGACCGCCCCCGTCGCGACCGAGTCAGGATCCGCCGCCGGCACGAGCTTCGTGCCCCGGATCCTGGTGTTCTCGACGAACAACATCTCCGACCCGGGCATCGACCTGGCCGGCAGCTCGCACATGCACTACTCGCCCGGTGTCCGGGTCATCGGCCTGCCATGCACCAGCGGCATCCGGCCGTCGTGGATCGTCGGGGCGCTCCAGGCGGGCTTCGATGGCGTCTTCGTTGCCTCCGACGGCGACGAGTGCGCCTATCTCCACGACTGCTCGAAGCGGTCCTCGGCGATCGTCGCCGCCGCCCAGGCCGCGATGCGCGAGCGGGGCATCGACCCCAATCGCCTCAGGCTGGCCGCGATCTGCTCGGTCTGCTCCGAGCCCTTCACCAAGCACGTCCAGCAGTTCTCGGCCGCGCTCGCCGAGCTCGGCCCGGCGGTGGCGAGGTGAGCGCGATGGGCGAGACCTCCGCACTGCCCGCGACCCCGGCGGCTCCGCCGACCGACCGCCAGCGCTACGACGTCCTCGTCGTCGGCAGCGGGATCGGGGGCATGGAATCCGCGCTCAAGCTCGGTGACATGGGCTACAAGGTCCTGCTCGTCGAGAAGGAGGCGAGCGTCGGCGGGAAGATGATCCTGCTCAGCAAGGTCTTCCCGACCCTCGACTGCGCGAGCTGCATCTCGACGCCGAAGATGGCGGCGACGATCCACCACCCCAACATCACGGCCCTCACGTACAGCCGGGTGGACGGCATCCGCCGCACCGCCGACGGCCGTTTCCAGGCCTCCGTGACCCGCAAGGCCCGCTACGTCGATGAGACCACCTGCACCGGCTGTGCCCTGTGCGAGACCGCCTGCACTGTGGCCGTGCCAGACCAGTTCAACGCCGATCTCGTCGCCCGGCGGGCGGCCTACATCGCCTTCCCCCAGGCCGTGCCCAAGAAGGCGGTCATCGACCGGGCCGGCAGCTCGCCCTGCTCGTACGCCTGCCCGGCCGGCATCCAGGCCCACGGCTACGTCTCGCTCATCCGGAGCGGCGAGTACGAGAAGGCGCATCGGCTCATCCTCGACGCGACGCCGCTCGTGGGCACCCTCGGGCGGGCCTGCTACGCCCCGTGCGAGACGGAGTGCACCCGCGGGTCCCTGGAGGGAACGCTCCCCATCCGGCGCCTCAAGCGCTTCGTCGCCGACGCCCACGATCCGGACCGGGACGGCCTGGGGATCCAGGTCGCGCCGGCCAACGGCCGGCGGGTGGCGATCGTGGGCTCCGGGCCGACCGGGCTGACCGCCGCCTGGCAGCTGGCCCGCCGCGGCTACGCGGTGAAGATCTTCGAGGCGGCCCCGGTCGCCGGCGGTTTCCTTCGCCTCGCGATCCCGTCGTACCGGCTGCCCGAGACGGTCGTCGCACGCGACATCGCGAACGTCCGGGCGCTCGGCGTCGAGATCATGACCCACACCCGCGTTCGTGACCTCGCCGCCCTCAAAGCGGACGGCTTCGATGCCGTCCTCGTCGCGACCGGGACGCACCGCTCGACGCCGCTCGGCGTGCCCGGCGAGGACCGCCTCGGCGTCCTCGGCGGGACGGACTTCCTGCGCCGGGTCAAGCTCGGCCGACCGACGGGCCTCAAGGGCAAGCGCGTGGTCGTCGTCGGCGGCGGCAACGTGGCCATGGACGCGGCCCGGACGGCGCGCCGCCTCGGCGCTGCGAGCGTGACCGTCGCCTACCGCCGCGGCCGTGACGAGATGCCGGCGCATCACGTCGAGAGCGCCGACGCCGAGCGCGAGGGCGTCGAATTCGCCCTCCAGGTCGCCCCGCTCGAGGTCCTCGGCGACGAGCGCGGCGCCGTCAGCGGCCTCCGCTGCACCCGGATGCGCCTGGGCGGGCGCGATGCCTCCGGCCGCCGCCGGCCCGAGCCGATCCCGCGCAGCGAGCTCGTCCTGGCCTGCGAGCTCATCGTCAGCGCCATCGGGATGACCGCCGACCCGGGCGCCTTCGGCGGCCAGCTCGCGACCGACGCGCGTGGGCTCCTTGCCTCGGATCCCGTCTCCCGCCAGACGGCGCTGCCCTTCGTCTTCGCCGCGGGCGACGCCGTCCACGGCCCGACGGACATCACCCGGGCCGTCGGCGAGGGTCGCCGGGCCGCCCACATGATCGATCGCTGGCTCAGCGGCGGCACGCTCGACGGCTTCGACGACGACCGTCTCCCAGTCGTCGACAAGACTGAGGTCATCGCCCGCCAGAGGGCCTTTGCCCTCCGCCCCGCGACGCCCGACGGCACGACTCTCGAGGCCGCGCCCACCGACTTCCGCGAGGTCGAGGCGCCCCTCACCGAGGCCGAGGCCCGCGAAGCCGCCGGGCGCTGTCTCGATTGCGCCGTCTGCTCGGAGTGCCGCGAGTGCGTCGCCGCCTGCCCCGTCGAGGGCTGCATCGACCTCCACGCCCGCGACCGCCACGAGGAGGTCGAGGTCGGCGCGGTCGTCGTCTCGACCGGCTACAAGCTCTTCCCGGCCGACGTCAAGCCCGAGTACGGCTTCGGGACGTTCAAGAACGTCATCACCGGGATGCAGATGGACCGCCTCCTCGCTCCGACCCGCCCGTTCAATACCATCCTGCGCCCGGGCGACGGCAAGGTCCCGGAGCGGATCGCCTACGTCCTCTGCACCGGCTCGCGCGACGAGACCGTGGGCAACCCGCTGTGCTCGCGCTTCTGCTGCATGTACTCGATCAAGCAGAACCAGCTCCTCATGGGCGCCCTGCCGCTGGCCGACGTGACCGTTCACTACATGGACATCCGCGCCCCCGGCAAGCGTTACGACGAGTTCTACGAGGGCGCCAAGTCGATGGGCGCGACCTACATCAAGGGCCGCGTCGCGAACATCACCGAGAAGCCCGACGGCAACCTCGTCCTCCACTACGAGGACATCGAGAACGGCGGGGCGATCGCCGAGGCCGAGTACGACCTCGTCGTCCTGGCCGTGGGCGTCCAGCCCAACCGCGACGCGGAGGAGCTCTTCGAGGTCGGCGAGCTCGCCCTCGACGAGTGGCGCTACGTCGACGAGCCGGATGAGGACCTCAACCCCGGGCGGACGAGCATCCCCGGCGTCTTCGTGGCCGGCGCCGCCTCGGGCGCCAAGGACATCGCCGATTCGATCCTCCACGCCGGAGCGGCCGTCGCCCAGGTCGCCGCCCATCTCGAGACGGCGAAGGCCGACGCGGCGATGCTCGACGAAGCGAAGCTCCACGAAGTCCGCAAGGCCCTGGTGCCGGCATGACCGAGCCGCTCGCGCCCGCCGAGCTCGCCGCCGCGCCCTCCGCCGCTGCTCGTCGGATCGGTGTGTACGTCTGTCACTGCGGCGGGAACATCAGCGACTCCGTGGATGTCGAGAAGGTCATCGCCGACATCCAGGACGCCGGCGACGTCGTCGTCGCGAAGACCGCGATGTTCGCCTGCTCGGACGCGACCCAGGGCGAGATGGTCGCCGACATCGGGGCCCAGGGGCTCGACGGGCTCGTCGTCGCCTCGTGCTCGCCCAAGCTCCACACCTACACCTTCCGGGCGGTCGCCGGGCGGGCCGGCCTCAACCCCTACGAGTACAGCCAGGTCAACATCCGGGAGCAGTGCTCGTGGGTCCACTCGGACGATCGCGAAGCCGCGACCGAGAAGGCCACGGCCCTCGTCGGAGCCGGCATCGCGCGGACGCGGCTCACCATGCCGCTCGAGCCGCTGGTCGTGGACACCCTGCCCCACACCCTCGTCATCGGCGGCGGCGTGGCCGGCCTCCGGGCGGCGATCGGTCTGGCCGACATCGGCCTCCGGGTCACGCTGGTCGAGCGCGAGCTCCAGGTCGGTGGCTGGGTCGCAGGGTTCGGGCCGATGTATCCGCACGGCCGCGACGGGCGCGAGCTCATCGACACGCTCGTCGACGAGGTCCGTAAGCGCCCTGCGATCACCGTCCTGACCGGGGCCGAGGTCGTCGGCAAGGCCGGCTCCTTCGGCAACTACCGGGTCAGCGTCCGGGTCGGCGGCGACGGGGCGGCCGCCATCGAGCTCGCCGTCGGCTCGATCGTCGTGGCGACCGGCTTCGAGACGTACCGGCCGGAGGTGGGCGAGCTGGGCTACGGCATCGATGGCGTCGTCACCCTGCCGGAGCTCAAGGCTCTCGTCGACGCCGCGGGCGGTGGCGCGGCTGGCGCCCCCGGCCCACTGACCTGGCACGGCCGGCGCGTCCGGAGCCTCGCCTACGTCTACTGCGTCGGGAGCCGCCAGCCGGCCGACGTCGAGGGCGCCAACCAGTACTGCTCGCGCTTCTGCTGCGCGGCGACCGTCCAGACCGCCGTCCAGGTGGCCGGCCTGGATTCATCGATCCGCCAGTTCCACCTCTACCGCGACATGCGGACATATGGCAAGTTCGAGCCGCTCTACACCGAGGCGCGCAAGGCCGGGTCCGTCTTCCTGAAGTTCGCTCCCGAGGCCCCGCCCGAGGTCCGCCGCGAGGACGGAGGCGGCCTCCTGGTCACCGTCCGCGACCTCCTCACCGAGAACGCCGAGCTGACGATCCCGGTCGATCTCGTCGTCCTCGTCACCGGCATGGTCCCCCGCCCGAACGACGAGCTGGTGAACGTCCTGAAGCTGCCGGCCGGGAGCGATGGCTTCTTCAACGAGATCCATCCCAAGCTCCGCCCGGTCGAGACGGTCGTCGACGGCGTCCTCATCGCCGGCGCCTGCCAGGGTCCCAAGACCTCGGCCGAGAGCGTCGCCTCCGCTCTGGCGGCGGTCACCCAGAGCGCGGCGATCCTCAAGAAGGGCTTCACGGAGCTCGACCCACTCGTGGCCACGGTCCACGCCGCGGCCTGCACGGCCTGCGGCGACTGCCTGACGGCCTGCCCCTACGACGCGATCTCGATGGCCGAGGGCGCCGACCGCCACGCCGCGGTCATCAGCCCCACCGGCTGCAAGGGCTGCGGCGGCTGCGTCCCGATCTGTCCCGAGAACGCGATCGACCTCCTTGGCTACACGGATGCGCAGGTGAGCGCGATGATCGAGAGCCTCGTGGCGGTGCCGGCATGACGCCGACGACGACCGCGCGAATGAGCCCGGCGGCTCCGAACCGCGACGTCCGCGAGGTCGTCCGCGAGGAGCCGGTGGTGCGGGCGCGGATCCTGGCCGCCCTCGACGACGGGCCGCTGACCATCCCGGAGATCGCGGCCGCGATCGGCGCCCCGACCCATGAGGTCGTCACCTGGGTCATGGGCCTCCGCCGCTACGGTTGGCTCGCCGAGATCAAGGGCGCCACGCTCGACGGCTTCTTCCAGTACGAGCGAACGGGACGGGCTTCGTGATGACCGCGATCGCGACCGCGTCGACGCCCACGACCCTCGACCTCGGGCTCTACCCCGAGATCCAGCGCTACGGGGCGGCGGACGTCAGCGCCTGCTTCAGCTGCGGAACCTGCACCGCGAGCTGCCCCCTGTCCCAGACCGACTCGACGTTCCCCCGCCGGATCATCCGCTACGCCCAGCTCGGGATGAAGGACGCCCTCCTCTCGAGCAAGGAGCTGTGGACCTGCTACGGGTGCGGCGAGTGCGCCGAGACCTGCCCGACCCAGGCCGACCCGAGCGAGTTCATGGCCGCGACGCGACGCTACGCGATCGCAAGCTACGACAGGACCCGGCTCGCCCGGACGATGTCCACCCGGCCCGTGGCGGCGGGCCTCCTCGCGGTCCTCCTGGCGGTGTTCTTCGCGCTGTTCATGTATTCCGCCCACGGGCCTGTGAGCGGCGAATCGCTCGCCATCTTCGAGTTCATCCCCGAGGCCCTCATCCACGACACCGGGATCGTGGTCATGGTCCTCGTCGTCCTCGCCGGGCTGTCCGGGATCGCCTCGATGGCCCGCCGGATCGGGCGACGCGAGGGCGTCGGCTGGGCCGACGTCGTCGGCAGCCGGGCGGCGCTCGCGCGGGCGGCGCGCGCGGCGGGGATCGCGATCGGCCGCGAATCACTTGGCCAGGCCCGCTTCCGCCGCGAGTGCCAGACCGAGGTCCCGGCGACGCCCGGCGGGGCGCCGGTCGCCTGGTACCGCCGCCGCTGGCTCGTCCACGCGGTGACCGTCTGGGGCTTCCTCGGCCTCCTTGCCGCGACCGTGCTCGACTACGGCCTGGCCCTCGCCGGGATCAAGGAGACCGGCACGCCGGTGCCGCTGTGGTATCCCGTGCGCCTGCTCGGGACGGTGGCCGGCCTGCTCCTCGTCTACGGCACGACCGTCCTCATCGTCGACCGCTACCGCGCCGCCAACCGCTCCGTCAGGCGCTCGACGACTGCCGACTGGCTGCTCCTCGGCCTCCTGTGGGTCACCGGCGTGACGGGCTTCGGCCTCGAGCTCGCCCTGTACCTCCCCGAGCCCCCGGCCTGGGGCTACTGGGTCTTCCTCGTCCACGTCGCGGTGGCCCTCGAGCTCGTCCTCCTGGCGCCGTTCATGAAGTTGGCCCATGCCGTCTACCGACCGGTCGCCCTGTTCTTCGTGGCCCTTGCATCGAGCGCGACGACATCGAGCTCAAAGGAGGCGGCAGATACGTGATCGCGAGCATCGTGCCGCGTCCCGCCCAGGCGTCCGACCTCACCCCGCCGACCGACGTCGCCGGCCCAGTCATCGAAGGAGACCCGCAATGACCCAGACGCTGCCGCAGGTGGGCCACCAGCACCACGAGCGGCTCCTCCAGCACGTCAACCAGCTGCCCGAGATCGCCGACCGCCTCATGACCGAGTCGGCCGGGGAGCTCCGGACCGACGTCGACGACATCGCCGCGTTCCTGACCGGGACGCTCGTCCCCCACGTCGACGCGGCCGAGCGGACGCTCTACCCCGAGCTCGAGCGGATGTACCAGAACCGCCACTCGATGGCGCCGATGCGGCGCGAGCACGTCGAGGTCCGCCGCCTCGTGACCGAGTTCGCGAAGCTGACCGCGGAGGTCGACGCCGGGCACACGAGCCTGGGCCGGACCCTCGCCCTGCGGCGGGTCCTGTTCCAGCTCTACGCCCTGCTCAAGATCCACCTGGCCGAGGAGGAGGTCTACCTCAAGATCGTCGACCATGGGGTGGCGACGGACGTGGCCGAGCTGCTTGGCGCGGCCCTGGACCATCCCGGCTTCCGGAGCGCCTGATCGAGGTCCGGGCGTGACCGAGGCCCGGGCCTGATCGAGGCACGGGCCTGACCGAAGGCCGCCCCCGGTCGAGGGGGATCGACCGCCGGGCGGCCGTGCACGGCGGGCTCGCCGCCGCGGCAGCGGCG
>JBFMEV010000043.1:0-25550 GCA_040752335.1 Chloroflexota bacterium
ACAGACAGCTGCGATGAGACGACCTTAAGGACGGCCACCCGATGCTTCGACATGCGCCGGACTGTCACGCATGTCGCGACTCACCTGTCGCCTATCAGGTGTCACCTATGTCGTGGAGTCAGACACCTCCGGGCGTGCCATTGTCATGAGTCGCGACATAGGCGACACATGAGTCAGACACTGCCGGGCGCGCCAGATCCCTGCCGCCGTGGCAGCGCCTCGCGGCTGCGCTGGCGACGATCTACCGTATCCCGGCCGCCTGCGGGTGACCTCGGCTGCCGGCGGCACAGGGAGTCGCAGATGAATGTCCACCTGGCCCACTCGCCGGCCGCCGAGGCGCTCGTCCCACGTACCGCATCGCCGAAGTCGGGGGCGGACGGATGAGCGATCGGCGCCCGAGCCGGCTCCATGTCGTTCGGCCCTGGTTCGAGCGATCGCCCTATTTCGACCTGACCGAGGCGGCCGGCGCCGAGACCTACGAGGTCTACAACCGGACCTACTGGCCCCGGTCCTACGGTCGCGATCCGCGCGAGGAGCTCGAGGCGGTCATGGAGCGGGCGGTCCTGATCGACGTGGGCTGTGAGCGCATCGTGGAGGTGACCGGAGCGCGCGCGCTCGAGTTCGTCGACTACCTCTGCACTCGAGACCTCCGAACCATCCCGCCCGACCGGGCCCGGCACACCGCCGTGTGCGAGCCGAACGGCGAGCTGTACTGCGAGGCGCTCGTCCTGCGACCGGCCGAGGACGTCGTCTGGGTCGGTCACGGGCCGGTCGACTTCGACAAGTGGGCACGGGCCATCGCCGCCCACACCCAGTTTGACGTCGCCATCGCTCGACCCTCGATCTTCCCGTTCGCGGTCCAGGGACCGATGGCGGTCGAGATCATGCGTCGCTTGACTCCGGCCGCGATGGCCCTGCCGTTCTTCGGGTGGTGCCCGGCGTCGATCGCCGGCGCGGCAGTGCTCATCATCCGGAGCGGCTGGACCGGTGCTCCGGGGTTTGAGGTCTACCCACTCGATCACACGGCAGCGCCGAGGGTGTGGCAGGCCGTCGCCGAGGCGGGAGCGCCCGTCGGCCTCCTGGTCAGCGGGATGACCGGCCCCTACTTCGAGCGTGGGATCACGGATTTCGTGTACGGAGCGGGCCTAGGCCTGAACCCGTTCGAGGCGCGTCTCGGCCGCGTCGTGGACCTCGACGGTGCCGACTTCGTCGGTCGAGATGCGCTCATCTCGGCCGTGGAGGCGGGTCCGAAGCGGCGCCTGGTCGGTCTTCGCTTCGGGGCCATCGATCTCCCCGACTTTGACGGCGCCTGGGCGCTCACCGGGCCGGACGACACGCGCGGCACGGTCATCGCTGCACGGATGTCGCACCTCCTCCACGAGTGGCTCGGCTACGCCGTCGTGGACGCGGCCCTCGAGACCGGATCGTCGGTGGCGGTGACGACGCCGGGCGGCGCCGTCGCGGCTCGGGTCACTGACCTGCCGTTCCTGCCCTGAGGTCCTGACACTCGGTGGCCGAGCCGGCCGGCGCGCGGTCGGTGGCGGCCACCGTGGGTCGGCACCGCTTCTCTACCTCCGTCCCGGTCGTCTGTCGCCATCGACCGAGGGTCGAGCAACCTCTTGATTCCTGCGCGGCTGGGCCTACATTCGCCGAGCGCGGGCACGCCGCCCAATGGCTGCCCGGCGAGGGAGGAATTGCGGACCATGCTCGACTACGGAGCGGTGAACTGGGTCGCCGTGATCGTCGCGGCTGTCGTCCAGATCGTCATCGGCACCATCTGGTACCTGCCGGCGCTGTTCGGGAGACGGTGGGCGATGGAGCTGGGCCGAGACCTCGGCGCGAGGCCGGATCCGATGCTCTACGGGGTCGCGATCGTCGGCGCCCTCATCACCTCCTACGTCATGGCGCTGCTCGTCCACGCGACCGGCGTCGCGTCGATCACCGAGGGCCTCGTCCTGGGCGGGCTCGTTGGGGCCGGGATCCTGGCCGCGAACCAGGCCGTGGGTGGCAGCTTCGAGGGTCGCTCCTGGGCCCTCTGGGGGATCAACGCCGGGAACAGCGTTGTCTCGCTCGCCGTGGTCGGGGCGATCCTCGCCGCGATGGGCTAGGTCGACCGGACTGCGCCGCGGGAGTGGCGGTCATGCAGGACCTCCACTCCCGGCGTCCGCGCGCTCAACTCCTGTCGGGAGCGCTAGAACAGACGCTCTATTTACTGCGGGGTCTTTCCATCCAGACCCTCGCATGATCGTTTGTGACAAGTGTTTCATCGGACCCGTTTGCATTCGACGACTGGTCTGATGCATACTGAACCACATGGTTCAGTATGGGACCGGCCGACTCGATGCCTCGTTCTCCGCGCTCTCGGACGCCACCCGACGTGGCGTTCTGGAGCAGCTCGGGCGTGCAGACGCTTCGATCACGGACCTTGCCGGGAGATTCCGGATGACTCTCACGGGCATGAAGAAGCACGTCGGCGTCTTGGAGCAGGCGGGGCTCGTCACCACGGAGAAGGTCGGGCGCGTGCGGACCTGCAAGCTCGGCCCGCGCCGCTTGGAGGAGGAGGCGGCGTGGATCGAGCGGCACCGCCAGCTCTGGGCCTCACGCTTCGACGCGTTGGACAAGGTGGTCGAAGAGCTGAAACAGAAAGGAGATGGCCGATGGACGAACGAAGCGAGATTGAGCCCGCGCCCATGAAGCACCGTACGACAACGGAACGAACGTCCGACCGTGAGCTGGTCGTCACGCGAACCTTCAACGCACCGGCGCGCATCGTGTTCGAGGCGTGGACCAAGCCCGAGCTGTTCAAGCGCTGGTGGGTACCGAAGTCGATGGGCGTGTCCCTGCTCACCTGTGAGATGGAGGTCCGTGTCGGGGGCAAGTACCGTCTCGTGTTCGGCAACGATGGCCAAACGGTCATGGAGGTCTTCGGCAGGTACATCGAAGTGACACCCCACTCGCGCCTCGTCTGGACCAATGACGAGGGTGATGAAGGTGGGGCCGTCACCACGTTGACGTTCGAGGAGAAGGGCGGCCAGACGCTGCTGGTGAAGCACGACCTCTATCCCTCGAAGCAAGCTCTCGACGGTGAGCTCGCCTCCGGGGCGGCGGAGGGACTGCCGGAGCAGCTCGAGCAGCTGGACGAACTCCTCGTCACCCTGGATGCGAGCGTGGGGCCCGCATGACGTCGTCGAGGATGCCGGCCGAGAGCGGGGACTGGTGCTTCTCGTCCGGCGCCTTCGTCGGCCACGTGAAGTTGATGTGCATCCGCGGGACAGGAGGTGGGTATGGCCAAGCTCGTGTTCGGAATGAACCAGTCGCTCGACGGCTACGTCGACCACACGGCGTTTTCGCCTGGTCCGACACTCTTCCGCCACTTCATCGAGGAAGCTCAGGGGCAGGCGGGCAGTGTGTACGGTCGCCACATGTACGAGGTCATGCGCTACTGGGACGACGATCATCCTGAGTGGGATGCCGAGGAGCGGGCCTTCGCGGCAGCGTGGCGGACGCAGCCAAAGTGGGTCGTCTCACGCTCGTTGACGTCGGTCGGCCCCAACGCCAGGCTCGTCAGTAAAGACCTCGAGGGCGCGATCCGCGAGCTGAAGGCCGAGCGGGACGGAGAGATCGAGGTTGCCGGCCCGCACCTGGCGCAAAGCCTCACTGACCTCGACCTGATCGATGAGTACCGGATCTACCTGCACCCCGTCGTGCTTGGTCAGGGCAAGCCGTATTTCGCCGGGCCCCGGCCGCCGCTCCGCCTCATGACTCATGATCGGATTGGCGAGGACGTGATCAGGTTGACCTACGTTCCTGCTTGACAGGAAACGGGCCGCGCTTAGAGCAGCGGGGCGATGAGAAGGGCGGCGCGCTCGGCGCCGTCGCGCTCGACCGGCCGGTATGGCGGCGTCGTTCCGATGTGCGCCGCGATCGCGTCGGCGAGAACGTCTGGCGTCGCCCGCTCGAAGTCCATCGGGATCCCGGCGTCGTAGCGCTCCAGCCGGTGGCGGACGTGGAAGGTCTGCTCGAAGTGCCGGCGCAGCGGGACGTACAGGAACGGCCGGCGGTTGGCCGTCAGCTCCATCGTCGTGGTGAGCCCGCCCTGGACGATCGCCAGATCGCAGGCCGCGAAGTGGCGATAGAGCTCGTGGACATAGGTCAGGATCTCGAGGCCGGGTCGCTCCGGCGGCAGCGTGGCCGGGTCGATGCGCGGCCCGGCGACCACCACCATCCGCAGGCTCGGCGTCCGCCGCTTGGCCCGCGGGAAGGCGGCAATGACCCGCCGCAGCAGGTCGGCACCCACGCCGGAGCCGCCGACGGAGACGATGCAGACCTGCTCGTCCGGGCGGTAGCCGAGCTCGGTTCGCAGGGCGGGTCGCTCGGCAGGGTCGATCGGGTCGAAGCCGGTGATGTGACCGGAGAAGGCGTAGTGGCGCTCCGTCCAGTCGCGGATCAGCGGCAGGCCCGGTCCGAACCGGTCGGGGACGATGTCGTCGGGGTTGCCGACGAAGATGGCCCGATCGCGGATCCGCGGAAACCGCTCGATGTGCTCGATCATCTCGGCGTTGTAGTCGGCGGTAACGACCGCCTCCGGCTCACCGCCATCGGGCATTGGCAGCCAGCCCACGAAGTCGGTCAGCCAGACGTAGGCCGCCGACTTGAGCTCGGGGTTCTCGTGGAGGTAGTGGTCCAGCTCCCAAGACTCGTCGCCGATCCAGAGGTCGTACGGGTCGTCGCGAACGATGTCCCGGAAGACCATGAAGTTCGCCAGCAGGATCTCGTCCATCCGCCGAATTGCCTGGAAGGCGTGCAGGTCGTGCTCACCCGACTCGCTCTCGATGTGGTGCGACTCGCTGGCGAGCAACCGGCTCGCGGGGTGGACCCGTTCGCCGCTGGCCTCCAGGAACCGGGTGACCGGGTGCTGGGCCAGCCAGTCCACCTCGAGGTCGGGGGCGAGGCGGCGCAGCTCGCGCGCGATCGCCAGGTCGCGCTGGGCATGGCCCAGGCCGATCGGCGAGGAGATGTACAGCGCGCGCCTCCGTCGCCGGTGGAGGGCGCGCGGCCAGCGGTTGGTGGGCGGTCGCCGAGGTGCAGCCTCCGTGCCCGTTGCGCCTGCGGGCGCCGCGGTCGCGCCACCCGGCAGGCTCGCGACGAACTCCCGGATGAGCTCGTTGACCTTGACCGGGTCGCGGAGGTGCGGCCCGTGGCCGGCGCCGTCGATGAGGGCCACCCGGCCGGCCGTCAGGTCGGCCAGGCGCTCGCTCCGGGCCGCCGGGCTGATCCGGTCGTCGGTGCCGTGAATGACGAGGACCGGGCAACGAACTCGGCGGGCCATCGCCTCGGCATCGGCAGCCTCCTCGACGATCGAGTCCGCGGTGACCTGGGTGGCGAGCGTCGCCCCGGTCGTCTCGAGCGCCCACCCCACCGCGTCCTCGTAGCCCTTCGTCGAATACGGCTCGCTGAAGAGCTGGCCCATGAAGAAGCGGACGTAATCCGGAAAGTCGCGGCGCCAGTGATGGGCGTTCTGCTTGTACCAGCCATCCGCCCGGCGCGGCTCCTCGAACATGTCGACGAACGCCTCGGCGCGCGAGGGGATCGGGGGCGCCAGCGGCAGCGAGGCGCCGATGAAGACCGCGCCGGCGACGCGCTCCGGATGGTCGGCTGCCAGGACGAGGGCGTGCTCGGCGCCGGCCGAGAAGCCGACGACGACGGCCCGCTCGATGGCCAGCCGGTCGAGGACGTCGAGCGCGTCGCGGACGTACTCGCGTTCGTCGTAGCGGGCGGCATCGGTCGGGCGGTCGGAGCGACCGTTGCCGCGCGGATCGAAGGTGACGACGCGGTGGTGGCGCGCCAGGAACGGGATCTGCATCTTCCATTGCCGGCTGTGAATGAGCATCCACGTCGGCAGCAGCAGGATCGCCGGGCCGCCCTCACCGTACGACTCCCAGAAGACCCTGACGCCGTCGCGCTCGACGTAGCCCTCCTCGTCCGGGTACCGGGCCCGTGACGGCTCCCGGTCCGTTCCCACGACGACCGTCCCGGGCACCGCGGCCACGAAGACCGGGGCGAGGCGCTCGAAGGTGTCGGGCGTCGACGGCTGGACGACCCGACCCCCGCGGCCCGGTCGCGGCGCGGATGGCTGCCGCCTCGCCCGGCTGCTTGTGCTCGCCCCCATCGCGGGGCTCAGGGCGCGCGCCCACGCGGCGGGGCGGCGCCTTCGTGGGCTTCGAGCCAGGCGTCGATCCAGTTGAGCAGGTCCTCGTGGCCGGTCGTGATGCCGGAGAGGCGTTCGAGGATCAATCCCTCGTTGAAGGTGATCACGAGTGCCACCAGGGCCTCGAGCGGCATGTCGATGCCGTAGCGCTCGCGAGGCTCCTCGAAGGCCTCCGCGAGGACGGCGCGCCACTGGCCGTCGACCCAGGCAACCCGCTCGCGCAGCTCGGGTCGGTTCCAGGCCATGGCCTGGAGCTCGTACCAGATCTTCTGGTAGGTACGGTCGACATCGAGGTAGCGAATGGCCGTCCGCCACTTCTCGATGAACGGGACCGCCGGATCCGAATACATCGCCCGCTGGCGCTCGATCAGCCGATTCGTGAACCGCTCGAGGACCCGCCCGAACAGGTTGTCCATCGAGCCGAAGTAGTAGTGGACGAGGCCGGCGTTGGCGCCGGCCTCGTCCGCCAGCAGTCGGGTCGTGATCGCGGCGTGGCCAACGCTGCCGAGCAGCCGCTCCGCGGCATCGAGGAACCTCGTCTCGGTCGCGCTTCGGGACGCCGGCGCCGGGACGGCGGTGCTCAGGCCAGGACCTCCAGATCGGTCGTCACCGGCACCGGGTTGGTCAGGATGTCGAGGACCGGCGACGTGTCCTGGACATACTGGCAGAGATCCTCGAGCTGCTCGCGGCTGGCGTTCGAGGAGCGGACCCAGGCCTTCGCCCGGATCTGGCCGAAGCCGGCCCGTGGGCCGCCCAGACCGAGGAAGCGATGGAGGTCAAGGTCACCCTCGACCTCGTAGCGCAGCTCCTCGATGTCGATGCCCCGGGCGGCGGCGTTGTAGACGTAGCCGACGCCGTAGCAGAAGGCGAGGGCCTGGAGGACGAGCTCCACGGCGTTGGGGCCTGCGTTCGACCCGAGCAGGACCGGCGGCTCGTCGCCGGTCAGCCGGAAGGCCTCCGGTCGCTCGGTCGTCGGCTGGCCGGCGTGCTCGAACTCGCGGATCTCGCCGCGGCTTCGACCGCCGTGCTCCCATGCGCTGTGTGCCCGGAACGTGAACCGGGAGAGAGCGGGCTCGTTCTTGATCGCGCCGATCGTCGCCACCAGGCGCTCGACGTCGACACCATTGCGCATGACCGTCGTGGCCATCGCACACCTCCTTGCCAGGACGCCTTCGGTGCCGTGGGACGATCGGCACGACAAGCCGGTTAGGCGATCGCCTAAGACAATCGCCTAAGTCGCGCCCTGTGTCAAGAGCTGGACGTTCAGGCGGCGGTGGCTCCGACCGCGACACGGCGCCGGAGGTGCTCGCCCGTCAGCGAGCCGGCGGCCCGCACCAGCGCCGCCGGGGGCCCCTCGAAGACGATCGACCCGCCGTCGTGGCCGGCGCCCGGGCCCAGGTCGATGACCCAGTCGGCCCGGGCGACGACGTCGAGGTTGTGCTCGATGACGATGACCGTCCGGCCGGCGTCGACGAGGCGATCGAGCATCGCGACGAGGTTGTCGACGTCGGTCATGTGGAGCCCCGATGTCGGCTCGTCCAGGACGTAGACGTCGGCTTCATCGGACATCTCGATCGCCAGCTTCAGCCGCTGGCGCTCGCCACCCGACAGCGTGTTGAGCATCTGGCCGAGGGTGATGTAGCCAAGGCCGACGTCGGCCAGCCGGTCGAGCATCACCCGCACCGGCTTCTCGGTGAAGAAGACCTGGGCCGCCTCGACCGACATCGCCAGGACCTCGCTGATGTTCCGGCCGCGGAGCCGGTAGCCGAGGACCTCGTCGGTGAAGCGGCGGCCCTCGCAGGCCTCGCAGACCGACACGACGCCGGCCATGAAGGCGAGGTCGGTGTAGATGAGCCCCAGGCCCTTGCACTCCGGGCAGGCACCCTCCGAGTTGGCGCTGAACAGCGCCGGCTTGACGCCGTTGGCCTTCGCGAAGGCCGCCCGGATCGGGTCCAGGATGCCGGTGTAGGTCGCCGGGTTCGAGCGACGCGAGCCGCGGATCGCCGACTGGTCGATCGCCGTCACGGTCGGGCTGGTCCGCGGCAGGCAGCCGTGGATGAGCGAGCTCTTGCCCGAGCCGGCGACACCGGTCACCGCCACCAGGACGCCGAGCGGGACGTCGACCGAGACGTCGCGGAGGTTGTGGAGCCGGGCGTTCCGGATCGGGATGGCGCCGGTCGGGCGGCGGACGTCGGCCTTGAGCGAGGGGCGGACCGCGAGGTGCTCGCCGGTCAGCGTCCCGGCGGCCGCGAGGTCGGCGTAGGACCCCTCGTAGACGATCTGGCCGCCGTGGCTGCCGGCTCGGGGCCCCATGTCCACGACGTGGTCGGCGATGGCCATGACGTCGGGCTCGTGCTCCACGACGAGGACGGTGTTGCCCTTGTCTCGGAGCTCTCGGAGGAGCCGGTTCATCTGCTGGATGTCGTGGGCATGGAGGCCGATCGTCGGCTCGTCGAAGACGTACGTGACGTCGGTCAGGGCGGAGCCCATCTGGCGGACCATCCGGGTCCGCTGGGCCTCGCCGCCGGACAGCGATGACGACTCCCGCTCCAGGCTGAGATAGCCCAGCCCGATCGTCATGAAGTGCTCGAGGACCCGGCTCAGCTGGTCGAGCGCCGGCTTCGCTCCCGGGGCATCGATCGATCGAACCCACTCGAGCAGGTCGCTGATCTGCATTGCCGCGGCATCGGCGATCGACAACCCGTCGATCTTCGAGGACCGGGCGAGCGCGTTGAGCCGGCTGCCGCCGCAGGCCGGGCAGGGCCCAAAGGTCGCGATCCGAGCGACCGCGGCCCGGATGTGGGGCAGGAGCGAGTCCTCGTCCTTGACCAGGTAGGCCCGCCTGATGCGGTCGACGAGACCCTGGTAGGTGAGGTTGATGCCCTGGATCTTGACCTTGGTGTCGGGACCATAGAGGAGCCGGTCCAGCTCCGCCTTCGTGAAGTCTCGGATCTTCGTGTCGGGATCGAAGAACCCCGACTCGGCATAGGCCCGGACGGCCCAACCGCCGGGCGTGAAGCCCGGGAACGTGATCGCCCCCTCGTTGAGGCTCCTGTCGCGGTCGACGAGCTCGTCGACGTCGACGGTTGAGACGCGCCCCAGGCCCTCGCACTCGGGGCACATCCCGCCGAAGATCGCGTGTTCCTGGTACTCGGGCTGGGCGTTGCTGCCACGTTCGAGGGTGATGTTGCCGGCGACTGAGCCGGCCGGCAGGTTGAAGCTGAAGGCGCTCGCCGGCCCGATCCTGGGGCGCCCCAGACGGCTGAAGATGATCCGGAGCATGGCGTGGGCGTCGGTGACGGTGCCCACGGTCGAGCGGGCATTCGCGCCCATCCGCTCCTGGTCCACGATGATCGCCGGGGTCAGGCCCTCGAGCAAGTCGACGTCGGGCCGGGCGGGCGTCGCCATGAAGCCCTGGACGAAGGCCGCGTAGGTCTCGTTGATGAGCCGGCGCGACTCGGCCGCGATCGTCTCGAAGACGAGCGAGCTCTTGCCCGAGCCGGACACGCCGGTGAAGACCGTCAGCTTCCGCTTTGGGATGTCCAGGTCGACGTCGCGGAGGTTGTTCTCGCGGGCGCCCCGAACCCGGATGGCGCCCCAGTCGGGCGCGTTGAAGTCGGTCATGGGACGACCCATGGTACCCGTCCGCCGGCCGGTGGCCGTCGGCTGGGTCGGGTCGGGGTCAGCGGCGGTCCTGGATGATCCGGATCATGTTGCCGGCCGGATCGCGGAAGGCGCAGTCGCGGCCGTAGGACTGGTCCATCGGCTCCTGGACGACCTCGGCGCCGGTGGCCTGGACCCGCTCGAAGATCGCATCGAGGTCCGGGGTCGAGAAGTTCAGGCCCCGCAGCAGGCCCTTGGCGAGGAGGTCGCTGATCGCCTCCCGGTCCGCCGGCGAGATGCCGGGATCGGCGGCCGGCGGCTCGAGGACGATGTTGATGTCGGGCTGCGACGGCGGCCCCACCGTGGTCCAGCGCATGCCGTAGGCCCGGACGTCGTTGCGGACCTCGAAACCCAGCGCGTCGCGGTAGAACGCGATCGCCTTGTCGTGATCGTCGACCGACAGGAAGCAGTCGTGCAGCTTGACGTCCATGGACCCGAGCCTAGCCGCTCCCAACCCGCGCCGCTTCTCGATTCCTGACCGGTCGCAGGACGACCCGCATCAGGCACGCCGGCAGCGGCTCCATCCACGAGTGGTCCCGTGCCCGGTAGGCGCTCGGACTCTCCCCGACGAGCTCGGTGAAGCGGCTGCTGAAGGTCCCCAGCGACGAACAGCCGACCTCGAGGCAAACCTCGGTGACCGACAGGTCGCCGCGCCGCAGCAGGGTCATCGCCCGCTCGATCCGCCGGGTCATGAGGTAGCTGTACGGCGTCTCGCCGTAGGCCTCGCGGAAGCTCCGCGAGAAATGGCCGGACGACATGCAGGCGGTCCGAGCCAGCGCCGCCACGTCGAGCGGGCTGGCGTACTCGCGATCCATCTGGTCCCGCGCCCGCCGCAGCCGAACGAGGTCGTCGCGATCCATGGCTGAAACCGTACCACCGGGGCACCGCACGACTGGGGTCAGTCCTCCGGCGCCTCGCCGAAGGTGAGCCTTGGGACAGCTGTCCGCTGGCCACGCAGCCGGGCCACGAGCCGGGGCAGGTACGGCACGACCAGCACGGCCAGGGCCACGAGCAGGAGGGTGGACGACAGCGGCCGCGACAGGAACACCCCGAGGTCGCCCTGGGCGATCGACATAGCCCGCCGGAACTGCGCCTCGAGCATCGGCCCCAGGATCGTGCCGAGGACGACCGGCCCGACCGGAAAGTCGAGCCGCCGCATGAAGAAGCCGAGGACGCCGATCGCATACATGATCAGGACGTCGACGACGCTGTTCGCGGCGCTGTAGACGCCGAGCGTCGCGAAGACGAGGATCCCGGCGTAGAGGAGCGGCCGCGGGATCTCCAGAATCTTGACCCAGACCCTGACGAGCGGGAGGTTCAGGAGCAGCAGCATCACGTTGCCGATGTAGAGGCTGGCGATGAGCGCCCAGACCAGGTCGGGGGCCTGGCTGAAGAGCAGCGGGCCCGGCTGGAGATTGAAGATCTGGAACGCAGCCAGCATGATCGCCGCCGTCGCCGACGTCGGCAGGCCGAGCGTCAGGAGCGGCACGAGGACCCCGGAGAACGCCGCATTGTTGGCCGCCTCCGGCCCGGCGACTCCCTCGATCGCCCCCTTCCCGAACTCGTCGGGGTGCTTCGAGAGCCGCTTCTCGATGTTGTAGCTGAGGAAGCTCGGGATCTCCGCCCCACCGGCCGGCAGGGCGCCCAGCGGGAAGCCGATCGCGGCGCCGCGTAGCCAGGCCGGCCACGACCGCCGGATGTCGTCCCGATTCATCATCACGCGGCCCTTCACGGCCACGACCGCGTCCTGGCCATGGCGGAGTCGCGACGCCGCGTAGAGGGCCTCGCCGACGGCGAACAGCCCGACCGCCACGACGACGATCGACAGGCCGTCGAGGAGCTCGGTGACCCCGAACGTCAGGCGGGGCTGGCCGCTCAGGACATCGATCCCGATGAGGCCGATGAACAGGCCCACGAAGAGGCTCACCAGGCCGCGCAGGATCGAGTGACCGACGAGCGACGAGACACTCACGAATGCGACCACCATCAGGGCGAAGTAGTCGGCCGGCTGGAAGAGCAGGGCGACGCCGGCGACGACTGGGGCGAAGAAGGTGATCGCCAGGGTCGAGATCGTGCCGGCCACGAACGAGCCGATGGCGGCCGTGGCCAGGGCCGGCCCGCCGCGACCGCGCTTGGCCATCTGGAAGCCCTCGAGGGCGGTCACGATGGAGGCGGATTCGCCGGGCGTGTTCAGCAGGATCGAGGTCGTCGAGCCGCCGTACATCCCGCCGTAGTAGATGCCGGCGAACATGATGAACGCGCCGGTCGGATCGAGATCGAAGGTGACCGGCAGGAGCAGCGCCACGGTCAGGGCCGGCCCGATCCCGGGCAGGACCCCGACGAGGGTGCCGAGCGTGACCCCAATTGCTGCGTACAGTAGGTACTCGGGCTGGAGCGCTGTCGCGAAGCCGCCGAGGAGCGAGCCGATGACGTCCATCGGGCTCAGGGCAGCACGGGTTCCAGGAAGCCGGCCGGTAGCCGGACGCCCAGGAGCTGGGTGAAGGCCAGGTAGACGACGACCCCGAGCCCGATGCCCACGAGCAGGTCGCGCGGCGTCGAACGGCTGCCGAGGATCCGGGCCTCGAATGGCAGAAAGACGCTCGTCGCGACGACGTAGCCGAGCGGACCGAGGGCCATTGCGTAGCCGACGAGCCCGGCGAGGGCCAGGCCCGTCGTTGGCCAGTGCGTCGCGACCGCCTCGGTCCGGATGCGCTCGGCGTGGTCGAGGTCCAGGCGCAGCGTCGCCCGGAGGAGCAGGGCGGCGCCGAGCCCGATGAGCGCGACCCCGACCACGGCCGGCATGGCGTTGGCCCCGACAGCGGCGTAGCCGCCCGGCGTTCGGACCTGGGTTGAGCCGACGATGGCGACCACGCCCAGGCCGATGACGGCCAGGGCGGCGAGGCGTGCCTCGAGCACTCCTCGCCGCGACCCTGGCCGGTCGGTCATCGCGGTGCCCTCTCCCGTGCCATCACTGGATCAGGCCGATGTCGCGGAGCACGCCCTCGACCGTCGTCTGCTGCTCGGCGAGGTACGTCGCGAACTCGTCGCCGGCCATGTACAGGTCGGTCCACTTGTGCTCGTCGAGCGCCGCCGCCCAGGCGTCGCTGTCGTGGAGCCGATTCATGAACTCCACGACTGCCGCTGTCTGCTCGGCGGTGAGGTCCGGCGGGCCCACGATGCCGCGCCAGTTGGCGAGCACGACGTCGAGACCCGAATCCGTGATCGTCGGCGCGTCGATGCCCTCGACCGGGGCGTCGGCCGAGATCGCTAGGAGTCGCATCTGTCCGGCCGCGACCTGGTCGGCGAACTCGCTGGCGCCCGAGACACCGGCGCTGACCGCGCCGGACAGGATCGCATCCAGCGCTTCGCCGCCGCCCGAATGGGCGATGTAGTTGATGCCCGAGGGGTCCACCCCGGCGGCCTTGGCGATCAGGCCGACCAGGATGTGGTCGGTGCCGCCGGCCGAGCCGCCGCCCCAGCTGATGCTGCGGGGGTCGGCCTTGAAGGCATCGATCAGCTCATCGAGGGTCTGAAACGGCGAATCCGCCTTGACTGCGATGGCCTCGAACTCGCCCGTCAGCCGGGCGATTGGCGTCACGCTGGTGAGGTCGACCGGCGCTTCATTCGTCCGGATCGCCCCGACCATGACCAGGCCCATGACCATGAGCGACTCGGGATCGCCCTTGTCCTGCTCCACGAGCTGGGCGAGCCCGATCGTCCCACCGGCACCCTCGACGTTGTAGACCTCGACGCTGTGCTCGGTGAGACCCTCGGCCTCGATCGCGGCCTGGATCGAGCGGGCCGTGGTGTCCCAGCCGCCACCGGCTCCCGCCGGGGCCATGATCGAGAGGTCCTTCGTCGGGTAGGCGAGGGCCGGGCTCTCGGCCGGGGTGGCCTCTGGCGTCGCCGCGTCCGTGGGACCGCTCGTCGGCGCGGTCGTGGCGCCGGTGCTGCAGGCCGCGAGGACCAGGGCCAGCGCGCCGCCGGCGAGGCGCAGGACGGCCGAAACGGGCGGCCGTGGGAATCCGGGGGTCTTCATCGCTCCTCCTCCGCTGCAACGGGCGTTGCGAGTGGGATGCGGGCGATCGTCGGTTGGGTGTCGGTCGGCGTCGAGCCTTGCGGTCGTTCGGGACGCAACGGTCGTTCTGGTCGTTGTGGTCGCGGTCGCCCGGGGTGACCGCGGCCGACCCGGCACCTAAGATGACGCGGCATCCGGAGGACGGCCGTGCGCCCTCGTTTCACGCTCGCGTCGCGGATCCTCGCGCTCCAGCTGGGGATCATCATCGTCGTCGTGGCGGCCGGCGCGGTCGCCTCGATGTCGCTCGCGCGCGAGCAGCTCGACCGCTCGTATGCCGAGCGCGCCCTGGCCGTCGCCGATTCGGTCGCGGCCCTGCCCGAGGTCCGCGACGCGGTCCTCGCCGACGACCGGGACCAGACCCTCCAGCCGCTCGCCGAGCGGATCCGGCTGGCGACCGGTGCGACGTTCATCGTCATCACCGACGACCAGGGCATCCGGTTCAGCCACCCAAACCCCGAGCGAATCGGTGAGCGCGTCTCGACCGATCCCGATCCGGCCCTCCGCGGCGAGCGCTGGTCGGGGACGCAGGAGGGAACGCTGGGCGTCTCGGTCCGCGGCAAGGTCCCGATCCGCGACACCGGCGGGACGGTCATAGGGATGGTCTCGGTGGGCTTCCTCCAGGAACAGGTCAGCTCCGAGCTCATCGCCCAGCTCCTGACGTTGGGCGCCTACCTCGCCGCCGCGCTGGTGCTCGGCACGATCGCCTCGCTCCTCCTTGCCCGGCACCTCCGGCGCCAGACATTCGGGCTGGAGCCGTCCGAGATCGCCAGCCTCCTGGAGCAGCGTGAAGCGGTCCTCCACGGGATTCGCGAGGGAATCGTCGCAGTCGACCTCGACGGTCGCCTGACGCTCGTCAACGATGAGGCGCGCCGGCTCCTGGCGCTCGAGCCCGAGGCCATCGGCCGCCCTGTCGAGGAGGTCATTCCCGCGGGCCGGATTCGCGACGTCCTGTTGGGCGAGCTCGAGCGGCCCGACCTTCTGGTCGTGACCGAGGGTCGAGTCCTGGTCGCCAACCGGATGCCGGTCTACGTCCGGGGCAAGGTCACCGGGTCGGTGGTCTCGTTCCGCGACCGGACCGAGCTGGCCGAGGTGACCCGTGAGCTCGACGGCATCCGGGCCGTGACCGATGCGCTGCGGGCCCAGGCCCACGAGTTCTCGAATCGCCTCCACACGATCGTGGGGCTCGTCGAGCTGGGGCGCCACGGCGAGGCGATCTCGCTGAGCACCGCGGACGGGACGACCCACCAGGAGCTGGTCGAGATGCTGCTCGGTCGGATCGGCAACCCGACGCTCGGCGCGCTCCTCCTGGCGAAGGCCGTCGTGGCCTCGGAGCGGGGCATCTCGCTCCGAATCTCCGACGACACGCTCGTGGCGACCGAGCTCCCGAACGTCCGCGACCTGGTAACGATCGTCGGCAACCTCGTCGACAACGCCTTCGACGCGGTCGCCGCCGACGCCGCACCGGGCGATCGCTGGGTGGAGGTCGGGGTTCGCGCCGACGCCGACACCGTCGTCCTGCGGATCGCCGACAGCGGCCCCGGCATCGATGCGACGGCTGGCGATCGGATCTTCGAGGAGGGCTTCACGACGAAGGAGCCGGGTGCCCATCCAATGCGCGGCCTCGGGCTGGCGCTCGTCGCCCAGGTCGTGCGGCGGCTTGGCGGCGAGATCGCCGTGTCGAACGAACCGGGTGCCGTGTTCACGGTCCGGCTGCCGCAGGCAACGTCGCCCGGCAAGGCCGCGCCGGCCGCCGAGGCCGCCGCCCCGGGCCAGCCGCTGGCCGGCAGCAGCGTCCGGTGATCA
Source organism: Chloroflexota bacterium (assembly GCA_040752335.1). GTDB lineage: Bacteria > Chloroflexota > Limnocylindria > Limnocylindrales > CSP1-4 > UBA5189. The sequence goes on from JBFMEV010000043.1 coordinate 15,753, forward strand.
GGACGCTCGTCGTCGACGACGACTTCCGGGTGGCGGACATCCACCGGGCCTATGTCGAGCAGGTGCCGGGGTTCCAGGTCGTCGCCGTCGCCCGAACCGGGACCGAGGCCATCGATCTCGCCGGCCGGCTCCGGCCCGACCTCGTGCTGCTCGACATCTACCTGCCCGACATCTCCGGCCTCGACGTCCTGCGGCGGTTCCGGGCAGACCGCCTCGCGGTCGACGCCATGGTCATCACCGCCGCCAAGGACCTGCCGACCCTGCGCGCCGCCGTCCGCGGAGGTTCGATCCATTACCTCATCAAGCCGTTCACCTTCGCCGTCCTCCGCGAGCGGCTCGAGTCGTATGCCGCGATCACGAGCCGCCTCGGCGGCGTGGCCGAGGCCAGCCAGGCCGACGCCGACGCGTTCCACGGCGCCGGCCTCGGCCACGAGGAGCTGCCCAAGGGCCTGTCGTCGGCGACCCGCGACGTCGTCCTCGACGTCCTCCGCGACCGGACTGCGCCGGTGCCGGCCTCGGAGGTCGCCCGGCTGGCAGGGCTGAGCCGGGTCACGGCACGGCGTTACCTCGATCACCTGGCGCGGGTCGGGCTGGTGGAGCTGACCCTCCAGTACGGCTCGCCAGGGCGGCCCGAGCATCGCTACCGGATCGCGGTCCGGGGCTGACGCCCCTCCCGGGCGCCGGCCGGTCCGGCGCCCAGGCCCGCGATGTCCCAACCCGCGATCGCCCGCGGCGGCGTAGACTCCAGCGCCCCATGACGTCCCCGTCCAGCCGCGTCCAGCGGACGTACCTCGTCCTGACCCTCCTGACGACCCTCGCCGCGTCGTTCATCTGGGGCATCAACACCCTGTTCCTGCTCGACGCCGGCCTCTCCAACACGGAGGCCTTCGCGGCCAACGCCTTCTTCGCCCTCGGCCAGGTGATCTTCGAGGTCCCCACCGGCGTCGTGGCCGACACCCGGGGCCGGCGCTTCTCGTTCCTCCTCGGCGCCGCGACCCTTCTCCTGTCGACGCTCCTCTACCTCGGGATGTGGCAGGTCCAGGCGCCGTTCTGGAGCTGGGCAGTGTCATCCGCCCTGCTCGGGCTGGGGTTCACCTTCTTCTCGGGGGCCACGGAGGCCTGGCTGGTGGACGCCCTTCACGCGACCGGCTACGAGGGCAACCTCGAGACGGTCTTCGGGCGGGCCCAGACGGTCAGCGGGATCGCGATGCTCGGCGGCTCGGTGACCGGCGGCTTCATCGCCCAGGCCTCGAACCTGGGCGTCCCTTACGTGGTCCGTGCGGCGATGCTGGGGGTCACCCTCCTCGTCGCGTGGTGGTTCATGCGCGACCTGGGCTTCACGCCCCAGCGGGGCGCCAGCCCGACCGAGGCTGTCAGGACCGTGCTGCGCGGCTCGCTCGAGGCCGGCTTCCGCAATCGGCCGGTGCGCTGGCTGATGCTGGCCGGGCCGTTCGGCGCCGGTGTTGGCTTCTACGTCTTCTACGCGATGCAGCCGTATCTCCTGGAGCTGTACGGCGACGAGACCGCCTACGGCGTCGCCGGCCTTGCGGCCGCAATGGTCGCCGGTGCCCAGATCGTGGGCGGCGTCCTCGCCCCGCGATTCCGGCGGCTGTTCCGGCGTCGGACGGATGCCCTGATCCTGGGCACCGCCCTCAACGTCGTCCTGCTGGCGGTCATCGGCCTGACGACGAGCTTCGGGCTGGCCCTGGCCCTGCTCGCCATCTGGTGCCTGACGTTCGCGATCCAGAGCCCGATGCGCCAGGCGTTCATGAACGGCCTGATCCCGTCGGCCCAGCGGGCGACGGTCCTGTCGTTCGACAACCTCATGGGCTCGGCCGGCGGGGTCGTCGTCCAGCCAGTCCTCGGCCGGGTCGCCGACGTCAACGGCTACGCGGCGTCGTATCTCGTCTCGGCTGCCATCCAGGCGGTCGGCGTGCCCTTCGCATACCTCGCCCGGCGCGAACGGGCCGCTTCCGACCCGATCGTCGACGACGCGGCGGCAGCCATGGTCTCGAGTCCGGCCGACGAGGCACCGGTCGCGCCGGGGGCGTGAGGCCGGCGGCTGGGGTCGGGACCCCGGCGGCGGCTCAGCCGGGCGACGACGCCGCGACATCCGCGCCGGCGGTCCGTCGCGGATGGCGCCGGCCCGGCTGGCGACTCGGCAGCAGGTGCCCCCGGGCCACCTCCAGGTTGTCGTCGGCGCGAGCCAGGCGGACCCACCAGCCGCCGTCGTCGGGCCAGGCCGTCGCGATGAGGCGATCGCCGGGCTCGGCCGAGGCGGCGTACTCCAGGGCCACCCGCCGGGGGAGGGCGGTCGCCGCATCCGGGCCACCGGCCGCCGAGATCGCCTCCTCGAGCCAGTCCAGGTAGACGGCGTTGTTGACGTGGCCCATCGGGTCGATGTGGTGGGGCCGCACCGGGAGCTCCAGGCTCGCGCTCCCGGGCGGGCTGGCCGGTGGCGCGACCCGGACGATCTCGACGTCGAGCTCTCGGTTCGGGAAGGCGTGGCCGAAGTCCGGCGGGATGCGGATGAGCCGGCCGCGCTCGTCGAGGATGACCCAGTCGGTCGTCGCCACCGCGGCCAGGTTGCCGTCGCCAAGCCGGAACTCGCCCAGCCGCCGGGCCCAGATCCGGCGGTGGCCCACGACGGCAGTCGAGACGCGCAGGGTTCGGCCCATCGCGATCGGGGCGTTGACCTCGAGCTCGACGGATCGAACGACCCACCAGCGACCGCGCTCGGTGTACCAGCGCCGGTCGAAGCCCAGGTGCTCCGAGTGGCGCCAGGCGACGTCCTGGGCATAGCGGAGAAGGGTGGAGGTCCGGATCAGGCCGTCCGGGCCGGCCTCGTCGAACCTGACCCGGTAGCCGGCGACGTAGCCGTTGTCGACCTCGGCCACCGGCCGGTCCTGCCGGCCGGCGAGGCCCGGGTCAAGGGTCGCCGGGCCGTCGCCGGCGTCCGGCACGGCGGCGGCCGCCATGCCCGCCCCGATCGTCCGACCCGGCGTCCGAGGCCGCGCACGCGGGCTCACGGGGCGGCCCCGCCTGCCCGGCTCGGCGCCGGCACCGTCCGCCGGACGGCCAGGCGATCGAGGGTCTCGAGGGTCACGAGGCGGGTCCCGGTCCGCGGCGCCGTCTGGCGCGCCAGACGGACCTCGCACGAGCGGCGGGCATCGAACACGACCAGGACCGGTAGCAGGCGCTCGCCCTCGGCCGCGGCGTGGCCGCGCGCGTCGTCGAGCTGGTGGAGCACGTCGGCCGAGATGCCGCGCGCGCCCCACTTGCAGTCGTAGGCCTCGGCGGCTCCGGGCGCCTCGACGGTCACGTCGTAGGGGTGGATCTCAGCCGGCACGCCGTCGAACAGGATTCGGCGCTCGCGGCGGATCGTCTGCGCGCCCACGCGGCGGGCGAGGAGGAGCTCGGTCACGGCCTCGACGATCGCGCCGCGGAACTGGCTCCGAACCTGCTCGCCGCGGCCGGCCACGGCCAGCGACGCTGCCAGAATCGCCTCGGACCGGGCTCGCTCCGGCGTCCCCTCGGCCGGCGCCGCGGCGCCGAACAGGGTCGGGAACATCGAGCGCCACGGCTCAGGAGCGGTCGACTCGCCGTTCATCACGGCCCGGGCGAGCACGCGCTGGGCGGACGTCGCGTCGGCCAGGAGGGCCGCCGCGCGCGCGACGAGCGGGTCCGCCTGGACACCCGCGTAGACGACCGCGCGCGCGTCCCTGGCGGCGTCCTGGAATCTCACCAGGCCGTCTCGCCAAGGGCGACCAGGGTCGCCTGGGGGAGCGTCGACAGCCAGTCGATGGCGCGATGGGGATCGCTCACGAGGTCGGCCTCTGCGACGAGCCTGACGAGCGCGGCCTCGAGCTCGGGCGCTGCGGCGGGCGAGCCCGGGGCACCGGGGCCGCCCGACCGCCCGGCCGCGGAGTGGGCCGCTGCGACGGCGCGCAGCCGGGCGACCCAGACCATCTCGAGGTCGTGGACGTAGGTCCACTCCTCCTCGATCGTCTCGCCACGCGTGGCCAGCCGGGCGAGGGCGTCCACCACTCGCTCGACGAGCCCCGGAGCGTCGGTCGTCGTCACCAACGAGAGCGTACCCGGCGGCCAGCGCTGGCGGGCGCTGGCGGAGGCAGAGACCCGCGACGCCAGGACCACCCGATGTGGGGTGTTGCTGGGCCCGTGAGACCGCTAAGATGCCGGAACTCACTCGTGCGCCCCCGCGGAGACGCGACGTGCCGGACAGATGGGCCGCGCCTCCCCGAGACGTCATCCTGGAGGAGGTCATCAATGGGAAACCGGACGTACGGTCTGGCGCGACTCGCCGTGATCGCCGTGATCGCCGCGATCGCGGCCAGCGCCTGTGGCGGCGGCACGACCGACGATCTGCTCGCCAAGGTCAAGGCGGCCGACAAGATCGTCATGTCGACCGACCCCGAGTACCCGCCCCAGTCGTCGCTCGCTGACGACGGCAGCTACGAGGGCTTCGACATCGACGTCGGGACCGAGATCGCGAAGCGACTCGGGGTGGAGATCGCCTTCGAGACCCCGTCCTGGGAGGCGATCACGGCCGGTTCGTGGAGCGGGCGCTGGGACTTCAGCGTCGGTTCGATGACGATCACGAGCGACCGCGAGAAGGTCATCGCGTTCACGAGCCCGTACTACTACACGCCGGCCCAGATGGCCGTCCTGCCGGACTCGGGCATCACCTCGCTCGACGGGCTTGCCGGCAAGGTCATTTGCGTCGGTGAAGGCACGACCTACCTGCAGTGGCTGGATGGCACCCTCGACTTCGGTACGGCGTCGCCGCAGACGAAGCCTCCCGCCGGCGCCACCGCCACCACGCTCAAGTCGGACCGCAACTGCGCCGAGTCGTGGCAGGCCGGTCGTCGTGACTTCGAGGGCTGGCTCAGCTCGGTCACGACCGTCCAGGGCGCGATCGACGAGGGCCTCCCGGTCATGAAGCTCGGTGACCCGGTCTTCAACGAGCCGCTCGCCGTTGCGTTCGACAAGGGCGGACCGAGCCCGACGACCATGGTCGCCGAGGTGAACAAGATCCTCGATGCCATGCGCGCCGACGGGACGCTCAAGAGCCTCTCCGAGAAATGGTTCGGTGAGGACCTGACCACGAAGGTCGGCGGCTGACCGCGGCCTGACCCGATGGGGCGCCGGTGACGGCGCCCCATCGTCATATCGCAGGCATCGCGTCGGAGAGAGGAGGGCCCGATGGCAAGCGTTCCCGCGAGCGCCGCCATGGTCGAGGCCGTGGCCCGATCCAGGCGGCGGGATCAGCTCCGTTTCCGGCTCTCGTTCTTCACGACGTGGCTGGTCCTCGTCGCGATCATCGTCGGCGGCCTCGCGGCCGCGGGCAAGATCGATCTCGAGTTCCTTGGCAGGCACCAGGCATTCATCCTGGGCGGCATCCCGGTGACGATCATCGTCGCCGCGTCATCGATCGCCTTCGCCGTGGTCCTCGCGATCATCGGGGCGCTCGGCCGGCTCTCGTCGAATCCGGTCATCTACGGTCTGGCCAGCTTCTACGTCTCGCTGGTGCGCGGCACCCCGCTGCTGGTGCAGATCCTCTTCGTGTACCTCGCCCTGCCCCAGATCTGGATCGAGTTCGCCAAGATCCCGCTCATCGTCCTCGGCATCTTCGCGCTCGCCTTCAACTACGGCGCCTACATGACCGAGATCTTCCGGGCCGGCATCCAGGCGATCCAGCGCGGCCAGCTCGAGGCGGCGGCTGCCCTCGGCATGACCGGGCGGATGACGATGCGCCGGATCGTCCTGCCGCAGGCGATCCGGATCGTCACCCCGGCGATCGGCAACGAGTTCATCGCGATGATCAAGGATTCGGCGCTCGTCTCGATCATCGGCGTCCAGGAGCTGCTCTGGCGGGCCCAGCGGTCGGGCACGCCCGAGTTCCGGCTCCTCGAGTCGCTCCTCCTCGCGGCCCTCGTCTACTGGCTCCTGACGATCGTCTTCTCGCTCCTCCAGGACCGCCTCGAGAAGCGGATGGCAGAAAGCGACCGACGCCTGTGAGGACGAGACGATGACCGAGCTGCACGACGCCTTCGCCGCTCCCGGCGCGCTCACCCCGGCCGGCGCCGAGCCCATCGTCAGGCTCGAGGGCCTCGAGAAGTACTTCGGGTCGAACCACGTCCTCCGCGGCTGCACCCTGGAGGTCTACCCGAAGGAGACGATCTGCATCATCGGGCGGTCCGGGTCCGGCAAGAGCACGCTCCTGCGCTGCACGAACTTCCTCGAGGAGCCGACGGTCGGGACGATCGAGGTCGACGGCCTGCGCGTCGAGGCCGACCCGCTCCACGCCTGGGACCGCGACCACCAGGAACGAATCCGCCAGATCCGGCTTCGGGCCCAGATGGTCTTCCAGGAGTTCAACCTGTTTCCGCACATGACGGTCCTGCAGAACCTCATCGAGGGACCCACCCGGGTCAAGGGCGTGCCCGAGGCAGAAGCCATCGCGACCGCGGAGAAGTACCTCGACAAGGTCGGGCTTCGCGAGAAGCGCGACGAGTTCCCGGCCAGGTTGTCCGGTGGCCAGAAGCAGCGCGTGGCGATCGCCCGGGCCCTGACGATGGAGCCGAAGGTGCTCCTCTTCGACGAGCCGACCTCGGCCCTCGATCCGACCCTCGTCGGCGAGGTCCTCAAGGTCATGGCCGAGCTCGCCCACGAGGGCGCGACGATGATCGTGGTGACCCACGAGATGGCGTTCGCCCGCGAAGCCGCCGACCAGGTCTACTTCATCGAGGAGGGCGTCTTCGTGGAGGCGGGCCCGCCGGACGAGGTCATCGAGCGACCGAAGGACCCTCGGACGCAGCAGTTCCTCGCGCGCCTCCTGCACACGGTCTGACGCGGCCGGGCCGGCCCCGAGTGGTCGTCCGCGTCAGGCGGTTCCGGGCCGGCGGACCAGCGCTCGGGTGGTTCGATGGACGCGCGGACGCTCGTGCCCGCCCAGCACGCGCTCGGCGCGGTCGCGAAGGTGCTCGAGACGCCGGCGGGCGGCGTCGTCCCACGCTCGCGAGTAGGCCGCGACGGCCTCGCGGCGGATCAGGTCGCCCTCACGCCGGTGGCCGCTCAGCTCGAGCGAGCCGACCCGTTCGAGGACGGCGCGGTAGAGCTCTGGCAGCTGATGGGCCGGGGTGGTGCCTTCCACGGTCTGAGCATCCACCCCATTCGTCCCGATGGGAATAGCGAACTCGTCCCATCTCGCGTTCGGCATTCGGCCCGTGGGTTGTACGCTCCGGGCTCAGGAAGGGACATCCAGAACAGGATCGGGTGGCATGGATCTCGGAATTCGTGGTCGGCGCGCGCTCATCGGCGGGGCCTCGAGCGGCCTTGGGCGGGCGGTTGTCGAGCGTCTCGCGGCCGAGGGCTGCGACGTCGCGATCACGGCCCGACGCGCCGAGATCCTCGCGGAGATCGCCACGGAGCTCGCTGCCCGGCACGGGGTCCGGGCCGTCGCCCTACCGGCGGACCTCGCCGACCCGGCCGCCCCGGCCGCGCTCGCAGCTTCGGCCATCGATGTCCTGGGCGGCGTCGACATCCTCGTCCTCAACGCCGGCGGGCCGCCGCCGTCGGACCCGACGCGGACCGACGCGGCGGGCTGGGCCGCCGCGTTCCAGCTCCTGGCCACGTCCCAGATCGAGCTTGCGACGGCGCTCCTGCCCGGGATGCGGGAGCGGGGCTGGGGCCGGGTGGTGGCGATCGGCTCGTACGCGATCCGTCAGCCGATCACCGAGCTCGTCTACTCGAATGCCGGGCGGAGCGCCCTCGTGGCCTGGCTGAAGACGGTGTCGCGAGTCATCGCCGCGGACGGGGTCACGGTCAACGGCGCCTTCCCGGGCCGCCACGCGACCCCCCGGATCGAGCAGCTGGACCGGGCGACGGCCGAGCGAACGGGCCAGAGCGTCGAGGCGGTCCGGGCCGCCCACCTGGCGTCGATCCCGGCCGGTCGCTACGGTCGGCCCGACGAGTTCGCGGCCTACGTGGCGTGGCTCTGCTCGGAGCCGGCCGCGTACCAGACCGGGACGTTCACCTCGATCGACGGCGGGATCGTCATCGGCTTGCCCTGACGGGCAGGCCGCGCCGGTCAGTCGCCGGCGTGCCAGCCCGAGCGGAGGGAGAAGTCGCGGAACTCGCCGGTCGGTGGCGGCCAGGCGGTCAGGACGTCGGTCACCAGCGCCGCCGCCGGCCCGCGACGGAGACGGTCGACCAGGTCCTCGAGCGCGGCCACGTCGCCCTCGGCGACGACGCGAACGGCTCCGTCGGGCAGGTTCGCGACCCAGCCGTGGAGGCCGAGCTCGGCCGCCGCGCGCAGGACGAAGACCCGGTAGCCGACGCCCTGGACCCGGCCGCGGACGACGGCATCGAGGCGCCGCCGTGCGCCGGCACTGGGCTCGTGGCCGGTCATCGGGCCCTCGCGCCGGCCGTCCAGTGCAGGGCCAGGACGTCGAGGACGAGCTCGGGGCTGACGTTGCCCTCCAGGCGCTCGCCGGCCAGGTCAAGGTCGCGGAGGAGCTCGCCGGCCCGAGCCGGTGAGATGGCGGCGGCCGTCGAGCCGAGGTCGTCGACGAGCTCGAGGTCCCGGACCGAGCCCACCGCGCCGTGGCCGGCCAGGGCCAGGTCGCGCAGAACCGATCGCCAGATCCCCATGAGCAGCAGGGCCCCGCGGCGCCGTTCGGCCGCCGGGACGCGGGTCGCGGCCGGCCCGTCCTCGCCGGCTTCCGGCACCGACCCCGGCCCCGACCCCGGCGCCGACCCATCCCCAACCCCCGTTCCGGCGGGTCGCCCACGGCCGCGCCCCGGGCCGGACCCCTCCTCGCCGGCCTGGATCGCGGTTGCCCGGGCCGCGCCGGCGTCCAGCTCCCGACCCAGGTCCGCCGCTCGACCGGCGAGCTCGCGGATCCCCGTCAGGCGGGCGGTGATTCCGGCTCCCAGGAGATCGAGCAGGGTCCGGCCGATCTCGCCCCGGATCGTTGCCGCCGCCGGGGCCAGGGCGTAGGCGATCGCATGCCCGGGCCGGCCGTCGGTGATCCGGGCGAGGCGGGCGGCGGTGGGGGCGTCGGCGACGCCCCGGGTGGCGAGCACGGCCTCGACGTCTCGGATCCCGAGCGGCCCCAGCCGGACCCGGACGCAGCGCGACCGGATCGTGGGCAGGAGACGCTCTTCGTCGTCGGCGCAGACGATCAGGGTCGTGCCGGCCGGGGGCTCCTCGAGGGTCTTGAGCAGCGCCGACTGGGCGTCCTCCGACATCCGCTGGGCGGCCTCGATGATCGCGACCCGGGCGCCGCCCTCGACGGGCAGCAGGGCCAGCTCGCTCACCAGGTCCCGGACCCCGCGCTCGCCTCGCCCGCCGATCGAGATCGCCGCGCCGGCCCCCGACGGCGCCAGCCGGTGGAGGTCGGGGTGGTTGCTGTGCTCGACCATCCGGCAGGCCCGGCAGGCCCGGCACGGCCTCGAGCCGACGTCGGCCGAGCACAGGAGCGCGGCGGCGATATCGAGGGCGAGCGTCGACTTCCCGACGCCGGCGGGGCCGGCCAGGATGACGGCGTGCGGGAAGCCGGCGGCGAGGAGGGCCCGCACGGCCGCGATCGCGGCCGGCTGGCCCAGGGTCCGCAGGCCATCCATCGTCAGGCCCGGATCAGGCGTCGGCGGCGTCGGCCTTCTTGCGGGTCGTCCGGCGCTTCGGCGCGGCCTCGGCCGACGGGGCGGGGGCCTCGGCCGACGGAGCGGGTGCCTGGGCCAGTTCGGCCGGGGCGGTGTCCCCATCCACGTCCG
>JBFMEV010000044.1:0-24062 GCA_040752335.1 Chloroflexota bacterium
GCTGGCCGCCGGCGGCCAGCCGGCTCCCGCGATCCGGCTCTACCTGAAGCGGGAGGACCTCGCCCACACCGGGGCCCACAAGATCAACAACGCCCTCGGCCAGGCGCTCCTGACCCGCCGCCTCGGCAAGTCCCGGGTCATCGCCGAGACCGGCGCCGGCCAGCACGGCGTCGCCACCGCGACCGCCTGCGCCCTGCTCGGCCTGCCATGCGTCGTGTTCATGGGCGAGGAGGACATCCGGCGCCAGGCGCCCAACGTCCTCCGGATGCGGGCGCTCGGCGCCGAGGTGCGGTCCGTGACCTCCGGCACGGCGACACTCAAGGACGCTGTCAACGAGGCGATGCGCGACTGGGTCACGAACGTCGAGTCGACCCACTACGTCCTGGGCTCGGCGATGGGCCCGCACCCCTACCCTACGATCGTCCGGGACCTCCAGCGCCGGATCGGCGACGAGGCGGCACGCCAGCTCCATGACGCCGAGGGGCGCCTGCCGGACCTCGCCCTCGCCTGCGTTGGCGGCGGCTCGAACGCGATCGGCCTGCTGGCCCGGTTCATCGGCGAGGAGGGGGTACGGCTCGCCGTCGCCGAGGCCGCCGGCGACGGCATCCCCACCGGTCGCCACGCGGCGGCGATCGCCGGTGGCACGGCCGGGATCCTGCACGGATCCAGGAGCCTCATGCTCCAGGACCGCGACGGCCAGGTCACGGAGGCTCACTCCGCCTCGGCCGGCCTCGACTACCCGGGCGTGGGGCCGCAGCTTGCCGCCCTCGCCGAGGCCGGCCGGCTCGAGGTCACAACGGCGACGGATCGCGAGGCGATCGCGGCGATGCGCGCCGTCACCCGGACGGAGGGCATCCTGCCGGCGCTCGAGACGGCCCACGCGGTAGCCGCCCTGCCGAAGCTCCTCGCCGGGATCGAGGGCTCCGGCACATCCCTGCCGGACGGCGCGGTCATCCTCCTCGGCTTCTCCGGCCGCGGCGACAAGGACATGGCGGCCCTCGAGCGCTTCGCCGACGTCGATCCCTGGGAGAGCGCCCGATGATGCCCGCCGGCATGCCGTCAGTGGCGGTCCCACCGCGGACGACGAACGACACCGCGGGCGGGCGGCGGATCGGCGAGGCCTTCCGAGCGGCGCGTGGCGCGGGCCGTGCCGCCCTGATCCCGTACATCGTCGCCGGCTATCCCGACGCCGACGGTTCGCTCGCCGCCGCCTGCGCCGCGATCGACGCGGGGGCCGACCTCCTCGAGATCGGCCTGCCGTATTCCGATCCGCTCGCCGACGGCGCGACGCTCCAGCGAGCATCACATGCGGCGCTCGTCGCCGGGGCGACGTTCGAGCGATCACTGGCGCTCGTCGCCCGTGTCGCCGCCGCCCGGCCGGGCGTGCCGCTCGTTCCGATGGGCTACGCCAACCAGCTCATCGGCGGCGGCGACGGGCGCGATCGGGCCCGGTCGCTCGCGACGGCCGGCGCCTCGGGCGTCATCGTCGCCGACCTGACGCCCGACGAAGGCGGGCCGTTCGAGGCCGTGGCCGCCGCCGCCGGCCTGGCCGTCGTCTATCTCGTCGCGCCGACGACGTCGCCAGCCCGACGGGCCGCGATCGCCGCCCGGTCCGGTGGCTTCCTGTACTGCGTGAGTCTCGTCGGCGTCACCGGGGCGCGATCCAGCCTGCCGCGGAGCGTCCGAAGCCTCGTCGCCGGGGTTCGGGCCGTCTCCCCGGTGCCGGTCGCGGTCGGCTTCGGCGTCTCCCGCCCGGCGCACGTGAGGGCCCTGGCGGCGGCCGGGGCGGACGGGGTCATCGTCGCCTCGGCCCTCGTCGACGCGCTCGGCGCGGACGGCACGAACGTCGCGGCGATGGCGCGGCTCGTCGCGACGCTCCGGGCGGCGACCGCGCGGTAACCTCGGGCGATGAGCACGCGCATCGCCGTCGTCCTCGAGACGACCCCGAAGAAGACGTTCGCGACCGCGATCGACTGGCCTGGCTGGTCGCGTTCCGGCAAGACGATCACGGCCGCGCTCGAGAACCTCGCCGCCTACGCCGACCGGTACCGGCCGGTGGCGAGCCTCGCCGGCGTGGCGTTCCCCGACGGCGCTCTCGAGCTCGACGTCGTCGAGACGGAGGCCGGCGGGTCGGGCACCGAGTTCGGCGTCCCGAGCAGGGTCACCGATGCCGACCGCCGGCCGACCTCGGCAGCCGAGGCCGAGCGGCTCGCGGCCCTCGTCGAGGCCGCCTGGACCCGCCTGGCCGAGATCGCCCGGGACTCGCCGGAGGTCCTGCGGAAGGGTCCCCGCGGCGGTGGGCGGGACAAGACGAAGATGCTTGGCCACGTTCGCGAGGCGGACGGGGCCTACGCCCGCGAGATCGGGCTGAAGCTACGAGCACCGGCCCTCGACGACGCGGCCGGGATCGCCGCCCTCCGATCCGCGATGCTTGACGTCCTCCGGCAGCCGAGTGACGGCTCGCCGCTGGCCGGGCGCACCTGGACGGCCCGCTACGCGGCCCACCGGATCGCCTGGCACGCCCTCGACCACGCCTGGGAGATGGAAGACCGCCGCGAGCCTTGAGGCAGTCGGAGCCTGCGGGCGACAGGACCCGTATCGTGGTCTGCGTGACGGATCAGGAGCATGTTGCCCGCTCAGGTACCAGGGCACTCCGGGGTTGGCTCCCGATCGTGGGCCTGCTCGGCCTTGCGGTCGCCCTCGTCGTCGGCGCTCCGCTGCTTATCCGCCCGGATCCCGCCCGCCCGACACCCTCGGCGACCGACGCACTCGCCTGGGTCAGCGACCTGGCCGGTCAGCTCGAATGCGACGGCGAGGTGGCACGCATCGGTGGCGAGGTCCCCAATCCAGACATGATCGGCCTGCCCGGCGACACGCCCGAGGCCGGCCTCGCCTTGTTCCTGGGCCCGAACAACCCGTATGCTGCTCTCCCGGCCGCCGGGTACGATCTCCTCCACGGCGAGGGTCACTGGGCGAGCTTCGCCCACGTCGTCGGGGACGAGCCAAAGGCGATCATCGTCCTGACCGACACACCCGCGTTGTCGGGCGACGGCGGCGGCTGGGTCGTCATCGGTCTCCGGGCCTGTGACCCCTCGGAGTTCGATCCGGACGTCCCGCTGACCTTCCCTGTCACGGTCTGGACGGACACGACCGGCGCCGGCGTCTCTACCGACACGATCCGCTCCCTCGCCGGGCCCGATCACTGCGGTTGGGCGTCCGTGATCTTCCTGCGCTTCGACGGACAGACCTACTTTCGCGATCCCGAAGGGGTAATGGGCGCCGTCACCACGTCGGCCTTCGAGGTCGGCGTCGCGCTGCCGTCCGCAGCGATCGACACGGGCTACCGCCAGGGGACTCAGCAGCTGTGGATCGATCCCGGCGCCGACGCCTACGTCGTCAGCAACGACGTGGCGGAGCGGTGGCCACGCTCGAACAACCCAAGCATCGCCTGCCTCTGATCGCTGGCCACAATCCGGAAGCCACGGTTGCGGACGTCGGGCGCGAATCGAGCGCCACTCCCTCATCCAGCAACCGGGGTGGTGGGCGACGCCTCCCTTGGTCGGACGGGATCTCTACCCGCGACCACGGGCGTTGCGAGTTGAGATTCGCGGGTCGTGTGCCAAGTCAAGTTCGGCGACGTTGCCCGGGAATCACCGCCAGGCGAGCCCGATTGACTCGCCGGCGCGGCGCCGGAGCGTCGTGGGCGAGAGGCCCGTCGCGGAGAGGTCGCGGACACCAGTCGCGCCGTCGGCCTTCGAGAGCTTCCGGCCGTCGGACCGGCGGATGAGCGGATGGTGGAGGAACAGCGGCGGCGTGGCGCGACCGAGGAGCCGGGCGAGCCGAATTTGGGCGGGCGTGGCATCGAGCAGATCCTGGCCCCGGATCACGAGGTCGATCTCGTGGCGCATGTCGTCGACGACGACACACAGGGCGTACGTCCAGTTGCCGTGGCGGTCGCGAATCGGGAGGTCGCCGGCGGTGGCCACGGCGCCGGTTCGCGGCCCCAGGACGAGGTCGGTCCAGGCCTCGTCGCCCTCGCCCAGCGCGACCCGCCACGCCGCGCCGGCCGCGTCGCGGTCCAGCCCTCGGGCCAGGCAGGCGCCGGGGCACCCCGGTCCAGCCCAGGGCCGGCCATGGTCGGCCGACCAGGCCGCGAACGTCGAGCGGGAGCAGTCGCAGGCGTAAACCGCCGCCGCCCGCTCGAGGACGGAGACCGCCGTCGCGTACGTCGCGCCGTTGTCCGACTGGCGATACGCTGACGGCCCGCCAGAGCGGAGCGAGCCGATCGTCGGCTCGTCAGGGACGAACCCGAGCGCCTCGAGGTCGTCGAGCAGGGCGGTCTCGTACTCGGGCCGGCAGCGCTGCCGGTCGTGGTCCTCGATCCGCAGCACGACGCTGCCGCCGGTCGCCCGTGCCACCTGCCAGGTGACGAGGGCGTTGGCGACGTGGCCGAGGTGGAGGAGCCCGGTCGGGGCCGGCGCGAACCGGGTTCGGAGCCGGGGCGGCAGCGCCGCAACCGCGGCGGCGAGCCGGGTGGCGAACGGCGCCTCAGTCGTCGCCGACCTCCTCGATCGCGATCCGCGCCGCTCGCGAGGCACGGCGCCGGTCGGCCGCCTCGAGCGCCCGCGCCGAGGCGAACAGGCGCCGGTAGAGGGCGATGAGATCGGCCTGGGGCATCGGGCCGGCGTTGGCCATCGTCACCCGCAGGAGGATCTCCCGTTCCCGCTCGCTATCGCGGATCCCGCGCCGGCCGGCGGCGACCTTCGCCTGCCCGACACCCCGGGCCAGATCGGCGCGCTCGTTGAGGAGCTTGACGATCCGCCGGTCGAGGGCATCGATCCGGCGGCGCAGGCGACGGAGCTCCGGGCTCTCGACCCCCCGGCCGGCGGGCCGCTCAGCCACGCTCCGCCCCCCCGGCCATGTCGGCCGCGATCCGCTCGAGGGCGAGGTGATAGCCCTGGGCGCCCTGCCCGACGATCGATGCCAGCGCGATGTCCGCCAGGAAGTTGACCCCGCGGAAGGGCTCACGCGTCGAGGGGTCGGAGAGGTGGACCTCGATGAATGGCCGCTGGACCCCGAGGAGGGCATCCCGGAGCGAGACCGAGGTGTGGGTCAACCCGCCGGCGTTGACGATCGCGACGTCGAAGTCGCGGGCGTGGAGGCGGTCGATGAGGGCACCCTCGTGGTTCGACTGGAAGAAGTCGACCTCCAGGCCCAGCTCGGCGGCCCGGGCCGCGATCCCGGCGTGGATCTCGTCGAGCGTCGCGCGGCCGTAGATCTCCGGCTCGCGGGTGCCCAGGAGATTCAGGTTCGGGCCCTGGAGGACGAGGACCCGGATCATGCCGCACCGCCGACCGGGGCCGGCGCCAGGAGCCCGGCCGCGACCTCGCGAACGAGCGCCTCGTCGACGTCGTCTCGGACCGCGTACCCGGCGGCCGTCGGGAGGACCCAGCGAAGTCGCCCGCCCCGGTGCTTCTTGTCGGCCCCGAGGTGGCCGAGGACCGCGGCCAGCGAGTAGGGGAGCGTGCCCACGCCGAGCCCGAGGGCGTCGAGGACGCGCTGCACCCGCGCCGCCCGGTCAGGCGGCGTGACGCCTACCGCGAGCCCGACCCGGCAGGCCGCCCGCAGCCCGTACGCAACCGCCTCGCCGTGACGGAGATCGCGGTAGCCCCCGGCGGCTTCGACGGCATGGCCGACGGAGTGGCCCAGGTTGAGGGCGATCCGCCCCGCCGCCTCCCGCTCGTCGACGCTCACGACGTCCACCTTGGCCCAGGCGCAGCGCTCCACGAGCTCGGCCAGGGAGCCGTCGGTGGCCGCTGACGCGTCGCCCGCCGCGAGCGCCGCGCCGCGCGTCTCGAGGAGCTCGAACAGCCGCTCGTCGCCGAGCGCGGCCATCTTCACCGCCTCGCCGAGGGCCGCCCGGCGCTCGCGCTCGGGGAGGGTCGCGAGGAGGGCGACGTCGATGACGATCGCGGCCGGCTGGTGGAACGCCCCGACGAGGTTCTTGCCCTCCGGTAGGTCCACCCCAGTCTTGCCGCCGATCGAGGCATCGATCTGCGCGACCAGGGTCGTCGGGACCTGGATGAACGGGACCCCGCGAAGGTACGTGGCTGCGAGAAAGCCGGCCGCGTCGCCGAGGGCCCCACCACCGACGGCGACGATGGGCTCGCGTCGCTCGACCCGCCGGCGGGCGAGCTCCCCGGCTGCCCCCTCGATGACGGCCAGCGTCTTGGCGGCCTCACCCCGGGGCAGGAGGACGGTCTCCACGGGGATGCCCGTCGCGCCGAGGGTCGCCTCCAGCGGCCCACCGGCCGCGGCCCAGGCGCCGGGCTCGGTGACGATGACGGCGCGCGTCGCGCCGAGTCGGGCGAGCTCATCGGCGACGACCCGACCGGCGATTCCGTCGCCCAGGACGATCCGGCCGATCGTCGTGTCGGCCCGGAGCAGGGTCGTCCCGGCGACCGCGGCGACCGCGGCAGCCTCGTCCACGGCCCGCGCCACCGCGTCGACGACCCCGTGGACCTCGGCCATGCCCGCGATCCGGGTCGCCGCCCCGTAGAACCGGACCCGGGCCGCGGTCAGCTCCCGGAGGGCCCGGATCGGGTCGCGGCCCGCGACGAGCGGCCGGACGGTGGGGCTGTGGCGGAGGCGCTGGGCGAGGACCTCCGGCCGCGAGTCGAGCCAGATCGGGACGCGGCCACGGAAGAGTCGCCAGCGGTTGCGTGGGTCCACCACCGCCCCGCCACCCGGGGCGATGACCCGACGCACGCCCGGGTCGGCGTCCGGCGGACCGAGGCCGGCGATGGCCGCCTGCTCGCGGGCCCGGAAGCCGGCCTCGCCCTCCTCGGCAAAGATGTCCGGGATCCGGGCTCCGGCGTCCCGCTCGATGACCTCGTCGAGATCGATGAAGGTGGCGCCGTGGCGAGCCGCGAGCCGCCGCCCGACGGCGCTCTTGCCGCTCCCCGGCAGCCCGATGAGGACGACGTCCACCGCTCGCTCCGCTCGCGCCCGCGCTAGTCGTCGCCGCCGGAGCCGGCCTCGTCGCCGCCGGGCGCGGCCACGCCCGACGGGCGGCCGCCGATCGTCGGCGCGGGCGGGGAAGAGGCCATGAGCCGGCGATGGGCGCCCATCCGCTCGCGGACGACGTCCATCCGGTCGCCGCCGAGGGTCTGGAGGGCGAAGCGCGCCAGGGTCAGCATGACCATCGCCTCGCCGATCACGCCCGCCGCCGGCACGACGCTGATGTCGCTCCGCTCGTAGTGGGCCTTGTCGACCGGCTGGCCCGTGATGAGGTCGGCCGACGGCAGCGGCCGGGCCAGGGTCGAGATCGGTTTGACCGCACCGCGCACGACGATCGGCTCGCCGTTGGAGATGCCGCCCGTCGTCCCGCCGGCGTTGTTCGAGCGATGGATCCAGTGGCCGTCGTCGGCCCGGCCGTCGATGATGTCGTGGACGGCGCTGCCGAAGCGGCGGGTCTGCTCGAACCCCAGCCCCAGCTCCACGCCCTTGACGATGTTGATGCTCATGATCGCCGCGGCCAGGGCCGCGTCCAGGCGGCGGTCCCACTGGACGTACGAGCCCAGCCCGATCGGGACGCCATGGGCGACGACCTCGAAGACCCCGCCGATCGTGTCGCCCGCGGATCGCGCCTCGTCGATCCGGGTGATCATCCGCTCCTCCGCGCCGGGGTCCGGGCAGCGCAGGGGCGAGGCGTCGGCCTCCTCGCGCGACCGGGTCGCCGCGGCAGGGTCAATCGCCACCCCGCCGACCTCGGCGGTGAACGACCAGACCTCGATGCCGAGCTCCCGCAGGAAGGCCCGGGCGATGCCGCCGGCCGCGACCCGGGCCGCGGTCTCCCGGGCCGACGCCCGCTCGAGGACGTTCCGGACGTCGGAGAACCCGTACTTGAGGGCGCCGGCGAGATCCGCGTGACCGGGCCGCACGCGGGTGACCGGGGTGGCCCGCTTGACCCCCTCGGCGACCTGGACCTCGAGGGCCGTGACCTGTTCGTCGGACAGCGGCGCGGCCTGCATGACCGGGCCCCAGTTCTCGAAGTCCCGGTTGGCGACGAGGAGGTGGATGGGCGAGCCCAGCGTCCGGCCGTGCCGGACCCCGCCGACGATCTCGGCCCGGTCGGTCTCGATCGCCTGGCGGGCGCCCCGGCCGTAGCCGCGTTGCCGTCGCCCGAGATCGTCCGCCAGGTCGTCGGCGGTCAGGGCCAGGCCGGCCGGGACCCCCTCGACCACGACACCGAGGGTCGGCCCGTGCGATTCGCCGGCGGTCAGGAAGCGGAACGCCTCGGTCGACATGATCGGGCAGTGGCCGTCAGCGTTCCGCGCCAGTCGACCGCACGCCGGTCAGCCGGCGGCCGCGGTCGCGGCCCCGTCGTTGGCCGGCGTGCTCGACTCCTCACCCGCCGGCTCGCCCTCGGCCGAGCGGAGGCCTCCCGCCCGCGCCGCTGCGAGGGCCTCGGCCATGACCTCGAGCGGGGCCGCCTGGCCAGTCCACAGGGTGAACGCGGCGGCGCCCTGGTGGAGGAGCATCGTTTCGCCGTCGTGAGCCGTGGCGCCGACCGCCTCGGCATCGCGCAGCAACCGGGTCCGGTTGTAGATGAGGTCGAGGACGAGGAGCTCCGGTGTCAGCGCCTCCGCCGGAATCGGACTCTCGTCGCTCGTCAGCCCGATCGAGGTCGCGTTGACGAGGACCTTCGCCTTGACCAGCTCCGATTCGATGATCGAGGGGTGCCAGGGCATCGCCCGGAGCTCCATGTGGGCGGCGCTCCGACCGAAATGCTTCACCAGGCCCTCGGCCCGGTGGAGGTGGCGGTTGAACACGACGATCCGGGTGAAGCCCTCCCGAATCAGCCCGTAGACGACGGCCCGGGCGCCGCCGCCGGCGCCCAGGACGACCGCCTGGCGCGGCATCTTCGCCCGCCCCACGAGCCTGTCGAGGGCGACCGAGAAGCCCGGCACGTCGGTGTTGTGGCCGACGAGCCGGCGACCCTCACGGGTGATGGTGTTGACCGCCCCCGTCGCGTGCGCCTCCTCGGTCAAGCGGTCGATGAGCGGCACGACCCGCTCCTTGTGGGGGATCGTGACGTTCGCCCCCAGGAAGTCGTCGCCGCGGACCTCGCCGATCGCATCCGGCAGGTCGATCGGCGGGCGATCCCAGAGCTCGTAGGCGGCGTCGATGCCCCGGGCATCGAAGGCGGCCTGCTGCATCGCGCCCGAGAGCGAGTGCGCGACGGGGTGGCCGATGAGGACGACTCGCTTCGTCATGCTCGAATCCTTTCGAGATCGGTGAAGAAACCTGGGTAGGAGATCGAGGCGCTCGCCGGTCGGCCGACGGTCGTCCGTCCGGCGGCGATGAGCCCGGCGATCCCGAACGTCATGGCCAGGCGATGGTCGTCGAGGCTGTCGGTGGGTCCACCGGTGAGACGACTGGGGCCGTCGATCGTGAGGTCGTCGCCCTCGACGTCGATGCGCGCCCCGAGAGCGTCGAGACCGGCGGCGATGCCGGCCAGGCGGTCGGACTCCTTGTGTCGCAGCTCGCCGGCGCCGCGGATCGTCGTGCGTCCACGGGCCTGGGTCGCGGCCAGGCACAGGATCGGGATCTCGTCGATCGCGCTGGCGACCTCGGTCGGGCCGATGTCGATGGCCTCGAGCTCGGCGGTGCGGACGCGAAGGTCGGCGATCGGCTCGCCGCCCGGCGAGGCGACCGGCGTCTCGTCGATCGAGGCGCCCATCCTCCGGAGGATGTCCACGATCGCCCGGCGGGTCGGGTTGACCCCGACGCCTCGAAGCGTCAGGTCGGCATCGGGATGGACGGCCCCGGCGACCAGCCAGAACGCGGCCGCGGACACGTCGCCCGGGACGCGCTCCTCCGAAGCCTGCACGGCCGTGCCTCCATCGATCTCGATCACCGCCCCGCCCTCACCGTCCGGCTTTGACCGGACGGTCACGCCTCGCGCCCCGAGCATCCGCTCGGTGTGGTCCCGCGTCGCGACCCGCTCGTGGACCCGTGTCGTCCCGCCGGCGCGCAATCCCGCGAGCAGGATCGCGGACTTCACCTGGGCCGAGGGCACCGGGGTCGTCCAGTCGATCGATTGAAGGGGACGGCGACCGGTGACGGTCAGCGGTGGGAGGGAATCGTGATCTCGGGCACTGAGCGTCGCGCCCATCGCGCGCAGCGGTTCGATGATACGAGCGACCGGTCGGCCCCGCAACGACGCGTCCCCGTCCAGGACCGCCGTCAACGGGAGCCCGGCCAGGATGCCGGCGAACAGGCGGAGGCTGGTCCCGGAGTTGCCGCAGTCCAGGACGCCCGCCGGTGGGCGGAGGGCCCCGTCGCCGGGCGAGACGACGCGGTAGTCGGCGTTCCCGTCGCGACCTCCGGTGTCGCCGCGATGCCCGCCGGCGCCCGCCACCCGGGCGGACCGCTCCACGATCGCGCCGAGGGCTGCCGCGATCGCTGCCGTTGAGCGGACGTCGGCCCCGTCGCCAGCGCCCTCGATCCGGCTCTCGCCCTCGGCCAGGAGGGCAAGCATGAGCGCCCGGTGGCTGATCGACTTGTCGCCGGGCAGGCCCAGCTCACCCCGGAGCCGGGCCGCCGCTGCGACGCTGACCTGGGCTGCGGGCGAGCCGCCCGGCAGGATCGCGAGGGATTCCATGGCTCAGTGCTTGGAGAGCCCGGCCGTGCCGATGCCGAGCGCGGCACCGGACACGAGCGGATCCCCGTGGAGCGAGCGGACGTGCTCGTGGACCGGCACGAGCGCGGCCATGAGGTCGACGAACTGGCCCGGGTTGAGCTGCTGCTCGGCGTCCGATAGGGCCTCCTCGGGGGTCGGGTGGACCTCGACCATCACCCCGTCCGCGCCGACCGCCACGCCACCGATCGCGAGCGGCTTGACGAGCCAACGCTTCCCTGTCGCATGGCTCGGGTCGACGATCACGGGCAGGTGGGTCAGGTGATGGAGGAGCGGCACGGCCGACAGGTCGAGGGTATTGCGGGTGTAGGTCTCGAAGGTCCGGATGCCCCGCTCGCACAGGATGACGTTGGGGTTGCCGGCCGCGACGATGTACTCCGCGGCCATGAGGAACTCCTCGACCGTCGAGCCGAAGCCGCGCTTGAGCATTACCGGCCGGGCGACGCGGCCGGCGGCGTTGAGGAGCGAGTAGTTCTGCATGTTGCGGGTGCCGATCTGGAGGATGTCGACGTACTCGGCGACGATGTCGACCTGGTTCGGCTCCATGACCTCCGTGATCGTCGGCCGCCCGGTCCGGTCCCGCGCCTCGGCGAGGTACCGGAGCGCCTCCACCCCCAGGCCCTGGAAGCTGTAGGGGGAGGTTCGTGGCTTGAACGCGCCGCCCCGGATAATCGTCGCGCCGGCGGCCGCGACCGCGTCGGCGGTCTCCATGAGCTGATCGCGGCTCTCGACCGAGCAAGGTCCGGCCATGACCGTCAGCCCACCGTCGCCGATGACGGCGTCGAGGACCCGGATGACGGTGTCCTCGGGATGGAACTCCCGCGACGTGAGCTTGAACGGCCGCGAGATCGGGGTGATGGTCTCGACCCCCGGCAGGGCCGCCAGGCGGCTCATGAGGACCTGCTTCCGCGGCCCGACCTCCCCGACGACGGCGATGACGACGCGCTCCTGGCCGGCGTGGTCATAGGGCGTCATCCCCTCGGCGAGGATGTGGCTCTTGACCCCGAGGATCTCGGCCTCGGTGGCGGTGCGGGCCATGACGACGAACATCGAGCGCCCTTCCTTCGGACGGTCGGACCGGAAACAAAAAAGCAGAGGTCCTTCGCCTCTGCCTCGCCCGGCACGACGTGTGCCCCCGGCCTCAGCTGCCGGGAACGATCATGCCGGGTCGGTAAACCAATAGAAGCGAGTCATCTCCGGTGAGCGACGGTAGCGGAGGCCGCCGCTCGATGTCAACCGCGTGGACTCCACCGGGCTGTCCCAGGCCGATGGCGGTTGCCGATCGACCGCCCGATGTCACGGGACGAGCCCGAGGCTCCCGAAGCTCACGATTTCGACCGAACCGGGTCGCAGCGGTTGCCATCCGGCCACGGGGTGGTCGCATGGCGACGATGGGTGGGCTCGTGTCGGCCGCAAGCTCTCGCGACCACTGTCGCGTGCCATCCCGGAGGTCGCTCGGCAGGAGCAGGCGGATCCTGGGGCCGAGCCGGCGAACCGCTGAAGGCGGGCGGCCGCGGGCCACCCCGGCGGCGCGCTCTGCTATCCTCGGCCCGGCCACCCGGTCGCCGGCCGGGTATGGACCTCGCGGAGAGGTCGCATAGAGGCCTAGTGCGGCGGTTTGCTAAACCGTTATGGGGTTACACCCATCGGGGGTTCGAATCCCCCCCTCTCCGCCAGCACCGCCGGCATCGCGCGCCCGTAGCTCAGCGGATAGAGCGTCAGGTTGCGGACCTGAAGGTCGTGGGTTCGAGTCCCGCCGGGCGCGCCATCTCCCAACGTACCCGTTCCGGGATGCCAACGCCAATCCTTGGCTGTTGGCGGCCAGCGTGAGCTTCACGTTCACGGCCTGCGGCCGGCCACCACGATTGGCTGATGGGTCGCGTGGGCAGTTCCCTACGCGCCTCGGACACGTCGGCACGGATCCAGGCCTCGGCGAATGCCCGAAGAGAATTCGGACCGCGGGTATATCGTGCCGCTACGGACCAGCGCATAAGCCTGGGCGCTCCTTCGAAGGTGTCGGGACCGGGCTCCGGCGCCGGCGGAGGGTGCTCCACATGAGTCGCCGGAGCGAAATGCGGAGTGGAATGCCGAGATCCCGGCGGACCGCAACATCACCGGGCCCGAGGGACCGAGTCGGAGGTGGGACCAGACAGGTCCGGCGCCTTCCTGGCCGCCGCAGCGTGTCAAAGGCGTCCGATCGGGCGGGCGACGCGCGGGCCGAGTCTCCGTGCCCACAACACCGGGTGCATGCTGGGAGAGGTCGGTTGGGACTCGGCGCTTCGTTGGGCGACGGCCAGATTCCGGCGCCCTCTGATGTCGGCCTCGGGCACGATCGGACGTGGGCATCGGGCACGATCGGATGAGGCCCTCGACCGGCGGAGTCATCGCCGTCGCCGTCGGCTTGGCATGGGCGTTTCGCTCGCTCCTGTCGTTCGTCGATCCCCGCTTCTGGGATCCGATCACCTTCCTCGACTGGGTCGCGGTCATCTCGTGGAGCATGGCTCTCGGGCTCCTTGCGGTCGGCGGGTGGCTCATTGCGAGTCTGGCGGGCCGGGGTAGGGCGATTGGCATCGCGGTGTCGATCCTCGCGATCGGGAGCGTGGTCGCCGCGCTCGCGAACATCGTCGAAGACGGGTTGCGCGTCGCGTGGTTCGGTGACGTCTACGCGTTCGGTCTCGGTGGGGTGCTTGTCGGCATGCTGGCGCTGGCGGTGACGCTCGCCGTCGGCCGGCGATGGTGGCTTGCCGCACTCGCCCTCGCGACGTTCGCCGGCATATTCAGTTCGGAGCACGGCGGGGGCTTGCTGATCCTGGTGGCCTGGCTCGTCGTTGCAGTCGCCTGCGGACGAGCCGGGCGGGCGACGCTCACGGCGAACTGACCGGGCCGGTCCGCGATCCGTGGGCGTTGGTGCGGGCCATCCGTGCGTCATCACCTGCGCGCCGTCGCCGTCCGGTGTCCTGTGCGCTGCCGCGGATCCGCAACCCTGGTGCCACCCACCCGGCGGCCGACGGTCGAGGCCGGCACGGTACCCTGACGCGCGATGAGTGCCCCGTTCCCTCGCGTCCGTCTCCGACAGCCCAGTCCGCAGCTCCTCGAGCTGCCCTGGGAGCAGCCGCTCGAGGCGTGGGCCGGCGATGGCCTGCGGTTCCGGGAGCTCCCGGTTGGTCCGTCGCGCCACCTCGTCCGGTTCCTCGTCGACGACGTCGGGATGGTGGCCCTCAAGGAGGAGCCGATCGAGATCGCCGAGGCCGAGTACGACGCCCTGCGGCACCTCGAGGCCGAGGCCATGCCGGCCGTCCGGCCGCTCGGGATCGCGATCGATCCGGAGCGCGGCGCGGCCATCCTGATGACCCGCTACCTCCGAAACTCCCTCCAGTACCGGCTGCTCCTGTCGCGGGTCCCGCCCGGGCCGGGCTACCTCCGGGACCAGCTCCTCGACGCCATGGCCGGGCTCCTCGTGGAGCTCCACCGGGGCGGCGTCTACTGGGGCGACTGCTCGCTCGCCAACACCCTCTTCCGGCGCGATGGCAACAAGGTCCAAGCCTACCTGGTCGACGCCGAGACGAGCGAGCTCCACCCGTCGCTGTCCGACGGCCAGCGGGCCTACGACCTGGAGGTCCTCGTCGAGAACGTGGCCTTCGGCCTGGCCGACCTGGCCGCCGCCCAGGGCCGCGACGACCTGCTCGACGATTCGCTCGCCGCGGCGGAGACCGTCCGAGATCGCTACACCGCGCTGTGGGACGAGCTCCACGCCGAGATCGAAGTTGGGGCGGGGGAGCGATTCGCGATGGCAGCCCGGGTCCGGCGCCTCAACGACCTCGGCTTCGCGGTGGACGAGCTGCAGCTCGAGCCCGGCGGCCAGGGCCGGGTCCGGGTCCGGGTCGCGGTCACGAACCGGCGCTTTCACTCGGCCGAGCTCGAGCGCCTGACCGGCGTCCGCGCGCTCGAGGGTCAGGCTCGGCTGCTGCTCAACGACCTCCGCGAGTACGCCGCCTGGCTCGAGCTCGTCGACGCCGTCGGGTTGTCGCCGAAGGACGCCGGCGCCCGCTGGCTGACGGACGTCTACCGCCCGACCCTCGCCCGGCTGGCACCGGTGATCGGGCCGGGCGGCGATGCCGTCCAGGCCTACTGCGACGTCCTCGAGACGAAGTGGCTCCTGTCCGAGAAGGCCCGCCGCGACATCGGCCTTCAGGCCGCGATCCAGGCCTACGTCGCGAGCGGCGCCGTCGGCCCGGAGATCAGCGGCGCCTTGACGCCAGCGCCGTGACCGGCGTTCCCGGGCGGCTCCTTGGCGGCGAGGCGCTCGGGGATGCCGTGGAGAGGCTCTCGACCGCGGTCCGGCCGCGGGGGGCGGTCGCCGGCTGGGGCACGGTTGAGCTCGATCGCGCCGAGACCGAGATCGGCGAGGCGCTCGCGGCGGGCCGCCTCGACGGGCGTCCGGATGCGGAGGGGGCGCCCGACGACGGGATCCTCGGGGCGCGCTGCCGCATCCTCCGATCCGGCGGCGCGCAGCAGATCGTCCTCCTCGAGCCCTCGACGGAGGGTCCGCTCGCCGCGGCGCTCGCCCGCCACGGCGAGGGCCACGTCGCGCACTACCTGCTCGTCGACGCCGGGGCACCGGAACGGGCGCGGCAGGCCGGTTTCCAGCTCTCGGCCGAGGCCGGCGGCCCGCTCGGACGTCAGCGGCTGGTGGTCACCGGCCCGCGCTGGGGCCCGTTCCTGGTGCTCGTGCCGGAGTAGCATCGGCGACCGGTGCCGCGGTGGTGCCGGGCAGCAGCGGGAGGCATCCGATGCGGGTCGGGTTCGTCGGGCTCGGGACGATGGGCGGGGCGATGGCCGCCAACGTCGCCCGGGCGGGCTTCGAGGTGACCGCCTGGAACCGGACGCCAGGGCGTGCCGCCGGGCTCGGTGAGCTCGGCGTCCGGCTGGCTGCCAGCCCGGCCGATGTCGCCGCAGCGGCTGAGATCGTCGTGACGATCGTCTCCGATACCCCTGACGTCGAAGTCGTCCTCTTCGGCCCGGGCGGCGTCGCCGAAGCGGCCGCGCCCGGCTCGCTCGTCGTCGACATGTCGACGATCTCGCCCTCGGCAACCCGCGGATTCGCCGCCCGGCTGGCGGAGGGCGACGTGGCGATGCTCGACGCGCCGGTCTCCGGCGGCAGCGAGGGCGCCAAGCACGGCAGCCTCTCGATCTTCGTCGGCGGCGACGCCGGCGAGGTCGAGCGTGCCCGCCCGGTCCTCGCTGCGATGGGCACGACGATCACCCACGTCGGGCCAATCGGCGCTGGCCAGGCTGTCAAGGCCGTCAACCAGGTCATCCTGGCCGGCGCCTACCTCGGGGTCGCCGAGGGCATCGTCCTCGCGATCAAGGCCGGCCTCGACGTCGAGCAGGTGGTCACCGCCCTGTCGGGCGGGGCCGCCCAGTCGTGGGTGCTCACGAATCGGAGCGGCCGGATGCTGGCCAACGACTACCCCCTCGGCTTCAAGGTCGCCCTCCATCGGAAGGACCTCGGGATCGCCCTCCAGCTGGCCCGTGAGACCGGCACGTCACTGCCCATCTCGGCCCTGTGCGAGCAGCTCGAGGCCGGCCTCATCGGCAAGGGCCACGGCGACGACGATGTGTCCGCGGTCGCCCGCGCGATCCGCGAGCTGTCGGGCCTGGAGGGCTGATCTCGCCCTGTCGGGCCTGGAGGGCCGGGCCCTGTTCGGTCCGGGCCGTGCTCGGTCCCGGCGGCGCTCAGTCCGGCGCCGGCTCAGTCCAGCCCGACCAGGAGCATCGGCTCGCCGAGCTTGCGGTCGTAGCGGGGCCGGAAGCGCTCGCGGTTGTACATCTCGTCGACGTTGACCCGGCGCGCCGCGACACCCGTCTCCTGGAGGTCGACGTAGGCGTACTTGCCGTCGCGGATGCCGACCATCTGGCCGAACTTGCCGTCGGCAACGAGATCCATGGCGACGTTGGCGAAGGTCGAGGCGACCATCTGGTCGAGGGCGTCGGGCTGGCCCGAGCGAAGGTCGTAGGTCAGCTCGATGGCCAGCGACTCGATGCCGGTCCGCGACGTCAGCTCGGCCGCCAGGACCTCGCCGACGTTGGCCTTGTGGCGATGGCCGAAGGCGTCCTCGGGGCCGTACTCCGGGATCTCCGCGCCCTCCCAGATCGCGCCTTCGGCGGTGACGACGATGGCGTAGTGGCTGGGCGAGGAGCGGTGGTCCTCGGCGATGACCTCGGCCAGCCCCGCGATGTCGTAGCGGGCCTCGGGGATGACGCAGCGAGCCGACGTCACGTAGGCGGCGAAGAGGGCTGAGAACCCGGCGTCCCGGCCGAAGATCCGGAAGACGCCGATCCGCTCGTGGCTGCCGAGGGTCGTGCGCTGGCGGTCGATGAGCTCCTTGGCGCGGGTGATCGCCGAGGAGAAGCCGATGCAGTACTCCGTCCCGGGCGCGTCGTTGTCCATCGTCTTGGGGATCGCCATGAGCGGCACGTCCCGGGCGGCCAGCACCCGCGAGAACGACAGGGTGTCGTCACCGCCGATCGTGACCAGGACGTCGATGCCGAGCTGCTGGATGTGCTCGACGACGAGCGGCGTGAGGTCGAAGCGATCGTCCCCGACCTGGAAGGCGTCGATCCGGGCGGGGTCGAGCCATGGCGGGAGGGCCCGTCGGGGCACCTTCGCCGGGTTCGTCCGCGAGGTGTGGAGGATCGTGCCGCCCGTCCGGTCGATCGTGCGGGTGTTCCGGCGATCGAGGATCCGGAGGTACTCCGGATCGAGATCGGGGCCGGGCTGGACGTGGGTCAGGCCCTCCCAGCCGCGGCGGATGCCGAGGGTCTCGGCGCCGAGCTCGGTGGCTCGATAGGTCACGCTCTTGATGACCGAGTTGAGGCCGGGGACGTCGCCTCCACCGGTCAGGATCCCGATGCGCTGCGGCGTTGCCATCGCCGGAATCCTAATCCGGCGAGTCCTCGCGCGCCGGTTGCGACTTGGATGCGGAGGGCTGCCCTCGACCTCGTATCATCGGGGTCATGAACTACGAGCTCTACATGGGTGAGGCGCTCGCCGAGGGGCGAGCCGCCGTCGCCCGCGGGGAGCGACCCCATGCCGCCGTGGCCGTCCTGGACGAGGCGATGGTCGCCAGGGGCCACGACCGGGTGGTCGAGACCAACGACCCCACCGCCCACGCGGTCATCGTCGCCCTCCGCGAAGCGTCGCGCCGGCTCGATACCTCCAGGCTTCAGGGGGTGACGATCTTCTCGACGATCGAACCATGCGCGATGTGCGTCGGGGCACTCCTCAACAGCGACGTCGACGCCCTCGTGTACGCCGTTCCCAATCGCGAGGACGGCGCCGCCGGGACCATCGTTCAGCTCACCGATCACGCCGGACTCGGCCGTCGGCTCAAGGTCGTCAGCGGCATCCGACGCGACGAGGTCGAGGAGCTCTACGCGTCCACAACCGCGGCCGGCTGAGCCCGGTTCGCCAGCCCGGCCGAACCGGGACCCTCTGCTATCCTCTCGCGCGGAGAGGTGTCCGAGTGGTTGATGGTGCCGCTCTCGAAAAGCGGTGTGCGAAAGCACCGTGGGTTCGAATCCCACCCTCTCCGCCACTGACGCTCCCCTCACAGATCGGGCCTTCCCCGCGTTGGGTCCCCCGCTTCCTCGCTCGCGGGCACCTGAGCACGCTCGCTCGGGCGGTCACGCCCGCGGGGCCACGGATCCCGTCAGGTAGCCACCCTGCGACTGGTAGCCCGGACGCGGCACCCACCGCCGCCAGGTTCCATGCCGCGCCGAGCGTGAGCCGGGATATTTGCCCGGCCCAGCTCTCGCGCGTGCGTCGAGCAGTCACGCGGTGACTGGATGACTGGATCCCTGCTCGTCGCCCGGCGCCGAGACGATCGGGACCCTCCGCCCGGCCGGCGGCCGAGCCGCCGACATCCTCTAGACTCGTGACCCCGGAGAGGTCGCCTAGTGGACTATGGCGCCGCACTGGAAATGCGGTTCGCGGCAACGCGTCGCGGGTTCGAATCCCGCCCTCTCCGCCACTGGCCCGCGACGGCCCATCGTCAGTTCGTTCGGACCCAGACGAGCCCGCCATTCACCCCGTCCGGGTCGAACCAGATGGTGTCGCTGCCGAGGTCATGGTAAAACTCGAGCTCAGTGGCATCGGGCGGCATGTCGCGGGCCAGGTCGCCGAGGGAGCTGAGCGCGCCGCAGCCGGCCCTGGCGAGGACGACATGGAGGTAGATCGGACCGGGCGTCCCGTCGGGCGCGACGTCCTGGGTGTACCAGCCGCTCCCGCTGCCGCTCCAGCGGGCACTCGCCGCGCCGCTGTCGACGCAGGCGCTGGCGAGGTCATCCTTGATCGAAACCTTGGGGTGCTTGCCGAACCCGATCTGCATCGACAGCGTGCTGGCGTCGCCCCAAACGGCGCAGTCGGACTGGCCGGTGCCGGGATCGGCGCAGTCTATGGTCGTCCAGGAGCCCTGGAAGCCACCGAGCACCGGCTGTGCCGCGACACTCGCCGCGAAAGCGGCCTGAATCATGGTCGCCATCAAGATGGCGGCGACGACCCACCGGGCGCCGCGGCCGAGATCGATCCGTTGGTTCATCGATCGGTCCTCCTGCTACCTCGACTTCTCCGGCCACACGGCCGGTGGTCGAGGTGCACGATTGACGCCTCGCCGGCACGACCGTTACCTGGGGCGGCGATCGCCGACCGGGTCGTCGGGGCTGTGGCCGGCGCCCTCGCCCGATCGGACGTCTGGCGATGACGCGCCGCTATCCCGAGATCCTGCCCCTCGACATTGGCGAGTTCGTCTTTCCGCCCGACGACGACTGGGCCGGGCAGCGAGGGGTCGTCGTCGCATACGCGGTCCGGCGACGCGGTGGAGTCCTGCTCTTTGACACAGGCTTCGGCTTCGGTGCTCCGGAGCTCGAAGCCCGCTATCACCAGACCGGTCGTCGCCTCGACGATGTCCTCGGCAAGGCTGGGATCCGGCTCGCTGAGGTCGACCTCGTCGCAAACTGCCACCTCCACGTCGACCACGCCGGTCAGAACGCGAGCCTCCCCGGCATT
Source organism: Chloroflexota bacterium (assembly GCA_040752335.1). GTDB lineage: Bacteria > Chloroflexota > Limnocylindria > Limnocylindrales > CSP1-4 > UBA5189. The sequence continues at coordinate 19,773 of JBFMEV010000044.1, forward strand.
CCGATCCACGTCCAGCGGGCCGAGCTCGCGCGGGCGAGGGCGGGGGATTACACCATCCCGTCTTGGATCGACGGCCCCGGCGTGGTCTACGTCGAGGCTGACGGCGACCACGACCTCGCCCCGGGCCTCCGGGTGCTGTCGACGCCCGGACACTCGCCCGGCCACCAGTCGCTCGTCGTCGACCAGCGGGCCGGACCGGTGGTGCTCGCCGGCCAGGCCGTCTACGGGCTCGAGGAGTGGCTCGGCCGGCCGGGCCGCGAGGGTCGTTCCAGCGCGCCGGACCCGGCGGCCTACGATGCCTCACTCGATCGGCTCCGAGCCCTCGACCCTGTCGGGGTCCTGTTCGCCCACGACCGCCGTTCGTGGGCCCGCTGACGCCCCGCGGGCCGGGGCGGGGTATCCTTGGCGGGCCGTGCTAGGCGGGGAACTAGCGGTGCCCTGTACCTGCAATCCGCTCCAGCAGGGCTGAATTCCTCCCCGAGGTCCCCGCGCTCGGAGGCCGCTGCCCCAGGCGGCGTTGAGGATCGGGTCCCGCGCAGCGGCGAATCGCGAACCGTGTCAGGTCCGGAAGGAAGCAGCACTCAGCGAAGCTCGTCGGGTGCCGCGGAACGGCCTGGTCCGAGCCGCCTCCGGTGGTGGGCCCGGGCGTCGGTCGATCGACGGGGGGTGCACGGCACATTCGCACATCGCGCCGCCCACGTCCGCCCGGGGATCCCGTGACCGAGACCACCTCGCACCAGGCCATCTACCGCCGCTGGCGGGCCCAGACCTTCGGCCAGATCGTGGGCCAGGAGGCGGTCGTGGAGACCCTCCGGAACGCGGTCCGGACCGGCCGGGTCTCGCACGCGATCCTGTTTGTCGGCCCGCGTGGCACCGGCAAGACGTCGCTCGCCCGGATCCTCGCCAAGGCCGTCAACTGCACGAACCTCCAGGACGGCGACCCGTGTGATGCGTGCCCCTCGTGCGTCGCGATCCGTGAGGGCCGGGCGATCGACCTTATCGAGATCGACGCGGCATCCAACCGCGGCATCGACGCCATCCGGGACCTCCGCGAGCGGATCAACTACGCCCCGACCGACCTCCGGCGCAAGGTCTACATCCTGGACGAGGCCCACCAGATCACGAAGGACGCCTGGAACGCCCTCCTCAAGTCGCTCGAGGAGCCGCCCGATTTCGTCGTCTTCATGTTTGCCTCCACCCACCCACAGGACTTCCCGCCGGCGATCCTGTCGCGGCTCCAGCGGTTCGACGTCCGGCGCCTGACGATCGACGAGATCGAGGGCAAGCTCCGGCGGATCCTCGAGGCCGACGGTCGGTCGGCCGAGCCGTCGTCCGTCCGACTCATCGCCCGGCTCGCGGCCGGCGGCATGCGTGACGCGGAGTCGATGCTCGACCAGCTCCTCGCCTCGTCGGACGGCACGCTCGACGAGGGCCGCGTCCGGGACCTGCTCGGCCTGGCCGATGCCGACACGATCGACTCATTCGTGGCCGCGCTCGCGGCCGGCGACCTCGTGGCCGGCGTCCGGATCCTCGATGCCCTCGAGGACCGGGGTCGCGACCTGCGGGCATTCCTCGACCAGGTGGTCGAGGTGGTGAGAGGCGCGATCGTCGGCGCGGTCGCGGGCGCTCCCGGGACGCTCCGTCACGGGGTCACCGAGCTCGTCCCGGTTGCCCGTCGCCTGGCCGCGATCGATCCGAACCGGGCCGGGCTGGGCGGCATCCGACTCCAGCTCGAGATCGCCCTCTTCCCGCCGCCCGGGCCCGCTGCATCGATCGCGACGGCCGAGGCGGCGGCCGCGGTCGACGCCATCCCCGTCGCGCGTGCTCCCGCTGCGCCGACCGGTGCACCCGCCTCGACGACCGACGCGCCGGCCTCCTCTCCAAGCGACAGCCCCTCCCCGAGCGGCGCGCCAAGCGCGGGCGGAGACGTTCGCGCGCGCCCGCGCGCGCGCGCCGCTGCTGCGTCGCCTCCGGCCGCTCCACCGCCGGCCCCGGCCGCACCCACGCCACGCCCGCGGCCCGAACCGGAACCCGGGCCGCTCGCACCGGCGCCCGTCTCGATCGGTGCCCCGGCCGGGGCCGACCTGGCCCTCCTTCGCGAGCGCTGGCCCGATGTCGTTGCCCGCATCAGCGCCCATCCGCCGACCAAGCCGCTCATCGCCGTGTGCCGGCCGATCGCCGTCGAGGACGGGATCGTGACGCTCGGCTTCCCCGAGGACCAGGGCTTCCTGCGCGACGTCGCGGAGCGGCGCCGGACGGTCCTGGAGGACGGGATCGGGGCGGTCATGGGCCGGCCGGTTGGGGTCCGCTGCGTGGCCACGAACCTCGACCTCGTCCCACCGCTGCCGGCCGACGCGGACGCCGCCTTCGTCCTGGCCGAGGCCCGCCGGATCTTCGGTGGCGACGACGCCGACGCCGCGCCAGTCGACTGACGGAGGGCCGTCGTGCAGGCGCCCGAGCCTTCCCCCAGACTTGACGCGGTGACGGCAACACCTTGAGCGGAGCGTGACCGATGGGCATGGCTAACCTGCAGCGCATGGCGATGCAGATGCAGCAGGAGATGACCCGCATCCAGGTCGAGCTGGCCGAGACCGAGGTCGAGGGCTCGGCCGGGGGCGGCGTCGTCCGGGCCGTCGTGACCGGCAAGCAGGAGCTCCTGAAGGTTGAGATCGACCCGACCGCCGTCGATCCGGATGACGTCGACATGCTCCAGGACCTCGTCGTGGCCGCGGTCAACGACGCCCTCGACTCGTCGCGCAGGCTGGCCGAGCAGAAGTTGGCCGCCGTGACGGGAGGTCTCGGCGGCGGTCTCGGCGGGCTGCTCGGCGGGCGCTGATCGCCGGTGGCCAGCCCGCTCATCGAGCCGGTCGCGCGCCTCATCGAGGCCTTCAACCGGCTGCCCGGCATCGGGCCCAAGACGGCGCAGCGGCTGACCTACCACCTCCTCCGCGCTCCCGAGACGGAGGCGCGGGCCCTCGCCGGGGCGCTCGTCGCCGTCCGCGAACAGGTCGTCTTCTGCGGGGTGTGCTTCAACATCAGCGATGCGCCGCATTGCCCGATCTGCCGGGACGGCGGTCGCGACCCGCGTCGCCTGTGCGTCGTCGAGGAGCCGCTCGACGTCCTGGCCCTCGAGCGGACGGGTGAGTTCCGCGGCCGCTACCACGTCCTCCACGGCGCGATCTCGCCGATCGACGGCATCGGTCCCGACCGCCTCCGGATCGCCGAGCTGCTGCGCCGGGTCGACGAGGCGCTGGCCGAGGGGCAGCCGTTCGAGGAGGTCATCCTGGCCACGAACCCGACGCTCGAGGGTGAGGCGACCGCGATGTATCTCGGCGAGCGGCTCGACGGGCGGGTCGGCTCCGTGACCCGGATCGCCCGTGGGATCCCGGTCGGCGGCGACCTCGAATACGCCGACGAGGTCACCCTCATCCGGGCTCTCCAGGGCCGTCGGGAGATCGCCGACCGACCGCGATGAGGGAGATGGCCGTCGAGGTCCTGCTCCGCCTGGCCAAGGTCGCCGCGGCGACGGTGGTCGGCCTGCTCATCTATCTCGTCGCGGTCGGCCCGCTGGGTGCTTCCCCGACGGTCGAGCTGTGGCTCCTCAGCTGGCTCTGCGGAGCCGCGGCGGTGCTCCTCCTCGAGGCGAGCCCGATCTGACGATCGGCCGCGAGGGGCAGGACCGGTAGCCATTTGACAGCCGATCGCGGGCGCACCTACCATTCGCGGCCGTTGCCTCCCCGGAGGCGGCGTCGCCGAGGCTCCGTCAGGGCTCCGACGACGGTTCCCGGGTTTGACGCCCCGGCCGCGAAGCCCCATCATTAGGGCTCTGCGCCGGTCGCCGTCGCGCCGCGGGCGCTGCACCTTGACAACTGAAGAGTGGCAGGAAATCCGGATGAACACGGATGAGCGAGCGGTCGAACCCTCGGACAAGTCACAGCCGCAAGGCTGTGCTCTTTTCGGAGAGTTTGATCCTGGCTCAGGATCAACGCTGGCGGCGTGCATGAGACATGCAAGTCGAACGGACGATCAGGGCTTGCCTTGATCGTTAGTGGCGGACGGCTGAGTAACGCGTAGGTGACCTGCCCCGAAGTGGGGAATAACTGCCCGAAAGGGTGGCTAATACCGCATGTGCCGGTGCGTTCATTCGCACCAGCAAAGCCGCAAGGCGCTTCGGGAGGGGCCTGCGTCCGATTAGCTCGTTGGTGGGGTAACGGCTCACCAAGGCGACGATCGGTAGGTGGTCTGAGAGGACGATCACCCAGACTGGGACTGAGACACGGCCCAGACTCC
>JBFMEV010000045.1:0-23416 GCA_040752335.1 Chloroflexota bacterium
CGCCCGGCGGCGCTTCCGGATCCGCGGCGTCCGGGGCCCGGTGGAGGGCCTCATCCGGGCGCTCCTCGTCGCCAACGTCGGACTCATCGGCGTGCTCCTCGTCGTCGTCCTGACTTCGGGCGGGGCGACGCCCGGGCACCCGGCCCAGGCGTCGCCGTCGGAATCGATCGATCTCATGTCGATGGGCCTGGCCCATATCCCGACGAGCGCCAGCTGCCTGCTGTGCCATGAGACCGGTGGCGACGCCGGGCTCAAGCCGATCCCGGCGATCGGGCACCCGCTCGAGGGCTGGCGGCGCTGCGTGACCTGCCACACCAACCAGAGCCTCGGGCGCAAGGCGCCCGGCCACCAGGACATCCCCGAGGAAGAGTGCCTGAACTGCCACAAGCTGCCACCCGAGGGGCCCACCATCACCCAGCCACATTCCCGCCTCCAGGACCAGCACTGCCTGGACTGTCACGGGACGTACGCCCACCTGCCCTCGAGCATGGTCGGTCGCAACCAGGACGAATGCTGGCTGTGCCACAAGCCGACGGAGCTGCCGCCGCCCGAGTACCCACACGAGCCCGGGCCCGCGCTCGGCTGCCGGGAGTGCCATCAGTCGGCCCAGACCGGCGGGCTGCCGATCGATCACGCCCGCCGCGAGAACTCGACCTGCCTGCTGTGCCACGACATCAAGTCCAGCGGCCCGCCCCCGCTGGTCACCCCGACGCCGGTCGTGACCCTGCCGCCGCTGCCCTCGCCGAGCGGCTGACCCGGGTGACCGGCGGTCCGGTCAGCTGCTCGCCAGCTCGCGACGCAGGCCGCCGGGGTCCTCGAGCCGCCGCCTGACGGCGTTCACGAACCGGGCACCCAGCTCACCGTCGATGAGACGGTGGTCGGCGCTCAGCGTCAGCTTCATGATCGTCCGGACCGCGATCCCGTCGCCCACGGCCACCGCCGTCGGGGCGGCCGAACCAACGGCCAGGATCCCCGATTCGCCCGGGTTGATGATCGCCCGGAAGGCATCGACGCCGAACATCCCGAGGTTGCTGACCGTGAAGGTGCTGCCGGTCATGTCGTCGACGGCCAGGCTCCCGGCCCGGGCGGCGGCGACGAGGGCCGCGGCCCGATCATGGATCTCGACGAGCCCCAGCCGGTCGGCGTCGCGGATGACCGCGACCACGAGCCCGGACGGGAGGGCCACCGCGAGCCCCAGGTGGACCCGGCGACGGAGCCACACCGAGCGGCCGTCGGTCCGGGAGTTGACGTCCGGGAACTCGGCCAGGGTCTGGGCCGTGGCGGCCAGCACGAAATCGGTCACGCTCAGACTCGTGCCGTCGTCCCGGAGCTCGTCGCGCAGGGCCAGGAGTCGCGTCACGTCGGCGGCGACGGTGACGCTGAATGCCGGGATCGTCGTGGCGCTGAGGGTCAGGCGCTCGGCGATGACCCGGCGGACCCGGCTCAGCGGCCGCGCGTCGGCTTCGGCCGCCTCGGGGTCCGGCGCGTCCCGCCGGCCTGCCACCGCCGAGGCGGCGATCGCCGCGACGACATCGCGCTCCACGATCCGGTGGCCCGGACCGCTGCCCTCGATCGCGGCGACATCGAGCCCCGCGGCGACGGCCCGCGCCCGTGCCCGCGGGCTGGCCGCCGGCCGCCGGCCAGCCGCGTCCGGGGAGGCTGCAACCGGTTTGGCTGTCCCGGACGGGGGCGCCGGCGCCGAGGCCGGGGGTGGGGGCGCCTCGACCGCGGGCGCGGACGCCGCGACCTCAGGCTCCGGCACGGCCTCGCCCGGCTCGCCGATCCAGGCACAGACCGCGTTGACCGGCACCGTCTGACCCTCGGCCACGAGGCGCCGCAGGACGACGCCGTCGTGGAACGACTCGACCTCCATCGTCGACTTGTCGGTCTCGATCTCGAACAGGACGTCACCCTTCGCGACCGGGTCACCCTCGGCCCTGAGCCACAGGGTCAGGGTGCACTCCTCGGTCATCTGACCCGGCTTCGGCATCCGCACCGCGTGAGGCATTGGCGTCCTTGACCCCGGGCGCTTGTCAGCCGATCGCCAGGACGGCGCGGACGACGTCGTCGGCACGGGGGAGGAAGGCGCGTTCCAGGCCCTCGGCCTGGGGCGAGATCCCGTTCGCGGCCCCGATCCGGCCGACCGGCCCGTCGAGGGCATCGAAGGCCTCGAGCTGGATCCGGGCGACGATCTCGTTGACGAAGCTCCCGCTCAGGACCGCCTGGCTGGCCACGACGCAGCGCCCGGTCCGGTGGACGGAGGCGAGGACGGTCTCCATGTCGAGTGGGACGAGGCTCCGCAGGTCGATGACCTCGGCCGACGTGCCGTGCTCCGCCTCGAGCGTCGACGCCGCGGCGAGGAGGTCGGGCACCGCCGGCCCCCAGCCGACGAGCGTAACGTCCCGGCCCTCGCGGGCGATCCGGGCCCGGCCGATCGGCGTCAGGTAGTCGCCCTCCGGCACGACGCCCCGGGTTCCGTACAGGCCCTGGCTCTCGACGAACAGGACCGGGTTGTTCGTCCGAATGGCCGACTTCAGGAGGCCCTTGGCATCCTCGGGCGTGGCCGGGTAGACGACGTAGAGGCCCGGGGTGTGGGTGAACAGGCTCTCGAGCGACTGGGAGTGCTGGCCACCATAACCCTTGCCGGCCCCCACCGAGGCCCGGATGACGAGCGGCACCTCGACCTGGGCGCCGCTCATGAAGTGCCACTTCGCGGCCTGATTGGCGATCTGATCCGAGGCCATCAGGGCGAAGTCCATGTACATCAGCTCAACGACCGGACGCAGCCCGACGATCGCCGCCCCGACGCCGGTCCCGCAGATCGCCGCCTCGGAGATCGGGGTGTTGAAGACGCGAGCCCGGCCGAACGCCTCGAGGAGGCCCTTCGTGAGCTTGAAGGCGCCGCCGTAGTCGGCGACGTCCTCGCCGTACAGGATGACCCGGCGATCACGGGCCATCTCCTCGACGAGGGCCTCGCGGAGGGCGTCGCGATAGGTGATCGTCCCGGCGACGTCGCGCGCTGCGACCGGCGGCTCGGCCAACGTCCGAACGGCGCGGGCGGCCTCCGGCACGACGTCGGCGGCCGTGTCGGTGTAGAGGTGGACCAGGAGGTCGGCCGGATCCGGGTCGGTCGCCGCCGCGGCGCGGACGGCCGCCCGCGCGTTGCGAGCCTCCGCCCGTTCGGCCAGCGCCGCCAGACCGGCATCGTCGGCCACGCCGGCGGCGACGATCTGGGCCCGCAGGCGCTCGATCGGGTCGACGGCCCGCCAGGCGGCCTCTTCCTCGCGCGTCCGGTACTCGTTCCGCGGGTCGGACAGCGAGTGGCCGTAGTAGCGGTAGGTGCTCAGCTCCAGGAGCACCGGCCCCTCGCCGGCGCGGCAGCGCTGGGCCGCCCGCCGGACAGCATCGCGGACGGCCAGGACGTCCATGCCGTTGACGACCTCGGCATGCATGTTGTCCTCGGCGAAGCCGGCCGCCCGGCGAGCGAGGTGGCGCACCCCCATGACCTCGTCATCGGTCCGGTGGGTCATGCCGTAGTGGTTGTTCTGGATGACGTAGACGATCGGCAGCCCGCCGGCGAGCTCGCCCGCGAGGTGATTCGTCCACTGGTCCTGGGCGGCCCAGTTGAGCGATTCGAGGACGACGCCGTTGGCGTAGGCGCCGTCGCCGGCCATGCAGCACACGACGCGGCCGCTGCCGTCGTAGCGCGCCGCCATCGCCGCCCCGGTCGCGATCGGCACGCTGCCACCCACGATGGCGTTGGCGCCAAGGTGGCCGGTCGAGAAATCGCCGATGTGCATCCCCCCGCCGCGCCCCCGGCAGTAGCCCGCCTCCTTGCCGAAGAGCTCGGCGATCGTCCGGAAGACGTGCTCCTCGAGGGCGGCCTCCAGGAGCGCCTCGCGGGAAGCGGCGGTCGACCCTCCGGTGGGCCGGCGCGCCCGCAGCTCGGCCGCGGTCATCGCCCGGATGGCCGCGAAGCCCTTGGCGATGGCGTCGCCGTGACCTCGATGGCTGCTGGTGATCTGGTCGTCCGGGCGCAGGGCCGAGGCGGTCCCGACGGCGGTCGCCTCCTGGCCGATCGAGACGTGGGTCGGGCCCCGGTAGTCGTAGCCGGGCAACGGGTCGTAGCCGCCCGAGCGGAGCCTGACGATCATCTCCTCGAGCTCGCGGATGGCGAGCATGTCGTCGAGCAGGGCGAGCGCCGCGTCGCCGTCGAGGTGCCCGGCCCGGAGCTCACTCGCCAGGTCGCCGTCGTAGGCGAACCCCACGATCGTGCCACACGACGTCTCGAACGGCGCGAAGTCGGGCCGCGCATCGCTCCGGTAGGTCGGATCCTCGCCGGCGGCAGGCCCATTGCCTGGGCGAGAGCTCGAGCGCGCCGCCGCCGGTGTCATGCCGCGATCACCCGGAGGCCCCGGCGCCCCAGCGCCCGGGCGGTCCGCGAATCGATGTCGCGGTCGGTGACGAGGACGTCGATCTCGGCGAGGCGCCCGGACCCCACGAACGAGCGGGTGCCCATCTTGGAGCTGTCGGCCAGCAGGATGACCTCGCGGGCGTGCGCCAGGACAAGCTGCTTGGTGAAGGCCTCGGCCGGATCGGTGGTCGTCAGGCCGTCGTCGAGCGAGAGGGCGAAGGTGCCCATGATCGCCCGGTCAACGTGGAGCTCGTCGAGGAGGTGCCGGGTCAGGGGACCGACGATCGCCCGGCTCGTGGGTCGGAGCTCGCCCCCCACGAGGATCAGGCGGGGCCCGCGGCCGAGGAGCTCGGTCGCGACCGGCAGGCTGTTCGTGACGACCGTCAGGCGGTCCCAGCCATGGAGCAATCGGGCCAGGGCCAGGACGGTGCTGCCGCTGTCGAGATAGACGGTGTCGTCCGGCCCCAGGAGCTTGATCGCCGCGGCTGCGATCCGGGCCTTCTCGGCCGTGGCCGAGCCGGCCTTCACGTCGAAGTGCGGCTCATCGATCCGCTGGTCCGTGGCCACGGCGCCGCCATGGACCCGCCGCAGCCGGCCCGCCGCACTGACCGCATTGAGATCGCGCCTGACGGTCGCCTGCGACACGCCGAGGGCCGCGCTCAGCTCGTCGAGGCGGGCCGCGCCGCGTGATTCGACGAGCAGCACCAGGCGCTGGCGCCGCCGCGCGGCAAGGTCGTTGCCGCTCGGCTGGTTGTCAACCTCTTGCACGACCTGTTGGATCATGTATGCACTCTATCATGATCGTGCAACTCCGATCAGCGGCCTTCGATGACGGGTACGGCTCGCCCCCGGGCCGCTTGAGGCTGAGTCACCGACGGCGCAGCGCTAGACTTGCCGGTGATCCGAGCCCCATGGAGCCCGCATGACCGACGACGTTGGCATCTCGCGCAGCGTCCTGGCCGAGCAGGTCAAGGACCGCCTGCTGCAGGACATCCTGTCGGGCCGCTATCCGTCGCACTCCCGGATCGTCGAGACCCGGGTGGCGCGCGAGCTCGGGACCAGCCAGGCGCCGGTCCGTGAGGCCCTCCGCGGCCTCGAGGCCCTGGGCGTGATCGAGATCCTGCCGTTCCGTGGCGCCCGGGTTCGCCATCCGTCGCGGCACGAGCTCCTCGAGGCCTATGCCGTTCGGTCCGAGCTCGAGGCCCTCGGGGCGCGGCTCGGGGTGCCGCGCATGACCGACGCCGACCTGGCCGAGATCGAGGCCCTCCTCGCGGCGATGGAGCGGGCCGCGGACGGTGGCGATCGCCACGAGGTCGCCGTGGCCGATGCGACCTTCCACAGCCGGCTCCTGCGCCTGGCCGGCAATGCCACGCTCGAGCGGGTCTGGCGCTCGCTCGAGCCGTTCTCACGGACGTACATCACCCTCGTCGCCCCGGGCGCCGACACCCACTGGACGGCCGGCCTCCATCCCGGGATCGTGGAGGCGCTCCGGACACGTGATCCGGAGCGTGTCGTGGCCGCGCTCAGGGACCACTTCGACCGGGCCAGCGCCCACCTCGCCGAGGGCTGGCAGGACGACGACGCCGATCCCGAGCCGGCCACCCGGACCGCCGCGCGGGCCCGCTGACCGAGGGCGCTGACCGAGGCCGCTGGCCGGCCGGCCCTCCACGACCGGCGGCGCTGGCCGGCCCTCCACGACCAGGGCCGCTGGCTGGCCGGCCCTCCACGACCAGGGCCGCTGTGCTGGCCGGCCCTCCACGACCAGGGCCGCTGTGCTGGCCGGCCCTTCACGACCGGCGCAGGATCGCCTTCACCTGGTCGGCCACGCGGGCCGCCGAGAGGCCGTAAATGTCGAGGAGCGCGTCGCTGGCGCCCGACTCCACGTCCACGTCGCGGAGGCCGATCCGGTGGACCGGGGTCGGCCGAATCTCCGACAGCGCCTCGGCCACGGCCCCGCCAAGCCCGCCCAGGACGGTGTGCTCTTCGACCGTGATGACATGGCCAGTGCGCTCCGCGGCGGCGACGAGCGCGGCCACGTCGAGCGGCTTGACCGTCGCGACATGGAGGACGCCGGCCGAGATGCCGTCGGCCGCGAGCAGCTCGGCGGCCTCGACGGTCCGGGGCGTCTGGGCCCCGGTCGAGACGAGCGTGACGTCGCCGCCGTCGCGGATCCACCGCGCCGCGCCGAACTCGAAGCGGTGATCGTCGTCGAACAGCCGGGCCGTGGCGTCCCGGCCGAGCCGGACGTAGCAGGGCCCGTCGTAGGCGGCGGCCCACTGCAGCGCAAGGCGCGCCTCGACGTGGTCGGCCGGGGCGACGCAGACCATGTTGGGCAGGGATCGCATGATCGACAGGTCATTGACGATGATGTGGCTCATCCCGGTCTGACCGGTGAAGAGGCCGGCGTAGCTCGGCGTGATCTTGACGTTCAGGCGTGGCTGGGCGATCAGCACCCGGATCTGGTCGAGCGGCCGGACGACCGCGAACGACACGAACGTGCTGATGAACGGGATCAGACCCATCGTCGCCATGCCGGCCGCGACGCCGAGCATGTTCTGCTCGGCGATACCCATCTGGAGGTAGCGGTCGGGGTGGGCCCGCTCGAAGATGTCGGCCCGGGTGGAGCTGCCGACGTCGCCGTCCAGCATGTAGATCCGGGGATCGCCCGAGGCGAGCTCGGCGACGGTCTCGCCGAAGATCTCGCGCATCGGCCGGCCCGGCGCCAGGGTCATCTCGGCACCCCCGCTGCCCCGGCCGCGGGCTCGCCCAGCTCGGCCATAGCCGCATCGAACTCCTCGGGCCTGATCGCCCGGGTGTGCCAGAAGTAGTGGCCTTCCATGAACGAGACGCCCTTGCCCTTGACGGTGGCGGCGATGACGACGACCGGCCGGCCGTCGCCCCGCCCCGCTTCCTCGAGGACGCGAACGACCGCGGCGACGTCGTGGCCGTCGACCTCCAGGACCCGCCAGCCGAAGGCCGACCACTTCGCCGCCAGCTCGCCCGGCGCCTGCGGCGGGATGCGCCCGTCCGCCCCGTCCCCGGGCCAGCCGTACTGCTGGAGGCGGTTGTGATCGACGATCGCGATGAGGTTGTCGAGGCCGTAGCGGGCCGCTGCCATCGCCGCCTCCCAGACCTCGCCCTCCTGGCACTCGCCGTCGCCGAGCATGACGTAGGTCAGGCAGTCGCGACCGGTCAGCCGGGCGCCCAGGGCGATGCCCATGCCCGCCGAGATGCCCATGCCGAGCGAGCCGGTGGACATGTCGAGGCCGGGCAGCCGGGTCATGTCGGGGTGGCCCTGGAGCCGCGAGTGAGCGGCGTCGAAGGTCAGCAGCTCCTCGACCGGGAAGTAGCCACGCAGGGCCATGGCCGCGTACAGGGCGATGGAGGAGTGGCCCTTGGAGAGGATGAACCGGTCGCGATCGGGCCAGGTTGGCTCCTCTGGTCGGATCCGGAGGACGTGGAAGTAGAGGGCGGCCAGGATGTCGGCCGCCGAGAGGGGGCCACCGATGTGGCCGGCCCGCGCGTGATTGACGGTTCGAATGACCTCGACCCTGATCCGGCGGGCGATCTCGGCGAGGCGGGCGGCCTCGGCGGCCTGGATACGGGACGGCAGGGAGCCGGGCCGGGCGGTCACGAGGCTGGCTTCTCGTAGGAACCCGCGACCACGGGCGGAGAGAACAGGCAGACGAGCTCGAGCGGCTCCGGGCCGTCGGCCTCGGTCGCGTGGAACGTCCCGGGCGAAACGTGGACGACGACACCCGGCTCGATCTCGGCGACACCGTCCGGGGTCACGATCCGACCTCGCCCGGCGGCGCAGTAGATCGTCTCCTCCTCCGCGGGGTGGACGTGACCGGTCGGTCGGGAACCGGGCGGAAAGACGGAGACGCCCATCGAGACCTGCCGCGCCGCGCTGTTGTGCGGCCCGAAGTAGGAGTGCCAGGTGCGGCCGGGGAGGGGGACGATCTCGGCCTCGGCCCGCGCTACGCGCTTGATCATCAGTGTTGCCTCACGGCGGTCGGCCGGGACGGACCAACGCGGCTGAACAATCGATTATCGAGAATACGCATGAGCCGCCCGCCGGTCAAGGTCGCCCGGCATGGTCAACGGTATGAACGGGCCCTCCCGCCGTCGGCGGGAGGGCCCGTTCGCTGTGCCTCGAGGACGTCGGGTCGCCGACTACCAGGTGCACTCGTTCGGCGGATCCGCGGGATCGCACTCCGCCTCGGTCTTGATCAGCTCGATGATCTCGAGGGCTCGCTCGGCGTCGAGGATGACCGGCGTGCCGGCCTTGCCGTCCGCCCCGAACGGGGTGTAGGACTGGACGACGTCGTTCACGCCACCATCGGTGTACGTGCCCGTGCCGGTGATGCCCTCGTAGTCGATGTCCTTGCCGTCACGGATGAGGGCGAGGCAATCGGCATACGTGTAGCAGATCTCACCCGGAGCCTCGCCGACCTCGTGCATCGCCGGCGCCCAGTCGCTCGCCTTGTAGGAACCGCCGGCCTCGACGGCCAGGGCCGTCTGGACGAGCAGGTCGTAGGTCGAGAAGTGGTACAGGCCCTTGGGGTCCGCGTCCTCCGGCGCGGTGTGGTCCGCGGCCGACCATGCCGCCGAGAAGAAGTCCCAGGCGGGGGTCGTGTCGTTGTACGAGAACGCCGCGAACCCGATTCCCTTCTGCGTGGCGATGGGGGCGGTCCCGAGCGTCCCGATGAACTCCGTCTGGATCCAGCCGGTCTCGCCGATCCAGTTGAGCGACAGGCCGGCCTCGGCCGCCGCCTTGATCAGCGCAGCCGACTCGACTGAGCCGGCCTGGACGATCACGGCATCCGGGGCGAGCGTGGCGATCCGCTGCGCCTCCGCGCCGAACGACGCCTGCTCCGCCTGGACGTCGATGCGGGCCAGGACCTCCATGCCGACGGCCTCCGCGGCCTTCTCCGCCGCGTTCGCCGCGAGCTGGAAGCCCTCGACCTGGGTGGCGAAGATGACGATCTTCTTGGCGTTGATCGTCTCCGCGTACAGGATCCCGGACATGCCAAGCGCCTCGTCGAGGCCCTGGGCGCGGAAGATCGGCTCAGCCGCCTTGCCGCCGAGGTTCCCGGGGATGGCCCCGCCGTGGACCGACGGTCCGAGCGGCGAATCGTTGTCCTTCCAGTACTCCATCATGTACTCGCGGTACGTCCGGTACTGGTGGGCGATGCTCACCACGATCTCGGCGCCGCGCTGCTCGAGACAGGTCTTCGCCGCCTGGCCCTCATGATCATCGCCGATGTCCTCCGAGACGAGGGTCCAGCTGCGGCCCAGCGGCGGGTCGTCGTTGATGACCTCGTTGATCGGGAAGGCCACGTCCTCGGTGAGCGACGGGCCATACGCCGCGAACGAACCGGTGTAGTACGCGAGCTCGCAGACCACCACGGGCTCGGTCGAGGGCGGCTCGCTGGTGACCGGGGTGCCCGTGGCCTGCGCCGATGTGCCGGGCGAGGCGGTGCTGCCACCGCCGCATGCGGCGGCGGTGAGGGCGAGCACCGTGATCCCGATCGCGGTGCGGGCCCATTTCGTTCTACCGACCATTCCGTTCCTCCTCATGTTGCTTACCCGACGCGCGGTTCGTCAGATCCGGTATCCCTCCTTGAGCTGCTGGGTTGTCAGATCAGCTGCCTGCACGACGGCGAAAGCCTCGCCGAGGCTCAGGACCATCACCCGGTCGGCGACCTGGAGCGCCTTGGTCGCGTTCTGCTCGGCGAGGACGATGGCCACGCCCCGGGTCTCGTGGATCTCCCTGACCTTGTCGAAGAACATCTCGACGTAGAGCGGCGACAGCCCGGCCGTCGGCTCGTCGAGGAGCAGGACGCTGGGGTCCTGCATGAGGGCCCGCGCACAGGCCAGCATCCGTGACTCGCCGCCGCTGAGGGTGCCGGCCGGCTGGGCCTGGTGCTGCCTGAGCGCGGGGAACAGCTCGAAGACCTCGGTCATCCGCTCGTCGCGCGAACGGCGGCCGATCATGCCGCCCACGGCGAGGTTCTCGAGGACGGTGAGGTCGGCGAACGTGCCCTTCTCCTGGGGCACGTAGCCCATCCCTCGTCCGGCGGTCTCGTACGGCGGCAATGCCGACACGTCCTCGCCCCGGAACCGGATCGTGCCGGCCATGAGCGGTACGAGGCGGGCCAGCGTCGCCAGGAGGGTCGTCTTGCCCGCCCCGTTCGCCCCCAGGACCGCGAAGACCTCGTCGCCGACCGAGAAATCGAGGCCCTTGAGGACCGTGACCCCGTGGTAGCCGCTGCGCAGGCCCTCGACCTCGAGGGTGACCGGTGGGGCCGTTTCAGACATGGCCCTCTCCCAGGTACTTCTCGACGACGGTCCGGTTCTCCCGGATCGTCTGCGGGGCGCCGCGCAGGATCACCCTGCCCTCGGCCATGAAGAGGACCTCGTCGCAGAGATTCCAGATCACGTTGAGGTCGTGCTCCACGATCACCACCGACGTGCCCCCCGCGGCCAGCTCCCTGATCACGGCCATGACCTTCTCGGTCAGGTCGGCGGGCAGGCCGGCCGTCGGCTCGTCGAGCAGGAGGAACCTGGGCTTGAGGAGGAGGCAGCGGACGATGTCGAGAAGCTTCTTCTCCCCGGCGGACATCGCAAAGAGCGTGGGATCGGTGAACCCGAAGTAGTCGAGGTGCTGCCGGATCTCGGCCTCGTGCTGCACGAAGACCGTGCCCTCGCTGAAGATCCGGTGCGGCTGCTCGTAGCGATGCTCGGCGACGGCGAGCAGGAGCGAATCCCAGATGGTCAGCTCGGCGAAGTCCATGATCACCTGGTTGCTCTTCACGACGCCGAGTCCCGCCAGGCGGTGGGCCGGCAGCGTCGAGAGGGCGACCTGGCCGCCGCCGGCGGGCAGGAGCGAGACCGTGCCTCGATCGAGGGAGGTCGAGTGCATGATCATTCGCATCAGCGTCGTCTTGCCGGCGCCGTTGGGCCCGATGAGGCCCTCGATCGGCCGGTCGCCCAGGACGAGGTCGTCGACATCCACGACGACGCGGCCGGAGAAGCTCTTCACGGCCCCCTGGATCCGGATCCGGGGACGGGCAATGGCCACGGCGCCGGCGACGTCAGCGACCATGGAGCCGCCTCATCAGCCTGTCGCGCCGCATGTCGCCGAGCAGGCCGAGCGGCCTGAACAGCAGAACGATCATCAGGGTCAGGCCGAACGTTGCCTCTCTCAGGACCGGGATCGCCTGGGTGTACCAGTCCTGGGGGAGCGGCAGGTAGGACTGGACGACGATGTCGAACAGCCCCACGGTGAGGAAGACGCCCACCACCGCCCCCCAGACCCGTGCCGTGCCGCCCAGAACGAGCCCGACCATCGCGGCGAGGGTGACGCTGACCCCGATGTTGCCGACGGCGAGGTAGCGCACCATGACCCCGTTCATCGCCCCGAGGAGCCCCATCGCCGCGGACGTGACGGTGAACAGCCAAAGCTTGGCCATGAACGTCGACTTTCCCAGGCTGCGGGTCAGGGGCTCGTTCGTGCCGACGGCGATCAGGAGGCGCCCGTAGGGCGCACGGTGGACGCGCCAGGCGTAGAGGAAGATCGCGGCGACGACGGCGGTCGTGATCAACAGCCACAGGAGCTCCTCTTCCTTGACCCGGCCGATGTCGTATGGGAAGCCGAGCCCGCCCATGCCGCGTGCGCCCCCGGTCAGGTCGTCCTCGGTCGTGGCCAGGAGCTGGACGGCGGTGGCGAACCCGAGCGTGCCCACGAGCACCCCATCGGTGTCGAGGTCGCCGATCAGCCAACCGACGATGAGCCCCGCCACGCCGGCGACGAGGGTCGCGGCGGCGGCGCAGACGAGGAACTGCCACGGATCCCCGAACGGCCAGTCGACCCGGACATACAGCACGCCGAAGGTGTACATCCCGAGGCCCCAGAACCCGACGACGCCGAAGTTGGCGATCCGGGCGAGACCCAGCTGGAGGTGGAGGAGCAGCCCCAGGCCGATCACCATCACGACCTCGAACAGGCCCGTGATCAGGAAGGCGTCGAGCCAGTCGAGATTCACCTGACTACACCTTCGCCGTCTCGAGGACTCGCCCGCCGCGCACCTTCAGGACGATCACGAACGTGGCGATCAACAGCAGCTGCGCGTACAGGACCTGGTCGAACGAGAGGGCCATGGCGGCCAGCGCCACGCTCGTGCCAACGCCGACGAGGATGACGCCGCCGAGGCCCCACGACCCGCCCACGAGGGCCACCATGAGGATCATGAGGAACTGGCGCCAGCCGAGCAGTGGTGCGACGTTCGACCCGACGCCGTAGAACGCGCCGGCGAGCCCACCGGCCACGCCGGCGATGAACCAGATGAGCACGGTCACCACGAGCGGCCGGATCCCGCTCACCTGGGCCAGGCCTTCGTCGCTCGCCAGGGCCCGGATCTTGAGGCCAAGGCTGGAGCGCTGGATGAACAGGTACAGCAGCAGGGCGAGCACGGCGACGCTGACGAGCGCGAGCAGGCGGAACGAGCTGACGCCGACGCCGAGCACCAGGATCGTGTCGGGGGGCGGGACGTCGTAGAACCGGACCGGGTAGCCGAAGACGAACTGGAGGCCGTGGCGCAGGAAGATCGACAGCCCGAAGGAGATGATGATCAGCTCCAGCACGCCGACGCCGCGCTGCTTGGCCGGTCGGAAGACCAGCAGATAGCTGGCGACGCTGACGAGGCCCGCCAGCAGCGCTGCGGGAAGCAGGACCGTGTAGAAGTCCAGCTCGAACGTCGTGTTGGCCCACATCCCGAAGTAGGCGCCGAGCGTGATCGTCTCCGAGTAGGCCACGTTGATGAGGCCGGTGAGGCGATACAGAAGGGCGAACCCGATCGCGGCGAGGACCAGGGGAGCGTGCTCGGTGAGCCCGATGACCAGGCTCTGGGTGATGAACTCCATCAGCCGCCGCCGCCACGGCCCGTGACGATGCCGGGCCGCCGGAATCCGCTGTCTGCCAACCGTGCCGCTCTGGTCATCGTTCGCCTTCGCGGAGGAGCGGGAGGCGCTACCGCTCCGATTGATAATCGATTACAGAATGATCGATTATCGAGGATACTAGACGTCGGTCTCCGGCAACGCAAGTGAGAATCGCCGACCCCGGCGAGCGCGGGAAGGGCCGGAAGTCACCACGGCAACGCGGCCGGTCGCGGCCAGCCCAGGGTCCAACCGCAGGTACCGCCAGGCCGGGCGCTCAGCGCGGCCGGACGTCGGGGTCGGGCAGGACGAGGTCACGGATCGCCGCCTGGAGGTCGTGGTACGACTTGATGAACGCCCGGAGCGTGCGGGCGCTGGCGCCGAAGCCCTCGAACTCCTCGGGCGCCATCCCGTCGGGATCGTAGGCCCGGCGGAAGTCCGGGATCCGGTCGTACAGGTCGGCGATGAGGTGGGGATCCACAGGAATATCCATCCGCGGCAGCGGGGCGATGCCGCTGGCGTTGAAGCGAACCTGCCAGGCGTGGGGCATCGTCATGCTCACGTCGCCCCCCACGAGCTCGGTCCAGTGGAGCCGATGGCGGTAGGCGGCGGCCAGGAGCCGCGAGCGGTAGCCCCGCTCCCGGAAGATGCCGTAGGCCCGCTTGAAGGCGGCGATGCCGGCCCAGTTGGGGGCGTCCGGGTGGACCGCGAGGTCGTCTCGCTCCACGAGGACCTTCATCCAGTCATCGAGGCGACCGATCATGATCGTGACGATCGGGGCCATCGTCGAGCTGTCCTCGCCGGCCGCCGCTCGCCGGGCGAGGCCCCGTTCCACGGCCTCGGCCGCGGCGAGCGCCTGGGGCACCGTGAAGCTGACCGTCGCGTTGATGCTCACGCCTCGGGCGGTCGCCTCCTCGATCGCGACCAGGCCGGCGGCCGTGGCCGGGAACTTGACCTGGATATTCGGGGCGAGGCCATGGAAGCGGATCGCCTGGTCGACCATCCGGCCGGGGTTCCGGTGATTCGCGGGGTTGGTCTGGAGCGACAGCCGGCCGGCGAGCCCGCGAGCTCGCTGGTACACGGGTTCGAGCACGGCGGCCCCGCGGGCCGCCATCTCCTCCACGATCGCCCACGTCAGGTCGAGCTCGGACCAGTCGGGGTTCGCCGCGGCCAGCTCGTGGACGCGTGGGACCCAGTGCGCCCCCTCCTTCCTGAGGACCTCGAGGACGATGCTGGGGTTGGACGTGGCGCCCGAGGCCCCGCGCTCGACGGCGTAGGCCAGCTCCTCGACGGCGCACGAGTCATTCCAGTACTGGGTGGGCGTCTCCCGGACCATCCGGAGAAGGGGATTGTCGAGGGCGGTCGTCACCATGGCGGTTCTCCTTGGCTCGCGTCAGGCTATCATCGATCATCGATTGTCCAGTCGCAAGGGCGGGACGATCCCCTTGACTCCGGCGGGGCACCGAGCCTACTGTTATCGACAATCGATTATCGATGTAACGGCGCGACCCACGGGCCCCGGCCCGGCCCAGGAGGCGTCCCTGGAGAGGTGCATGGCCGACCCGGTCACGGTCGAGGGCATCGGACGCACCGCCCGGCACGAGGCTGCCGGTGGCCCCGGCCGGGCCCAGCTCCCGCTTGGCCGGATGGTCGATCCGGCCATCTTCGGGCCGCTTGACACGGGTCATGAGCCGGTCCGCGGCAAGATCCTTTCCAGCACCGGGGTCTCGCCGTCGTCGACCCGACTGGCGGGCGTTCCTGGCGTGCGCGACCGCGCCCGGACCGCCGCCGAGGCGCCGAGCGAATGAGCGCAGGAGGGCGTGCATGAAGCGTTCCCCACCGTCGCGATCACCGGAGGCCATGTCACGTTCCGGGCGCGTCAGGCACGTCGTGGTCGCCGGCCGGGACTCGGCGGCCGCATCGACCAGCAGGTAAAGGAGGAACAACCAGTGCCCCTCAAGGAAGAAGTCCTGGACCAGTTCCTCGGGGACGAGCAGTTCCCGATCAGCTGGACCTCGGAGACCGAGGAGCTGCTCTTCTGGGTCTACGACGACCTTCACTGCCCCAAGCCCCTGAGCCCGATGTACGAGGACATCGGCGGCTGGTGGCTGTCGTGCGACCACATGTTCCGGCGCTTCGGGACGCCGTTCGCGACGGACTGGATCTACAAGAACATCAACGGCTACCTCTACACCGCCGCGATCCCGGCCGAGGCCGGGCTCGAGGTTGCGACCCAGGAGTACGACCTGGCGACGCGGCCGGTCGTGCCGCAGGGCTCGGACGCCGGCTATGCCGGCAAGATCGGCGCCTACCTCGGCGCCGTCCTGCCCGTCTACGGCAACAACTTCGTCCACTGGTGGCGGACGCGGTTCGTGCCCGAGATGCAGCGGAACTTCGACTACATCGAGGGCATGCTCGAGAAGAAGGCCGAGCTGATCCTGGCCGACACGGCGGTCCTCCTCGAGGACGCCATCGACATGCACGACCGCCACTGGAAGATCCACTGGATGTTGAACTTCGCCCAGCTGTCCGCGACGCTCAATCTCCGGGCGGTCATGGAGAAGACCCACGGCAAGATCGACGAGGTCCTGCTTGGCCGGCTCCAGAACTCGGCCAGCGACCGGAACTGGGACAAGATCCGGGCGCTCTGGGAGATGAAGGAGCAGGTCAAGGGCGACGCCGAGCTGGCGAAGGCCTTCGACAGCCCCTCGGCGACCGAGATCGTGCCGCGCCTCCAGGCCAGCGAGCGTGGCCGCCGGTTCATCGACGAGAAGGTCGTGCCGTACCAGAAGGAGTTCGGCTGGCACGCGGTCTGGAGCCATGAGTTCGTGTTCCCGAGCTTCCGCGAGGACATGATCCCGGTCATCCAGCTCGTCCGCGACCAGTACGCCTCGGGCTACGACTACCCGGCCGCGATCGCCAAGCTCAAGGCCGACATCGACGCCGCGGCGGTCGAGATCCTCGAGGGCCTCGAGGGCCAGGCGCTCGAGGAGATGCGGGCGGCCAACGAGATCAATCTCAAGATGGCCCCGCTCACCCCGGACCATCACTTCTACATCGACCAGGGCGCCAACGCCCACGTTAGGCTGGTCCTCATCGCCCTCGGCGAGAAGCTCGTCGAGATGGGTGTCCTGGACCGCCCCGACGACGTCATCCAGTTCCACTACAACGAGCTGCGGGCGTTCATCGGCAACCCGACCGGGATCGACGGCCGGGCGATCGTGGCCGCCGCCAGGGCCAGGCGGGCCGAGGCCGAGAAGGTCCGGCCGCGTGACTGGGTCGGCACCGTCACCGCGACGCAGCTGGCCTTCCCGTACCTGAACCTGTGGGGCTTCCCTGACAAGTTCTACCGCTCGAAGGAGCAGGAGCTCGGAAAGGTCAAGGGCATCGCCGGCTCGCCCGGCGTCGTGGAGGGCGTCGCCCGGGTCGTCATGTCCGAGACCGAGTTCGACAGCCTCCAGGTCGGGGAGATCCTCGTCTGCGAGATGACGAACCCGGCCTGGCAGGTCCTGTACGGCAAGATCGTCGCGGTCGTCACCGACGCCGGTGGGACCGTCTCCCATCCGGCCGTCCTGGCCCGGGAGTACGGCATCCCGGCCGTCGTCGGCACGTCCGTCGCGACCACCCGGATCAAGACCGGCGACCGCCTCCGCGTGGATGGCAGCACCGGGGTCGTCGAGATCCTGGAGGCCGCGGCCACGCCCGCGCCGGCCCTGGCCGGGATCGGGATGACGGACTGACCGCGCCTCGATGACCCGCGACGCCTCGATCTCACGCAACGTCCTCAGCGCCCAGGTCAAGGAGCGCCTCCTCGAGGCGATCCTCGACGGGCGCTACCCGCCGGGCGCCCGGATCGTGGAGACCCGGGTCGCCCGGGAGCTCGGGACGAGCCAGGCCCCGGTTCGCGAGGCGTTGCGCGACCTCGAGGCGCTCGGGGTCGTGGAGACGACCGCTTTCCGTGGAGCTCGCGTCCGCCGCCCCTCGGCGGCCGAGCTCCTGGAGGCCTTCGAGATCCGGGCCGAGCTCGAATCGCTCGGAGCGCGCCTGGCGGTGACCCGCCTCACCGACGCCGACCTCGTCGAGCTCGCCGGCTACGTCGACCAGATGCAGGAAGCCGCGCGGACCGGTGACACGCGGGCCGAGGCCACCGCTGACGCGGCCTTCCACGGACGCGTGGTCGAGCTTGCCGGAAACGCCACGCTCGGTCGCGTCTGGCGGACGCTCGAGCCCTTCTCCCGGACCTACATCACGATCGTCGCCCCCGGCGCCGATCGCCGCCGGATCGCAGATGAGCACCTACCGGTCCTCGACGCCCTCCGGCGGCGGGACCCGGAGCTCGTGAGCCAGGTCCTCCATCGGCACTTCGCCAACGCCGCGGCGATGCTCGGCAGCCACTGGCCGAACGTCCCGCCGAAAACCGCCCTGCCGGGCGTCGCGGCCTCGCCCGGCAGCGGAACGCTCAGCCCGGCGGCGGCCGTCGGGGAGTGAACGACATGGCCACCGCCGTTCGAAAGGGACCCATGAACGACCAGCTCCAGCTGTCCGAGCAGATGTCGGCCGGGACGGCCAGCCTCCGGGTGGACGTCTACGGCCGCGAGCCGCGCGACCATGTCCTCGACGACCTGAGCTTCCTCAACTACCGGCTGGCGGACGTGCGCGTCTCGCCCGAGGTCACGCTCCCGGCGCCCGACATCGTGTGGCGCGTGGACGGCCCCAGGGACGTCGCCTACGACGGCCGGACGGTGACCTTCAGCGGCGATTGGCCGGCCGGCCCGATCCAGAAGGTCGTCGTTGCGGTCCTGGCCCTCCGGATGGAGGCGGCGGGCCTCCATCCCTCGCACAGCGCCGCGGTCCACTATCGCGGCCGGACGTTCCTGTTCCTCGGCGGCGAGTCGAACCACGGCAAGAGCATGGGCCTCATCGAGGCCGGCGTCCGAGGCGGTCTCCAGGTCGCGTCAGAGACGACCGTCATCGACGAGGCCGGGCGGGCCGTCATGGGCTCGGTGGAGCCGTTTCTCGTGAAGCGCACGGAAGGCACCGAGCGGTCGGACAAGGCGGCCCCGAACCGGGGTGTCGAGAAGTTCTGGGGCGAGATGCCGAGCTGGGGCTTCTATGACGGGATTCCCGAGATCGACCTCGTCATCGTCCCGGCGATCGACGGCAACTTCGACCCGGCGACGAACCGGCTCATCCCGTTCGAGGCCCAGTTCCAGTTCCTCCACTCGCTCCAGAACTACTTCCTGACCAACGAGCTCCTCGCCCCCGGCCAGGTCATGCCGCTCCTCGACACCGACGCCCTGCGACGCCGCCGGGCAGCGTTCGTGGCCAGCTTCTGCGAGCGGCCGTTCTACTTCATCCGGGCGGCCACGCCCCAGGTCCTCCTCGACGAGGTAGAGAGGATCCTGTAGGCCGAGCATGCGACCGTTCGGCTACGCCCGCCCCGCCTCGATCGCCGAGGCTGTCGCCCTGCTTGCCGCCCATGGACCCGAGGCCCGGGTCCTGGCCGGCGGCACCGATCTCATCATCCGGCTGCGTGACGGCAGCCTCCGCCCCACGGTCGTCGTCGACGTCAAGCGGATCGCCGAGCTGCGGCCCGGGATCCGGGAGGATGGCGGCCGGCTCGTCATCGGGGCCACGACGGTCATGACCGACATCGCCGCGGACCCGCGGATCGGGCGCTCGTTCGAGGCCCTGGCCGAGGCCGCCGCGGTCGTTGGCTCGGTCCAGATCCGGAACCGGGCGACCCTCGGCGGCAACATCTGCAACGCCTCGCCGGCGGCCGACACGGCGCCGGCCCTCCTCGTGTTCGGCGCGACCGTCGTCGTTGCCGGCCCCTCGGGTAGCCGGCGCATCCCGATCGACGACTGGTTCGTGCGCTCCGGGGTGACGACGCTCGACCGCGGCGAGCTCGTCACGGCCATCGAGCTGCCGCACCCCGGCCGGCGAACGGGCTCGGTCCATCTCCGCCGGACTCGGCGGCGGGGCCACGATCTCGCCTCCGTGACGCTGTGCTGTGGGGTCGACGAGGCCGGCCTGACCCGGCTGGCCTACGGCAGCGTCGGCCCGCGCCCGATCCTGGCCGTCGACGCGACCGGCGTCCTCGCCGATCCCGCCACGCCGGCAGCGGCGAAGGCCGAGCTGCTCGACCGGATGCTCGCCGACGCCAGCCCGTCGCCGCGCTCGATGCGGGCGAGCCCCGAGTACCGCCTGGCGATGCTGCGCGTGCTCGGCCGGCGCGCCCTCGACCTCGCCATCGGCCGGCTGGCGGCGGGGGCGTGAATCCGATGACAGAGCAGATCCCGATCGAGGTCACGGTCAACGGCCGTCGCAAGGCCATCAAGGTTGCCGCCCATCACACCCTCCTCGAGGTCCTTCGCGACGAGCTCGAGCTCACCGGCACGAAGGAGTGCTGCCTCGTCGGCGAGTGCGGGGCGTGCACCGTCCGCCTGGACGGGCGGATCGTCGATTCGTGCCTCGTCCTGGCGGTCGAGGCCGACGGTGGCGAGGTCACGACGGCCGAGGGCCTGGCGCCCGCGGGGAGCCTCACCCGGCTCCAGGCCGCCTTCCTCGACGAGGGTGGGGTCCAGTGCGGCTTCTGCATTCCGGGCCAGGTGATGGCCGCGGACGATCTCCTCCGGCGGGTCGCCCGGCCGACGGACGAGGAGATCGCGGAGGGCCTCGCCGGCAACCTCTGCCGATGCGGCTGCTACGAGCAGATCCGGGCCGCCGTCGCCGCGGCGGCCGAGGGGGAGCGGCGATGAGCGCCACGATCGGCGGCGTGCGGGTCGGCGATTCGCCGCGGCGCGTCGGGGGCCACGACCGGGTCACCGGCCTGCAGCGCTACGTGGCCGACCTGCACCTCCCCGACGAGCTCCACGCCAGGCTCGTGACCGTGCCGGTCGCGAGGGCCCGGATCGTGGCGATCGACGCCGGCGCCGCCGAGCGCGTCCCGGGCGTCCGGCTGGTCATGACCGCCGCCGACCTGCCGCAGCCCGTGCCGCGCTTCGGCCCCCAGTTCCGGGACCGCCCGGTCATCGCCACCGGCGAGACGAAGTACCACGGCGACCCGGTGGCCGCCGTCGCCGCCGAGTCGCGGGACGCCGCCGAGGAGGCGGCCGCGCTCGTCCGGGTCGAGTACGAGGAGCTGCCGGCGGTCTTCACGGTGGCGGCCGCGCTGGACCCCGGAGCGCCCCTCGTCCAGGACCCGTCGCTCCGGCCCAACGACCCGCTCGCCGCCACCAACGTCCTGCGCGAGCACCGGGTGGCCTGGGGCGACGTCGACACGGCGGCCGCCGATCTCGTCGTCGAGAACACCTACTCCTTCCCGATGGTCACCCACTTCGCCATCGAGCCCCACGCGTTCGTGGCGGCTCCCGACGGCGCCGGGATCGCGGTCTGGAGCTCCATCCAGCACCCCAACTGGCTCCAGAAGGTCCTGGCCCAGCTGCTCGGGCTGCCGCTCTCGAGGGTCAGGGTCTTTTCGCCCGATCCCGGTGGCGGCTTCGGCGGGAAGCAGCACGCGAAGTACGAGCCGCTGGTCGCCTTCATGGCCCTCCGTGCCGGCCGGCCGGTGCGGCTCGTCCTCAGCCTCGAGGAGACCTTCCAGGCCGTCCGGCGGGCCGCCGCCGAGGTCCGCGTCCGGACCGGATTCCAGTCCGACGGGACGCTGGCCTTCCAGGACATCGTGGCTGACTACCTCATCGGCGCCTACGCCGACATCGCCGACCGGGTCGTGGGCAAGGGCAGCTATCCGGGCTGCGGCCCCTACCGCGTGCCGGCCGCCCGGATCCTGGCCCGGAGCGTCCTGTCGCACACCGTGCCCTCGACCGCCTTCCGCGGCTTCGGCAACCCGCAGGTGAACTGGGCGGTGGAATCGAACCTCGACGAGGGCGCCCGCGCCCTGGGCATCGACCGCCTCGAGCTCCGCCTCCGCAACGTGGCCCGGCGGGGCGAGGCGTTCATCCCGTTCGACACGCCGGCGGACGGTGAGTGGGAGCAGGCTCTCCGGCGGGCGGCCGAGCTCATCGGCTGGGGGACGCCGCTGCCGGCCGGTCATGGCCGGGGGATCGCGATGGGGATCAAGTCGGGACCCACGACCGGCCTCTCCTACGCCACGGTCCGGCTGCTCATCGACGGCAGCGTCATCGTCTTCGCCGGGACCTCGGACATGGGCCAGGGCGCCCGGACCGTCTTCGCCCAGATCGCCGCGACCGAGCTCGGGACGCCGCTCGACTGGGTGACCGTCGTGATGGGCGACACGGCGATCGTGCCCTACGACCAGCAGACCTCCGCCAGCCGGTCGACGGTCCTGATGGGCAACGCGGTCCTCGCCGCCTGCCGCGAGATCCAGGCCAGGCTCCGGGCCATGGCGGCCCGCCTCCACGGCCTCGATGAGGCCTCCATCAGCGTCGACCGTGGCGTCGTCCGGCTGCCCGATCGCGAGCTGACGATCCTGGAGGTGCTCGTCCCCGGCCTTGGCCGGCTCGGCGGTGAGCTGATCGGGAACGGCGAGATGCGCAAGGACGCCGAGCCGGACCACCCGCTCGGTGGCAGCGCGGCCTTTTTCGAGCTCAACTGCACCGCCGTCGAGGCCGCGGTCGACGAGGACACCGGCGATGTCACCCTCGTCCGTTACGCCACCGTCTCGGACGTCGGCAAGGCCATCAACCCGCTCCAGGTCCGGATGCAGGACGAGGGGGCCGCGATCCAGGGCCTGGGCCACACCCTCATGGAGCACCTGATCTTCGACGAGACGGGTCGAATCCGGAACCTCGGCGCGATCGACTATCGGATCCCGACGAGCCTCGACCTGCCGCTCGAGATGGTCAGCGAGATCATCGAGAACGAGGATGGCCCGGGTCCGTACGGGTCGAAGGGCATGAGTGAGGGGGCCCTCCTGTGCGTCGCGTCGGCCGTCGGCGCGGCGGTCCGCGACGCGACCGGCGTCACCATCCGCGACCTGCCGCTCACGCCGGAGCGGGTCTGGCGGGCGCTCCAGGAGCGGCGATGACACGGCAGAGGAGGTCGCCACGATGAGCACGCAGGCCGACATCGGCCCGATCGGCCGGCAGACCGCGGCCGACGTCGTCCGGGCCGCCGGGCTCGTCCGGCAGGGCCGGATGATCTCGCTGGCCGCCGTCCGCTACCCGGGCATGCCGCTGTTCCCTGGTCACCCGCCATTCCAGGTCCTCAACTACCGGACGCCGCGCGGCATCCGGGTGACCGGCGCGACGCCGTGGGGCCCGGTCAACGACGCCGGACTCGGCTACATGGCCGAGTACGTCATGGCCACGTCCCATTCGGGCGCCCACATGGATGCCCTGGCCCACATGACGGTCGCCGACGACATGCACTGGTACGGCGGCGGCAACGCCGACGAGCACCTGACCGACTTCGGCCCGACCTACCTCGACGCCTCCACGATGCCGCCCTTCTTCACCCGCGGCGTCCTGCTGGACGCGGCCGGCCAGCGCGGCGTCCCGTGCCTCCCCAAGGGCTCGCCGATCGATGCCGCCGAGCTGGATGCGATCGCCGCCGCGGAGGGAGTGGAGGTCCGATCCGGCGATGTCGTCGCGATCCGGACCGGCTACATGGGCCTGTGGCCCGACGCCGAGGCGATGGCCGCCCATAAGACGCCCGGGCCGGACATCTCGGCCGCGCGCTGGCTCCTCGAGCGCGGCGTCGTCGCGACCGGGACCGACACCGAGACCTACGAGGTCCAGCCGGCGCCCGACCCGGGGCCGACCGGCAACCCCCAGCCGGTCCACACCCTGCTCCTCATCCAGAACGCGGTCTACCTCATGGAGAGCCTCGATCTCGAGGTCCTCGCGCGCGAGCGCATCTACGAGTTCCTGTTCGTCGCCCTGCCCCTGAAGATCCGCGGCGCCACCGGCTCGATGGTCGATCCGGTGGCCGTCGTCTGAGCGCATCCCGAGGAGGTCCAACCGTGCCCGAGACCATGGCGGCGCTCGTCGTGACGGCGCCCGGCCGGTTCGAGATCCGGGAGGTGCCGGTGCCGGTGCCGGGACCCAACGAGGTCCGGGCCCGGGTGCGAGCGGT
>JBFMEV010000046.1:0-23137 GCA_040752335.1 Chloroflexota bacterium
TCGTCCGGCTCCGGCTGCTGCGGCTCAACGGTGACTGGAGCCGCTACTGGTCCGGACGCTTCGGGGCGACCCTCCGACCCTGGCCGTCCGCCGCCTGATCGCTCAGCACAGAGAATGGGATGCTTCCGGCCGCGACGCTGGCTCTGGCCATGGCGTCACCGACGAGCCGAACCGACCCGCACTCTTCTGCAGAGCATGAATCACACGAACGAGCGTGACCCACCCCCGAGTTCGTGCGATTCCTGCAGGAAGTCGGGGGGAGGTCGCGCTTGTTCATCGAGAACGCGCTCGCCAGGCGATCGCGCTCGCCGCACCCGCCGCACCGCCGCGCCCGCCGCACCCGCCGCGCCCGCCCCGCCGCGCCCGCCCCGCCGCGCCCGCCCCGCCGCGCTCGGCGCGCTCGGCGCGCTCGGCGGCATGGCAGCCGAGTCCCGGCACCTGGGGCACACTGTCGGGGTCCTCGAAACCGCAGCCGAGGCGTCCGCCCGGAGTTCGCTCCCGCATGCCCGAGCTCACCCCACCCAGCGACGACCTTCGACGCTCCTTCGCCGCGGCGATGGCCGAGTTCCGGGCCGAGGGTCGCGGCCACGACCATGACCACTCCGTCATCGGCGGCTACATCCGGACCCGGTCCGGCGAGTGGGCCGACGACGAGGCGTTCCGGGCCTTCGCCGCGTCGATCCGGGCGGAGGCCCTCGAGGAGTCGCCGCGGCCCGAGGGCTTCGTGCCCGCCACCGAGCTGTGGTGGGTGGAGGGTTACGACTTCCTGGGCCGGGTCGCAATCCGGCATCGGCTCACCCCGCGGCTCCTGGAGATCGGCGGCCACATCGGCTACGACGTCCGGCCGTCGGCCCGGCGGCGTGGCCACGCCACGGAGATGCTGCGCCAGGCGCTCGGCCTTGCCCGCGGTCTCGGGATCGAGTCGGCGCTCATCACCTGCGACGTCGACAACATCGGCTCACGGACGGTCATCGAGCGCAACGGCGGCATCCTCGAGGACGAGCGCGCCGGCAAGCTCCGCTTCTGGGCCCCGACCGGCTGACCGGGGTTGTCACCCGCGGCTCGCAATCACGCCGCCGTCGTGGTCGCCAGCGGGACGCTGCTCGTCGTCGCGATGCCGGTCGCGGCGCTCGTGATCACCGCCGGCCGCGGGTCGGCCTCAGCGACGGGCGGAGTGACCTTGTCTAGAGCGAGGGCTCCGCGGTGGTTACGCGGGCTCGACAGAGCCCTTCGATGTGCCAGATCACGGCAAGCGCCAACACCAGGCCGGCCGCCTGGAAGGCAAAGCCAACGAGCCAGCTCCAGCCGGTGGCGCGGAAGAAGTCGGCGCCCGTGCCTGCGAACCGGCTGACCCGCATGACCCAGAACGTGACGACGAACGGCGCGACCACAAGGAGCCAGCTGAGCGCGATCATCGCCAGGCCTCGCGTCCCGCCCTCGAGCTTCTGAACGACCTCACCGGCCCGTGCCGGGAGGGAGTACAGGTTCAGGCCGGGGATGAGCGGTTCGATGAGCGCCATCGTCGGGCTGACGCGCGAGTAGCCGGCCCCGAGGGCCGGCAGGTTCTCGACCACCCGGCTGATCCAGGCGCCGTAGGCGAGCAGGCCCACCGCGCAGAGGACGGGCACCACCGCGAGGAGCGGTAGCTGCTCGGTGAGCAGTCGATCGGCGGTCTCGCGCTCGCCCTCCGCGCGTAGGTTCGTGATGGACCACAACAGCCAAAGTGAGAGCGCGGTGCCGAGGATGAAGACGACGCCCGCGACCGTCGCGATGACGGCCCGGCCCTCGGAGCTCCGGTACGGCGTGGTGACGGCGATCGGGCGCGGTTTCGTGTCGGTCACCGACAGCTCGGTCGGCCTGACGGCAGCCACGTCGCGCGGGGCGTGGCAGCTGTAACAGCGATCGGCCCGGATCTTGTTGATCGAGCGGCACTGGCTGCAGGCCCAGAAATCGGCTTCGGTCGTCACCGGCGCCTATCTTCCCCGCCACGAGGCGGTCCTGCAGGCCCGTTGCACGGGCGATCCGCACGAGCCCGGATTCGGGCGGGTGCGCGGCCAGCCGACCACTCGACCGACGGGCGCATCGGGCGAGGATTCCCGGTCCTTCGGCACTGCCTGGCTCGGCCGCGACCGAGCACCCTCGAGGCCGAGGCGTCCCCGCACGTCCCGCGTCGGGACGGGAGGCATCGATGGCCATCAAGCTCCTCTTCGTCGGCTTCCTGCTCGCGCACGCCGCCGTCCACCTGTGCTTCTTCGCGCCGCGGCCGGCGCCGACACTGGGCGCGCCAACCTGGCCGTTCGAGCTCGGCCGGTCGTGGGCGCTCTCGCCGCTCGGTGCGGGATCGGACACGCTCCGGATCCTCGGGATCGCCCTCATCGCGGTCCTCATTGGCGCCTATGCCCTGGCGGCGCTGGCGGCGTTCGGGATCGGCCCGTCGGGGCTGTGGGTGCCGGCGGTCGCGGCCGGGACGCTCGCCTCGCTGACGCTCCTCGGCCTGTGGTACATGCCCTGGCTCACGATCGGGTTCGGGATCGACCTCGCCCTCCTGTGGCTCGTGCTCATGACGCGCTGGGCGCCGGAGGGGCTGGTCCGGTAGGGCAACGCTGGCGCTTCCGGCGAAATCGGGCGAACGCGCGCGCTCGATCGCGCATCGAATAGGGTGAGCGCCCTTGGCAGACATCGGATGGAGGGCCCGTTGGAGCGCGAGCTCATCGAGCAGGCCCGCCGGGGCGATCGGGTGGCGTACGAGCAGATCGTGCGCCGGAAGGTGGAGACCGTGTACCGAACCGCCCGGGCGATCCTCGGCAACGACGCCGACGCCGACGACGCGACGCAGGAGACGCTGATCCGCGCCTGGCGCCGGCTGTCCTCACTCCGGGACGTCGACCGCTTCGATGCCTGGCTCGGCCTGATCACCGTCAATGCCTGCCGGATGGCGCTTCGACGTCGACGCGGTCCATCGCTGGTGGCGCTACCCGCCGACGACGCGACTCACGAGCTCTCCGAACCGCAAACGGGTGGCTTCGAACATCGGGCGGTCACGGCCGATGCCTTCGACCGGGCCTTCGACCGCCTGCCGGTCGAGCAGCGGGCGATCCTCGTCCTCCACCACCGCGACGAGCTGTCGATCGCCGAGGTCGCGGCGCGCCTCGGCGTGCCCGAGGGCACGGTGAAGTCGCGGCTCAGCGGCGCCCGCGCGGCGCTCGATCGCTCGCTCGCCCGCGAGGGCCTCCGATGACCCTGGACGATCGATCCCTCCGCGAGCACCTCGATCGCCGGGCGGAGGCGGGCGCCTCGGACGTGGAGGGGATTGCCGATGTCGTCATGGCGCGCGTCGCGGTGACCGGACGAGGCGGGTGGTGGCGCGGCCTCAGCGTTCGCGGGCCGTCGCTTGGCGCCGCAGCGACAGCGATCATGGTCGTCGTGGTCGCGCTGGCGGTCGTCTCGCCGGGGATCTGGCCGGGCCCCGGGACGTCGACACCATCGGAAACGGCGCCTGCGCCCGACTACCCAGGGCTTCGGGCGCTGACCGTCAAGGAGCTCGACGCGGTCCTGGGGTCCGACCCGGCCGCGCGCGCGGGCGAGATCGTGATCGCAAGCGTGACCCTCGAGGCGTTCGACTTGCGTTGCTACGGGACCGACTGCCCCCGGTACCTGGCCAACCTCGACGGCCGGATTGTCAGCATTCACGACCCTGGGGAGGCTGCGCCGGAGCTGCCGGGTGCGAGCGTGCTCAGGATCCGATCGGACGGAGACCTCGACCTCCTCGGGCACGTGCGGGCAGGCCCCGACGGCCTCGCCTGGACGCTGCCGCAGTTGACCGCTGAACTGCCCGAGATTCGCACGGCCGACCGGGCCGTCCCCTACCTCTACCTCGTCGATGCAGTTCATGTGGTTACCGACCAGGCCTATCGCTGCCGGTTCGGCATGGGTGAAGGCGAACCTGACTTTGACTGCGGGACGGGCGTCGCATGGCTGGTGCCAAACGACGCGTCGCTCCCGTCGAGTTTCACCAGCGCACCGACTGGGAGCCTGCGGGTTCCGAACGTCAGCGACGTCCGCTACCGGATGTACGCCCTTCAGCAGCACGGCTACTGGCTGGTCGATCCGTTCGTCGCCCAGGACGAGGCAACGTGCTTCCTCTGCCCGCCGGTTGGTGCAGTCGATCTCATCGGCCGTGTGCCGACCGGCGACGAGCTGGAGCTCATGCCGCCGGAGGCAACCGCCCCGCCGGTCGGCGACTATCCGACCGATCGTGCTCTGACGGCAGCAGAGGCGGCGGAGGTGGTCGCCGGGTTCACCGGCGATGGGCGCTACCTTGCGGTCGTGATTGAGGCCGACATGGTCCCGATCGATCGGTTTCCGGAGTGCCTCGGTGACTACGCCTGCCCGACTTGGGAAATCCGTGTCGTGGGATCCGAGCCGATTCCCGTCTGGGCGACGGCAGGCTTCGTGCCGAACCCGGATGGGCCGGATGCCTTCACCATCGTCTCTGACAGCGGTGGCTCGTATGAGCACGGCCTCAGCTACGTCGGTCCGGTCATGGCAGGCCCGGATGGGTTCGTTTGGACGCTGCCTCAGCTCCTGAGCGACCTGCCCTCGCTGAGGACGGATGGCGACTTCCCCTACGTCTACATGGTCGAGGCAGAGCGCGTGTCGACCCCGAATCCAGCGCCATGCCCATCAATTGCCCCGGAACCCGAGCCGACGTTCGACTGTCGGACGGACCTCGCATGGCTCGTCCCGGAGGGGACGTCGGTGATCGACGAGGTGACCAGACCCGAAGCGGGAATTCGAGTTCCCGGCGCCACCTACATGCTCGATTCGTTGGAGCGTCGCCAGTCCGGACACTGGCTCATCGATCCAGTCCCGACCCCTTCCGTCTGCATCGCGTGTCCTCCCGGCGGCGCGGCAGCGATGATCGGGCGCCTGCCGTCGCTCGCCGAGCTGGGGCTCACGCCGTAGCCCGAGGCTGGCGCTAGACGGAACTGCGCGCGGGTCGCGCTATGCTCCGGGCATGAGCAATCTCATCGACATCACCGACGCTCCGCTCCTTGCCCTCTGGGGCGAGACCGTTCGGGGGCGGCGGATTCAGGGCGAGCGCCTGACGCTGTGCGTGGTCGAGCTGGCCCCGAACGCCATCGTGCCGGAGCATCGTCACGAGCACGAGCAGCTGGGGATGGTCATCACGGGCGAGGCCGACTTCACCGTCGACGGCGAGACCCGCCACCTCGGGCCCGGCGGGACGTGGCGCTGCCTCTCGAACCGGCCCCACAACGTCAACGCCGGTCCGGACGGGGCGGTCGTCCTCGACATCTTCACGCCCACCCGCGACGACTGGGACGACCGGGCGATCATCGAGGGCTCCGTGCCTCGCTGGCCGACGGCCGGCTGATCGATCCCGCCATGGCGCTCTATCGCCTTCGGGAGCCCGAGACGGAGCTCATCGAACCCGTCGTCGTGGCCGCGCTCGACGGCTGGGTGGATGCCGGCAGCGCCGCGACCGGCGCGGCGGCGAAGCTCGCGGGCAAGGGCCGCCTCGTCGTCGAGTTCGACGGCGACCAGCTCTTCGACTTCCGGGCCCGGCGACCAACGCTCGAGATCGAGAACGGCAAGCCCGAGCGCCTGACCTGGCCGTCGCTCCAGATGCGGCGCCGGCGGCTCGGCGAGCGCGACATCCTCGTCCTCACCGGCGCCGAGCCCGACTTCAAGTGGCGTCGCTTCACGGCCGAGGTCGTCGAGATCGCCAGGAAGCTCCGCGTCGCCCAGTGGATCAGCATCGGCGCGATCCCGGCGGCCGTGCCCCATACCCGGCCCGTGCCGATCCTCGGCACGTCGTCCGCGCCCGGGCTCCTCCGCGGCGACGTCCAGCCCGGCCCGGAGGGCCTTCTCCGCGTCCCGGCCGCCTGCATCTCCGTCCTGGACATGGCGATCTCGCGGGCCGGCATCCCGGCCGTCGGCTACTTCGCCCAGATCCCCCACTACGTCTCGGGCGAGTACCCGGGCGCCGCGGCGGAGCTCCTTCGCGCGATCGGGCGTCACCTCGAGATCGAGCCGCCGATGGGCGACCTGCCCGAGGAGGCCCGGGCCCTCCGGAAGCGCCTCGACACCGCGGCCTCGCTCGACGAGAACACCCGCAACTACGTCGAGCGCCTCGAGGGCATGGTCGACGAGTCGCGCCTGCCGGCCGGCGACGATCTCATCGCCGACATCGAGCGCTTCCTCCGGGACCAGGGTCGCGAGCTCGGCGGCGGCGGCCGCCCGAACTGACGCCTATCGCGACGCCGCTGCCCCGGCCGTCGCCGGCTTCCGCATGTTTGTTCGATTCCGGGTATGCTTCCCGCCTTCGAGCTCGATGGGCGCTCCGGTCAGCGCCCCGGCCCAAGCCGCTGATTTCGATCCAACCCTCGCCCTGACCGGGCCCCGCGACGAACGCGGGAGGGCCCCGTCAGGAGCACCACACTCGTGTCCTTCGATCAACTCGGGCTGACGCCCGAGCTCCTCCGCGCGGTCGCGGACCAGGGCTACACCGAGCCCACCCCCATCCAGGCCCAGGCCATCCCCCACGTCCTGGCCGGACGCGACGTTCTCGCCGGCGCCCAGACCGGCACCGGCAAGACCGCCGCCTTCGTGCTGCCGATCCTCCAGCGGCTCCACGCCACCCCCGCCCGGCCGCCGGTCGCGCCGCGCCCGGGCCAGCCGCCGCGCCGGCTGCCGCGCGTCCTCGTCCTCGTCCCGACCCGCGAGCTCGCCCTCCAGGTCGAGAAGAGCGTCCGGATCTACGGCGCGCAGCGGCCCGTCCGGTCCGTGCCGATCTACGGCGGCGTCGGCTATGAGCCCCAGTTCCGGGCGCTCCGATCCGGCCCCGAGATCGTCGTGGCCACCCCCGGCCGCCTCCTCGACCACATGAGCCAGCGAACCGCCGACCTCTCAGCGATCGAGGTTCTCGTCCTCGACGAGGCCGACCGGATGCTCGACATGGGCTTCATCCGGGACATCCGGAAGGTCCTGGCCGTGCTCCCGGAGCGCCGCCAGAACCTGCTCTTCTCGGCGACGTTCAATGACGACATCAAGCAGCTCGCGGCCGCCTTCCTCGACGACCCGGCCCACGTTCAGGCGACGCCGCGGAACACCGCCACCGCCCTCGTCCGGCAGGTCGTGATCCGGGTCGATCGCGAGCGCAAGCGCGACCTCCTCCGCGAGCTCGTCGCCCAGGGCCGGATCGACCAGGCCCTCGTCTTCACCCGAACCAAGCACGGCGCGAACCGCCTCGCCGAGCAGCTCGAGCGCGACGGCATCCGGGCCGCCGCGATCCACGGCAACCGCAGCCAGTCGCAGCGCGTCCGCGCGCTCGACGACTTCAAGGCCGGCCGCGTCTCGATCCTCGTGGCGACCGAGGTCGCCGCCCGGGGCATTGACGTCGAGGAGCTGCCCCACGTCGTCAACTTCGAGCTGCCGATGGTCCCCGAGGACTACCTGCATCGGATCGGCCGGACCGGCCGGGCCGGCTCGGAGGGCGATGCGATCTCGCTCGTGTGCGTCGACGAGGACGGCCTGCTCCGCGACATCGAGCGCCTCCTCGGCCGGCGAATCGAGGTCGAGATCGTCCCCGGCTACGAGCCGGACCGCTCGATCCGGCCACAGGCCATCCGGCTCCGGAGCGGCCTCGGCGGGCATACCGGCACGCGCCCCGGTCGGCCGATGCGCCCGTCCTTCGCGGGCGTGCCGGCGGCCCGCGATGGCGTTGGCTTCGCCGCCCGGGCGAGCGGGCCGCATTCGCGTGGTGGCGGCTCGGCAGCCTCTCACGCTCAGGGTTCGCGGCCACAGGGCTCGCCCCCGCATCGCAACGCGACCCGACGGGGACCCGGGGCACCGGCCCCGTCCCGCCCGAGCGCTCCGTGGCGGAACGGCGCGCCGCCGCCCGTGAACCCGTCAGGCCACGGTCCGCGACAGTCCGGGGGACCGCGACCGGCTGCCGGGTCCGGCCACCCGATGCCAACGGGGCTCGGCAACCGGCCGTATGCCCTGCCCGGCGAGCGGCTCGCCCGTCACGGAGCTCACCAGGGCCCTCCCCGCCGCGGCTGACCGCGGCCCACGGCCGGCCCTCCCCGTCCCCTTCACCGCCCTTGAGTCACCCAGTGGCTCAAAGGGCGATCGAGCGGGCAACGAGTCGGCGCTATGAAGGGGCGGCGGTTGGCGACGCCGACGGCGCCGGCGAGGGCGTGATGGCAGGCGTCGGCGCGGGCGTGGCCGCCGGTGTCGGCGCAGGCGTCGGAGCCGGTGTCGGCGCGGGCGTGGGCGTCGGACTGCCGCTACCCGAAGGGCTGGCGGACGGGCTCCCGGAGGGGCTCGCGCTCGGGTCGGGCGAAGGGCTCGGGCTGGGCGACGGGGTCGGCGGCGGCACCGTCCCCAGGAGCTTCGCGATGTCCTTCTGGATCCGGGCGATCTCGGCCGCCGTCAGGTACGTGGAATACGTCGGCGGGACGATCCGGAGATGCTTCACCGAGGCATTGGCGGCCTTGTCGACGAGCTCCACCAAGGCCGGGAGCGAATCCCGGGGCAGGTCCGTCCAGGCCGTCCGCTTGGCGGCGGTGAAGAGGTCCGGCGCCGAGAGGATCATCGCCGGGCCCAGCTGGTCGCGGATCGCGAGGAGCAGCGTCTGCTGGCGGGCCATCCGGGCGTAGTCCGAGCTGCCGTGGCGGCTGCGAGCGTAGGCCAGGGCGATTCGCCCGTCCATGTGCTGCTGACCGGCCTTGATGTAGAGGTCGATCGAGCCGAGGATCGGGTCCGGGTAGTGGTCGTCGCTGACCGCCGATGGAACGTAGATGTCGACCCCGCCCATCGCGTCGACGACCCGGATGACGCCCATGAGGTCGGCCACCAGGACGGCGTCGATCGGCCGCCCCGTGAGCTCCGAGACGATCCCCCGGACCGCCCCGATGCCCTTGATCGCCCCTGTCCCCGGCCAGCGATCCGGGTGACGGGCGGTGGCCTCGACATAGGCCTCGTTGAGAAGACCGGTGAGGCAGCCACACGCCTCCGCGTCGCGGGCGAAGCCCGGCGGGAACGGCGCGTTCCGGAGGTTCCGGGGCAACCCGATCATCGCCACCTTGCCGGTCGCAACGTCGATCTCGACGAGGAGCATGACGTCCATCCGTCGGCTCCAGCGATCCGAGCCCGCGTCCGAGCCCAGGAGAAGCAGGTCGAACCGCCCGTCGTCACCCCACGGGATCGCGCCGGGGGCGTCCCAGTAGACGGCCGCGCCGAGCTCCGGCAGCGAGCCCGTCCCGCCACCGCCGCCGTACGGGCCGCGGGGTGCCGGGGTCGGCGTGGGAGTCGGCGTGGGCACGAGCTCGCCGTCGACCATCGTCCAGGCCGAGCGCTTCTTGTGATCGACCACCGGGCTGTTGGTGGGCTCCGAATCGGTCGGCTCGGGCTCCGCCGTGGCCCCCGGCGTCTCGATTGGGGTGGCGGCGAAGAACGAGTTCAGGAAGTCGTCGGTGGAGGCGATCAGGCGACCGGCGAGCAGGTGCGGAGCGATCACGAGCACCACCAGGCTGGCGGTGGCCACGCCCAGTGAGCGCCGCGTCGGCGCCTCGAGACGGACGCCGTCCCAGGCCGCGAGCACCCGCCACAGCGCGATCGCAACGTTGACGACGGCCAGCACGGGCAGGACGCCCGGCGTCACGAGGAACTTCAGGAAGCCTACCCAGCCCACAGCCAGGTAGGTCCCCACGACCACGCCGACGATTGCCGCGCTGGGCAGCAGGAACAGGAGGGCGTCCCGGCGACGACCCACGAACAAGTGGCCGGCACCCGGGACGATGAGTCCGAGGAGGCCGGCGATCCCGAAACGCACGGCCGCACTGTGCGGCGGGTCCCGGGGCGCGTCAAGCGCCACTCGGCCTCCCGCCGGAGGCCGACGTATCCTGCACCGATGTCAAACGAACCCGCCGACCCGCCGCCGATCCTCGTCCTCGGACGCGACACCTGTGAGGACACCGTCCGCTCGCGAGCCCACCTGGCGGCTCGAGGCATCCCGTTCACGTACCGCAACGTCGAGCTCGATGCCGAGGCGGATGCCCTCAACCGGTCGTACAACGGTGGCGCCCGGGTGACCCCGGTCATCCTCATCGGTGACCCCGAGCGGCCGGGCCGCGTCGTCATCGAGCCCTCGAACGACGAGCTCGACGCCGCGATCGCCCAGGTCGCCGCAGCCGGCTGAGCGAGGGGCGCGAAGCTCCCGACGCCCCATGTGTCGCCGATCAGTACTCAGGCGACTGTACTTCACCGGCACACGGGGCCCGCGACGGCCGTCCGTGCACGCCCGTCCGAACGTACCCCGTCATCCACGCCTGTGGCGACTGGCTGACGACGCGCGGCTGACGAGCAGTCGCATCAGTCACGGATGACGAAGATCCGGGCGTAGCGGGCACCCCGAGGACGCTCAGCTCCCGAAACGCTCCCGGATCGCCGCGCCGAGGTGATCGAAGAACCGCGACGACCGGTTGAGGTAGCCCGAGTGGACGCCAGGGAAGGCGCCTCGCTGCACCGCCCGCCGATCGCACACGTCGCCGAGGTGTTCGAAGACCGCCCCGACCGGATACGACAGGTAGTCGTGCTCGTGCCAGACGTTGAGCCACGGTGCGAAGAGCACCGGGTGGACGACGTCCCGCGGCGCCGACGGCATCACGCCCATCGCCCGGAGCGCCGCCGACTGCGAGCCAACGGTCACGAGGAGGTCCGCCGGACGGCGTTCCCCCTCAGGGCGGGCTGCGTCCCGGAGGAGGGTGGCGAGCGTGTCGACGAGGATGATCCCGCCCAGTGACAGCCCCACCGCCACGACCGGCCGTCCACCAGCCTCGCGGCGAATCTCGAGCAGCCGCTCCGCGGCGGGAGCGATCACCGCCGCCGGGTCCCGGAGGTAGCCCAGGACGTCGGCCATCGTGATCCCGGCGTGGTCGACCATGGCGTGGTGGACGACCCGCATCGCCGGCCGGGTCAGCGGATCGAGCGAGAGGCGGCCCTCGCGCCGGCCCTCGGCGATCGCGGCCCGCTCGGCGGAGGTTGCCGCGAGGTCGCTCCGGGCGGGATAGGTCGGCGGCGTCCGCGGGGCGCGCGGCGTTGCCCGGGTCGGCCGCGACGATCGTGTCTGGGCCGTCGCCCGGGTCGACCGCGACGATCGCGTCGACGGCGTCGCCGCCTCGGTGTCGCACGGCGCCTCCGCGTCGCGGTTGCGTAGGAATCGCAAGAGGTGCGCCTGGGGCGAGGGCAGGTACGGCCGCCAATCGACCGCCTGGACGTCCACATCGATGCCGGTGAGGTTGTCCCGGAAGGCCCGCCGGGCATCGACCGTCTTCCAGTCGCTCGCGCCGTAGGCATAGGCGATGACGACGCTCGGCTCGGGCATGCCCCGATGATGCCCCATGCCGTGCCGGCTCGGGTGACACACGCCGGGGCCCGCGGCGAGCGCGCAGGAGCTCTCCGCCGATCCACCGTGGGCCGAATGGCCCTCGAAAACGGGCCGGTTGAGGCGACGAATTCGGGGATCGATATCTCGGAATCCGCGTGCGCCCCTGCTATAGTGGGCCAACATTCGGAATTCCTTGCTGCAATTTCTTGCACGCCACCAAGGGTGGGAGGACCGACCCCATGGCCACGTCCGCGATCGAGGCCCCCGGCAGCCGCACCGAAACCACGATGCGGGTCGGGGTCATGGCCGGCGTCCACGACATCAGCGTCCTCGACGTCCCGGTGCCGGTCCCCGGTCCGGGAGAGATCCTCGTACGGATCCGGGCGACCGCGATCTGCACCTGGGAGCAGCGCAGCTACTCCGGCGCCCAGGGCAACAAGTTCCCCTTCGTCGGCGGCCACGAGATGGCCGGCGAGGTCGCGGCCATCGGGCCGAGTACGGATACCGACCTTCAGATCGGGGAGCGGGTCGCGATCGGCTCGGCGTCGTGCGGTCGCTGCCACTGGTGCAAGACCGGCCAGGACCGGGCCTGCAAGCAGCACTACGGGGTCGTCTCCAAGTACGGCGACGCCTGGGGTCCGGGCGGCTTCGCCCAGTACAAGATCCAGGTCGCCGACGGCGTCTACCGCGTCGGCGACGCGCCGTTCGAGACCGCCGCCCTGGCCGAGCCCCTGAACTGCGCGATCCACGCCAGCCGGCTGCTCGACCTCCGGGTCGGCGAGGACGTCGTCGTGATCGGGGCCGGGGTGATGGGCCTCATGAACGTCGTCGCGGCCCGCCAGCACGGCTGCAGGGTCATCGTCAGCGAGATCGACGCCGACCGCCTGGCCATGGCGAAGCGGATGGGCGCGACCGAGCTCATCGATGCCTCGAAGGAGGACCCGGTGGCCCGGGTGAAGGAGCTGACGGAGGGCCGCGGGGCCCAAGCCGTCATTGCCGCCATCGGCCACGAGAAGGCCAACGAGCAGGGCATGGCGATGCTCAGCGACAGGGGCCGGTTCGTGCTCTTTGCCGCGGCCCACCCGGAGCCGGTCTTCACGATCGCCCCCAACGAGATGCACAACCGCGAGACCGGCGTGTTCGGCGTCCTGTCCGGCGACAAGCAGGACTTCTACGCCGCGACGCGGCTCATCCGCTACGGCCTCGTGGACCTCTCACCGCTCATCGACATTCGGTACCCGCTCGAGGAGATCGAGGCGGCCCTCGAACACGCCATCAAGCCCGGCACCTACCGGGTCATCGTCGAGCTCTGACCAGCGGCCGACCACCGGCCCGCCACCCCGCCAGCCCGCCAGCGCCCGAAGGAGATCACTGGACATGAAGCGCAAGATGCACCGCCTCCTCCGCGAGGACGGCCGGATCCTCATCGTGGCCATGGACCACACGGCGTTCATGGACGCCCCGGTCGAGGGCCTGGCCCGCTACGGCGACACCTGCCGAGCGGTCGTTCCTGCCGGCGCGGACGCCTTCCTCTCGCCGATCGGCTCGATCATCGCCTTTGGCGACGCGATCGGGCCGGCCGCGGCGATCGCCTCGTTCGACACGAGCCCGCCGTACCTCGAGGTCGCCGTCGAGCGGGCCCTGTCGGTCG
The DNA here is from genome assembly GCA_040752335.1 of Chloroflexota bacterium. GTDB lineage: Bacteria > Chloroflexota > Limnocylindria > Limnocylindrales > CSP1-4 > UBA5189. The sequence continues at coordinate 13,065 of JBFMEV010000046.1, forward strand.
GGGCGGACGCGGTGAAATCGATGCTCTATCCGTTCACCGGCGACGATTCCGTCCGCCAAGCCGCGCGCCTTGCCGCCGACGCCGCCCGCTACGGCCTGCCGTACATCGCCGAGTCCGTGCCCGGTGGCTTCGCCGCCGCGGACATGCACACGCCCGACAAGATCGCCGCCGGCGCCCGGATCAGCGCCGAGACCGGGGCCGACGTCATCAAGACCTTCTACACCGGCGACCCGGAGTCGATGCGGGCGGTCGTCGAGTACGCGATGGTCCCGGTCGTGATCCTCGGCGGGGCCAAGAAGGGCAATGTCCGCGACCTCTACCAGGACGTCTACGACGCGGTCATCGTCGCCGGCGCCGCCGGCGTCGCGATCGGCAACAACATCTGGCGCGACCCCGATCCGGCGGGCATTACCCGCGGCCTGGCCGCGATCATCCACGGCGGGAAGTCGGTCGACGAGGCGCTCGAGCTCGCGGGCCAGCTCGTCGCGAGCTGAGGAGGGCGGTTCCGATGGCGGTCAACGTCCAGGCCGGCGCGGACCCGCGCTGGTCGCTCATCTCCGGTGATCCCTACCGGCTGCTGATCGGGGGCCGGCTCACGCCGGCCCGCGACGGGGCGGTCTTCGCGTCGATCAGCCCCCGCGACAACCAGCCGATCGCGACGATCGCCCAGGCGGGCGCGGCCGACGTCGCCGACGCTGTGGCGGCGGCCCGCTCGGCATTCGACGATGGTCCGTGGGGCCGGACGACGGCGAAGGACCGCGCGGCGGCCCTCAACCGGATCGCGGACCTCGTGGAGGCCCACGCCGACGAGCTGGCGTTCCTCGAGGCGGTCGACGCCGGCAAGCCGATCTCGTCGGTCCACTACTCCGATCTCGCGATCTCGCTGGATTCGCTGCGCTACTTCGGCGGCCGGGCCCGGGTCACCCGGGGCGCGGCGGCCGAGATGCCGGACGCCTCGGTCGTCCACCACGAACTCATCGAGCCGCTCGGCGTCGTGGCCGAGATCCTGCCCTGGAACGGTCCGCTGTGGACCGGCGTCCAGCGGATGGCCGCGATCCTGGCTGCCGGCAACACGGCGATCATCAAGCCGGCCCAGATGGCCTCGCTGACGTTCATGCGGCTCGCCCAGCTGCTGCTCGAGGCAGACCTTCCGCCGGGCGTGGTCAACGTCCTGGCCGGGCCGGGGGGCGTGGTGGGCGACGCGATCGTCCAGCATCCCGGCGTCGACATGGTCTCGGTCACGGGCGGCATCGAGACAGGCGCACGGGTCCTGGAGGTCGCGGCGTCGCAGGTCAAGCGGGTCTCGCTCGAGCTCGGCGGCAAGAACCCCAACCTCGTGTTCGCCGATGCGGACCTCGGTACGGCCGTCTTCTGGAGCGCCCTCGGCGCGTTCGGGAACACCGGCCAGATCTGCGTCTGCGGGTCGCGGATCCTCGTCGAGCGGCCGATCCTCGAGCGCTTCACCGAGGCCATCGTGGCCAAGGCCGAGTCGATGGTCGTGGGCGAGCCCCTGGATCCGGCCACGGAGCTGGGGCCGGTCATCGCGGCCTCGCACGGGGCGAAGATCTGGGACTACATCGAGATCGGGAAGCGGGAGGCGACGCTCGCCACCGGCGGCGTGCCCTACACCGACGAGCTCCGCTCGAAGGGCGCCTACATCCCGCCGACGATCTTCACCGGCGCCACGCCGACCTGCCGGATCGCCCGCGAGGAGATCTTCGGGCCGGTCGTCGCGATCGTCCCGTTCGACACCGAGGCCGAGGCCCTGGCGATCGCCAACGACACCCGCTACGGGCTCTCGTCCGGGCTCTTCACCCGCGACCTCGACCGAGCCTGGCGCGTCGCCCGCGGCCTGAAGGCCGGCCAGGTCTACGTCAACCAGTGGTTCTCGACGGGCGTCCTCGAGCAGCCCTCGCAGGGCTACAAGCAGTCCGGCTACGGCGGCGTCGGGATCGAGAAGTACCAGCAATCCAAGAACGTCGTCTTCCGGGTCGCGGATCCGGCGTCGTGAGCTCGGGCCGGTCCGTGCGCTCGGGCCGGTCCGTGCGCACCCGCGAGCGCGCTCGCGGCGCCGGCGGGCGGTCGAGGTGAGCGGCATCACCGGCGTCGAGCTCCACGTCTCGGACGTGGACGCCTCCATCCGCTTCTACGAGGCGCTCGGCTTCCGCGTCGCCCGGCGCTGGGAGGACTGGGTCCGGCTCCACCGCGACGGCGCCGAGCTCGTCCTCCAGGGCGATGCCTATATCCGCGGTCATGAGCACTACTTCACGCCCCACATCGACCGTTCGCCGCGGGGCACCGGGGTCGAGATCACCGTGGAGGTCTCGGACGTCGACGCGGTCCACGCCGCGGCGGTCGCGGCCGGCCTCCGCATCGTGAAGCCGATCCAGGACCGACCGTGGAAGGCCCGCGACTTCCGCCTCGCCGACCCCGACGGCTTCTTCATCCGCATCACCTCCCCGCTCCGCCACGAGGTCCGCCCCGAGCCCTGAGGCGCCTTTCGCCTCCTACTCGCCCGGGGAGTGGTAGTTGGAGCCTGGCCGCCGCGGACTTCGATTCGCGCGGTCCGTCACGTTCGCCGGCCCGCACCTCGGGCCCGCCGGGCCTCGGCCGGAGACGCGGATCTCCGCCTACTACTCACTCGGTGGGTAGGTGATGGCTGACGGCACCTCGATCGGGCCGATTCGACCTTGACGAGCTCGTCGCGTTCGACCACCGTCAAGCCTGCGTCAGCTGGGTGGAGAGGAGCGTCTTCGATGGGCGTCGGGATCGGGCGGCGGACGAAGCGTTGCGGGTGGGGCAGCCACTTCACGATCATCAGCTGCAACCTGCCGAGGGGGCACACGGGACCCCACCACATCCCGTCCGACCCGGGCATGCCGCAGAGCCTGACCCGGGCCGAGCAGGAAGACCATCACGAGCGGATGAAGGGCCGGCTCCTCGGCCAGATGCCTCGCCCGAAGGCGTAGGCGCTAGCGCCCCCCGCCGCCCGGCACCCCGGCCGGTACGCCGCCGTCCGACCGTCGCAACTGGCCGACGAAGATCCCGGCCGTCACGAGGACCATCCCGACGATCATCGGCGCGGTGCCAGTCTCGCCGAAGATCAGGATGCTCGCGGCGAAGCTCAGGACGACGCTGCCCGAGCTCAGGGCGTTGACCGTCGAGATCGGGGCGTGGCGGACGGCCATCGCCAGCCCCCCGAGCGCGACCGCGTTCGCGAAGCCGGCCAGAAAGACCGCGCCGGCCGAGCCGGGATCGGCAATGACGGAGCCCGGGGCGGAGAGCTCGCGGGCCGCCACGATGATCGCGAGCGGGACGACGCCGCCGAGGCTCGAACCGGCCAGGGTCACGAAGACGATCGGCCGGCGGCGCTGGACCGACCGGGAGACCGCGTTCGCGATGGCATACGTCGTCCCGGCGCCGAAGGCGAAGAGCAGGCCGAGCCACCACAGCTCGCCGGCCGAGCCGCCGCTCACCGCCCAGCCGATCGCGGCGAGGCCCAGGACGATGATCCCAACCCCGGCGAGCTGGGCCCGCCGCGGCGGCTCGCCCTGGAGGAGCGTCCCGACCCACAGGCCGCCGAGGACGGTTCCGGCGTGGACGCCACCGACGGTGACCCCGAGACCGCCCTCCCGGAGAGCTCCGAAGTACAGGATGTTGCCGAGCACGAAGCTCGCCGCGCCACCGGCGAGGAGGAGGCCGATGTGCCGGCGGCCGATGAACTCGGGCCGGCCTGGCCGGAACTCCCGGGCGCCCTCGCGGAGGACGATGACCCAGGCCACGACGAGGACGGGGAGGAGCCTGATCAGCGACCCCAGGGCCGAATCGATCGAGGGCGCGGCCGCCCGCAGCATCACGTTCACGATCGCGTAACCGAGGGCTGCGACGAGCGCCCAGCGCTCGCCGATCCCGAACTGGAACGAGGTCATTGGGCTCCTGACAGGCTGCGGCCCGGGCCGTTGGCCCGGGCCGCCACCGGATTGACGAGCCTCAGTCGATCACGACGCCGGGGCGGGCGGCGGGATGCAATCGGGCTGGTAGAACTCGTGGAGGATCGACGGGCACTGGAAGGTCGGATCGATCGCACCGGAGAAGATCGGGAACGCCCCGACCATCGCCACGATCACGTAGGCGACGAGCAGCAGGATCGGCGACACCCGGCGCCGGGCCAGCAGCCACCACGTCAGCAACGTGAAGAGCAGTGGCAGCATCGCCGGCATGATGTCGTCGAGGAGCTCGTTCAGCTCGAAGAAGCCCTGGTCGATCTGGAGGGTCAGGGTCACGAAGACATGGACGAACTGGAACGTCAGGGCGCCCAGGACGAGATTCCCCAGCGCCCCGGCGCCCACGACGAGCCGGTCCAGGAGGCCGGACCGAAGCAGCGTGGTCACACCCTCGCGGCCCCGGTCATAGCCCTGGAACCAGAAGAAGTAGGCCAGGCCGACCATGATGGCGACCTCGGCCACGAAGTAGATGATCGGACCGAGGACGTTTCCGGCCGCCGCGAGGCTGATGCCCACCGACAGCAGGATCGGGGTAATCGTTCCCTGGCTGATCGTGTCGCCGACGCCGGCCAGCGGACCCATCAGGCCCGACTTCACGCTGTTGATCGTGTCGTCGTCGATGTCAGCCCCGTTCGCCCGCTGCTCCTCCATGGCGATGACCGCGCCATGGATGATGCCGCCGACGTTCGGCTCGGTGTTGAAGAAGACGAGGTGGCGCTTGAGGGCGGCCTTGATCTCGTCGGGGTCCTTGTAGAGCTTCTTGATGATCGGGACCATCGCCTGGGCGAAGGCGGTCCCCTGGAGTCGCTCGTAGTTGTAGTTGGCGTGGCTGAAGAACGTCCACAGCCAGAACGACCGGCGGACGTCGCTGCGATCGAGCTTGACCTGCGGGCGATCGGGCGTCATGTCCATGCCCATGTCACGCCCCCCTCGGCTGCATCGTCCGGTCGGCGCGATCGCCGACGAAGGCGACGTGGAGGAACGCCAGGGCGATTCCGATGACACCGATCGTCACGATGTTGAGGCCGCCATTGCTGGCTGCGGCCATGACGTAGCCGACGAAGTAGTACGGCCAGACCGTGCCCCGGAAGATGAACCGCATGTTCATCGCGATGCCGATGGCCGGCAGCAGGCCGCCCGCGATCTCGAAGCCGCGGAGGATCCACGGCGCGTTGGTGTTCAGCCAGGTGATCGCGTCCGCCACGACAGCCGTGCCGGCATACACGGCGATCGCGGCCGGGAAGAAGCTGATGATGAACAGGAAGATCTGCGGCGGCAGCCAGTTCATCCGGGCGACGCCGGCGGCGTCGCCGGCCTCGGCCCGAGCGTCGGCCCAGTGGGCGAAGACTGCGTCGACGCTCATCCGGGTGAAGAAGATGATCGTGCCGAGCAGGCCGACCGCGACGCCGAGCGAGATGGCCGCCTCCGACGACAGACCCCCGCCGAGGGCCAGCGCGGTCCCGACCCAGCCGGCGACGGACGGATCCGCGGGGATCGAGCCGCCGGCCGAGATGAAGCCGAGGTACAGGATGTTGATCGCGGCACCGATCTCGGCGCCCGCCACCGGGTCGCCGAAGATGATGCCGACGATGAAGCCCGCGACCAGAGGCCGGTAGAGGCCGAAGAAGCCGCCGATGCCGAGGATCCACGGGCTGTTCGACAGGTAGTAGCCGAGACCGACCAGGGCGGCTCGGATCAGGTCGTTCGTGCCCTCGCCCTCGCCCGTTTGCGCGAAGGCCGGCCCGGCGAAGAGCAGCGCTCCGAAGAGCGCCGTCGTCAGCAGGACGGCCACGCGCACCGCGAGTGGCGAGGCTTTCACGCGCGTCATGTCGCGCACCTCCCAGACACCTCCTAGATCCCTCCTACTTGTCGACCGACCTGAAGGCCACCGGTCGGTCGTTCTCCACGATCCGGAGCTCCACCATCGTTCCCATCGACTCGATCGTGCGCATCGCCGTCAGCTCCTCCGGGGACGCGGAGATGTTCCGGTAGATCGGCTTGCGGCCCGGCCCGGCGCCGATGCCGCCGACGTTCAGGACCGGGAACTCGACGCCCGCCTGTCGGAGGTGGAGCGCCGTGAGCGGCGAGCGCATGAGCACGAAGACGGGCTCCGGGTCGGTGACGAGCTCGCGGAGCCGCGCGGTCCCGGCATCGAGGTCGTGGATCTCGACCGCCACGCCAGCCGGCGCAGCGAAGGTGATCACCTCTTTCAGGAACTCGTCGCGGGCGGTTCGCTCGTCGACGATCACGATCCGCCGGGCGTTGAGCGCCTTGAGCCAGATCGCGACCACCTGCCCGTGGATGAGCCGGTCGTCGACTCGAACGAGCTTCAGGGTCATCAGGTCCTCCGCTGCGGGGTCAGAGGCTCGGTGGCTCCGTGTTCGATGTGGGCGGACTCGGGTCGGGGTCCTCCAGGCCTCGACGCCGGCTGCGACTAGGTCTGCCTCGCCGCGAGCATCTGGCTCGGTTGAACGAGGGCCTCGCGACCGCTCGCGACGAGACGCTCCACGGATTCGCCGTCGAGCGCGTCGATGCTGGTGACCGCCTCGATGAGGACGGCCAGGTTGACGCCAGAGATGAGGACGGCCTTCGGCAGGCGGCGCGTCGCGACGAGGGCGACGTTGTGGGGCGTGCCACCCGCGAGGTCGGTGAGGATGAGCAGGCTGCCGGCCGGGTCCCCGGCCGCGGCCATGAGCCGCTCGTCGTATGACTCGGGTGAATCGGTCGGCAGGAGGCCGACCGCGTGGACGTCCTCGAGCGCTCCGCAGATCAGCTCGGCGGTCGCGAGGAAGGCGTCGGCGAGGTCGCCATGGGCCGCGACCAGGATCCGGAAACCCCGCATGGCCTCCTCGGGGACTGCCGATTGCGAGAGAATCTTTGCGGCACATTCTTGCACGCACCGCTACGGCTGTGTATACCTTCCGCATCGGGACGCTGTCAAGGTAGATGCGCCCGATTCCCGCCAGGCCACCCGCCGTCCCCGGGGAGGAGCGAATGGCAAGAGCCGCGGAGCGAGCCTCGAAGACGTCGCCGTCAGCGGATCGCGAGGTCATGCGCCTCGTGGCCGAGCTCTACTATGCGCGCGACCTGCGCCAGCCGGAGATCGCCGAGATGACCGGCTTCTCCGTTTCCAAGGTCAGCCGGATCCTGGCCCAGGCGCGCCAGGTCGGGATCGTCAGGATCTCGATCGACCCCCCGACCGACGAGCAGCCGGCCCTGGCCCGCGAGCTCGGCGACCGCTTCGGCATCGAAGCCTGGCTCACGCCCGGCCGGGAGGCCGAGCCATCGGCGGCGGCGCGCCTGTGCGGAGTCGCCGCGGCCGAGCACGTGGCCGAGTGGCTGCCGGCGACCGGCACGCTCGGCATCGCCGGCGGTTATACCCTCGACGCCCTCGCCTCCGCCCTCCCCCGGCGGGGCTTCGTCGATCTCACGGTCGTGCCGGTCGTCGGCGGCTGGGATTCGCGGAACCGCTACCTCGACGTCAACGAGCTCACCCGGCGGATCGCCGACCGGCTCGGCGCCCAGGTCCACTACCTCCACGCGCCGGGGATGCTCGACGACGAGGAGACGAAGGATGCCCTCCTTCGCGACAGCGGGGTTGCCGCGACGACGCGCCACTGGGCGAACCTGGACGCAGCCCTCGTCGGCGTCAGCGGCGGCCCCACGATCCTGCCGGGCTACGGGACCGTCATGGACCGACTCGACGACCGCGGCCGGCGGCGGCTGCTCGAGCTCGGCGTCGTCGGTGACGTCAGCGGCCACCTCATCCGGGCCGACGGCACGATCATCGAGGACGAGTGGAGCCGCCGGACGATCGCGATCTCGATCGACGAGCTGCGCCGGATCCCGCGGGTGATGGCGGTAGCCGCGGGATCGAACAAGCACCACTCGCTGCTCGGGGCCCTCCGGGCCGGCCTCATCAGCCACCTCGTCACCGACCGACCCACGGCCGAGGGGATCCTCCGGCTGGCTTCGGGTAGTGGCGCCAGCGGAACGCGGGCGAGCCGCGCAGGCTGAGCGCGTCGTCCTGGGACGGCGCGGCCGGCCGGTGCGACGCCGGGGTCAGGTCGCCGCGCTGACCGCCCCGACGACAGCCGCGGCGGCGGCCCGCACCTCTGCCGCGGAGCGGGCGGCAAGGGCCGTCGTGGCCAGCTCGCGGAGCGCGCCACTCGTCGCCCGGCTGAGCATCAGCCGGACGCCGTCGAGGGCGCCGGCATCCATCGACAGCTCGTCGACGCCCAGGCCCACGAGGACGGCGGCCCCGAGTGGATCGGCGGCCAGCTCGCCACAGACCGCGACGTGAATGCCGCGTGTCGCCGCCCCCTCGACCGACGCCCGGATGGCCCGCAGGACGGCGGGGTGGAGCGCGTCCGCGGCCGCGGCGAGGCGGGCGTTCGTCCGGTCCATGGCGAGGACGTACTGGGTCAGGTCGTTCGAGCCGATGCTGAAGAAGTCGACCTCGGCCGCGAGCTCCGGCGCGCACAGGGCGGCACTCGGGACCTCGATCATGATCCCGACGACGAGTCGCTCGGCGCGCGCAGCGCCGTCCACGTCGAGTGAGGCCAGGGCCTCGTCGACGATCTCGCGGAGCAGGATCACGTCCTCGAACGTGCTGACCATCGGGGCCATGAGCCGGGGCGTCGCACCGGCCGCGGCGCCGGCCCGGGCGATCGCCCGTACCTGGGTCCGGATGAGGACCCGATCGTCGTAGCACAGGCGCAGGCCGCGGACGCCGAGAAAGGGGTTCTCCTCGGCCGGCAGGTGGAGGTACGGGATCGCCTTGTCGCCGCCGATGTCGGCGAGCCGGATGACGACCGGACGGTCGGACCCGAATGCCCGCAGGACCGCCGCGTAGGCCTCGACCTGCTCGCTCTCCGACGGGGCGTCGGAGCGGCCGACGAACAGGAACTCGGTCCGGAAGAGGCCCACGCCCTCGGCTCCCGCCTGGAGGGCCCGGGCGGCGTCCTCCGGCCGGCCAATGTTGGCGAGGAGCGGCACGGCGACGCCGTCGGCGGTGCGCCCGGGTTGGCCGCGGAGGGCGCGCGCCGTCTCGGCCTGGAGGCCGCGGCGGCTGCGGCGTGCGTCGAGCTCGGCGATCTCGGCGGCCGTCGGCGCAAACAGGATCGTCCCCGCGTCGCCATCGAGACCGGCGACCAGGGAGCCGCCGGCGTCCGGCTCACCTGGCATCCTCGTGGGCTCGCCGGCCGCCGCACGGGCGGCATCTGCGGCATCGGCCGCGGCGATGAGCCCGCCGACCGCGACGATGGCCGGGATGCCGAGGCCCCGGGCGAGGATCGCGGCGTGGCTCACCGGTGACCCACCCTCGAGGGCGATCCCGAGGAGCGAGCCGGCGGGCACCTCGGCGGTGATCGACGGCGGCAGGTCGTCGGCGACCGCGATCGAGGGCCGGTCCGGCAGGGCGATCTCGCGGCCGGCCACGATCCGGGCGATCCGCGATCCAACGTCCCGGACGTCGGCCGCGCGGGCCGCGAGGGTCTCGTCGGGCAGGGCGGCCAGCGTCTCGGCGGCGGCCCGGGCGACGGCCTCGACCGCCGCCGCGAGGGCATCCGGATCGGCGGCTCCGATCGCTCGGGCGCGGGCGTCGGCCTCCTCGAGGAGCGTCGGGTCCACGGCCATGAGGGCCTGGGCATCGAAGATCTCGGCCTCGTCGCTGCGGCCGAGCGCCCGGACCCGCTCGGCCAGGGCGAGGAGCTCGCTCGCGGCCCGATCTGCGGCTGCGCGGACGTCCGGCAGCGGCCGGCCGCGAGCCGCAGCGTGGCGGTAGCGCCAGACCGGGCCGACCGCGATCCCCGGGGCGGCCGGCAGCCCCCGCCGCTCCACCTCAGGCGCCGCCGGCGGGCGGCGGCTCACCGGCGGGCGGCTCGGCGGCGGGCGGCTCGGCGGCGGGCGGCTCGGCGGCGGGCGGCTCGGCGGCGGGCGCCACACCCAGGCCCCCGCCAACGAGGTCGGCCAGCGAGCGGAGGGCATCGGCCTCGCCGTCCCCGTCGACCCGGAGGCGGATCCGGTGACCGGCCGAGACGCCCAGGCCGAGGACCGCGAGGATGCTCT
>JBFMEV010000047.1:0-22299 GCA_040752335.1 Chloroflexota bacterium
GTGGGTCGCGCCGCTGAGCTCACGGCCGGCCGCGAACCGCGCCTCCGCCGGGTCGGCCGCATCGTCCTGCCGCTGGTGGCCGTCCTGGCGGTCGCGGTCGTGGGCGCGGCCGCCCTCCTCGACCAGTCGGCCCGGCTCGGGGCGGCCGACGGTCAGATCGCGCTCCTCGAGGGCATGACCGCGAGCCTCGACCGCGTCCTCAGCGACCCCGACCACGTGACGATCGAGCTGCGGACGGCCGACGGCACGGCGGCCGGGACGCTCGCCTGGTCGAGCCACGATCTCGTGGTCCTCACGACGGCCCTCGAGCAGCCCGCGCCTGACCGCGTCTTTCGCTGCTGGATCGAGCGGGACGGGAAGCGCTCGCCGGTCGGCCAGATGTGGTTCGCCGGTGACACCGCCTTCTGGAACGGCGCCCTCAGCGAATGGGCCACGATCTCGCTCGATGCCGGTGGGACGTTCGGCGTCAGCCTCGAGCCGGCCGAGGGCGCCCCGGAGGGCAACCCGGCCGTCCTCTCGGCCGACCTCGGCGGGTAGGCGCGGGTGGCGTTCAGCGGGTCAGCGAGGGATCCGCGACCCGCCCGAGGAACACGACCGCGCCGGTCGGGACGTCACGGAGGATCACGAGGAACGGCCGATCGACCCTGAGCTCCGCGGGCTCGGGTCCGCCGCCGGAGGTATCGAAGCCGACGACGGTGGCAGCAGCAGCCTCCGTGCCCTTCTCGTCGACGGTCATGTTCGCCTGGTGGATGACGCTCGCGATTGTCAGCGCCATGGCGGAGGTGATGCCCGAGAAGTCGGCCTCGCCCGCGAAGGCCGTCGGCATGCCGAGCGCCGCGAGGAGCTCGGCGAGGTCGGCCCGCGACTCGATGTCGAAGCGCGGCAGCCAGAGCTCCACCCGCCCCGGCTCCAGGCTCGCGACGATCGAGGCGAGGCGATCAGCGTCGAGGTCGCTCTCGAAGCTCTCGAGGTCGTCGGGGACGACGATAAGCATCGCCAGCTGGCGACCGACATACGGCAGCTCGACGGCCGCCCAGCCGTCGCCCGAGCCGTACGACGCATCGATGAGGCCGCGCATCGTCGGGACGGAGATCGTCGCCCCGCTGGCGAGCCGGAAGTCGCCCAAGGCGGTCAGGTCCTCGAGGAACGGGGTCTGCCAGGCAGCCTTGAGATAGATCGCGTTGGCGAGGGCGAGCCGCCAGTCCTCGGTGACGTCCCCCGGATTGAGGATCGACGGGATCCGGTCCTCGGTCTGGTCGGCGACCCAGGCGTTGATCGCGAGGCGCGCCGCCTCCGGGTCTGCCGCGAAGTCCACGAGCCAAGCCCCCGCTCCATAGCGGGTGGCCATCGCGTCGAGGAAGGCCGCCTCCATCGGCATGTCGTGCTGAGCAAACGTGGCGTTCGCGATGCTGAGCACGACCTCGTGCTCCTCGCCGGTCATGTCAGGGTAGGAGCCGGTCCGCGCGGCGAGAGCCGCGTCGAGGGCGCTCGCGGCATCCGCCAGCTCATCCGAGCCGAGGCCGCGGAGGACGGTGTCCATCTCGTCGGCCGTGGCACCACGGGCGCCGGTCCGGGCCATCGACAGGGCGATCGCCACGCTCGCGGGCGAGATCATGATGTTGCCGGGCTCGGCCGCAATTCGAGCGTACAGGTCGAGCCCGAAGGCCTTGACGGCATCGGCTGCAACCGCAGCTCTGGCCGGGTCCACAACCGCCCGGGCCAAGTCCGACCGGGCGAGCTCGACCGTGCCGGCTGGCGGCATCGAGGCGGTCGGCGCGACCGTGGGGGTCGCAGTGGCCCCCGGCGTGGCCGGCGGGCCGGACGTAGGCTCGGGGGTCGGCGCGCCGGCGTTGGTGCAGGCCGAAACGAGAAGGATGGACGCCAGGACCGCGGGCAGTCGACTCATGCCCCTGTGACGGCGCACGGCAGGCCGCGGTTACGGGATCGTCGTCGCGACTTCGGGATTCTCAGCCCCCGCGGCGCCGGTTGCGGCGGCGCGCGTCGCCAGCCTCGGCGAGGGCCACCGGCGCGGACGCGGGCGGCACGAACGGGAGCCCGACCTGGTCGCGGAGGCCACTCCGGATGATCCGCTCCAGCTCGGCGACGGCGAGCCGGTCCGTCTCGACCGGCTCGTAGGCGGCCAGGCGGCGATCGACCTCGGCCGTCGCCCGGGCCGCGGTGTCCAGGCCGCCGGCTTTGACCCAGTTCTCGCGGTTGTCGCGCTCCCAGATCCGGCCGGGCAGGTAGAGCTCAGACGGCCAGTGGGTGGAGGTGTGCTCGGCCATGATCAGGTGCTGGTCGGCCCGGAGCTGGGCGAGGAGCCCGTCGACCGGCAGGTCGTCGACCGGGTGGACGTCCCGGATGAAGTGCAGGACCTGGCCGCAGACCTCGTCATCGAAGACGAGCTTCGGGAGGCTGAAGACGAGCAGGAAGTCGAGCATCCCGGGGCCCGACACGCTGTTGACCCCGGCCAGGGCCGCCAGCAGCGCGCTGGCGAATGTCTCGGCCCCGGCCTGGGCATCAAGGAGCTTGGCGTCGGACAGGGCCATGTACGACTGGGTCGGCAGGCCGAGGTGCCTGGCCACCTCGACGTAGGCGACGTCGAGCTGGAGGGCCTCGATCGCGGCCATCGGCGACGAGGCGATCTTCATGTGGAACGTCGCCGGTGCCCCGCCGAAGAGGACGGGCGTCCCGGGCCGGATGAGTTGGGCCATCGTGACCCCGGCCAGGACATCGATCGCGTGGAAGACGGTCGCCCCCACGGTCGTCACCGGGGCGATCAGGCCCTCCAGCGTGACCGGCACGATCTCGACCGGGATGCCCGCCTCGACGCAGTCGATGAGGTTCTGGCAGGAGTCCTCGCTGTACCGGAAGTTGCCCGAGGCGGTGATCGTGAAGATCGACATCGGGCGGGCGATGAGGTCGGCCCGGTCGCGCCGGAAGAGCTGCAGCATCTCGACCATCCGCTCGACGCCATGCTCGGTGAAGGCGCCCGAGACGACCGGCCGCTTGGAGTTCGTGAGGACCAGGAGGAGCCGCCAGGCGTCGGCGACGGCGACCTCGATGTCGTCGTTCGTCGAGAACGCCGTCGCCAGGTAGGCGATGTTCCGGAGGCCGTCGGCGAGCCGGACGTACTCCACGAAGTCGGCGGTCGCGGCCAGGCGGACCTCGCCGGTCCGGTGGTCGGCGACCTTCAGCCCGGACGAGCCGGGCACGAAATGGACGCGATCGCCGCCCAGGTCGGCGTGGGGCTCACCATCGCGGTCGTAGAGGACGAAGGAGCGGGGCGCGTTGGCGATCGCCCGCTCCACGACGTCGCGCGGGAAGAGGATCCGCTCGCCGGCTGCGTCGAGGGGCAGTCCGTGCTCGAGGAGGCGCCGCCGAAGCTCGGGGCCACGGATCTCCATCCCCGACGTCGCGAGGACGCGCAGGGCCTCCTCGACGATCCTTCCGACCAGCTCGGGCTCGAGGAGGCGCAGGGTCGGTCGCATCAGGCCATGGTGGCGGCGGTCCAGCGGCGGCGCACGCCCAGGTTGCGCGTGATGGATCGATCGTCCTGTCAGGTGGTCCGGCCGCCCCCCTCGGATCGGTTCCCGCCCGGGCGGAACGGCGTCATCCGGCCGACGGCCACGAGCAGGCCCTGGATCAGCGCCTCCGGTCGGGGCGGGCAGCCGGGCACGAGCACGTCCACCGGCAGCACGTCGGCGATGCCGTCGCGGCCGGCATACGTGCTGGCGAAGACCCCTCCGCTGATCGCGCAGGCGCCGACGGCGACGACGAGGCGGGGCTCGGGCATGGCCTCGTACGTCCGCCGGGCGGCGGCCTCGAGGTTCCGGGTCATGACCCCGGTCACGAGGAGGAGATCGGCATGGCGGGGCGACGCGACGAAGTCGATCCCGAGGCGCTGGACGTCGTGGTACGGGTTCAGCAGCGCGGCGATCTCCCAGTCGCAGCCGTTGCACGAGCCGGTGTCGAGGTGCCGGACGTGGAGCGAGCGGCCGAGGGTCCGCCCGATCTCCCGCCGCAACCGCCGCGCCGCCGTGAGCTCGCCGGCAGGCGTGAGGTCGGGGGTTCCGGGAAGAGGGGTGCTGACTTCGAGACGATCGCCGGTCATCGGTCGGGCTCCAGCGGCACCGTGACCACCAGGTCGGTTCGATCGCGCACGGCGAGCTCGATCGCCCGGCCGAGCCGGATCGCGGCGCGCGGGCAGGCCCGCGCGCAGGCGCCGCAGAAGATGCACGCCCCGGCGTCGAGCGACCAGGTCCGCGCGACCAGCCGGATCGCGCCGGTCGGACAGGCCTCGACGCACGACCCGCTCGCATCGCAGCGGCTGGCATCGAGCTCCGGCAGCCCTCGCGTGGCCGCCACCAGCACCGGCGGCGCATCCGGGTAGCGACTCGTGAGAGGCCGCCCTCGGAGCGGCCGGAGGAGGCGGTCGAGGACGTCAAGCGGCATCGTCAGCGGTCCGTGCAGGCATAGCAGAGCTCGAAGCTCTTGTTGATGAGCGGGAAGTCGGGCACGAGGTTGCCCGGCGTCGCCGCGGCCACCACGGGCCAGTTGGCGAACGAGGCCGACCGCAGGCGGAGCCGGTCGACCGTCCCGCCCTGACCGGCCCGCAGCCAGACCCAGGAGGCCCCGCGCGGCCCCTCGGCCGCCCCGAGCGCGGAGCGGCCCGGTGAGGGTGGATCGCCCGGGGGCGCCGCCACGGGGCCCTCGGGCAGCCGTCGGAGTGCCTCGCGAACGAGCCGGATCGAAGCGCTGGCCTCCTGCGCCCGGACGTGGAAGCGCGCCGCAACGTCGCCCGTCGCGGCGGTGACGACCTCGATCTCCAGCTCGTCGTAGGCGGCGTATGGCCGGTCGCTGCGAAGATCCGCCCCGATACCGCTGGCGCGTGCCGCAACGCCGAGGGCGCCGAGGGACGCAGCCGTCTCCGCGCTCACGACGCCGGTCCCGTGAAACCGGCTCATCGCGCCGTCGGAGCGGACGATCGAGCGAACCGCCGCGGCGAGCTCCACGGCGATGGCGTCCAGTGTCCTCGGCAGGGCCGCGAGCCCCTCGGGATCCAGATCGAACGCCAGTCCGCCGGGCGCCACGACACCGGTCAGGTAGCGATGGCCGGCCAGGGCGTCGTTGAGCCGCAGAAGTCGCTCCTTGAGCCAGCCGAGGCGCGCCACCGCCGGCTGGAAGCCGATCCCGGCGCAGATGTTGCCGAGATCGCCGACGTGGTTGTAGAGGCGCTCGAGCTCCGCGAGGAGCACTCGTGCCCAGCGCGCCCGGGGCGGGACCACGATCCCGGTCAGCGACTCGACCGCCTGCGAGAAGGCCAGGGCGTGGGTCACCGTGCACACCCCGCAGGCCCGTTCCACGACCGCCAGGGCCGCCCCGAACGTCCGCCCCTCGATGAGCTTCTCGAGCCCCCGGTGGACGTAGAAGAGGCGGGCGTCGAGATGGAGAACTCGCTCGCCGATCGCCGAGAAGCGGAAGTGCCCTGGCTCGATGACGCCGGCGTGGATCGGCCCGACAGGCAGCTGGTAGACGCCCTCCCCGTGGACCTCGAAGGGGACGAAGTGCCGCTCCGCGTCTGGCGGCCGGGCACTGGCCGCGACCTCCTTGCGGAGCGGGTGGTAGCCCCTCGGCCAGCGTTCGTGAAGGACGAGCCGTCTGGGGTCGGGGTGGCCGGCCGGGATGATCCCCAGCAGGTCCTTCAGCTCGCGTTCGTCCCAGTGGGCGGCCGGCACGAGCGGGCTGATCGACGGATAGCCCGGCTCCTCGAGCGCCAGCCCGGAGCGCAGTCGCACGAGCTCGCCGCCGGCGCCCTGGACCACCGCCTCCACGGCGAGGCCCTGGCCGCCGACGGATCGCTCGTCCAGCCCGACGAGCATGACGTAGCGGCCCCCCGACGCGACGAGGTCCGCCACTCGCTCGCCGAGCGCCTCGGCCGGGACAGGCCGGACCGCGTCGATGACCTCGACGACCTCGACGGCTTCAGACGCCCGGGCCCGGCCGGCCGTCGGGCCTCGCTCAGCCATGACCGCCGCCCAGGATCCGGACGACCTGCTCCAGGGCCGCCGCGATCGGCGCTGGGGTCCACAGGCCGGCAACCACCACGACGGTCAGCGGCAGGCCGAGGACGATGGCTCGGAGCCCGATCCCATGCGGGGGTGCGACCGCGTCCGGCCGTGCTTCCGCGTCGGGCGCCCGCTCGGGATCCGGTCGTCCCGCAGGCGCCACCGCGATGCGGACGACGTGGAAGAGGAGCCCGGCCACGGCCAGCGCGAGGATCGCGGCAGCCGCGGTGGCCGCGAGGCCCCAGCCTGCCTGAAAGCCGCCGATCAGGATCGCCAGCTCCCCGACGAAGATGCCGGATGGCGGCAGCCCGGCGAGCACCAGCGCGCCAACGGCGAGCGCCCGGCCGTCGGCCGGCGATCGGACCAGCGCGCCGCCGAGGCGTCCGATCCGCCGGCTGCGGCGCTCGGCGACGAGGCGGCCGGCGGCCAGGAAGGCCGTCGCCTTGGCAAGGCCATGGCTGGCCAGGTGCACGCTCAGCCCGAGGAGGGCGAGGTGCCCGCCGAAGCCGAGAGCCAGCGTCGCCAGTCCGAGGTGCTCGATCGAGGAATAGGCCAGCAGGCGCTTCAGGTCGCCCTGGGCCACGATGAACGGCAGGGCGACGGCGAGGCTGGCCAGCCCGAAGACGACGAGAAGGGTGGAGGAGAACTCCGGGCCGAGCGCCCCGGTGGTCACCAGGTGGAAGCGGGCCAGCGCGTAGAGGGCGACGGCCAGCGCCGCCCCCGACAGGAGGGCCGAGATCGGGCTGGGGGCCTGGCTGTGGGCATCGGGCAGCCAGGTGTGGAAGGGCACGAGGCCGGCCTTGGTGCCGTAGCCGGCGAGGACGAACAGGAACCCCAGGCGCGCCAGGCCGGGATCCAGGCGCGGGGCGATCTCCACGAGCCGGGTCCAGGCGAGAGCGTCGCTCGAAGCGCCGAGGACGCCGACCGACGAGGCGTACACGAGGAGCGTGCCCAGCAGGGCGAAGCCGATCCCGATCGAGCCCAGGATCAGGTACTTCCAGGCCGCCTCGATGGCCGCCGGTGTCCGGGCGAATCCCACCAGCAGTGCGGACACGATGGTGGTCGCCTCGATGCCGACCCAGACGAGCCCGAGATTGTCCAGCAGCGGGATCGCGGCGAGACCGGCCGCGAACCACAGGAAGAGGGCGTAATAGCGCCCGGCGTCGTGCGGCCGCAGCGTCCCGTCAGCAACGGCGGTCCGGAGGTGCGAGGGCGAACCGGCGCCCGCGATCGCCGCCACCGCGAGCACGAGCACGAGCACGTACGCTCCCAGGGCATCGACGACGATGAGCCCGTCGAAGGCGCGCGCCGGCCGGCCAGCGAACACGAGTCCTGCCAGGACGGACCCGGTTCCCACGGCGACCCAGAGCGCCGAGAGCGACACCTGCCTGGCTCGCCCCGCCGCGGAGAACCAGGCGGCGCAACCGGCGAGGACCGGCAGGCCGATGGTGGCGAGGACGAGGAGCTCGATCATCCCCGCAGGCTCCTGAGCCGATCGGTCGAGGTGGAGCCAAGGACGTCGAGCATCCGCCGGGCGTAGACCCAGGCGACGACGACGGCGATGAGGAGATCGAACAGCACGCCGAGCTCGACCACGAGAGGCATGCCGTAGGTCAGCGAGAAGGCGGTCAGGGCGATCCCGTTCTCGAAGACGAGGAGGCCCACGACGAGCGACAGCGCCTTTCGCCGGGTCATCACGATGAGGAGGCCGGTCAGGACCTCGGCGATCGCCGCCGGTACGACCCGGACGGCGGCCACGCTCGAGTCGACGAGTGCCCCGTCGGTCGCCGCGCTGGCGGCGAAGACGATCGCCACGGCGGCGAGGAGGGAGGCCCGTGGTCCCAGGATCGGGTGCCGCTCGCGGCGGACGGCGGAACGACGGAGGATCGAACCGAGCACGAGCGGGACCACGATGCCCTTGACGCCGATGGCCAGCAATCCGCCCGCCACGAGGTGATCGGCGCCGGTCGCGACGCCGACGCCCACCGCGGCGACGCCGGTCAGGCTCGATTGCATCGCCACGAGCCAGATCGAGCGCCCGATCGAGCGGGTCGAGGCCAGTCCGACGCCGACCAGGACGATCACCACCGCACAGGCATCGACGAGCTCGGCTGCAAACCGGGGATCGAGACTCATGCCGGCAGCCAGAGCCGGGTGGCGAGCCCGATGGCGGCCACGATCGAAGCCGTCGCGAGGAGGCTCGGCAGAGCGAGGATCCGGAGCTTGGCAACGCTCGCGTCGAGGACGCCGAGGACGATGGCCGCCACGATCAGCTTCCCGAGCGCGACCCCGATGGCGACCAAGAACGACAGCGGCGTGAGCACGATCACCATTCCGGCCGGCAGGAAGGCGGCGATGAACAACCCTGCCACGAGGACCAGCTTCAGCTCGGCGGCGTAGGTGAACACAGCCAGCCGTGGCCCGCCTGCCTCGAGGAGCATGCCCTCGTGGATCATCGTCAGCTCGAGGTGGGTGTCCGGGTTGTCGACCGGCTCGTGGCCGGTCTCCGCGACGGCGACGATCGCGAACGCTGCCCCGGCGAGGAGAAGGGCCGGCGTGTACCAGCCGGTCCCCGCGGCTGTCCCTTCCGCGGCGATCGCGCCGAGGTCGGTCGAGCCGGCCGCCACCGCCGCCCCGGCCAGGGCGAGGAGAAGCGCCGGCTCGGCGAGCGTCGCGATCGCGACCTCGCGGCTGCTGCCCATCCCGCCGAAGGCGCCCCCGGCGTCGAGGGCGCCAAGGGCCAGGGCGAACCGGGCCAGGGCCATCAGCCCGACGACGACGACGAGGTCGCCCCAGCCGTCGAGGGGCGGCCAGGTCGCGACGACCGGGACGTAGAGCGTCGCGCCGAGCGTGGCGGCGAGGACGATGGCCGGGGCAATCCGCGAGACCGGGCCGGCGGCCTCGCTCTCGACCGACTCCTTGGCCCACCACTTGCGGAGGTCTCGGTAGGGCTGGAGGAGCCCCGGTCCGCGGCGATACTGGAGGCGGGCCTTGACCCGTCTCGTGATGCCGAACAGGAGCGGCGCCACGAGCAGGGTCAGGGCCACCTGGGCCAGGCCGACGATGAGCCGCGTGGCGAGTGTCGGGTCGGTCATCGGCGGGCCAGGAGGAGGAGCACGACGAGTGCCGTGACGGCATAGGCAAGGTAGAGCTGGAGGCTCCCCGACTGGAGCCGCCGGACGAGCTCGGCGGCACCGACCGCCGCGCGGTGGACGGGCCGGTAGACGCGCTCGTCGATGACGTGGCTGACCTCGCCGCGGTACCGGACGGTCCGCGGGAAGGGCGTCCCGGGATGGAGCTCGACGCTGACTTCGCGGGCCGGCCGGAGGATGGGTCCGAAGTACAGCCGGATCAGCTTCGCGTAGCTCGTGGCGGTGTACTGGAAGGCCGGCTCCGGATCGACCCCGCACGTCCAGGTCGAGGTCCGGCGCGTCGCCCTCGAGCGCACGCTCGCGATCCAGGCGACCAGCGCCAGGAGCCCCAGGAGGACTGCCAGGGGCGCGGCGCCGTAGGCGGCATCGAGGCCGGTGACCGGGGTGTCGAGCCCCGTGAGCTCAGCGGGTCGCGCGCTCGACGGCACCTGGCCGAGGAGGCCGTCCGCGACGGTCCCGATGACCCCGCCGATCGGACCCGCCGCGATGCCGACCGCGACGCAGGCGGCGGCGAGCGCGGCCATCGGGACGCCCATCGCCCGGGAGGTCTCACGGGCTGCCGCCGCGCCAGCGCTCCGGGGCAGCGCAAGGAAGCCGATCCCGGTTGCCTTGACGAAACAGGCCACGGCGAGCGCCGTGGTCAGCCCGAGAGCCCCGACGGCGACGAGAGCCGCCGACCGGGCAACCAGCGAGAGGCTCGCCTCGCCGCCCGCCCCGATCAGGCCCTGGAATGTCAGCCACTCGCTTGCGAAGCCATTGAGGGGCGGCAGCCCGCTGATCGCAGCGGCCCCGATCGCGAAGGCGATCGCGGTCAACGGCATTGCCCGGGCGAGCCCGCCCAGGGCGTTGAGGTCTCGGGAGCCGGCGGCCTGCTGGACCGAGCCCGCGGCGAGGAAGAGGACTGACTTGAAGAGGGCATGGTTGAGGGTGTGGAACAGCGCGGCGACGAGGGCCACCCGGGCCAGGGTCACGGCTCCGCCCGCGACGGCCAGCATGGCCAGGCCGAGCCCGAGCAGGATGATTCCGATGTTCTCGATGCTGTGGAACGCCAGGAGCCGCTTCAGGTCGTGCTCCATGAGGGCGTAGAGGACACCGAGCACCGCGGATGCGGCGCCGATCGCCAGGACGGCGAGGCCCCACCACTCCGGGCCGGGCCCAAGGATCTCCAGCCCGAAGCGCACGAGCCCGTAGATGCCGGCCTTGATCATGACGCCCGACATGAGTCCCGAGACGTGCGACGGGGCGACCGGGTGTGCCAGCGGCAGCCAGACGTGGAGAGGGATCGCCCCGGCCTTCGTTCCGAAGCCGAGCAGGAGCAGCGCGAAGACGAATCCGCGGGCCTCCGGCGCGAGATCCGCCGCCGCCTCGCCGAAGGCCTCGATCGAGGTCGTGCCCGCGGCCGAGGCGAGGACCGCGAACGCGACGACGAGGGCAGCCGTGGCGAGGTGGGTGAGGGCGAAGTACAGGTAGCCAGCGCGAGCGCTGTCGTTCGTCGGCCGCGAGCCGACGACGAGCGCCGCCGAGCTCAGGGCCATCAGCTCCCAGGCCACGAGGAAGGCAAAGGCATCGCTGCTGCCGAAGACGAGGGCCAGGCTGCCGAGGAAGACCGGATAGGCCGCCGCCGTCCGATCGAAGCCCGGGCCGTGGCCCGTGGAGCCGATCGCGTAGACCGAGCTCGCCAGCCCGCCCGCTCCGAGGGCGACGAGGAAGATCGCCGCCAGCGCGTCGTACCGGACCCGTACGAGCGGGAAGTCGAGGACCTGGCCGACGCTCGCGGTGACGACGGTTCCCGTCGCCAGGATGGCCACGCCGAGGCCGAGGAGCCCGGCCGACCCGAGGGCGGCGAGGGCGTAGCCCAGCTCGCGAGGATTGGCCCGCGACCGGGGCGCGCCCGCAGCGAGCGTCGCCAGGACGAGGAGGGTCGCGATCGCGGCCGGTAACGGCCCCGCGACGGCGCCGGCGACGGCGCTCACCTCGCCGCCCGAGCTGCTGACGCGTCGGCGTCGGTCCCGTCGTTCATCGAGCAGCGACGGTCGGATCGAGCGCCGCCTCGCCGGCCAGCTCGGCCTTGAGCCGATCGCGATCCTCGATCAGTCCCAGGAGGATCCGGCGGGCGGCGAGGAGGAGGTCGCGGACCTCCGCGAGGCTGATCGAGTAGCGCACCTCGCCGCCCTGCCGGCGTTGGGCCACAAGGCCCGCCCGGCGGAGAACGGCCAGCTGCTGGCTCAGGTTGCTCGGCTCGATCTCGATCTCGTCGAGCAGCTCGTGGACGGCCATCTCGTGGTCGGACAGAAGCTCCAGGATCCGGATCCGAGCCGGATGGCCGAGCGTACGGAAGAACTCTGCCTTCGCCTGGTAGAGCGGCACGGTCATGGTCCGCGCAGTTTCGCACATGAACGAGTCATCATGTCGAGGTCGGTGCCGGCCTGCGGGAGCCCAAGGATTCCGGCCCGGTTGGCCGGGCAGGGCGACGCGGTCCGCTACCATCACGCGCCTGGGAGGGACCGCGTGACCAAGGGCCGGCTCGAGGCGTTCAGCGACGGCGTGATCGCCATCCTCATCACGATCATGGTCCTCGAGCTCCATGTGCCCGAGACGGCGACGCTCGACGCCCTGCCGGGGCTCGCCCCCGTCCTCCTGAGCTATGTCCTGAGCTTCGTCTTCCTGGGGATCTACTGGAGCAACCACCATCACCTGATCCAGGCCGCGAAGGTCGTGGACGGCCGGGTCCTCTGGGCGAACCTGCACCTCCTCTTCTGGCTGTCGCTCGTGCCATTCGGGACCGCGTGGATGGGCCAGAACGGCTTCGCGGCGACCCCGACCGCGCTCTACGGCGTGCCGCTGGTCATGGCCGCGATCGCCTACTTCATCCTCGTCCGGGCCCTCATCGCCGCGCCGGGCCAGGCCGAGAGCCTGGCGGCCGCGATCGGCAGCGATCGGAAGGGCAAGCTCTCGATCGTGGCCTACCTGGTGGCGATGCCGATCGCCCTCATCGCGCCCTACCTCGCCGTCGCCATCTACGTCGGCGTGGCCGCGATCTGGTTCGTGCCCGATCGGCGGATGGAGCGGGCGCTCGGCCGGTAAGTGCGGGCGCTCGGCCGGTAGGTCCATCCCCGAGACCTTGCCGTGGGCACCCACGGTGCCTTCTCAGGATCCTCTCATCCCGCCGCGTACGATCGAGGTCGATGGCCCGGGCCCGCCCCGCGGGCCGATACGGGCAGGAGCTGAAGGTCCAGATGCGGTACCACTGGTTCGGCCCGGGAGACGGGCTGTTGATGATCGGGGGGCTGCTCTTGCTGATCGCCCTGGTCGTCCTCGTCGTGTGGGGCGTCAACACCATGACTCGAAGCGATCGTGCCCCGCGCGGCTGGTCGGGGGACCCGTCCCGGCCCAGCCCGACGGACATCCTCCGCGAGCGATTCGCCCGCGGCGAGATCAGCGAGGAGCAGTTCGAGCAGGCAAAGAAGGTCCTCGGGCGGGACGGCTGAGGCCGCCGGCCGGGCCGGCGGCCTCGCGCGAACGCGAAGGACGCGGGCCGCTCAGCCGATCAGGTAGACGACCGCGACCGTGACGGAGACCTCGTTCGTGCCCGCCAGGATCGGGGTCTGGGTGTCCCGCAGCGCAGCGCCGGCCAGGTCGCCGTAGTAGATCGGGTACGGGATCGGGGCGATCGTCTCGCCGATCGACGCAACGCCCTCGATCGAGACGCCGGCCGCGCTCGCCAGGGTCTGGGCCTTGGCCTTCGCCTGGGCCATCGCGGCCTCGCGGGCGTCGCGCTCCGCGCGGGTCTGATCGAAGACTCGGAAGGTGATGCTGTCGAGGGTGGTTGCCCCCGCCGCGAGGGCGCCGTCGACTGCCTCTGCGGCGATGTCGAGGTCGCGGATCGTGACCGCGACGGTATTGGTGAGGGTGTAGCCCGTCAGGGGCGGCGGGTTGGTGCTCTTCGAGTAGTCATAGACCGGCGACAGGGCCAGCGTCGTCGTCTGGATGTCGCGGTCGGCGATGTCGAGGGCCTTGAGGGCTGCAATGACCGCGGTCATCGAGGCCGCGTTCGCGTCGCGCGCCTCCTTGACGGTCTTCGCGGTGGTCGTGACGCCGAGCCGGAGATCGGCCATGTCGGGGACCAGAACGACCCGACCGGTCCCGCTGACGCTGATCGTGTGCTCGGCCGGCGTGGCCGGGTCCGTGGCGAGGATGGGGCGCGTGATGAACGCCGGGCTGGCGATGATCGCGACGAGCAGGCCGGTCGCGATCCCGATCGCCGCCCAGCGGACGCGCGGTCCGGGGACCGGGATCTCGATGGTGGTCGAGGGGGTTGACATCGGAGGCTCCCTTGGCTGACGGGCACCGAACATGCTCGGCCCGCTGAACCGCAGACGCGCGCGACAGAGCCGCGGTTGCAGGACCGCTCAGGTCGCCGCCGGTCAGCCCAGGACGCTCCGCACCTGGCGGGCGATCTCGAGGTCCTCGCGGGCCTCGATGACGAGCGTCCGGACAGCCGCCCCGGGCGCGCCGATGTCGGTATCGCCGACGGCGGCGGCGTTGGCGCCGGCATGGATCCCAAGGCCAAGGAACGCGAGGCCGGTCGTCGCCCGGCCACGGATCGATGGCGCGTGCTCGCCGACGCCACCGGTGAAGACGAGGACGTCGAGGCCCCCGAGCGCGGCGACCATGGCCGCGATCGAGGCCCGCAGCCGATGGAGGTACACCGCGACCGCGAGCGTGGCGCCCTCGTCGCCCGCCGCCTCTGCGTCGAGGATCGCCCGCATGTCGGCGGTCCCGGCCAGGCCCAGCAGGCCGGAACGATGCTCGAGCGTGGCCGCGAGCTCCTCCACCGGCATGCCGGCGTGCGTCGACAGCCACAGCACGAGGCCCGGGTCGATGCTGCCGGAGCGGGTCGCCATGACCAGGCCGTCGAGAGGCGTGAAGCCCATCGTGGTGTCGACCGAGCGTCCCTCGCGGATCGCCGCCAGCGACGCCCCGGCCCCGAGATGGCAGGTCACGATCCGGAGGTCATCGACGGGCCGGCCGACCATCTCCGCCGCGCGCCGCGAGGCGTACGCATGGGAGAGCCCGTGGAAGCCGTACTTGCGGAGCGCCCACCGCTTGCGCCACTCGGGCGGGATCGCGTAGGTCGTGGCGGCGGCCGGCATCGCAGCGTGGAAGGCGGTGTCGAAGCAGGCGACGGCGGGGACGTCCGGCAGGACCGACTGGACCGCTGCCAGGGCCGCGAGCGACTTGGGCTGGTGCAGCGGAGCGAGATCGATGAACGCCCGCAGGTGGGTCTCGACGGCAGCATCCAGGCGGACGGGCCCGCCGTAGCGGGTCCCGCCATGGACGATCCGGTGCCCGACGGCGGCAACGGGACCGAGGCCCCGGATCGCGGCGCCGATGGCCTGCCCATCCGCGGCACCCCGCGACGCCGCCAGGTCGGCCGAGGCCACGATGGTGTCGCCGGCGTCGAGGACCCGCAGCTTCAGGCTGCTCGACCCGGCGTTGACGACGAGGATCCGGCGATCGATCGCGTGCTCCGGGACCGCGGCGCTCACGCGCTCGGCGCCGGCCAGCGCCAGTCGCGGACCTCGGCCGCGTCTTCGCCCTCGAGGCGCGTATACGCCCGGCACTCGTGGCGCTTGTCGACCATCCGCTGGCGCAGGTGCGAGGCCCGGTCGGCGATGCCCGGCACCCGGTCGATGACGTCGATGACGAGGTGGAACCGATCGAGGTCGTTGAGCATGACCATGTCGAACGGCGTCGTCGTCGTGCCCTCCTCCTTGTAGCCACGGACGTGGAGGTTGGGGTGGTTCGTCCGCCGATAGGTCAGGCGGTGGATGAGCCAGGGGTAGCCGTGATAGGCGAAGACGATCGGCCGGTCCTCGGTGAAGAGCGAGTCGAACTCCCGATCGGACAGCCCGTGGGGATGCTCCGACTCGGGCTGGAGGCGCATGAGGTCGACGACGTTCACGACCCGGACCTTGAGGCCGGGCAGCTCGCGCCGGAGGATGTCGACCGCGGCCAGCGTCTCGAGCGTCGGGATGTCGCCGGCGCAGGCCATCACGACGTCGGGGTCGCCGCCCTCGTCGTTGCTGGCGAAGTCCCAGATCCCGATGCCGCGCGAGCAGTGGAGGATGGCCTGGTCCATCGACAGCCAGTTTGGCGCCGCCTGCTTGCCGGCGACGATGACGTTGACGTAGTTGCGGCTCCGGAGGCAGTGGTCACCCACCGACAGGAGGGTGTTCGCGTCGGGTGGCAGGTAGACCCGGATGTGCTCGGCCTTCTTGTTCACGACGTGGTCGATGAAGCCCGGGTCCTGGTGGCTGAAGCCGTTGTGGTCCTGGCGCCAGACGAGCGAGCTCAGGACGTAGTTCAGCGAGGCGATCGGGCGTCGCCAGGGGATGTCGGCGGTCACCTTGAGCCACTTGGCGTGCTGGTTGAACATCGAATCGACGATGTGGATGAAGGCCTCGTAGCAGTTGAAGAGGCCGTGCCGGCCGGTCAGGAGGTAGCCCTCCAGCCAGCCCTGGCACTGGTGCTCGGAGAGGACCTCCATGACGCGGCCGTCGGGGGCCAGGCCCTCGTCGGTCGGGAGGACCTCGGCGAGCCAGGTCTTGCCCGTGGCCTCGAAGAGGGCCCCGAGCCGGTTGGACGCCGTCTCGTCCGGCCCGAAGACCCGGAAGTTCTCGCGGTTGGCCGTCATGACGTCGCGCAGGAATACGCCCAGCACGCGGGTGGCCTCGCTGTCCGTGGCGCCGGGTCCGGGCACGCTCACCGCGTAGTCGCGGAAGTCCGGCATCGCGAGGTCTCGGAGGAGGAGGCCGCCGTTGGCGTGGGGGTTCGCGCTCATCCGGCGGTGGGCCCGGGGCGGGAGCTCCGCGAGCTCGGGGACGAGCCGCCCGTCCGCGCCGAAGAGCTCGTCCGGCCGGTAGCTCCGCAGCCAGTCCTCGAGGACCGCGCGGTTCGCGGCGTTCGTCCGGACCTCGCCCATCGGGACCTGGTGCGAGCGCCAGGTGCCCTCGACCGGCAGCCCGTCGATCTCCTTCGGGCCGGTCCAGCCCTTGGGCGTCCGGAGGACGATCATCGGCCAGGCCGGGCGCGCGGTTGAGCCGCCCCCGCGGGCGGCCCGCTGGATCCCGTGGATCTCCTCGATGACCGCGTCCAGCGTCGCCGCCAGCTGCTGGTGGACGAGCGCCGGATCGTCGCCGGTCACGAAGTACGGGCGATGGCCGTAGCCCTCGAGGAGCGACCGGAGCTCGGCCTCCGGGATCCGGGCCAGGACCGTGGGGTTGGCGATCTTGTAGCCGTTGAGGTGGAGGATCGGCAGGACGGCACCGTCCGTGACGGGGTTCAGGAACTTGTTCGAGTGCCAGCTCGTGGCCAGCGGCCCGGTCTCGGCCTCGCCGTCGCCGACGACGCAGCAGACGACGAGATCGGGGTTGTCGAACGCCGCGCCGTAGGCGTGCGAGAGGGCGTAACCCAGCTCGCCGCCCTCGTGGATGGAGCCGGGCGTCTCGGGCGCGACGTGGCTGGGGATCCCGCCCGGGAACGAGAACTGGCGGAAGAGCCGGCGCATGCCCTCCAGGTCGCGGGTGATGCTCGGATAGAGTTCCGTGTACGTCCCCTCGAGCCAGGCGTTGGCAACGGTGGCCGGTCCGCCGTGGCCCGGGCCGATGACGTAGATCGCATCCAGGTCCCAGCTCCGGATGACCCGGTTCATGTGGGCGTAGACGAGGTTGATCCCGGGCGTCGTCCCCCAGTGACCCAGGAGGCGCGGCTTGACGTGCTCGGGCCGCAGCGGCTCCCGCAGGAGCGGGTTGTCGAGGAGGTAGATCTGGCCGACGGACAGGTAGTTGGCCGCCCGCCACCAGGCATCGAGGCGCTCTAGCTCGGTCGGGGACAGGGGACCCGCGACCGCGGCTCCGGGGTCCTGGATCACGGCGGCACCTCCACGGGCGGGCTCCTCGGGTCGTCGAGCCCGAGTCTAGGCGCGACCCGCCCGCGGCGCCCGCTGTCGCAGTGGCAGTCGAGCGGCGCGCGGTGGAGGCGATCGGACACGCCCGCGCGGAATGCCCCGGCAAGCACCAACGGGCCGACGCAGGCGTGGGGGATAACCCCTATTGCAGCGCGGTGGGGTCGGGCAACGATGACGGCAGGAGGCGGGCCTTCGCGCAGGTACGCCTCCCTCGACTCTCCGGCGCACGGTCGGATCTTCGCGCCGGGGTGGGGGGATTCCCCGTCTTGTCCGATCGGGATCGGAGGCGCAGCCTGTGGCCATGGCAGGGAAGATCCGGGTCGGGCTCGTCGATGATCACCCTGTCGTCGTCGGGGGGCTCGAGGCGGCCTTCGCGACCGCGCGCGACGTCGAGATCGTGGCTCGGGCTGCGACCCTCGGCGGGGCGGCGGTCCTCATGGACCGGGTCGACATCGACGTCGTGCTCCTCGACGTTCGGCTCCCGGACGGCAACGGCCTGGAGCTCCTGGCCCGGACGATGGGCCGGCGCCGACCCGCGGTGATCGTGCTGTCGTCGTTCGCGGCGAGGCAGTACGTCGCCGCCGCGGTGCGGTTCGGGGCTCATGCCTTCTTGCTCAAGACCGCCCCGACCGAGTCGCTGATCGGGGCCATCCGGCGGGCGGCGGAGGGCCGCGCGTCGTTCAGCCCGGAGCAGCTCCGTCCGAACGGCTACGTCAGGCTGACGCCCCGGGAGCGCGAGCTGGTCCGGCTGGTGATGGCCGCCCGTACGAACGAGGAGATCGCGGCCGCCTTCCGGACCGAGCGCAAGACCGTCGAGACCCAGCTGTCGCGTCTGTACGAGCGGTTGGGGGTGGCGTCCCGGGTGGATCTCGCGATCCGGGCAGAGCGCGAGGGCTGGATCGACATTGAGGCGGCCGCGGCACCCACCGCCGTCGCTCCGGCGCGCTGACGGGGCGGCCGGCGACTACCGGGGCTCGATATCGAGCCACGCCTCGCGCTCGGCTCGCAGCCCGAGCTCGAGGCGGTTCGCAACGTCGAAGCGGGCGAAGAGCCGCGACAGGACATGCTCCACCGCCTTGCGCGACGTCCGGAGCCCGGCGGCGATCTCGTCGTTCGACTGGCCGGCCAGGATGCGCCGAACGACGTCGCGCTCGCGTGGCCTGAGGCGGACGGGGCCCTTCAGGCCCTCCCGGAGCTGCTCGGCCGAGAAGGCCGAGCCGCCGGCGGCGACCCGCCGGACGGCTGCGGCGACCTCGTCCAGGGGCGCGGTCTTGAGAAGGAAACCCATGGCGCCGAACCGGACCGCCGCCGCCACGTACTGGGCCGTGGCGAACGACGAGAGGACGATCACCGCGGCGGATCGGGCCCCGTCGGTCCGCTCGAGAAGCTCGAGCCCATTACCGTCGGGCAGGCGAACGTCCATCAGGATCACGTCCAGCCCCTCGTTCGTGAGGAGCACCTCGGCGTCGCGGATCGTTCCGGCCCGGGCGGCGATCTCGAAGCCCTGCTCGGCGCTCAGGGCGGCCCGGAGGCCGTCGACCACGACCGGGTGATCCTCGACGATCCCGATCCGGACGGTCATCGCGCCCACCGGATCGCGACGCGGGTGCCCTCGTCGGAGCCGGCGATCTGGAGCTCGGCATCGATGGCCTCGGCCCGTCGCCGCATCGAGGCGAGCCCGAGGCGGCCGCGCCGGCCGGCAGCCCGCACCTCGGCGTCGTCCAGGCCCCGTCCGTCGTCGGTCACGGCGAGAGTCACCCGGTCGGCGGTCACCTCACCGGTGAGTCGGACCTCGCTGGCCCCGGCGTGCTGGAGGGCATTGGTCACGGCCTCCTGGGCGATCCGGAAGATCGCCAGCTCGATCTCGGCCGGCGGCCGCCCACCGGCATCCAGGCTCGTTCGGTCCTCCACCTCGGTGACGACATCGATCTCGTCGGTCGAGGCAGCCTCGGCCAGGAACTCGAGAGCCGGGGCGAGCCCGAGATCGTCAAGGACCGGCGGGCGCAGCTCGGTCGCGAGGCCCCGCAGCTGCTCGGCAACGGTCCGCAGCTCGTCGCTCTCGGCTCGGGCTTCGGGCAGGAGCTCGAGGCGGCGGATGATTCCCGCCAGCTGCTGCAGCGGCACATCGTGGAGTTCCCGCGCCAGGTGGGCCCGCTCGGCCTCGGCCGCCTCGAGCTGGGCGTGCTCGCGGAGGTCGGCCAGGAGGGTCCGCTCTGCCCGGTCGGCAACCCAGCGACGCCAGGCGGGCACGGCGAGGACGGCTCCGACCGCCAGGCCGCCGGCGACGACCGGCGACAGGATGGCGACCAGCCCGAGGGTCAGGCCCCCGACCAGCGCCAGCAGCAGCGCGTCGCCCAATCGGACGCCTCGGCCCGGAGCTCCAAGCCCTCCGACGATCGGGGCCACCACCGAAGCCAGCAGCACCGCCGTCAGTCCATAGAAGGCAACCGCGTCGCGGACATTCTCGAGCCGGTCGTAGGGCGGCAGGGCCACGGCTCGGGCGACGACCCAGGCCACGATGAGGACGAGGATCGCCGCGCTCGCGACGACGCTCAGGGCCAATGGCAGCCGCGGGCGCCAGGCCAGCCACATCGCAGGGGCGATCGTGGCCGTGGCCATGCCGAGGCCCGAGAGCCACAGGTTGCCGGAGAGCTGGAGCGACGGAACCGCGGCGGCCAGGCTGAGGCAGGCCACGACAGCCACCCATCCGCGATGGCCGCGCAGGAGGATCACCGCGAGGACGCCGAACAGGGTTGCCGTGGCCGCAAGGGGCGCCGACTCCCGGAGCACGGCGACCGCCGCGGCCGCTTCAGCCGAGATCAGCATGTCCCCGGCTCGGGTCTCGAGCTTCCAGCCGCCGGCGGTCGTATCGGGCAGCGTCACGGCCTCCTGCCCGGCTCGAATGCCGGCCGACCACGCGAATCCGGCCGGCGAGACGAAGATGACCTGACCGTCTGCGGCGATATCGACTCCGGCGTCGGGACTGGCGACCAGAGACGCAGCAGTCGAGGCCACGGCGATCGCCAGGGCGGTGCCGGCCGCCAGGCCGCCCGCGAGCCGGCGGATCGAGCGAACGCGCCCGGTCCACGGCAGAGAGGGATTTCCCCACTCGTCCTGGTGGGAATGCTCGACTGGCAGGGCACGCGCGCGGGTCATACGTTCGATCCGCCCATTCTGCCACCCGTCCCGGGGGTGAGACCGATGTTCCCTCGCCGCGCTGCCCTGGTCCCCATGCTCGTCGTCGCCCTGCTCACCGCACCCACGGTGTCGGCGGCGGAGCCGCCGGTCCAGGTCACGGCCGAGCTGGCCGGCAGGCCGATCCCGCTCATCGCGGTGGCCGAGCATCACTGCCACGATCTGGACTTCCCGCGGATCCGCTGCTTCCAGACGGCGGCCGAGCTGTCCGCCGCGCTCGAGCTGAATCTCGGGCTGCTGAGCCTGGCCGCGACGAGCTACGTCCAGGTCTACGAGTACAGCTGGTATGGCGGCTCGTCCATGGTGATGTCGCAGGACTACTCGGTCCTGGCGTGGATCGGCTGGAACGACCGGATCAGCTCGTTCAGAGCCCTCAACAGCGAGACCGGATCGTTCCACTGGGACTGGTTCTACGGCGGCGGCACGCCCTACACCTTCTGCTGCAACCAGAACGTGTCGTCCCTCGGGATCTGGAACGACAACATCAGCTCCGTCCGGCGGACCTGAGCGTCGTCGCCCGGTGTGACCCCGCCCGGCCGGGGGCCGTCCACATCGATGCCCTTCGGCTCGGCCCCAAGAGGCCCTCCGGCTCGTCCCGCGTGCGGCCGCTCCCGCCATAGTCAATCCACGGAACGCGGTCCCCGTTCTGCTGGGACCGGACCCGGTCGCGGCAACGGACGAGCGCGACCGGGAGTGAATCGACGCCGATGAACGGACCGGAGGACGGTCTCTACGCCGCGCTCGTCCGGCGCGGCATGTCACGCCGAGCGTTCCTCAAGTTCGGCGCCGCGATGACCGCGGCGCTGGCGCTCCCGGCCAGCTACGCCCCCCGGATCACGGCTGCGATCCAGCGGGCGCCGCGCCTGCCGGTCATCTGGCTCCGCGGCCAGGCCTGCGGCGGCGATACCGAGGCCATGCTCGCGGCCGCCGCACCGTCGGTCAGCGAGCTGCTCCTGGAGTTGCTCTCCGTCGAGTACCACGAAACGCTCATGTCGAGCTGGGGCGAGGCCGCCGCCGCTGCCCGGACGAGCCCAGGCCAGCGCTACCCGAACGGCTACATCGCGGTGGTCGAGGGCGCCATCCCGACCGCCGACGATGGCATGGCCTGCGCGATCGGCGGCCGGCCGCTCCGGGACATCGTCCGTGAGGTCTGCGACGGCGCGCTCGCCACGGTCGCCGTCGGTGCGTGCGCCTTCGACGGCGGAGCTCCCGCGGCCGGCGGCGGCGCGACCGGCGCAGTCGGCGTCGCCGAGGTCGCCCCGAACGCCCGCCTCATCAACCTGCCGGGCTGCCCGGTCAATGTCGCGAACCTGACCGCGACGATCGCCCACTACCTCACCTTCGACGAGCTGCCGCCGACCGATTCCCGGCACCGACCCTACTTCGCCTACGGCGGGCTGATCCACAACCAGTGCGAGCGACGTGCCCATTTCGAGTTCGGCGAGTTCGTCCTGGCCTGGGGCGACGAGGGCGCCCAGAAGGGCTGGTGCCTGTACAAGCTGGGCTGCAAGGGGCCCGAGACGTTCGCCAACTGCCCGACGGTCCAGTACGCCTCGGGCACGAGCTGGAACGTCAAGGCCGGTCAGGGCTGCATCGGCTGCACGATGCCGCGCTTCTGGGATTCGATGGGCCCGGCTCACGCCAGGCTGCCCTCGACGCTGCCATTCGCACCGAACGTCACGGCCGACCAGCTCGGCCTGGCGCTCGTCGGTGGGGTCGCCGCGCTCACCGCGGTGCACGGCACCGCGACGTACGCGCGCGAGCTCCGGAACCGGGTCCTGGCGCGGCGCCGGGCTGCCCGGGCGGCGGCGCCGGCGATCGAGGAGGCCTCGATGCCCGCCCCGGGACTCGCCGCGACGCCGTTCCCGGGGCCCGCCCGGGAGCCGGCACCGGAGCCCGCCCAGGAGCCCGCCCC
>JBFMEV010000048.1:0-21864 GCA_040752335.1 Chloroflexota bacterium
GTCCCCCCCGGCGCGGTGGTGGGGCCCGGCGTCGACGGGCCGGAGGCGGTGGGCGACGGGCTCGTCGAGCGGCCGGGGCTCGAGCTCGGCCCTGGGCTCCCGTCAGGCGTCACGGTCTCGGTCGGCCGGTCGGTGGGTGCGACGAGGTCGGCGTCGATCGTGATCCCCGCCCCGGCCGCGTCGCTCCAGCCCGTGGCCGCCGACATCGCCCGGACGGCGAGGGTGTGCGGTCCCGGCGCCGGCGGCGCCCAGTCGAAGGTCACGGCGAGGAACGCGGGCAGGGTGTCGCCGCCGTCGCGAGCCTCGACGAGGGCGCCGTCGGCGAGGAGCTCGACTCGGACGATCCCGGAAGGGTGCGCGGCGTGGGCGACGACCTTGACCGGGCCATCCGGGAGGACGCTGCCGGGCAGCGGCGCGTCGAGCCAGGCCATCGTCGGCGGCTGGGCTCCGGCCGCGGCGACCAGGCCTGTCATGCCGACGGCGATCACGAGGGTCGCGGCGAGCGCGACGCCCGGCCTTCGCATGGGCGGTGACCCGGCCCGGCGGCCAATCCCCGGGGGCATCCCGCCGATCACAGGTTGTAGCCCGCCTGGGAGAGCGTGATCGTGGCCTGTGGCTTGCTCGTGGAGCAGAGGCTGGACAGGCTGTACTTGAGCTGGGCACCGGGCATGAGGAGCTTCCAGGCGTGGTTCCCGTTCGAACCCTCGTTCCAGCCCGACCAGACCTTCGCCCCGTGGTCCTCGAACCACTCGACCCCGCTCGTCAGCCAGATCGTTCGCTGGGCCGTCTTCCCGGGCTCCGGGTTCAGGGGCGCGACCTCGCTCGTGAACGGCACGCCGGAGACGGTCCCGGACTTCTGGACCGGCTTGTAGTCGGCGACGCTCATCCAGGTGTGGTTGTAGAGGGTCGACGTCAACGAGCCGGCGACGCCACAGCCGTTTTCCGGGTAGAGGACGGTCGGGTCGGTCGTCCGCGTCGCCGTGACGAGGAACTGCGGCGGCTGCCACTGGCCCTTGGGATGCGGGACGACCGTGACTCCGGGCGGCACGAAGACGCCGGCGTTCTTGGCCGCCGCGTCGCTCCGGACCTGCTCGACGTAGCCGACGGCCTTGTCGATCGCCGCCTCGACGAGGGCCTCGCAGCTGGCCACCTCGAGCGCGTCGCTGGCCGTGCAGGCGGCCTCCATCCCGGGCACGACCCCATACGCCTCCTCGACGATGACGGTCGCGAGGTCGCCCTTGAGGGCCTCGACGGCCGCGTCGAAGTCCGGGATGCTGGGCGGGATGCCGGCCGAAATGAGGAGGGCGTCCACGGCCGCGCTGGCAAGGCCCTGGCAGACCGAGTCGCTCGCCACGGCGTCGCACTGGCTGAGGGCCACGATCGCGGAGACGACCTGCTGCTTGATCCAGGCGAAGCCGTCTGCGATCGCGTCCCAGACATCGCTGACGAACTCGACGAACGACTCGAAGACGTCGAACGGGCTCCAGCCGTCGTCGTCCGGCGGCTGGTAGCAGATGACCGTCTTGTTCGGGGTGTACTGGCCCCAGAATGCCGTGTACGTGCCGTGGTTCGGGGTGTCGACGACGAGGACACAGCGGGCGTAGCTGGCGTCGCCGACCATCGGGGCGACCGGGCCGAAGCCGAGGCTCGTGAACGCCTTCGTGTAATCGGGCGGGCCCGGGGCGAACTTCACGGGCGGCGGCTTGTCGACGACGTCGAAGCGGACGTAGTTGGAGGCCTGGCCGACCGGCGTCAGGCCCTTCATCGGGATGATCCGGACGTAGAAGTGGTCCGGCACCGGCAGCTTCGGGACGATCGTGGGCGCGCTCGTCGGGCTGGGCGTGGCCGCCCCGCCGCCGCCCGGGAAGTACGGGCCGCCGATGAGCTGCTGGACGGTCTGCGAGGCCGCGTTCGAGGCCCAGTAGCTGTCGACGTCGGGCACGCCGCCGAAGTACGGCCGGAAGTCGATCGTGAACTCGCCGAACGGCTGGCCCTGCTCGATGCCGGCGACCCCCTGGTCGATGAGGAAGGGCGGCCCCAGGTCGGGCGTGGTCGACGTGGGGTAGGGCAGGACCTGCCAGACGACGTGGTCGATGCCCGCGCCGTACGAGGTCCAGCCGAAGTCGCGCTTGATCGCCTGCTTGTCGTTGTCGTCGTACGGCCGCTCGACGGTGCTCGAGCGGTAGAGGGTCACCGTCTCCCCGTTCGAGCCGAATGACGGCTGCGGCGCCTCGGCTCCCGCCGGAGCGTCGGCGGGGTTCTCGACGTGGGCGACCGGGGCCATGTCGCCGGCCGGGCCGTCGTCCAGGCGGGCGACGACCGGGATCTTGACGAGCCCGTCGAGCGTCGTGCCCATGCCGAAGCTGGCGCTGCCGATGCGATCGACCTCCCAGTGGCCCGAGCCGAGGTCGACGAGCTTGGGGCCCTGCCAGCCCCAGGCGTTGATCTGGAGCTCCTCGGCGCCGGGCGGGAGGGTGAAGTACGGGCTGACGTCGAGGCCGCCGAGGTCCGGCTCGATGAACGTCCCCGGCGTCGCCGGGACCCGCTCCCAGGGACCCTTGTCGACCGAGGCGTAGAGGTAGGCCCGGTCGACCGCCTGGCCGACGAGCAACCTGCCGCCGACGATCGTCGCCTCGCCGGTCCAGCCGTTGCCGGCGCAGCCCTCCGGGATCTCCACCACCACGGGATCGGACTGGACCTCTACCGTGCCGATGAACGACGACGCGCTGAAGACGTACGTCCCCGTGACCGCCTCGGTCTGATAGCTCGTCCCGCCGGTCGCGCCGGTCGACTTGACGTTGGCGAAGACGAGCGACGACGGGTCCGCCTGGTAGAGGGCGAATCCGTCCGCCTCGGTCGAGCCACCGTTGACGGCAACGTCGACGAGGCAGCCGGTGACGGTCGTCGTCAGGTTCGGTGGCGCGAAGACGGCCTCGATATCGGCTGCGAGCTCGACGAGCTCGTCGAAGTCGTCGGCCGGTGGCGGCGGCGCCGGGATCGGGACCGGCACCAGGACGACCGTCCCGGCCGCCAGGGGAGTCAGCGGATCGAGGTCGTCGTTCCAACGCCGGATACCGACCGGGTCGGCCCCGGCGCGGCCGGCGATCCCGGCCAGGGTTTCGCCCTCGGCCGCCGTGATCTCGCGCAGATCGACCATCGGCGGGGGATCGGCGGCGACGTGGAGGCGGACGAGGTTCGACTGGGCGACCCGCCCGGTGACATCGATCGCCCGGGCGATCAGGATGGCGTCGCCCGGCTCGCGCGGGGTCCAGCTCCAGCGGGCGTGGAACGCCGGTGCGTCGGTCGTGGAGAGGCTCTGGGCGATCCGGCGATCCCCGTGCCACAGCTCGAGCGCCCGGATCGCGCTGCCGCCGAGGGCATGGGCCGTGATCGGGATGGGGTAGCCGACGTGAGCCTGGCGCGCGCCGCCGGCCTGGTTCGCGGTGACGAGCAGGGGTTGGCGTGGCGGCGCCGGGGCCGGGCCCGGGAGGAGGTTCGGGATGGCCAGCAGGCCGGCGCCGCCGATGATGAAGATCAGGGCGATGATCGCGAGCGGTAGCCGCGCGAAGCGGCGACCGAGACCCGGCCGCCGCTTCGCGTCCCCAGACCGCCCCCCAACGAGATGCTCGCCGGTCACGGGGCGAGGATCGCGGACCGGTGTTCAGGAACGGTTCAGAACGTGGCGCCGACGCACCACGTTCGTGACGTCGTGACTCAGGTCGTGGGCGTGACGACGACCGCGGTCCGGGCCATCCGGACGACCGGCTCGATGAGCTCGGCCAGCGACCGCCCACCGGCCTCGACGAGGTCGTAGCGGACGCGGGTCATCGGCTTCGTCAGGGTCAGGACCCGGGTCAGGTCGATCGGAGTGGCGCACAGCACCAGATCGGCGTCGACCGCGTTGAGAGTCGCCTCCAGCTCTGCGATCTGAGCCTTGCCGTAGCCCATCGCCGGAACGAGCGGCTCGAGCGACGGGTAGCGGTCCAGGACCTCCCGGATGGAGCCGACGGCCGACGGCCGCGGATCGACCAGGGCCGCGGCCCCGAACCGCCGGGCCGCCACGACCCCGGCACCGTAGGTCATCCCGCCGTGGGTCAGGGTGGGGCCGTCCTCGACGATGACGACCCGGCGACCGGCAATCGGCGGACCGACGAGCGTCAGCTCGGACCTCGCGGTCACGATCTCGGCGCCGGGGTTCAGCTCCTTGACCGATGCCCGCACCGCCTCGACCGCCACCGGGTCGGCGGTGTCGATCTTGTTGATGATCACGACGTCGGCCATCCGGACGCTCGTCTCGCCCGGGTGGAAGGCCCGCTCGTGGCCCGGTCGGAGCGGGTCGGCCACGACGATCGAGAGATCGGGCCGGAAGAACGGGTAGTCGTTGTTGCCGCCGTCCCAGAGGATGACCTCGGCCTCGGTCTCGGCCGCCCGGAGGATCGCTTCGTAGTCGACGCCGGCGAAGACGACCCGGCCGGCGTCGAGGTGGGGCTCGTATTCCTCGCGCTCCTCGATCGTGGTGTCGTAGCGATCCAGGTCGGCGTGCGTCGTGTAGCGCTGCACGGCCTGGGCGGCGAGGTCGCCGTAGGGCATCGGATGGCGGACGACGACGGGCGTCAGGCCACGCTCGGCGAGCATGGCGGCGAGGTAGCGCGTCGTCTGGCTCTTGCCCGAGCCGGTTCGGGCGGCACACACCGAGACGACCGGCCGGCGGCTGGGGAGCATCGTTCGGCGCGGCCCCATGAGCTCGAAGTCGGCGCCTGCGGCGAGGACCCGCGAGGCCTGGTGCATGACGGTTTCGTGGCTCACATCGCTGTAGGCGAACACCACCGTGTCGACCCAGCGGTCGCGGATGATCGCCTCGAGGTCGGCCTCGGGCAGGATCGGAATGCCCTCGGGATAGAGGGGGCCGGCGAGCGCGGCCGGGTAGCGGCGGTTGGCGATGCCCGGGATCTGGGTCGCGGTGAAGGCCACGACCTCGACATCGGGCTCGTTCCGATAGGCGACGTTGAAGTCGTGGAAGTCGCGCCCGGCGGCACCCATGATCACGATCCGCTTGCGGTTCATCCCGGCCTCCATCGCCACGCCCGTTGCCGGCGCTCCATCGCGGACCGTCCGGGTCGGGACAGCGTCGGCCCGGCGGACCTCGATCCACATCGGCCGTTGGGGGTCGACTCGGGTGCCGAACGACCCGAACCGGCCCCTCCGCCGACGAGCGGGTCGCGGTCCGACGTAACGAGGAGCCACGCTGCGCGTCCACCTGCCAGGAGGTGTCCGGCATGTCCGCGCTTCAATCCATCCCGGGCCGCGTCCCGAGGCGCGTTCCCGTGCGCCGCATCCTCGTGGCCGCCATTGCCGCCGGGGTCATTGCCATGGGCGGCTACATGGGCTACGTCGCGGCGATCGGGCCCGACGCCCTGCTCCATCCCGAGCCGGCCGCCGACTGCCGGACGCCGGCCGACCGGTTCGACTGGACGTACGAGGCGATCAACTACGACATCGCCGACGACGCCACCCTGCGGGCCGCCAACCCGGACCTGAGGAGCTGCTCGTCCCAGGGAGCCCCGGCCGGGTCGTCGGTTGTGGCCGCGGACGGCGTCCCGATCGGCGGCTGGTACATCCCGGCGGCGAACGGCGCGGGCCCGGCCGCGACGACCGTGGTCCTCGTCCACGGCTGGGGCGACAACAAGAGCGGCCTGCTGAAGTACGCCGTCGCCTTCCACGGCCGCTTCAACGTGGTGGCCTTCGACCTCCGCAACGGCGGCCGAAGTGGATCGAGGAACACGACCTTCGGGCTCGACGAGCAGATGGACCTCGAGGCGATCATCGACTGGCTCGTCCGCGAGAAGGCGCCCGGCCATATCGTGGTCATGGGCAACTCGATGGGCGGCGGGACGACGTTGATCGCGGCGGCGGGTGATCCTCGCATCGAGGCCGTGATCCTCGATTCGACCCACGCCCGGATGGCCGAGCTGCTCGATCGACGGATGGACGTCGACGAGGGGCTGCCGCCGGTTCCGACGACATGGGCCCTCACGACGAGCGTCCGCTTCCTGGCGGGCTACGACCTCGACCAGGCAGACCCGGTCGACTACGTGGCGGCGCTCGGCGACCGACCGCTCCTGCTCATCCACGGGACGGCCGATCGCAACGACGTGCCGGCGAAGAGCGCGGACGTCATCGTCGCTGCGGCCCGGGCCGCGGGCGTGGACGTGGAGCTGCACATGTGCGTCGGCGGCGTCCACGGCAAGCTCGTCGAGGCCTGCCCCGACGAGTGGGCGACCTGGGCTGTCGGCTTCATCGACCGGGTCATGCCGTCCGGGAGCTGAGCTGGGCTCAGAACGGCAGGTCGCCGGCCGGATCGGACGTGATCGTGGAGTCGAAGCCGGTTCCGGCCGTCAGGGTCCAGTCGAAGACGATCGCCGCCCCGACGACCAGGACCACGCAGACGGCGACGGCCAGGAGGACCATCGCGAGCCTGCGCCTGAGCAAGGCGCGCTCTTCGAGACTGCGATCGAGTGCCATGGCGGCCTCCCACCTCGGGACGCCGGTTGTGCATCACCCCGGGGTCCGTGGACCGTGCTGGTACGACCCGCCGGACCGGGACGCCGCCTGACCCAGGCCCGAGTTTCCGACCTCCAGCCGATCGGAACCCAGTGCCGGAGGTCCGGTCTTTGGGGTTGGATCGGCACGGTCTGGCCGGCAATCGTTCGGGCGCAAGCTCTCACGTGGCTCTCAGCGACCGCTGCTTGGATGGCCGTGATCGGGTGCCGCTCGTGGTGCCCGACGCGACCGCGAGGGCCCGATGACAGCCGGCGAGCACACCCTGGCGCTGTCGACAGAGGCTCGTCCGCGGTTGCTGGTGCGGCTCATCGACCGCGCCCCAGCGCATCTGCCGCTCGGCGGCGTCCTCGGCCTGGCCGCGATCCTGTACCTCTGGAACCTGACGGTCAGCGGCTACGCCAACACCTACTACGCGATGGCCGCCCAGGCCGCGGCGCAGGACTGGGGCGCGTTCTTCTACGGCTCGCTCGATGCCGGCAACTTCATTACCCTCGACAAGCCGCCGGCGTCGGTCTGGCTCATCGGCCTGAGTGTCCGGCTGCTCGGTCTCAGCTCGCTGGCGATCCTGCTGCCCCAGGCGCTCCTCGGGATCGCCACCGTGGGCGCCCTCTTTCTGGCCGTCCGCCGACCGTTCGGCACCCCGGCCGCGGTCATCGCCGGAATCGTCATGGCCCTCACGCCCGCGGCGGTCCTGATCTTCCGGTATGACAACCCGGACGCGCTGCTGACGTTCGTCCTCGTGGCCGGGGCGTGGGCGCTCGGACGAGGGCTGGAGGAGGGGCGGCTGCGCTGGCCGATCCTCGCCGCGGCGCTCGTTGGCCTGGCCTTCCTGACGAAGTATCTCCAGGCCTATCTCGTCCTGCCGGCCTTCGCGCTCACCTGGCTCGTGGCGGCCCCGGGCTCCCCGCGGCGACGGCTGGCAGGTCTGATGGCCTCGGCCGCGACGGTCGCCCTGGCGAGCGGATGGTGGGTGGCGATCGTGGAGCTCATCCCGACGTCCGTCCGCCCGTTCATCGGGGGCTCCACGAACGACTCCGTGCTCGACCTCATCCTCGGCTACGACGGGTTCGGGCGCATCTTCGGCCAGGGGATCGGCGGCGGCGCCGGACCCGGCGCTGGGTTCGGTGGGAGCCCCGGTCTCCTCCGGATGTTCAACGCCCAGTTCGGGGGCGAGGTCAGCTGGCTGATCCCGCTCGCCCTCACCTCGCTCGCGGCCGGGCTCGTCATCCATCGCCGCGCCTCGCGCCTGGACGCCCGTCGGGCCACCTACATCCTGTGGGGGACCTGGCTCGTCGTCCACGTCCTCGTCTTCAGCCTGATGTCGGGCATCGCCCATCCCTACTACACCGTGATGCTGGCGCCGGCAATCGGTGCTCTCGTCGGCGCCGGAGTGACCGACCTGTGGCGGCGCCGCGAGGCGTCGATCGTGGCCAGGGTCGTCCTCGTCATCGGATTGGTCGGCAGTGCCGCCTGGGGACTCGTCGTCCTTGGTCGAGTCCCGGCGTTTGCCCCGGGGCTGGGGCCGGCCTCGGTCGCGACGGCCGCCGCGGCCGGGCGCGTACAGCTCCTCCCGGCCGCGGCCGTGGATCGGCGGCTCCAGCGGGCGGCCCTCGGGCTGGGCCTGGTCGCCGTCCTGGCCGGCCCGGCCGCGTTCGGGGCCGCGACGATGAGCCGGGCCCTGGCCGGTGGCGATCCGTCGGCCGGGCCGTCG
Source organism: Chloroflexota bacterium (assembly GCA_040752335.1). Lineage (GTDB taxonomy): Bacteria > Chloroflexota > Limnocylindria > Limnocylindrales > CSP1-4 > UBA5189. The sequence goes on from JBFMEV010000048.1 coordinate 8,273, forward strand.
ACGACCGGCACGGCCGGGATTGCCGGGATCGCCGGGGGAGGCGGGCCCGGATCCGCGGTCGACTCGGACCTCGTGGCCTACCTCGTGGCGAACCAGGGCGACGCGACCTGGATCTTGGCGGCCCAGGGTTCCGGCACGGCGGCCGCGATCCAGCTGGCGGCCGGCCAGCCGGTCCTCACGATGGGAGGCTTCTCCGGCTCCGACGCGGCCCCGACCGCAGATGAGCTTCGCTCGCTCGTCGCCAGCGGTGAGCTCCGCTTCGTGCTCGTCGGCGGCCAGGGTGGCCGGATCGGCGGGCCATCCGGGTCCGGCGGCGCCAGCAACTGGGTCGCCACGGCCTGCACGCCCGTCGATGTGCCGTCGGCCTTGGCCGGGACGCTCTACGACTGCGCCGCCGCGACCTGACCCGGCCGCGTTCCCCGCGCCCCGCTCTCTCAGCGAGTTCTCACGCGGCCGGGGTTTCCTTGATCAGCAGCGAGCCCCGTTTCGTGCCGAGGGGGCGCCAGGGAGATCACGATCATGACCAGCAACACGCCGCCAGCCTCCGAGCGGGCGGCGCAGTCCGCCGAAGCGGCCGCGGCCCACGCCCCCGAGCCCGCCGACGCCGACCCGCTCGCCGAGGCTGGCAGGCATGCGGCCGGTGCCATGGCCGAGCCCAGTCGGGGAAGAGGCCCTAAGCCATCGACGAGAACAGGATTGGCGGTCAGCGTCGTCCTCGCGGCCGCTTTCACCGTCCTCGTCGGAGGCATCGGGTTCGCCGTCGGGCAAGCGACCGCTGCCGGGACCGGCGCGGGCGCCGACGATACCGCCCCCGGTGTCATCGATGGCGGGCTCCTGCCTGGCGGCCAGGGTCAGGCCGGGCAGGTTCCGGGCGGGGCAGGCGATACCTCCGGTGGGCTCCGCCCGGAGGTCGGCGGGATGTCGATCCGGGGCACGGTCCTGGATGTCGACGCCGAGGCCATCACGATCGTGCTCGCCACGGGTACGACGGTCACCATCGCGATCGATTCGGCCACCGACTACCATCGGCAGGCGGACGCGTCCGCCTCGGACGTGTCCTCGGGAGTCACCGTCATCGTTGAGCTCGATGGCCTGGGGCTCCGCCCGGGATCCGGCGTGACGGCCACCGACGTCACGATCGCCCCGTAGCGAGGAGTCACGAGCGCCATGCACCTGCTCGTCATCGAGGACGACGAACGGCTGGGCCGGGTCCTCAAGCGGCTGCTCGAGGAGGATCGCCACGTCGTCGATCTCGCCACCGACGGCGAGACCGGCCTGGACCTCGCCGAGGCCGACGGCATCGAGGCCGTCATCCTCGACATCGGCCTGCCCGGCATCTCAGGGCTCGAGGTTGCGAGGCGGCTCCGGCAGCGGCGCAGCGACACGGCGATCCTGATGCTGACCGCCCGCGACACCGTGACGGACCGGGTGACCGGGCTGGATGCCGGGGCCGACGACTACCTCGTCAAGCCGTTCGCCTTCGAGGAGCTCTCGGCCCGGCTCCGGGCGCTCGCGCGGCGGGCCGAACCGGGGCCGCGCCGGGCCGAGCCCCGGCTCGAGGTCGGGCCGATCGCCCTCGACGAGGCCGGCCGCCGGGTGACCGTGGACGGCGCGCTCGTCGACCTCAGCCCGCGCGAGTTCTCGCTCCTCGAGTGCTTCCTCCGCCACCCCGGCCAGACCCTCACCCGGGATCAGCTTCTCGACCAGGCCTGGCCGTACAGCGCGGCGGTGACGCCGAACGCCGTGGATGCCTACGTCCACTACCTGCGAACCAAGCTCGGCGACGCCGGCGCGCGGGTGGAGACGGTTCGCGGCGTGGGCTACCGCCTGTCCGATGCCTGACCCCGCCGAAACCCAGCCTGCGGGGCCCGCGGCAGCCGTCGCCGGCGAGCCCGACGCTGCGGAGGCGGCGGCTCTCGCCGCCGACGCCCGGATGGTCCGCTCGGTCGGCCGGCGGCTCGTCGCCTGGGCCGCGGGCACGACGTTCCTGGTCCTCGTGGTCCTCGCGGTCGCCCTCTACCTGACGGTCGCCAGCACCCTTGAAGTCAGCGGCATCAGCCAGCTCGACAAGCGGGTCGACACCATCCGTCACGCGGTCGAGGATCCTGGACCGAGCGGCCCCCGACCGCGGCCCGGCCAGGACGACCTGCCGACAGGCTTCATCTTCGGGACCGGCACGTTCGCGATCATCCTCGACGCCGACGGATCGGTGCTGGCGCCCCGGACCGCCGACCTCATCGAGGGCATGCCCAACGCCGCGTCGCTCGCGGCCGCGGTCCGCAGCGGCCGCGACGTCCGTGTGGCCACCGCCGCGGGGACGTCGGTCCGGCTCGTGACCGAGCCGCTGGACAGCGAGATCGGGGTCGTCTACGTCCAGGTCTACCAGGATCGCTCAGCCGAGCAGCGGACCCTCGAGGCGCTGCTGGCCGTCCTCGTCGCCGGCGGCGCGGTGGTGGTCCTCGTCGCGATCGGCTTCGGGACGGTCTACTCGCGCCGGGCCCTCGTCCCGATCCGCGAGTCGCTCGCCGCCCAGCGCGGGGCCCTCCGGCGGCAGCGCGAGTTTGCGGCCGACGCCAGCCACGAGCTGCGGACCCCGCTGACCGTGATCCGGGCCTCCGTCGAGCACCTCCGGCGCCACCGCGACGAGCCCGTGGCGGCCGTCGGCGAGGCGCTCGACGACATCGGGGCCGAGGTGGACCACCTCACCCGACTGGTGGAGGAGCTGCTCCTCCTGGCCCGGTCCGACTCCGGGGCGGTCACCCTGGAACGGCTGCCGGTCGACCTCGGCGACGTGGCCGCCGAGGCGGCCGGGTCGCTGGCCGGCCCGGCCCACGTGCACGGCGTCCGGGTCGAGGTGGATCCTGAGCCGGCGGTCGTCAGCGGCGACGCCGCTCGCCTTCGGCAGCTCGTCCTCATCCTCGTCGACAACGCCATCGGCCATAGCCCCCGCGACGGGACCGTCCGGGTCGCCGTGCGGCGCGACGGCCCGAGCGCCGTCCTGACCGTGGAGGACGAGGGCGGCGGCCTCCGGCCGGAGGACCTGCCGCGGCTGTTCGAGCGCTTCTGGCGCGGGGCCGGAGCGCCTCCGGGCGGCGCGGGCCTGGGCCTCGCCATCGCGGCCTGGATCGTGGACGGCCACGCCGGCCGGATCGAGGCCGGCAACCGCGCGACCGGCGGGGCCCGTTTCGGTGTCCGGATCCCGCTGGCCGAGTCGAGCCCGGCCTGAGTCGGGCCCGGCCTGAGCCGGGTCCGGCCTGGCCCGTCAGGCCAGGTTCACCCCGTCGTTCCAGCGGCTGATGACCGGTGTCTCGCGCTCCCAGCCCAGAATCGAGATCGTGGCCGTGGCCAGGGCCAGGCGGGCGCCGGCCGAGGGCGGCAACCCGATCCAGCGCACCGCGATGATCCGCCCGACGTGGCCGTGAGCGAAGACGAGGGTGTCGCCTTCAAGGGCCCGTGCCCGGGCGATCACCCGGTCGGCCCGGGCGGCGACGGCCTCGATCGGCTCGCCGCCGCGAACGCCGTTGCGCCAGATCGTCCAGCCTGGACGCTCGGCCCGCATCTCGCGCGCCGTCCGGCCCTCGTCCTCACCGTAGTCCCATTCCCGGAGGTCGGGGTCGCTGGTCACGACCCCCTCGAAGCCGGCGATGCGGGCCGTCTCCACGGCCCGGATGAGCGGGCTCGAGAGGACGGCCGCGAAGCCCAGGCCCGCCAGGCGGCCGGCCAGGGCCGCCGCCTGGGCCCGTCCAACATCGGTGAGCGGCACGTCGGTGCGGCCGGTGTGGCGGCCCAGCCGGGCCCACTCGGTCTCGCCATGGCGGACGAGCCAGAGGCGGGCCCCGGGGCCCGGCGACGGGTGCGCCGGCGACCCCGATGAGGATGGCGAAGGTGAATGCGTCGCGGCGGTCATCGGTTGAGAGTATGGCCGGACCCCAAACGTGCCGATCGGCACTCGTCCCGGCGATCGCCTGCGGGGAGACTGGCGAGGTCCGGGACGTGGTGGAGGGAAGACCCATGACCGTCAGCGATCTCGATCGATCCGCGGCCGACGGCCCCGTTCCCGCACCTGGCGCCGGGCCGTCCCGGATCGCCGCAGGCCCGCCGATCCTCCGCTGCGAGGGTCTCGCCAAGCGGTTCGGCGACCGCCGGGCGGTCGACGGCGTGGGCTTCGACATCGCCGCCGGCGAGACCTTCGGCCTGCTCGGCCCGAACGGCGCCGGCAAGACGACGACGATCTCGATGATCTGCGGCATCCTGGCCCGCGATAGCGGCACGGTCGTCGTCGATGGCCAGCCGATCGACATCGGCACGACGGCCGCAAAGGGCGCGATCGGCTACGTGCCCCAGGACCTGGCGATCTATCCGGACCTCACGGCCCTCGAGAACCTGCTGTTCTTCGGCCGGCTCTACGGCCTTGGCGGCCGGGCCCTTCGGACCCGGGCCGACGAGATCCTCGAGATCATCGACCTCCGGGACCGGGGGAAGGACCGGACGGAGAGCTTCTCGGGCGGCATGAAGCGCCGCCTCAACATCGGGATCGGGCTGCTCCACACGCCCCGGCTGCTGGTCCTCGACGAGCCGACCGTGGGCGTCGATCCGCAGAGCCGCAACGCGATCCTGTCGAGCGTGGAGGCCCTGAGCGCCGAGGGCATGGGCATCCTCTACACGACCCACTACATGGAGGAGGCCGAGCGGCTCTGCGACCGGGTCGGGATCATCGACCTCGGCCATGTCATCGCCGAGGGAACGCGGCGCGAGCTCGTGGCCCTGGTCGGCGGGATCGACCGGGTCACCCTGCTTGCCACCGGGAACCTCGCCGCCGCCGCGGCCGAGGCGGGCAGGATCGAGGGCGTCCAGGACGCGACCGCGCGTGACGGTGGCATCGACCTCCTCGTGTCCGAGGCCCGCATGGTCCTGCCCCGGATCCTCGAGGCCGTGACCCGCGACGGGGTCGCCGTCCGATCGGTCGAAGTCATCGAGCCGGACCTGGAGGCGGTCTTCCTCCACCTCACCGGCAAGGCGCTGCGGGACTGAGCGGCGGGCCGCGGTCGAACGTGATGCGCGCCGCGCTCGTCATCACCGGGCGGATCCTCCGCCAGCGCCTCCGCGACCGGTCGGCGATCGTCTTCGCCATCCTGACCCCGCTCGGCCTGGCACTCGCCTTCTCGATCCTCATCCCGGGCGAGTTCTCGTCATTCCAGACGAAGTTCGCCGTCGTGAACGACGACGGCGACCACGTCGCGGCGATCCTCGTCGACGATGTCCTCGGCTCGCTCGTTGATGCCGGCGTCGTCGACCTCCAGGCGATGGCCGACGAGGCGGCCGCGGCCCAGGCCGTCCGCGACGGCCGGGCCTACGCCGGGATCGTCATCCCGGCGGGCTTCACCGCCGCGGTCGAGTCCGGCCGGGCGACCGAGATCAGGATCCTGGTCGGCGAGGGGCCGGCCTCGGCCGAGGTCGCGCGGGCCGCGGTCAGTCGCTTCGCCAGCACGATCGGCGCGACCCAGCTCATGATCGCGACGACCGTCGCGACCGGTGGCACGCCCGATCCGGCGACGATCGGCGCGGCCCAGGCGGCGGCTGCCGGCCCCGGTCCGATCGCCGTGGCCGCGGCCACGCTGGATCGCCGCCAGGCCGACCTGGCCACGGCCTACGGCGCGGCGATGGCGATCATGTTCGTGTTCTTCGCGACCCAGTACGGCGCGCTGGCGCTGCTGGCCGATCGCCAGGTCGGGGCGATGAACCGGCTCCTTGCCGCGCCGATCTCGCCGGCAGCGATCCTCGCCGGCGCGTCCCTCGCCGGCTTTGTCCTGGGGCTGGTGGCGATGGCGGTGATGGTCCTCGCGACGACCGCCCTCCAGGGCGCGGACTGGGGCCCGCCGACCCTGCTCGTGCCACTCATCGTCGCGGCGGTCATCGCGGCAACGGGGATCTCGACGCTCGTGAGCTCGATCGCCCGGACGCTGCAGCAGGCCGGCGGCCTCAACGCCATCGTGGCCCTGTGCCTGTCGGCGATCGGCGGGGTCTTCATCCCGGTCAGCCAGGCGCCCGAGATCATGGCCCGGATCTCGCAGGTCACCCCGCACTTCTGGTTCCTGCGCGGGATCGACACCCTGACCGACCCGTCGGCCGGCCTGGCCGACATCGCGCCGTCGCTGGCAGTCCTCGTGGGCATCGGCGCGGTCAGCGGCGCGATAGGCCTGGTCCGGGCACGCCAGGCGCTGGTGGCCCGATGAGCCGGATCCTCGCCATCGCCGCGACGAACTTCCGGCGGACGCTCAGGGACAGGCTGGGGCTGTTCTTCATCATCGTCCTGCCGATCGTCCTCATCATCGTCCTCGGCATCACCTACGGCGGCCAGGGCAACCTCCGGGTCGGGGTGACTGACCTGGACCGGAGCCACCTGTCGGCCGAGCTCGTCGCCGCGATCGGCCCGGACGATGAGACCCGGATCGAGATCCGCGAGTACGGCACCGTCGCCGAACTGGAGGACGCGGTGGCCCGGGGCCTGGTCAACGTCGGGCTGTCGATCGCGGCCGGCTACGAGGACGAGCTTCGGAACGGTGGGACCGCCTCGGTCGACTACGTCCTCGCGCCGACCACGGCGGCGAGCGCCGTGAAGGCGACGGTCGAGCAGGCCGTCGCGGCCATGGACGCCCTCGTCCGTGCGGCCCGGTTCACCTCGGCCCGGACCGGGGTCACCTTCGAGGCGGCCCTCGAGGCTGCCCGTGCCAGCCAGTCGAGGGCGCCCGGCGTCGCGGTCACGACGGCGTCGGTGGCCGATTCGGCGGTCGCGCGACCGAGCGGCTTCTCGATCGGCGCCCAGAGCCAGGTCATCCTGTTCATGTTCCTGACCTCGCTCACCGGCGCCACCGAGCTCATCGTGACCCGCCAGCTCGGCGTCTCGCGGCGGATGTTCTCGACCCCGACGAGCACGACCGAGATCATCCTGGGTGAGGGCGCCGGGCGGCTCGCGTTGGCGCTGTTCGAGGGCGGCTTCATCGTCCTGGCCTCGGCCCTGCTGTTCGGGGTGGACTGGGGCAACCCGGCCGGAACGGCGGCGATCGTCATCGTCTTCGCCTTCGTCTCGGCCGGGGCGGCGCTGCTCGTGGGGGCGGTCTCGACGAACCCCAGTCAGGCCGGCGCGCTGGGGCCGGCCCTCGGCATGGGCCTGGGCCTCCTTGGCGGGACGATGGTGCCGATGGAGATCTTCCCAGAGATCATGCGCACCGCCGGCCACGTCACGCCGCATGCCTGGGCCATGGACGCCTTCCGGGCCCTGCTCTTCCAGGGCGCCGACCTGCCAGCGATCCTGCCACAGCTCGCGATCCTCGCCGGGTTCGCGGCCGTGCTCCTGGCCCTGGCCGGGCTTCGCTTCCGCCGGCTGCTCGCGACCGGCGCGATCTGACCGATCGCGGTACCGGCCGTGGCGACGACCGAACCCGGCACCTGGCGGACATGGCTGCGGTCAGACCCGCTGCCATGGCTGCTCGAGGCATTGGACCCGGCCGTTCGCCACCTCGCCCTGCGCGGCCTCCTCGATCGCGCGACCGACGATCCGGAGGTCGTCGAGACGCGCCGGGCGGCGATGCGCGCCCATCCCATCGCCGCGATCCTCGCCGCCCAGCAACCCGACGGCTTCTGGCAGAAACCGGGCGCCGGCTACGCCACGAAGTACCGGGGCACCGTCTGGCAGCTGATCTTCCTCGACCAGCTCGGCGCCGACGGCGGCGACGAGAAGATCGGGCGGGCCTGCGACTACGTCCTTGGGCACTCCATCGCTGCCAGCGGCGGGTTCGGGGCCTCGGGCCGTCTGAATGGGTCGCCCCCACCGTCGGCCGTCATCCACTGCCTCAACGGCAACCTGCTGCGGGCGATGATCGGCTTCGGCCGGCTCGACGACGAGCGGGTGCAGGGGGCGATCGAGTGGCAGGCCCAGGCGATCACCGGCGAGGGCATGGCGCGCTGGTACGCCTCGGGGACGAGCGGCCCGGGCTTCGCCTGCGCCGCCAACGAGGGGCTACCCTGCGCCTGGGGCGCGGCCAAGGCCCTCCTCGGGCTGGCCCGGATCCCGGTCGAGCGACGGACGCCGCTCGTGACCCGGGCGATCGAGGCCGGCGCCGACTTCCTGCTCAGCCGCGACCCCACCGTCGCGGACTACCCGATGGGCTGGGGCAATGCCCGGCCGAGCGGCTCGTGGTTCAAGTTCGGCTTCCCGTCCGGCTACGTCGCCGACGTCCTCCAGGTCCTCGAAGCCCTCACCGAGCTCGGCTTTGGCGGCGATTCCCGGCTGGCCGGCGCTCGCGACTGGCTCCTCGCCCGCCAGGACGAGCGCGGCCGCTGGCTGAACCAGTACGCCTACAACGGCAAGACGTGGGTCGACATCGAAGCGCAGGGCCGGCCCAGCAAGTGGGTCACCCTCCGTGCGTGCCGGGTCCTTCGCCGGATGGTGTGAGGAGCTCGATCCGGTTGCCGAACGGATCGGCGGTGTAGAACCGGTCATAGCCGGCCAGCGGCTCGTCGTCGACGACATCGAAGCCGGCCAGCGCCAGGCGCTCCCGGAGGGCGGCGAGGTCATCCACGAGGAACGCCGGGTGGGCCTTCCGGGCCGGCGCGAACGGCTCCTCGACGCCCAGATGGACCTCGACGGTCGGCGACCTGAACCAGCAGCCACCACGGCGCTCGAGGTTCGCCGGCTTGGCGATCCGGGGCAGGCCGAGGAGCCCCTCGTAGAAGGCCTGCGCCTCTGCTTCGGCGCCCGCTGGCATCGCCAGCTGGAGATGGTGGAGGGCCCGGATCACGCGCCAACCGTAGCAGGCGCCGCCGCCGAGTCCCCGGGCCTACTCGACGTACTGGAGCGGGCTGGCGGCGAACCCGTCGGGCAGGGTCACGCCGGTGGCATGGACCGGGCAGTAGCCGTTCGGGACCTTGACCAGGTACTGCTGGTGGTAGTCCTCGGCGAAGTAGAACTCGGGCGCCGGCGGGCCGACGATCTCGGTCGTGATCGGGCCGTAGCCGGCCTTCGAGAGCTCGGCCTGGTACATCGACTTCGACCGCTCGGCGGCCGCCCGCTGGACCTCGTCGCGGACGAAGATCGCGGAGCGGTACTGCGTGCCGGTGTCGTTGCCCTGGCGCATGCCCTGCGTCGGATCGTGCCCCTCCCAGAAGACCTTCAGGAGCTGCTCGTAGCTGACCTGCGCCGGATCGAACACGACTCGGACGGCCTCGGCATGGCCGGTCCGGCCGGTGCAGACCTCCTTGTAGGTCGGGTTCGGGGTGTAGCCGCCCTGGTAGCCGACGGCGGTGACCCAGGCGCCCGGCACCTTCCAGAACGCCTGCTCCTCGCCCCAGAAGCAGCCGAGCGCGAACTCGGCGACCTCGAGGCCATCGGGATAGGGGCCCGCGATCGGGCGTCCGGAGACCGCGTGGGGGGCCGGGTCCGACAGGATCGGCTCGGCCCGGCCGGGGAGGGCCGTGTCAGGGCTGGGCATGGCGGGGGATCGGAACAGGAACATGCGGGACGACTCCTCTCGGTGATGGGCCGAGTCTAGTCGCCCCGTGTGACGGCTCCGTGTCGCCGGGCCTCGCCCCAGGATCGCGGCCAGGTTCGCTCAGGCCTGGCCCGACGACGATCCGCCGCGACCGCCCCGGGTCAGGGCACCTCCCAGGAGGAGCGCCCCGATGGCGATGAGGACGATCGGGCCGAGGAGGTCACCGTCGAGCGCCGGCACGTATCGCCGGATCAGGAACCAGGCCCCGACGACGATGAGGATCGCCCCGAAGATGACGACCCCGCGGCCGTCGGCCTCGGCCCGTTGGGCGCGCCTTGTGGCTCGTCGCGCCGCCCGGGCGTCGACCCAGGCCTGGCCCGTCGGCTCGCCCGGCATCCCCGACTGGGCCCCCGCCGGTGCAACGCCTGTCGCGGATGCGGCCGACGATCCGGCCGGGTCCCCGGGCATCGGCGGTGCCCCGACGGACAAGGGCTCCTCCGGGACGACGATCGCCATGACGATGTACAGGAAGAAGCCGATCCCGCCGGCGAAGACGAGCAGGGCGAAGACGATCCGGACGAGCGCCGGGTCGACGTCCAGCCAGTCGGCGACGCCGCCGGCCACGCCGAACAGGACCCGCTCCTCGCGGGAGCGGTACAGGCGTTCACGCATCGCAGGCACCTCCGAAGTCGAGCGAGAACGAGCCGGCGTTCGCCGAGACGTTGAGATCCAGGCCGTCGGCGGAGGAGTAGCCAGGGGTCTGCCAGTGGCCGTCGTCGACCTTGTCGAGCCCGGCGCCGTCGAAGTTGTTCGAGGCCAGGGCGCCGCTCCAGCTGACCCGCACCGGTGTCCCGGTCGGGACGCAGACATCGACCGAGCCGGCGTTCAGGGTCATGCTCGCCCGATCGAGGCTTCGCGGCAGCTGGAGCATGGCCGAGCCGGCGTTGACGGTGGCGCTCACCTCGGAGAGGGCGGCCACCCCGGCGAGGGCGAACTCGATCGAACCGGCGTTGACGGTCACGCTCAGGCTGTCGAGGTTCGCTCCGCCCAGGTTGACGCTGCCGTCGCCGGCGTTGAGGGTGACGCCCAGATCGAGGGTCGGGCTCTTCGGGAGCTCGATCTGCCAGTGGGACGCTTCCTCGAGGAAGCCCATGAAGTCCCCGTCGTCCCGCGGCCGGATCTGGACGCCGCCGGCGTCGGCCTCGATATCGGGTCCCTGGCCGTCCGGAGAGGTTCCCCTGACCGACCAGTTCGACCCGTCGACGGCCGTCACCACGAGGGTCCCGCAGTTGAACTCGATGCCCACTCGTCCGTCGGCGCGGAGCGCGCCGATTCGGTTGCCGAAGCTCGCCCCGCCCTCGCCGTCACCCGAGCCGCAGGCCCCGAAGGCCGGGAAGCCGCCGAACCCGGTCGAGATCAAGCCACCGACCATGACCCCGAGGACGACGACCGAGATCGCGCTTCCGAGGACCTCGCCGGGCGTCCGTCGGAGGACGAGCCCCAGGCCCCAGCCGATGAGCAGCAGCGGCCACAGGCTCGGCCAGTCGCCGACCAGGCCGGCATCGAGGTAGCCGGCCCGGACGAGCAGCGGGATCGTCCCGACGATGATGAGAAAGGCTCCCCAGCCGAGGAGCCGGCGGTCGATGTGCACGGGTGAATCCCTCCTGTCGCCGACGGCCTCGCGACCCGCGGCGACGAGCGCGGCACCGCCCGCCCGGGCGAGCAGCGGCTTCGAAGACGGTACACGGGTGAGCGACCGCGCGTCCGAGTCGATCGGCCCGAATCGCCGCGGCCGAACGGCCGGTCCCGGTGGCGAGCCCGGGGATGCTAGGCTCGCGGCGGGGGAGCAGGGAGGTGGCGCGAACGGATGGCGGTGGCGGCGGTGATCTTCGATCTCGACGGCGTGATCGTCGATTCCGAGATCTGGTGGCACGAGGAACGGGCCGCCTGGGCGGCCGAGCGAGGCCTCGCCTGGACGGAGGCGGACACCCGGGCGGTCATGGGCGCCAACTCGGTCGGCTGGGCACGGATCATGCGCCAACGCCTGGGTCTGTCCGAGGCCCTGGAACCTGGGATTCTGGATGCCGTCGTGGGCCGTGTCGTCGAGCGCTACGCGACGGGCGCACCGGTCATCGACGGCGCCGTCGCGACGGTTCGCCGGATCGCCAGCCGCTGGCCGGTGGCGATCGCCTCGTCCGCCCACCGGCGGGTCATCGACGCCGCCCTGGAGGCAACCGGGCTGGGCCCGACGATCCCGGTCATCGTCTCGTCCGATGAGGTCGACCACGGCAAGCCGGCCCCCGACGTCTATCTCGAGGCGGCGCGCCGGCTCGGCGTGGCCCCCGCCGACTGCCTGGTCATCGAGGACTCGATCAACGGGCTGCGGGCCGGTCGGGCTGCCGGGATGACCGCCGTCCTCGTACCCAACGCGAGCGTGCCACCCGCTCCCGGCGCGGAGGCGCTCGCCGACCACGTCCTCGCCAGGCTGAGCGACCTCGACCCGGCGGCGCTGCGGCTCCGCGGCGGCGTGACGGTGGCCGACGCGTCGGCGTCTCCACGCTGATGACCCTCGACGACCGGCTGCCCCGGCCCGAGCTGCCGCCCTGGAACCGGACGCTCCGGTACTACTCGTCGCGGCTCGTCGTCGGGCTCGTGATGCGGCTGCTGTTCCGCCTCCGGGTCGAGGGCCGCGAACACCTCGCGAAGGGTCCGGCCCTGTACTGCTTCAACCACCTCAACTGGACCGACCCGTTCCTCCTGTATGCGACGCTGCCACTCCGACCCCGGACCTACTTCTTCGGGCCCAAGGAGGACGACCTCCGGGTGGGGCCGCGGAACCGGCTCATGTACTGGACGGCCTCGGCCGTCCCGTACCGGCCGGCCAAGACGGACCTCCTGGAGGTGACACGCCGGGTCGGCGCGGTGTTCCAGGCCGGTGGTGTCCTCGCCATCGCGGGGGAGGGCCGGATCCATGTCGGCGAGCGCGACCTCCTCCAGATCCAGGAGGGGGCGGCGTACTTCGCCCTCCGGTCGGGCGTGCCGGTCATCCCGGTGGCGATCAACGGGACCTCGTGGCTCGGCTTCCGGCGGCGACTGCGCGTCCGCGTCGGCGCACCGATCGCGAGCGGCGGCCGGGCGACCGGTGAGGCCGTGGCGGCCCTGACCGCGGAGACCTGGCAGGCCCTCAAGGCCCTCCTCGCGGACGCCGAGGACCCAACCCCGCCCGGCCGCTTCGGCCGCTGGCTCACGGAGCGCTTCAACGACTGGCCGGAGGGCTCGCGGGAGGCATCCGCCGAGATCCGCGGACCCTCTGGCATACTGTCGCCCGACCCGGGAATCGAGTGACGGGGCGCTCGCTCGGGCGGCGCCGATCGAGCCCCTGACCAGGGCGACGCAGCGAGGGAGACAGCGTGGGAGCCACCGGCCTGTCCGCCGATCCGAGAGAGTACCGGACGCGCCTCGGCGAGCAGCCGGACGCCCAGATCGACGCCTGGGTCCAGGAGTTGCTCCGGGACGTTGCCAAGCGGCGGGGGATCGTCCGGGTCGTCGAGGACTTCCGCGGCTCGGCGCGCCTGAGCGAGCCGGAATTCGAACATGTGTTCGCATCAGGCGGCGGTGCACCCGCGACCGCCGGCCGCGACGCGGCCGGCCGCCTGCTCGTCCCGACCATCTCGCTGTACGCCCTCGTCCCGGGCCTGCGGGCCAGGGCCGCCGATGCCCGGGCCCGGCTGATCGACTACCTCGTCGCCAACTTCGACGAGCTCGTCTACGTCTGACGGCGCGGCCCCCGATCGGCGGGCGGTCCTGGCCGCCCGGCTCCGCCTGGTTCATCCATTCCCCTCGATCCTCAACGGCGTGGCGACGGTCGCCCTCGCCTCGCTCGCGGGGGCCACGCCGCTCGTTGCCGCCCGCCTGGGGCTGGCCATGGTCGCCATCCAGTTCTCGATCGGGGCCCTCAACGACCTCGTCGACGCGCCGCACGACCGTGGCCGCCGGCCGGTGAAGCCGGTCGCCGAGGGCCTGGTCCGGCCGGCCGTCGCCGGGCTGGTCGCGGGCCTCGCCGCGGCCCTGGGCCTTGGCCTGGCCTCGATGTCCGGACCCGCG
>JBFMEV010000049.1:0-21236 GCA_040752335.1 Chloroflexota bacterium
CAAGGTGGACGCGGCCGCCGTCGTCGAGGTCAACCAGCTCGACGACCCGACCCTGATCATCGGCCAGACACTGATCCTGCCGGGTGCCGTCGGCGCCCCGATCCCGACGCCCAAGCCGGCCCCAAGGCCGCCCTCGGGTGGCGGCGGCACCTGCAACTGCTCCGGCCCATCGACCTACAGCGGCGGGGACTTCACCTGGCCGGTCAGCGGCGGCGGCAACTACATCAGCCAGTACTTCCGCTACGGCCACTACGGCCTCGACATCGCCGCCGACTACGGCTCGACGGTCCGCGCCGCGGCCGCGGGCCGGGTGATCTTCGCCGGCTGGAAGAGCAATGGCGGCGGCTACCAGGTCTGGATCTCGCACGGCTCCGGCCTGTACACGACCTACAACCACATGTCGAGCGTGTCCGTCGCGTCCGGCGCGAGCGTGGCCGAGGGCCAGCGCGTCGGCCGGATCGGGCAGTCCGGCTGGGCAACCGGCCCGCACCTCCACTTCGAGGTCTGGATCGGGGCCATCTGGAACGGCGGCTACCGGGTCAATCCGCTCAAGTACCTCTGAGCGGCGCGCTTCCGTCGACGGGCCGGCAGCGGCGACGACCGGGCGACCACGTCCCCCGCGGCGGGCGAGCCCCGCGCCCGTGGGAAGATAGGGCCCGATGTTCCTCGACCGGGTGAAGATCTGGGTCCGCGCCGGCGCCGGCGGCGACGGCGCGGCCACGTTCCGGCGGGAGGCCCACGTCCCCCGCGGCGGTCCTGACGGCGGGGACGGCGGCCGGGGCGGCTCCGTCCACCTCCGCGTCGACCCGGGCCAGACCACGCTCCGCGACTTCCGGTACCGGCATCACTTCCGGGCCACGCCCGGCGGCCGCGGCGAGGGCGCCCGTCGCCACGGCCGGGCGGGCGAGGACCTGGTCCTCGATGTCCCGCCCGGGACAGCGGTGTACGACGACGCGGCCGGGGCCCTCCTGGCCGATCTGGTCGCGACCGGCCAGGTGGCGATGGTCGCCCGCGGCGGGCGGGGCGGCCTGGGCAACAAGCACTTCGCGACGGCCACCCACCAGGCACCGCGCCACGCCCAGAAGGGCGAGCCGGGCGAGGAGCGCTGGCTCCGCCTGGAGCTCCGGCTCATCGCCGACGTCGGGCTGGTGGGGCTGCCGAACGCCGGCAAGTCCACCCTCCTCGCGGCCCTGACGGCGGCGACGCCGCGGATCGCCGACTACCCGTTCACGACCCTGGAGCCGAACCTCGGTGTCATGGACCTTGGTCCGGACGACGAGCGGCGGCCCACGATCGCCGACGTCCCGGGGCTCATCGAGGGGGCCAGCGAGGGTGCCGGCCTGGGCCATGCCTTCCTTCGCCACGTCGAGCGGACCCGGGTCCTCGTCCACGTCGTCGACGGCGGCAGCCGCGACCCGGAGTGGGACCACGACGTCATCCGGTCGGAGCTCGCGGCCCATGACCCGGCGCTCCTCGAGAAACCGATCCTCGTTGCCTTCAACAAGCTCGACCTGGCGGCCGCCGCGGCCGCCTGGCCGACCTTCCGGGCGGCTCGGCAGCGAGACGGCCTGCCGGCCCTGGGGATCGCGGCTGCAACGGGCCGTGGCCTCGACGAGCTGCGGACCGCCCTCGCCGCCCTCCTGCCGAGTGCCGCGGCGATGGCCGAGCCGGCCGAGCCGGCCGGCGTCGTCGTCCACCGGATCGAGGGCCTGGGCGATGCCTTCTCGATCGAGCGCGACGGGGACGGCGTCCTCCGCGTCCGCGGCCGGCGAATCGAGCGGATCGCCGCCCAGACGAACTTCGAGATCGAGGAATCGGCCGAGCGCTTCCAGCGCGACCTGGTTCGGCTGGGCATCGACGCGGAGCTGCGGCGCGCCGGCGTGACACCCGGCGACCCGGTCCGGGTCGGCGAGGTGGAGCTCGAATGGGAGGCCGAGCCCTGGGCGGTCGAGCGGTGAGGCGCCCGTGATCCAGGGGCCACGAACTCGGATCGGGATTCTCGGCGGGACCTTCGACCCCGTCCATCGCGGGCACCTCGAGATCGCCGACGCGGCGCGCACCGCCCTCGACCTCGAGCGGGTCCTGTTCCTCCCGGCCGGGACGCCGCCGCACAAGCCGGACGGCGCCGACGCCCCGGCGGCGGATCGCGTGGCAATGGTCGAGCTGGCGATCGCCGGCCACCCCGGCTTCGAGGTCAGCCGCGTCGACGTGGACCGGCCGGGCCCCTCGTACACCGCCGACTCCGTCGAGCGGATCGCCGCCGCGGAACGGGCCGCCGGCCGCGAGCCGGACCTCGTCCTGATCATGTCGAGCGAGGCCCTGGCCGAGCTCCCGGGCTGGCACGAGCCGGACCGACTGCTGGCCACCTGCCGGGTCGCGGTCGTGCCCCGACCGGGCCACCCCCGGCCCGACCCGGCCTGGATCCAGGCCACATTTCCCGGCCAGGCCGATCGGATCGTCGCGATCGACGGGCCGCGCCTCGCGATCTCCTCGACCGACATCCGGCGGCGAATCGCCGCGCGCCGCCCGGTCCGGCAGCTGCTGCCCGACGCGGTCGCCCGCTACATCGTCGATCATGGCCTCTACCAGTCGTCACCCCAACCGGAGGATTCCCAGCCTGTGACCGACCCCGCCCTCGCCCCGCGTCCCGACGGCCTGCCCCGCCGCGTGCCACAGGCAGCCGCGGCGCCGCCTGCCCCCGCCGCCGAGGAGCGCTCGTCGCTCGACATCGCCCGCCGCGTCGTGGAGCTGGCCGAGGACAAGAAGGCCGCCGACATCGTCCTGCTGGACCTCTCGGCCCTGACGACCCTGGCCGACTATTTCGTGATCTGCTCGGGCGGCTCGGAGCGGCAGCTCGACGCGATCGCCGACGGGATCATCGGCGGGCTGCGCGACGAGAAGGTCCGGCCGATCGGGCGCGAGGGCCTGGCGGCGTCACACTGGGTGCTCGTTGACTTCGGCTCGGTCATCGTCCACGTCTTCACCCCGCCGGAGCGCGACTACTACCAGCTCGAGAAGCACTGGTCCGAGGCGAAGACGATCCTCCGCGTCCAGTAGCCGTCGTCGGGTGGTCGGCCAGGGCCTGGCGCCGGCCGCGGGCGGCCGACCGGCAGGGCCGG
This sequence comes from Chloroflexota bacterium, assembly GCA_040752335.1. Lineage (GTDB taxonomy): Bacteria > Chloroflexota > Limnocylindria > Limnocylindrales > CSP1-4 > UBA5189. The sequence goes on from JBFMEV010000049.1 coordinate 3,120, forward strand.
GGTCCCGGCAGCGCCTGGGCGACCGGCGGGGGGGCCGAACGGCCCCTCTGCGCGCACGCAGGTGTACCGGGGGGCCCCGTACCGTCGGGTCATGTCGGGCGACACGAGCCCCTCCAAGAATGCGGGCATGACGCCCAGTCGCGACCGCTGCCCGGCCTGCACCCGCCGCCTGATCACGACCCGGTTCGACACGACGTTCCGGCTGCCCGATCAGTCCGAGCGGCTGTGCTTCGGCATCCCGGGCGGGCTGTGCGAGGACTGCCACCAGCTGTACATCGACCCCGACCTCATCGAGCTCCTCGACCTGGGCTCCGGGCGCTGCACGTTCGCGATCGAGAGCGACCTCGTCATCCAGGAGCAGGCCTGGTCGGCATGACGACGGTCCGGATCCCCGCCCGCCGGACGCCCCCCGTCCACCGGACCCTGCCGGTCCTGCTGCCGGCCTGGCTGCGCCACCAGGTGCCCGACCGGCTCAGCCGGCCGGTGCCGCCTCCGCCACCCGATCGGTCAGCCACAGGTCGAACGCCAGCCTGACGGCCGCGTCGCCGGCCGCTGAGCCACCGACGCCCTTGACCAGCGAATCGAGCTCCAGCAGGCCCTCGAGCGCCGTGCCCAGCTCGTCGATCGTCCAGGCCCGGGCCTGGCGGGCGAGGGTCTCCGCCCGGAACGGCAGGAGGCGCATCGAGCGAACCAGCGAGCCCGGGGTCTCGCCGTCGGCGAGACGGTCGGCGACCTCGAGGAGCTCCCGGATCCGGCGATGGAGGACGGCCAGGAGCACGGGCTCCGGGGTCGCCTCGAGCAGGCGCTCCAGGAGCTCGAGGGCGCGGGCCCGTTGGCGCAGCCCGACAGCGTCGACGAAGGCCCAGATCGAGCCTGGCACGACCTCCGCGACGAGATCGCGGACGTCCTCGACGGTCACCGGCGAGGCCGCGTGGCCGTCGGGGTCGGTGCGCCGGAGTGTCAGCTTCTCGAGCTCGGTCACCGCCAGGCGGCCCTGCTGGCGGCGGTCGACGTCACCCTCCCGCACGAAGCCGCCGACCCGGGTCGCGAGCTCCCGGGCCGCCCCCGGCCCGAGGGCGATGCCGCGCTCCCGGGCGCGGGCCTCGATCCAGGCCGCCAGGCCGCCCTCGCGCGGCGCCTCGAACCGCCGGACCTCGCCGCCGATCGCCCGGACGGCCTCGGCCAGGGCCTTCCACGGCGCCTCCTTGCGGCCGGTGTCCGTCTCCTCGGCGACGACGAGCCCGTTGCCCTCGGCCAGGGTGGCGATAGCGGCGACGAGCGCATCGCGGTCCTCGCCCCGCCGGACCAGGGGGCCGGCGTTCGAGACGATCGCCAGGGTCCCGGAGCCGAAGAGCGTCCCGGTCGAGAGCCGCTCGCGGAGCTCGCCGATGACCCGGGCGGCGTCGCCCGCCTCGCCTCGGACGCGCCAGCGCTCGGGCGGGCCGCCGGGGAATCGGGCCGGGTCCAGCCGGAACGCCTCGGCCGCCGCGTCCAGGCTGTACGCGTCGTCGCCCCAGAAGTAGGCGACCGGGACGATCGAGGCGGACGATCGCGAGGCCGGAGATCCTGGGCGTTGGGAGGTCACCGCCGGCATGGTAGCGGAGGGTGCGGACCTCGGCGGGGAGGGGTCGCCGTGGGGCCAACGTGGGCGCGACCGGAGCCGTCGATGCCACGTCGGCACGGACGTCGACCTCGACGGAGCTCGGGCGCCGGGCGGGCAAGCCGCACACGAAGCTCGCACCGGGCGGCGCCGCGGACCCCGGCGCCGAGACCGCGGTCGTGGCCAGGGACGCCAGGGACGCCGCGGCCGCCGCCCGGGTGGCGTGGACCCGGATCGGTCCCGGGCCCAGCTCGATCTCAACGCTGCCGTTCGTGTCGGTCCGGAAGAGGCGCGTCCCGCCTGCCTCCAGCCGCTCGACCGTCGCAGGCGCCGGGTGCCCGTACGGGTTGCCGCGACCTGACGAGATGATCGCGACGCCGGGTCGCATGGCCTCCAGGAACGGCTCGGTTGACGAGGTTCGGGAGCCGTGGTGGGCGACCTTCAGGATCTCAACCTCGGGCAGGCCCCGGGCGAGGAGCGTCGGGTCGATCTCCTCCTCGATGTCGCCGGTGAGGAGGAAGCGATGGCCGGCGGCCTCGCCGAGGAGGACGATCGAGACGTTGTTGATCCCGGTGCCGCCGTCGGGCGGCGTCTCCGGAACGGCCCCGGGGTCCGGCCACAGGACGCGCAGCTCGATGTCGTCGACCGTGAGCCGGTCGCCTGTGGCCAGGATGCCGCGCTCGATCCCGCCCGCCGCGAGGGCGCCATTGAGGGCCACGTAGCCCGGGCCCGGCCCGACCATCCCGGGCTCGAGGACCCGCCGCACACCGTAGCGGTCGAGGAGGCTCGCCAGGCCCGCGGCGTGGTCCTCGTGGGGGTGGCTGAGGACGATGACGTCGATGCGGCGGTCCCAGGGCGGCAGGTGCTCGTCGAGAGCGACGAGCAGCCGACCCGGATCCGGGCCGCCGTCGACGAGGAGACGGCTGCCGCGCTGACCCTCGACGAGGATCGCATCACCCTGGCCGACATCGAGCACGGTCAGGCGGGCGGTGCCGTCGGGGCGATGGACGACGGCGATCGCGAGGGCCACGACCGCCACGGCGAGGCCGCCCGCGATGGTGCGTTCGACGCGGCCGCGCGGACCGCGTCGTCCGACGCTCTCGGCCCGATCGGTGATGGGGGTCGCGCGCGAGGCTCCAGCCCGCGCCCCGACCTGTGTCCGGGCCCGGACCCGGAGCAGCTGATCGGCGAGGAGGATGAGGCCGGCCGTGGCGACCGCCACGACCGCGTCCCACGGCGCCGCCAGCTCCAGGCTGGCGAACGGGACGGCAGCCCCGGCCCGGACCAGCCCGACGATCGCGGCGAGGAGCGCCCAGGCCGGCAGGCCGCCGAGGGTCGCTAGCAATGCCGGCGCCCCGACCCCGGCCAGGCCGCCGGCCAGCAGGGCGATCGCCCCCGCCGCCATGGACGGGGCGACGAGCGGCACGACCCCGAGGTTGATCGCCGGCGACACGATCGAAAGCCGCCCGAACTCCAGGGCGACGATCGGGAGGGTCGCCAGCTGGGCCGCGAGCGAGACCCCCAGCGACTCGGCAAGCCAGGCCCGGAGCCGCCCCGGCGCCGGTCCGGCGAGCCGCGCCGTGAGCGGCGTGGCCCAGGCGATGAGCCCGGCCGTGGCCAGCGCCGACAGCCGGAACCCGACGTCCTCGACGAGGCCGGGCTCCACGAGGAGGAGGACCGTCGCGGCCCAGCCGATTGCCGCCACGGCCCGGCTCGGCCGGCCGAGCTCTCGGGCAAGGAGCACGACGGCGGCCATCGCCGCCGCCCGGACGACCGAGGGCGACGCCCCCACGAAGATGACGTAGGCGACGATCGCGACCGCGGTCAGGGCCGCCCGCCGCCGCCGGGCCAGGCGGCCGGCGAGGGCGCCGAGCGTGGCCGCGACGATCGCGATGTTCCAGCCCGAGATGGCGACGACGTGACTGGCGCCGACAGTCGTGAACGCGCCGGCGAGCTCCCGGTCGACGCGATCGCGGAGACCGATGAGGATGCCCGAGGCGAGCCCGGCCTCGGGCTCCGGGATCGCCCGGCGCAGGGCGTCGTCGGCGGCACGGCGCAGGCCCTCGAGGGTCCGGCCGGCATCGCCCGGCGCGGGGATGACCTCCACCGATCTCGCCCGGAGCGTTCCCACGGCGCCGATCCGGGCGAGGTACTCGCCGTAGTCGCCATCAGGGCGTGGCTCCGCCGCGCCGTCGACGGTAACGCGGTCGCCGGGAACGACGACCGGCCAGGCCGGGAGCGTCGCCGCGAGGCGGATCCCGGGCGGCGCCACCAGGTCCAGGACCGCCGGCCGATGTCCCTCCCGGAGCGGGCCGACCGTCGCCACGATCGCCGTCCAGGGTCCCTCGCCGTCCGGCAGGGCAACCGTCGCCACCGGTTGTGCGGGCGCTGCGACGAGGAGCCGGAACGCGAGCGCGCCCGCGCCGGTTGCGGCGGCGAGGAGCGCGAGGCCGAGGTGGCGCCGTCCGGCCCCGACCGCAATGAGCCGGCCCGCGACCGCGAGGCCCGCGGCCCCGAGGAGGACAGCCACGGCGAACCGGGCGTCCGCCCCCGTTCCCGACCCGGCGCCGAGGGCCAGGGCCGCACCGACGGTCCCGGCCGCCAGCCAGCCGCTCACGGCGCGGTCAGCGGACGGTGACGAGCGGGCGGAGCGTCTCGAACGTCTTCGCCCCGACGAGCTTCCGGGTCCGGAGGTCCTCCACGCTGGTGAACGGCGCTTCGGCCCGGGATTCGATGATCTTGGTCGCCGTCACAGGACCGATCCCAGGCAGGGCCTCGAGCTCGGCCTGGGTCGCGGCGTTGAGATCGACGAGCCCGCCGGCCCCGCCTCCCGTGTTCGGTGTCGTGTCGCTCGGCGCCGGGTCGTCCCGCGACGGCACGAGGATGTGGGCGCCGTCCTCGAGGACCGCCGCGAGGTTGAGCTCTGCGGCCGCCCGGGCCGGGTCGACGCGGGGCCCGAATCCGCCGGCAGCCGACAATGCGTCGCCGACGCGCGACCCCTCCGGCAGGCGATAGACGCCGGGCATGACCACCGCGCCACCGATGTCGACCACGACCTCGCCCGTGGTGTCGCGCCCGCCACCCGGCGGTTCACCGGATGTCGCGACTGCAACGGCGCCGCCGATGGCGCCGCCGGGAAGACCGCCCGCGGCGACGACGACCGCCGCGCCGAGGAGCAGGGCGATGGCCCCAACGGCCAGGAGAACCGTCGCTCGGGCGGGCGCGATGGCCGCATCGGACGACCCTGCGTCCGCCGCGACCGCGGGCGTTTCGACGACCCGCCAGGGGGCGCTCGATGGATCCACGGGACCTCGCCCGGCGGGTCTGCAGGCGGGGAGGGCGGACGTCCCGTCCGCCGGGGCACTACGTCGGACGGGACGTGGCCGGCAGCCTACGCCTGTCCGCTTAGCTGCGGCTTATCTGCGGTGCCGCCGAGCACCGGAATCCGGGAGCCAGGGCTCAGCGCTCGAGCTGCTCCCAGGGCACCCAGCGGGACCCGTCCCACCAGCGGTGCCAGGTCCGGCCGTCGCGGCCGAGGGCGAAGACGTCGAGGCGGTCGGCGCCCCACGAGGACGCGGCGGGTGGCTCGGCCGGATCGAGCTCGCCGCCCATGGGCTCCCACTGGTGCCAGTAGGTGCGATCCCAGTAGCGGTTCCAGAGCTGTCCGTCCTCCATGATTGCGAAGACCTCGAGCTCGTCGACGGTCCAGGCCGTTGCCGCCGGCGCCGACGCCAGATTCCCGCCGAGGGACTCGGGCTCGGCCCAGGCGCCGTCCACGAAGGCGCGGTGGATGAGGGCGCCGTCGAAGTCGACCCAGAAGGTGTCGATCCGGCCCTCGCCCCACGAAACCGCGGTGAGGCCGCGGCCGCCTGTGGTCGTCATGACGCAGAACGGTACGTGGAAGCGCGAAACCGCGCAGGGCTCAGGGGAGCCCTACGCGGCCGCGGGGCGCGGATCGCTCGGTCGGGCGGCGTTCGAGTCGCGCCGGCCGAGGCGGGGGAGCCGGTGGAGGAGGCCGGCGAGGCGCCCGGAGATGGTGGCTGACGGATTGCGGGTGGCCCGCCGGATGATCGCCCGGCGGCGGTCCTCTTCGGCCTCCCGGAGGAGGTCCTGGAGGTGCTCGGCGACGAGGATTGCGGTCACGAACTGCACGGGAGGTCCTTTCGAGGCTCAGCGAGCGGGTGGAATGGTTGGTCTGTGGCCTCGAGCGCGGCGCGGGTCAGCGCGCTTGCGAGTCGCCGATGGTCCCCCGGGACTCCGTGCCCCAGCCATCGGAGGCATAGGCGAGGTAGCCAAGGGTGGCGATGATCGAGGCGAGGGCGAAGATGCCGGAGATGTTGGCAATGATGTCCATCGGGGGCCCCTTCCACGGGATGCGTAACCTGTATCCTGGGTCTGATCGGTTATGGGGTAACTGTAGCCTCTTGCGCGTAACCTGTCAAGCGGTATAGAGTGGTTATCGAGATGTTGATCCAGCACCCTCATGACCACGAGCACGACCTCGACCTCGAGGCCGCTCTCGACTTCCTGAACACGCGCGGACTCGAATCCGGCCAGCTCGTCGACCACCTCGAGCAGCCGGGCCAGCCCCGCGACTGGTTCGTCGAGCAGGGCGTCCTCCACGAGGAGGCGGCCGGGACGTGGACCGACCCTGATCTCGAGCGGATTCGAACCGTCCGGGATGCGCTCCACGAGGTCGTCGATGCCGTCGTCCAGGAGCGCCGGCCCGACCCCGAGGCTGTGGAGGTCGTCAACGACGTCCTCGCCCGCGGGGTCGTGCCCCACCTCGACTGCGACGGCACGACCGTCCGGATCGGCCACCGCCACGGCGCCACCCCGGTCGACGATGCCGTCGCGTCCCTGGCCGCGCCGATCGTCCACGAGCTGGCGTCCGGCAGGCCCGAGCGATTTCGGATCTGCGCCAACGACACCTGCCGCTGGACCTTCTTCGACGCCTCGCCGACCGCGCGCCGGCGCTGGTGCGACATGAAGACGTGTGGCAACCGGGCCAAGGCGGCCCGCCATCGACAGCGGGTCAGGGCCGAGGCCAGAAACCCAGGCCTGAAGTCAGCCAGCCTCGGCGATGTCAACGGCCTCGAGGGCCGGGAGCGCGCTGGCCTCAGCCAGCCTCGAGGGCCGGCCGGACCTCCGTCGCCAGGCGGGTCATCGATTCCTCGTCGTACGGCGCCGGGAAGCCGGCGATGAAGTGGCGATAGCCGATCTCCAGGTACGGTGCCAGGCGCTCGACGACGTCCTCGGGCGTCCCGACCGGCTGGTCATCCCAGAGCCGGGCCTGACCGTTGCGCTCGAAGACCTCGGCCTGGACCCGCCGGGCTTCCGCCCGTGAGTCGCGGATGATCACCGTCCCGATGCCGGTCGTCCGCTCGATCTCGGCCGGGTCGCGGCCCTCGCGCTCGCAGTGCTCGAGGAGGATCGCTTCCTTTCGCTTCACGGACTCGAAGCCGCCGCCGACGTTGTTGGCGTCGGCATACCGGGCCACGAGCCGGAGCGTGACCTTCTCGCCGCCTCCCCCGACGAGGAGCGGCAGCCGCTCCTGGACGGGCGGCGGATCGTTGCGGACCTCCCGGGCCGCGTAGCGCGGACCGGCCGCCGACGGCGTCTCGCCGTGGAGCATTCCCCGGATCACGGGCAGCGCCTCGGCCAGCCAGCGAAGCCGCTCCGGCGGACCCTCGCCGTAGCGCAGGCCGTAGGCGACGTGCTCCCGCTCGAACCACGCCGCCCCGATGCCGAGGATCGCTCGGCCGTTGCTCACGTGGTCGAGGGTCGTCGCGATCTTGGCCGTGAGCGTCGGCTCACGGAACGTGTTCGCCCCCACCATGAGCCCGATCCGGATCCGATCGGTGGCCATTGCCCAGCCGGTGAGGACCGTCCATCCCTCGAGGATGGGTCCCTCCCACGACCCCACGATCGGGTAGAGGTGGTCCCAGGTCCAGAGACTCGTGTACCCCAGTTCGTCGGCTCGGATGCCAGCCTGGAGGAGCGACGGCCAGTCCGTGTGCTGGTTCCAGCACAGGGCGCCGATCTTGACTTCGGGCACGTCTCCTCCACTGAGTCCAAACGGCGCTAGCTGACGCGCCGGTCTCGCCGCAGGATATCGAGGTAGACGCCGGCGCCGACGACAACGGCGATCACCCAGACCAGGATGTTGCCGGAGCCGAAGAGCCATCCGGCCACAAGGGCGGCTGCGAACCACGCGATGACGAACGAGCCGAAGGCTATCCCCACTCGGCGAGCGATCTGAAGCATGGATCGACCCCCACCTGCAGTATCCGCGGAGCTTCCACCGCAGCGTTTGTGTCGGTGATCATCCCATCAAGGGCCGATGGTCCCAGCGCGTGCTCGCGGGCCTTCAACGTCCGGCTCGGTCGGCGACTGCGCCGCCGATGCTGGACGGAACCTGGTCGCACGTCCAGAGCGTGTCGAAGCCGAGCCGGTCCGCCCGCCGCCCGACCTCGAGCAGGGACGGCCAGTCGGTGTACTGGTTCCAGCACAGCGCGCCGAGGCGGATCGGGGGCATCGCGGGGCTCCGGTTGGAAAGTCGAGACCAGGGAGGTCTTGTCGGGCAGGAGCGAGCCCGAAGGGCGGTTCCGTCGTCCTCCGGGCTCTTCCCGGGTCATCCGGCTAGAGACGATCCGGGCGGCCCTACGGTAGCAGGGCGGGTTCGATCAGCCACTGGGCGGGCGGGCCGCGGCCTGGGCCCGGACGAGGTCCCGCACCGCTGGCGCCGCCGCGGCCTCCGCGGTCGGCAGCTTGACGTGGCGGATCCGCTTGCCGGTGCCCTCGATGAGGCCCGCCGGATCGGGCAGGAACGCGCCATCGGCGAGCTGGAGGTTGAGCCAACCGGCGTGAGGGATGAGGGCGAAGAGGAGGTCCCGCATCCGCATCGAAAGCCCGAACGCGAGGAGCCCGTTGCCCCGGTCGAAGTGGACGACGACGCCCGGCAGCTCTTCGAGGATGACCGTCTGAACGACCCTCGCGGCGGCGACGACGTCGGCGCGGTGTGCGGCCAGGACCTCGTCCCAGGTCTCGGGCATCTCGCGGGTCATGGCGCCAGCTCGAGGCGGGCGACGACCTCACCCTCGTCGATCTCGCCGGTCGGCTCGAAGCCCAGGTCCAGGTAGAAGCCCTCGGGGCTTCCCGGGCCCGGAACCCAACTCGTGACGATCTGGCTGGCACCGGGCAGCGCCCGGACGTGATCAGCGATGAGCGCCATCGCGGCACGGCCGTAGCCGCGGCCCTGGAACTCGGCGCCGACCATGAGCCGCCACAGGAAGTACTCCGGCGTCTCCGTGTCGATCGAGAGCATCGCGAAGCCGACCGGCACGTCGTCGGCGACGATCGCCCGTGGCCACGCCCGTGGCGCAAACGAGGCTTCGGCGAGGGAGACCGCATTCGGGGAGACGAACCGACGCTGGTCGGGCGCCACCTGCAGGGCGCAGATCTCGCGAACGGAGTCCCCGGTCACCTCCCGGAGCTCGATCCGTGCGCCATTCGCGACGGATCGCGGCACGGGCCGGTCCGGGAATTCGCCTTCCGCCCGCCGCGCTGCAGCCCAGTCAGCGAGGCCGGCTGCCTCCTGGCGCCCCGGGAGGTGGGCAATCTCAGGTCGGTCGAACCACTCGGTCATCCCGGTCGCCCGGTCAGCCCCGGACGACGAGGTTGACGAGCCGACCCCCGCCGGCGACGACGACCCGCTCGGGCGTCCGCCCGGCGAGCGCGGCGACGACCTTGGGGGCGGCCAGGACCAGGCGCTCGAGCGCGGCATCGTCGATCCCGGCCGGGACGACGACCTTGTCGCGGAGCTTGCCGTTCACCTGGACCGGGACCTCGCGCGTGGCCTCGACGACGGCCGCGGCATCGACCGTCGGCCAGCGCTCGGCGTGGATGGACGACCACTCGCGACCGGCCGCCGCCAGGCGGCGCGACCAGAGCTCCTCGGCGATGTGCGGTGCGGATGGCGCGAGCATGAGCAGGAGCAGCCGAACGGCCTCGTCCCAGGCGGTCCCGCCCGCGGCCGGCGTGCCGCGATAGCGGAAAAGCAGGTTGGAAAGCTCCATGAGCTTCGCGACCATCGTGTTGAAGCGGAAGCCCTCGTAGTCCTCGGTGACATCGCGGAGGGTCCGGTGGGCGGCCGCCCGGATGGCCCGCTCGGCCGCCGCGAGGTCCTCGCCCGCCGGCAGACGGCCGGCGTCGGGATCGCCCGCCTCGGTGCCCTGCGGATCGAGGGCGATCGTCCAGGTCCGGTTCAGGAAGCGGTGGACGCCACCGATCCCGGACGGGCTCCACGGCCCGCCCTGGTCCCAGGGGCCCATGAACATCAGGAAGAGGCGGATCGTGTCGGCGCCATAGCGCTTGACGAGCTCGTCGGGGTCCTGGACGTTGCCCCGCGACTTCGACATCCGCTCGCCGTCGGCGCCCAGGATCTGGCCCTGGTTGAAGACCTTCTTCCACGGCTCGTTCTGCTGGAACAGGCCGATGTCTCGCATCATCTTCGTGAACTCGCGGGCGTAGAGCAGATGCATGACGGCGTGCTCGGCGCCGCCGGTGTACTGCTCGACCGGCGTCCAGCCCTCGGCCGTGTCGGCGTCGATCGGCTCGTCGGCCTTGTGCGGCGAGAGATAGCGATACCAGTACCAGGACGAGTCGATGAACGTGTCCATCGTGTCGGTCTCGCGCTGTGCCGGGCCGTCGCACCTCGGGCAGGCGACGTTCAGGAAGGCCGCGTCGCGGGTCAGCGGATTCACGCCGCTGCCGGCGTAGTCGACGGTGTCGGGCAGGAGGACCGGGAGGTCCGCCTCGGGGACCGGCACGATCCCGCAGCGCTCGCAATGGATGACCGGGATCGGCGTGCCCCAGTAGCGCTGGCGCGAGATCAGCCAGTCGCGGAGGCGGTAGGTGACGGCCGCCCGGCCCCGGCCGTCGCGGGCCAGCCATTCGACGATCCGCCGGCCCGCCTCGTCGGCCGGCAGGCCGCTGTACTCGCCGCTGTTGACGAGGACCTCGTCGTCGGAATGGGCGACGTAGGCCTCGGCCATCGGCTCGTCCTCTGTCCCGGCGACCGCCACGACCCGCCGGATCGGCAGGCCGTACTTCTCGGCGAAGGCGAAGTCTCGCTCGTCGTGGGCGGGGACGGCCATGATCGCCCCGGTCCCGTAGCCGCCCAGGACGTAGTCGGCGACGAAGATCGGGATCCGCTCGCCGTTGACGGGGTTGATCGCGTCCGCCCCAATCGGCACGCCGGTCTTGTCGCGCTCGGCCGAGAGGCGCTCGATCTCGGTCTCGGCGAGGGCCCGGGCGACATACGCCTCGACCTCCGCCCGGCGGTCCGGCGCGGTCAGCGCCGCGACGAGGGGATGCTCGGGGGCGAGGACCATGAAGGTCGCCCCGAAGAGCGTGTCCGGCCGGGTCGTGAAGACCCGGATCTCCTCGCCGCCCGGGTGGTGGTCCGAGGGTGCCGTGGCGAAGACGATCTCGCCCCCCTCGGATCGGCCGATCCAGTTGGTCTGCATCGTCCGGACCGGATCGGGGAACTCGATCTCCGAGAAGTCGAGGAGCTCGTCGGCGTACTTCGTGACCCGCAGGTACCACTGGTCCAGGTCACGCTTCTCGACCTTGGCGCCGCACCGCCAGCAGCGCCGGTCGGCGCCCTCGACCTGCTCGCGGGCAAGGGTCCCGTCGTTGGGGCACCAGTCGACCGACGAGCGTGCCCGGTAGGCCAGGCCGGCCTTCAGGAACTGCAGGAAGAACCACTGGTTCCAGCGGTAGTACTCGGGGTCGCAGGTCACGACCTCCGCGTCCCAGTCGAACGTCGCGCCCATCGTTCGGAGCTGGCGCCGCATGTTGGCGATGTTCTGCATCGTCCATTCGCGGGGGTTGATGCGGTTCTTGATCGCGGCGTTCTCGGCCGGCAGGCCGAAGGCGTCGAAGCCGATCGGCAGGAAGACGTTCTTGCCGTGCATCCGCTGGAAGCGGGCGATCGCGTCGGTGGGGGTCTTGATGTACCAGTGGCCGATGTGGATGTCGCCTGACGGGTACGGGTACATCGTCAGGAGGTAGTAGCGGTTCCGGGTGTCGGAGAGGTTCGTCCGGTGGAGCCCGAGCTTCTCCCAGCGCGCCTGCCAGCGCGGCTCGATCGAGGCGGGATCGTACCGCTCGATCCGGGTGCGCTCAGGTCGGTCGCTGGTCTGGGTCATCTGGCGAGGCTCCTGCCGGCCGATGGTTCGGCCGGGTATGAAAGACCCCTTGCCGCGTGGCAAGGGGTCACAGGATAGCCGCCCACCCGGGGTGGGTCGGCTATCCGAGGGCGAGGGAGAGGGAGAAGTTCGAGGTCATGGTCCCGTGCGTGGTGGTGGAGGTAAGGGGATTCGAACCCCTGACCTTCTGAATGCCATTCAGACGCTCTTCCAGCTGAGCTATACCCCCATGCCGGAGGGCGGAGTATAGCAGGGGCCGGTCGCCGATCCGGCCGATGGAGCCGGACCGGGACGGTCCGGGAGGCTCTCACGGAGCGGCCCGAACGCGAAGGTAGTAGTTGCCGTAGGCGGTGATCCCGTCGCGGTGGGCAGTGATCCCGATGAGGATCAGCCGCTCGCCCGGCCACGGCACGAAAGCGATCGTCACACCGCCCGACCGGCCCCCGAGGTCGCACTCGTCGAGGGTCGTGAACTCGGAGGGCGCGCTTGCCCCGACCCGCTCCGCACCGCAGCGGGCGAACCACTCGACGACGGACCAGCCGTCGAGCTCGATCCGGACGACGCTTCCCGCCACCACGTCCAGCGGCTCCAGGTCGTCCGGGACGGACTGGACGAAGCACGGCTCGAAGGCGGTGCCGCCGGGGTAGTCCCAGAACTGGCCGCAGCCGGGCAGGACCGGCACGCCGGGACCCGTCGGCCCGTTGGCCATCGCCGCCGCGAGGGCCGGCGCCTCCAGCCGCAGCCGCCACGTGCCGGCCACGAGCCGATCGCGGCCGAACCGGATCGTGGCGCTGACCGTCGAATCCCCGATCAGGAGCTGGGTCAGGGTCCAACGGTTCTGGGCCGCGAGGAAGGGATTGTCGACGGGATTCGGGTACGACTCCTGGAGGAAGGCGTTGCCGACGCCGTCGGCGACCTCGAGCGACCAGCCCCTGGCGCAGACGTCGCCGACGGCCCATACCTCGATCGCCTGGCCCAGACGAACGGCAACGGGCCCCCCGGCGCCCCCGCCGTCCTGGGCGAGGATCGGCGGGCCGTCGTCGATGACGAGGACCAGGCCCGGCGGCCCGCTGCCGAGCGGATCCGGACCGCAGGCGACCGCGGGCGTCACCTGGGGCGACGGGGCGAGCACCGGGACGTCGCCCGAGACGACCCGGAAGAATGCGATGCGAGGCTCGCCCGCCTCCCCGCCCCGCTGGGGGACGCGCGCGAACTCGATCGCCAGGCGGACGACCCAATCGCCACCCGGCAGGCCACCCAGGTCCAGCTCGTCGGCGAGCCGCTCGGGACGGACGGTCCGCAGGTCGGTGGCCGCCGTGCCAGGGTCAGCCGCGTCGGCGGCCGCCAGCGCCACCGCGACCGAGGTGAGGCAAGCCGATCGCCCGGCCTCGACCACGAGGCTCGCACCCGACGGCAGGAGGATGCCGCGCTCGAGGCCCGGCACCGTCCACCCGGCGGGGGCAGGGGAGCCGTCCGGCTGGTCCGACGGTGCCGCTCCGGCGCTGCCGGGCACGGCCGCCTGGTCGCCCGACGTCGAGCGGAGCCGGACCGCCGGAAGCGGATCGTCGGGCGCCACCGGGAGGCAGGCGGCCGCCGGCCCGACCGAGGGCGACACGGCGGCCGCGGAGGCAGGCGCCGTCCGTGTCGGTGCGACCGTCCGGGCCGGGCCCGAGGGCCTCGGGCTGGCCGTCTCCGCCGGCGGGCTGCCCAGGCCGAGGCCGCCGAGGACGATAACGAGGCCGACTGCGGCGATCGCAACGACCTGGGCCCGGAGCCGCCGATCCCTGCCCAGGACGACCATCCCGACCCGGGCCCCTGGGTCACTCGGCGGAGGACGGTCGGTCATCGTGCCGAGACCGGGAGGTAGTAGGCGACGGAGAATCGATCGCCGTCCCGCGTCGCCGTGACCTGGAGCTCGAGGACCTGGCTGCCCGGCTGGAGCACGAACCGGGCCGGCGGTGGGGTCTCGCTGCCCTCGATCGCGAAGCCGCCGAGCTCGCAGCCGCTGGATTCGAAGACTGCAGGCCCGTCAGCGGTGGTCACGAGACCGCAGCGCCCGTACCAGCCCACGATCGTCCAGCCCGGAACCTCCACCTCGAGGGCCTCGAACGCCGCGATGTCGAAGGGCGTGCCACCGCCGTCGTAGCCGATGTCGTCGCACGAATCGGACGCGGTGTAACCGCTGGCCAGCTGGAGGTTCAGGCCGCAGCCGACAGAGGCGGGCGCGCGGCGCCCGTCCGGTGCCACGACGAAGGCCGTCGGGACCTCGAACCGTGAGATCGTCACTCGCCACAGCCGCTCGACCAGGACCGCCGGCCCGAAGCGCAGCACGACGACCAGGTCGACCCGCGGTTCGGAGTCGGGGAGCATGAATCGCCAGCGGTTCTGGGCTGCCCGGCCGGGGTCGTTGAAGATGTTCGGGACGCCCTCGACGGTCTCGATCGTGTCGCGGGTCCGGGCATCGATCGTCCAGCTCGTGGCACACGCCAGCGAGGTCACGGCGATCTCGATCCGGTCGCCCGGCCCGACCGTGACCGCCGGCGGCTCGACCCCGGCCTCGACCCCCGGCACGGCCCCGGAGTCCGTCGTCGTCATCGTCACCTCGACGTCCGCGGCGGTGGCCGGGGTCGGGCCGCACGACGCCGCCGGGGTCACGATCGGTGCCGGTCCATCGGTCGGCGGGACGAAGGTGGCGTCGCCCACGAGGACGCGGAAGTACATCTCGACGAGGCGCCCGGGATCTGCCGCGTCGAGGTACCTGACGACGATCCGAAGGACCCAGTCGCCCTCGTCCGGGATCGCGAATCCGAGCTCGGGGCTGGCCGGATCCAGCGTCGTTCGGAGGAGCATGAGTCGGTCGTCGGGTCCCGGCGCCTCGCCCGCCCCGGCCGGGGCAGCCTCGACCTCGACCTCGGCGACGCAGGCGGCGGTCGCGAGGACGAGATGCAGCTCACCCCCGAACGAGGCCGTGAGGGCCAGGTCCGGCCACGGGACCTGCCAGGCCGGGTCGGGCTCGTCGAAGCGAGGCTCGGAATCGCCGGGCAGGCCGCGGACGCCGACCTCGTCGCCCGAAGCGGCGAGGCGGAAGGTCGAGGGCGGCGAGTCGATCCGGATCGGTCGGCACGCCACCTCACCGGGCGAGGCCGAGGGTGGGCTTGACGGCGTCGTCCCGCCGAGGAGGCCCCCGGCCGCGAAGCCGCCGACGACGATAATCGCGGCGGCCACGACGAGGCTGACCTGCCTGAGTCGTCGCGGCGAGCGTCCGGCTCGGCCGGGCCGCGGCGGACGCCGGGCGGCGCCCGCGGACGCGTCGACGTCGATGACGTCGAGTCGAGTCTCGTCGTGGTCGTGCATCCGGTTCACCGAGTCCTCGAGATCGCGGCTCAGGAGCATGCCCCCTCGAAGAGGGCCTCGTCCATCGTGACGGATGACGGCGCCGCGAGGTACCGCCGCCCGATCGAGCTATCCGCCTCTTGGGGTACGCGGGCCGGCAGCCGGCGGTTCCGGGCTGGCACCATGGGCCCGTGCGCGACGGGCGAAGCGGTGGCGTGGAGGAGGCGCGGACGGCGGCCCTGCCGGCCGGGCGGCTGGAGTACGTCCTGCGGCGCTCGGCCCGATCGCGCGGGCTCCGGGTGACGATCGACCCGGCTCGAGGGGTCGTGGTCTCGGTGCCTCCCGCGACCCGCCGTGGCTGGGCCCGGCCGGAGGGCCGGGTCGAGCGGTTCCTCGGCGAGCGCGAGGCCTGGATCCGGCGGCACCTCGCCCGCCAGGCTCGCCAGCGCGAGGCCCTGGCGGCCCGTGGCGGCATTCGCGACGGCGCAACCTTCCGCTACCTCGGCGAGCTGCACCGGTTGCGGATCGTGCTCGCCGGGGCCTCGGTCCGCCACTCGAACGTCGAGCGGAGCGGGTCGGACGATGGCGACGAGCTCGTGATCCACCTCGCGGCGCGCGATCGGCTGGCGCCGGCGGGTGTCCTGGAGGCATGGCTGCGGGGCCGTGCCGCGGAGGCCATCGAACGGGCCGTGGCGGAGCATGCCCCGGCCCTCGAGGTGAAGCCCGCGCGGATCTCGTTTCGCGATCCGCGTACGCGCTGGGGAAGCGCCAGCCGGAAGGGGACGCTGTCGTTCTCGTGGCGCCTGGTCCTCGCCCCGCCCGAGGCCCTCGAGACGGTCGCCGTCCACGAGCTGGCCCACCTGCGCGTCTTCGGCCATGGCCCGAAGTTCTGGGCCCTCGTGGCGGGTCGCCGGCCCGACCACGCGACCTGGCGCCGCTGGCTGCGGGCCCACTCCCACGAGCTCCACGCCGCGCTCGACGAGGGGCTGGATCACGGCGGTGTGGTCGTCGAGGCCTGATCGCGGGGGGCCGGTCACCGGATGCTGGTGGGCCGGGGCAGAATCGAACTGCCACAGCCGAAGGCGAGGGTTTTACAGACCCTTGGGCTCACCACCTGCCCAACCGACCCACGCCGGTGACGCTCCGCGGCCGAACCGGGGGACCGGCGGACGCGGGCGGCTGCCTATGTTGCCAGACTCCCGCGGGTCGTGGGCGCACGGGCGTGAGCCACCCGGGCGCGTGGGCCCGGCTACGCTGAGAGCATCCGATGCCCGCCCTGGCCCTCAAGCTCATCCTCGCGCCGGTCCTGATCGGCGGCGCGAGCCTCGTGGCCCGGCGCTGGGGGCCGGCGGTCGCCGGTTGGCTGGTGGGCCTGCCGCTGACCTCGGGGCCGGTCGCGTTCTTCGTCGCGGTCGAGCAGGGGATCCCGTTCGCGGTGGATGTCGGCCTGGCGGTGCTGGCCGGAGGCTTCGCCCTGTGCGCCTTCGCGATCGTCTATGCCCGAACGGCGGCGGCCGGCGTCGGGCCGCCCGCTGCGCTCGCGGCCGCGAGCGTCGTCTACGTCGGCGCCGCAGCGGCACTGGGCGGCCTCGGCGGGCCGGGCCCCGAGGGTCTGCCGGCCCTCGTGGCGGCCGTCGCGCTCGGCCTGGTCGCGACGCTGCGGATCCTGCCGTCGATGCCCGCCGCCGGCCCCGCCGCCCGACCGCCGCGCTGGGACCTGCCGGCCCGGATCATCGTCGGGACGTTGCTCATCGTGGTCCTGACCACGATGGCGCCCATCCTTGGGCCGCGGGCCAGCGGGCTCGTCTCGACCTACCCGGTGTACCTGTCGACGCTGACCTTCTTCGCCCATCGCCAGGTCGGGCCGGCCGGCGTCACGGCGATGCAGCGGGGCCTCGTCCTCGGCCTGTTCGGCTGGCTGGCCTTCTGGACCGCCCTCATCGTCGTCATGCCGGCGGCCGGGGTGGCCCTTGGGTTCGCCGCGGCGATCGCCGCGGCGCTCGCGACCCAGGGCCTGTCATTCCGGGTCCTCGGGCCATCGACGAGCGGCGCGGTCGCGGAGGTCGGGGAGGTGGTTCCGTAGGCGACCTGCCCGCGCCAGGTTCCGATCGGGCAGGTCGCTGAGTAGGGAATCGCGTCACGCCAGCCCGGGCCGCGGCTTTCCCGTTCATTTCGTCACGGGAGGACGACTAGCCAAGTTCGAAGCCGGGAACCGCTCAGACACACCGACCGGTCTGCCAGCGCGAGCTCGTTTGCGTGCTCGAGTCCTGCTCAGCCCGCGCGTCGAGCCCGGAGACCGTCCGTCCTGGGGAGCGAATCCTGTCCCAACGGTCCTGGGGTGACGATTCGACCAGGTTGTACCGCTTCGTCATGGGGCCTCGGAAGGGTCCTCTCCGTCAGACTCGACGTCAGCAGGCATGAGGCGGCAGACTCGGGCCGGGAGGAGGCGACGATGTCGTACACGGGTGACGGCGGCGAGGCCAGCGCAATCCTGGTCGGGACCGACGACTCCGCTCGGGCGGTGATGCGCTCGGGCACGGTCGGCCGGTTCATCGCCCCCGGCTCGCTCACGAGCGGCCGGTTCGGGCTGTTCCGCTGGGAGATGCCGGCCCGCTCGGGCGGCGCCGGGCCGCACTTCCACCGGACCTTCAGCGAGTCGTTCTACGTTCTCTCGGGAGCGGTGCTCCTGTACGACGGGAGGACCTGGATCGCCGGCGGCGCAGGCGACTACCTGTACATCCCGGAGGGCGGGATCCACGGCTTTCGGAACGAGTCCGACGCGCCGGCCTCGATGCTCATCCTGTTCGCCCCGGGCGCCCCGCGCGAGCGGTACTTCGAGGAGCTCGCCGAGATCGGCGCGTCGGGCCGGGAGCTGTCGCAGGAGGAATGGGCCGAGCTGTACGCCCGCCACGACCAGACGATGGTCTGAGGGTTGCCGGGCGGCAGGCGCAGGATTGGTGGAGATGAGGG
>JBFMEV010000050.1:0-20962 GCA_040752335.1 Chloroflexota bacterium
GCCGGGCCGGAAGTAGAACTTCTCCCAGAAGCCCTTGACGTGCGGGATATGGGTCTTGCGGTACTTGCCCAGGTACGACCCGTCGGCATCGATGACGGCGGCGGTGTTGTAGTAGATCCCGGAGGCCGTCGAGTCCTCCTCGTACATCGGCACGACGAGGACCATCCCCGTCTCTTTCGCCAGGGCCTGCATCCGCTTCGTCGTGGGGCCGTCGGGAATGAGCTCGGTGTAGGCGTAGTACTGGGGATCCTGGACCTGGCAGAAGTAGGGTCCGTAGAACAGCTCCTGGAAGAGCATCACCCGGGCGCCCTGCTTCGCGGCGTCGTGGGCCGCCGCCTCGTGCTTCTGGATCATCGACTCCTTGTCGCCGGTCCAGCTGGCCTGGAGGAGCGCTCCTCGGACGATGCGCGGCATCTCGACCTCTCCTGGGATGGGATCGAACGGGCTAGAAGGCGAGAGGGTACACCCGGCCGAACCATCCGGGACCGGTCAATCCCCGGTCGATCCCCGGTCGATCCCCCGGACAGTCGGCGTTAGTCGACGGCGGGTGCCAGGCCAGGCCGGGACGGGCGATCCCGCGCGGCCGGCGCCTGTCAGGCGGGCAGCGGCGCCGGCCCCGGGCCCAGCCGGCCCGCCAGGACGAACCCAAGGACGAAGCCCAGGATCGCGATCGCCAGGCCCACGAACGAGGTCGGGTCGAGCACCCCGAACTGCTCGAGGGCGAGGCCCAGGCCGGCCCCGCCGAGCAAGCCGAGGATCGCGGCCAGGATCCGCGTCCCCATCCCGCCAGCCGAGCGGGCGCCCATGAAGATCGCCACGAGGCCGATGACGGCGAGCAGGAGGCCGCCACCGCCGAAGAGCGTCAGGGCCGGGTTCACGTCGTCGAGGATGATCGTGATCGAGCCGGAGCAGCTGCCGCCCTCGCCCGAGGCCGAGCCGGACACCACGAACCGCGCGCCCAGGTAGGCGAAGGCCGCGACCGACACGCCGCTGACCGAGCCCTGGGTATCGCCGTCGCCCGAGCCGCCCGCGATCGGGACGGACAGGCCGAGCGCCGACGCGGAGACCATGGCCGACTGCATCTCGACCGTCGACTGGCCGGAGCCCCCGGCGGTGTCGGTCGACTTCAGGTGCCACTCGGTGGCGGTCGTCAGGTCGATCTCACCGCCCGAGGTCGACGTCCCCGTGCCGGAGCACGGCGGCGTGATGGTGGCCGCGACCGGGCCGGCCAGGACCAGGAACAGGGATCCCGCGGCGACGATCGCCCCGATCCGCCGCAAGCTGGACGCGCTCATCATGCCCTCCCCTCGGATGATGGGCGGACTGTCCACCTCCGCGGATCTGGCGTCAACGGGGCAGCACCGATCGGCCGGGCAGATCGGGCCGGGGGGCAAGAGACCGGTCGGAGGGCTCATCTGCGACAATCGACAGAGCCCTCCGAAATCACGGACACCTTCCGAAATCGCCGAACGGAGCCCAGCCATGGCCGTCGAGTCGCCCACCACGATGTCGAGCGCAGAGATCGTCGCGCTTAACCGCGCCCACACCTTCTTCTCCTGGTCCGTCCAGGGCGCCCTCGATCCGATCGCGATCGACCACGCAGAGGGGGTCTACCTGTACACCCCCGAGGGTCGCCGGATCCTCGACTTCAACAGCCAGCTGATGTCGGTCAACATCGGCCACGGCGATCGCCGGGTCATCGATGCCATCACCGAGCAGGCGACCAAGCTCCAGTACGTCCAGCCCGCCTTCGCCACCGAGATCCGCGGCCGCCTCGGGGCGAAGCTGGCCGAGATCATGCCCGGCGACCTCGACAAGGCCTTCTTCACGCTCGGCGGCGCCGAGGCGATCGAGAACGCCATCAAGCTGGCCCGCCACCACACCGGGCGTCACAAGCTGCTCGCCCGCTACCGTTCGTACCACGGCGCGACCCACGGCGCCATGACGCTCACCGGCGACTACCGCCGCTGGGCGAACGAGCCGGGGATCGTCGGCGTCGTCCGCTACCCGGACACGCATCGCTACGGCGAGGCCGAGCCGCGCCCGGTCGGGGAGTCGCTCCAGGGCCTCGAGGACGTCATCCGGTACGAGGGGCCCCAGACGATCGCCGCCGTCTTCCTCGAGACGATCGTCGGCACGAACGGGATCCTCATCCCGCCCGACGGCTACCTCCAGGGCGTTCGCGAGATCTGTGATCGGTACGGCATCCTCATGGTCGCCGACGAGGTCATGGCCGGCTTCGGGCGGACCGGCAAGTGGTTCGCGGTCGACCACTGGGGCGTCACGCCCGACCTCATGACGATGGCCAAGGGCCTGACGTCGTCCTACCTGCCGCTCGGGGCGGTCGCGATGCGCCACGGCATCGCCGAGGCCTTCGAATCGAAGATGTTCTACGGCGGGCTCACCTACTCGTCGCACCCGGTCTCGCTGGCCGCGGCACTCGCCACGATCCGCGTCTACGAGGAGGACGATCTCATCGGCAACGCGGCGCGGCTCGGCCCGGTCATGCGGGCTCACCATGAGCGCCTCGCGGCGAAGCACCCGTCGGTGGGGGCCTACCGGAATCTGGGTCTCTTCGGGATCCTCGACCTCGTCCGGTCACGGGAGCCGTGGACGCCGCTGACCCCGTTCAACGGCACGAGCGACGAGATGAAGGCGATCGGGAAGTACCTCCGCGAGCATGGCGTCTACGCCATGATCGCCAACAACTCGATCCACACCAACCCGCCGCTGTGCATCACCGAGGAGCAGCTGGCCGAGGGCTTCGAGGCCATCGACGGGGCCCTCGACATCGCCGACCAGGCCGTCACGGGCTGAGGTTGCCGCGGTCGCTTCCCGGGCGACGCGCGGCTTCGATACGAGCCCCGGTCCTCGGTCCGGCTGCCCCGGGGCCCGGCTGCCCCGGCGTCCAGCTGCCCCGGCGTATGACCGGAAATCCGACATTCGAGCCGAAGTCCTTCGGCATATGACCATCGGCATAAGGGCGACCGCGCCCGACGGCGCAGGTGGGCGAGAGCACCATGACGCCGATAGTCATGAAGTCGAAAAGCCAACGTTGAGCGTCTGAATACGGTCATAGCGGCGGCACGCCGGGGCGCGGGAACGGCACGCCGGGGCGCGGGACGCCGCGCTGGGGCACGGGACGCCGACCGGCGGTCAGGACAGGACCAGCGAGGCGAGCGCCAAGACGCGCCAAGGACCCCGATCCCGTCGGCCACGGCCATGAGGACCACGGTTCGTGAACGGGCCCGGAGGTCATCGTCAGCGGCGGCGCTCGCGACGTGGCGCCGGGATCGAGCTCGGCGATGCTGGGGCTCGGGGGGTTCGAGGTCGCCCTGAATCCACCTCCCTCTACGTCTCGACCTGGTCGGGCCGGCACCACAGTCCGCCGGTCCCGGCCAGCCAGTCGGCGATCCGGTTGCACGTCGCATCGAGGTCGCCGTCCGAGACGTCGAGCTCCAGGACCGGCAGGGCACTCGCGCGAGCCAGATCGCGGAGCACCTCCTGCTCCCGGATGAAGACGTCGAGGTCGTCGTACTGTGACGGCTTCCCGGACACCCGCAGGCGCTCGGCCCGGGCGGCCTCGAACGTCGCCGCTCGGCGGGTGCAGAGGACGAGGTGGAAGCCGAGCGGCCCGATCCGGTCCTCCAGCCAGGCGAAGTCGTACGCGCGCCCGTGGCTCCGCTGGTACGCGATCGTCGAGAGGTGGAAGCGATCGACGATCCAGGAGTAGTGGCGCTGGAGCTCGAACAGCCGAACCCACGTCGCGTAGGTCTCGAGGGCCTGCGCCTCCTCCTCCGGCTCGAAGTTGATGATCCCGCGGCCCCACGGCCAGGGACTTAGGGCGCACCATTCGGCCGAGACGAGCGGGGAGTGATAGCGATACCGCCGCGGCCCGACGATCCGGGGGTGGTCGTTAAGGGCGAAGGCGAGGTCCGTCTTGTGGGTGAGCCGGGTGCCCTCCAGGATGATCTTGGGGCAGAGCTTGTCCATCGACGGGCCGTCCTCGGGGTTCGGGAAATCGGCGCTCAGTCGGCCTTGCCCGTCCCGAACTGGCGATCCCCGGCGTCGCCGAGGCCGGGCATGATGTAGCCGACGCTGTTGAGCTGGCGGTCGAGCGCCGCGCAGTAGATCTCGACGTCGGGGTGGGCCTTCGTGACGGCCTCGACGCCTTCCGGTGCGGCGATCAGGTTGACGAGCTTGATCCGGACGGGGTGGACCGCGCCCCAGCGCTTGAGGACGTCGATGGCGGCGATCGCAGAGCCGCCGGTCGCGAGCATCGGGTCGAGAATGAGGCACAGGTCCACCGTCGCCGAGTCGGGCAGCTTGTTGTAGTACTCCACGGGCCGGAGGGTCCGCTCGTCGCGGAACAGGCCCAGGTGCCAGACCTGGGCGGTGGGCATCAGCTCCAGCATCGCGTCGACCATGCCCAGGCCCGCCCGCAGGATCGGCACCAGGCCGATCCGGTCGGCGAGCTCGGCGCCCTCCATCGTCTCGAGCGGCGTCGTGACCTGGAGCGGCCGGACCCTGGCGTCGGCGAGCGCCTCGTAGCCGAGGAGCCACGACAGCTCACGGACGACCTCGCGGAACTTCTTGGGCTCGGTCGTCTCGTCGCGCAGGATCGCGAGCTTGTGGAGCACCGCCGGGTGCTGCGAGACGTGGAGCGTCGGCGTCGACATCGACGAGGGCCTCCGGCAAGGGTGGTGGCCGCCGATCCGGCGGGTGGTGCGGGGCGTCACCGGCCATGCTACATCGGGCAGGCGACTCGAATTGACGCCCCCTCCGGGCTTGACTACCGTTGCGACGTGCGGCCGTTCGGGACCGGACGGACGGCGTCCCGAGTGCCCGCGGCATGTCGTTCGGCCCTCGATTCGGTCGCACGGCCGGGGCGCTGGTCAGGGGGCAACGGCGCCGGGGCGTCCCGTGACCGTGGCAGGAGGTTCCGCGAATCGTGCCCGCAGCCGGATCGACCGCCCGATCGAGGAACCGGCGAACGGCACCCCCGGTCCTCGTCCGCCAGGTCCGCAATGGCGTCGAGGAGAGCGTCCACCGCGGCGACATCGTGGAGGTCGACGTCAGCGGCCGGCTCCTCCGTGGACTTGGCGATCCGGATCGCATCGCGAACCTCCGATCGTGCGTCAAGCCGTTCGGCCTGGCCGCGCTCATCGAGGCCGGCGGCGTCGAGGCGTTCGAGCTCGAGCCGCCCGAGATCGCGATCATGGCCAGCAGCCATTCCGGCGAGGACCTCCACGTCCGGACGCTCCAGGGCATCTATCGCCGGGTGGGGCTGACCCAGGCCCTCCTTGCCTGCGGCGCCGAGAAGATGCCGCTCGACGAGCTGACCGCGGCCCGGCTGGCCCGCGACGGCGAGAAGGCCAGCCCGGTCCGCCACATGTGCTCGGGCCAGCACTCCGTCTTCCTGCTCCTGTGCAAGCTCCGCGGCTGGGACCCGCTGGGCTACTGGCTGGAGGAGCACCCGGCCCAGCTGGCCTACCGGACGGCCGTGGCCCGGGCCTTCGGCACGACGGTAACGAAGCTGAAGCTGGGGATCGACGGTTGCGGAATCCCGACCTACGCCTTCCCGCTCCGGGCGATCGCGAAGGCCTACGCGTTCCTCGCCGAGCCGGCGGCCGTCGCATCCGCCGACCCGCGATCGTCGCTGGCGGCCGCCTTGACGACCGTTCGTGACGCGATGCTGGCGAGCCCGGAGATGGTCGGCGGGACCCGCGACCGGATCGACACGTCGGTCATGAAGGCGATCCCCGGGCGTATCGTCTCGAAGGGCGGGATGGAGGCCCTCCGCGGCCTCGCGATCCTGGCCGGCCCCCGAGACAGCGGCGCGAAGGCCGGCGCCTCCGGGATGGCGATCAAGATCGAGGATGGCGACGGCTTCGACCGCGGGACCTGGGCGGCGACGATCGAGGCGCTCAGCCAGGCCGGCGTCCTCGCCGGGCAGTCACTTCGGGTCCTGGGCCGATATCACCGCCCGGTCGAGACCGATCCCCACGGCCGGGTGAGCGCCGAGGCGATCCCGTCGTTCGAGCTGGCGCCGCTGGCGGAGCTGGTCCGGTAGCGCTCGCGACGCCCGCGGTCGAGCCGGGCGCCGGGTCCCGCGACGCCCGCGGTCGAGCCGGGCGCCGGGTCCCGTCCGGTCTGGCAGGCCGCGTTTTCGACACCCGGCGTCGCGATCCGGCGTGCGGTGCCGACCGATGTCCGAAACCGACGGGAATCGTGTCGTGATCCGGACTCCGACGCCGAATGCCGACACTCGCCGTCGGAAACCCGGCCTTGGAAGCCGGACGCCTCCGCCCGCGAACCGAGTTGCCGCCGCCCCCGCCCTGACGGACCCGGCCGGCGGGTGGACACTGTGGGGTGATGACCGCCGATCCCTACCGCGTCCTCGGGCTCCCGACCGACGCCTCGCTGGCCGAGGTGAAGCGGGCCTACCGCCGGCTCGCGAAGGCCAACCACCCGGACTCCGCGGGCGCGGCCGCCACGGCCCGGTTCCTCGAGATCCAGGGGGCATACGAGGCGATCACCCGGGTGCCCTGGCGGCCCGGAATGCGACGACCGCCGGCGCCGGCGGCGAGCGAGCCGTGGCGCGCCGATTCCCGCCGGGCGCGGGCGACCCCGGGCGCCGAGAAGCCGGGCGCCGGGCCATCGGGCGCCGCGACGCCGGGCGCCGGGCCACCGGGCTCGGGCCAGGCAGGCTCTCGACCGGGCCGCCGGCCGGGCGGCGCCGGCGCTCCCGGTGCGGGACAGGGCAGCCCTCGCGGCTCGGCCCGGGGATCCTCGGCCCGTGGCTCGTCGCCGGGCGGTGCCGGGAACGAGGGCCCCACCGGTCGCCGGCGTCCTTCGCGGAAGGCGACCTTTGGCTCGACGTCCTACGACGAGGCCCGGGAGCAGGCCGACACGACCTGGTCCGGGGCATCGTGGTACGGCCCGTCGTCGGGCGAGTACTGGCGGGTCAATCCCCGCGAGTACGCCGATCCCCGGAAGCACGGCCCGGAGTACCAGGCGCGGGCGGCGGCGCGCGACGTCGCCGACGCTCGCCGGCGCGAGCACGGCGGTCCCCATCCGGACGCCTCGGCCGGCAACCGCGGGGGAGAGTCCGATCGCGACGAATCTGCCTCGTCATCGCCGCCCCGGCCTGCGTGGACCCACCGCCAGCCGCCCACGCCGCCGCCGGCGCCGGCGCCGACAGGCGACGCAGTCCGCCCAGGGCCGTTTCGCCTCGACCTCTCGCCCGGTGCCCGGCGGCTGGTCCGCGCGATGGTCGCCTGGCCGCCCCTCGGGATCGCCGCCGCCGCCGTCATCGGCGATGCGACCGGTTGCGCCGCGTTCGAGGCCACGTGCGTCGCGCCGGCCGACCTCTACCCCTGGGTCGCCCAGGCCGCCATCCTCCTGGCCCTCCTGGCCCTCCCGGCGATCGCCAGGGTCCTCGCCGGCGGCAGCGTCGCGGTCGCGATCCTCGCCTTCCCGGTCGCCGCGGCACTCTCGGCCAGCGGCGCCACCTACGACCGGACATACGGGCCCGCCGCGCTGAGCGCGGTCCTGGCCGTCGTCTGGGCCGGGGGCGTGGTGGCGGTTCTCACGCGGCGCGCCGTCACGGGGGACCTTCCGTGAATCGTATCCTCGGCCGATGAGCGGCAGCCAAGCCTCGGGCGTCCGGCGTCACGCCTCGAGCGACCTGTCCGGGGCGGCCCAGGAGTACCTCCTGGCCCTCCGGGTGATGACCGGCGACGGCGCCCGAGTCACGGCCTCCCAGGTCGGGCGGCGACTGGGCGTGACCACCCAGGCCGCGAGCGAGATGTTCCGGCGCTTCATCGCCGACGGCCTCGTCGCCCAGGTCGGCGGGCGCGAGCTGGTGCTGACCCCGGCCGGGCGGACCGCCGCCGACGGCATCTTCCGCCGCCACGCCCTGTGCGAGTGGCTCCTGACCGAGATCGTCGGCCTCGGCTGGGCCGAGTCTGACGTCGAGGCCGAGCGGCTCCAGGCCGCGATCTCGCCCCGGGTCGAGGCGATGCTCGACGACCTCCTCGGCCATCCCGAGACCTGCCCCCACGGCAATCCCGTCGACATCGAGGCGACCAAGCGCCGCCCCGCCGGGGGCCGCCTGTCTGAGGTGAACGCCGGCGAGAAGGCGACGATCTACCGGATCACCGAGGAGGCCGAGGAGGACGCCGGGCTGCTCTCCTACCTGGAGGCCCGCGGCCTCCGACCCGGCGCCCAGATCACGGTCCTGTCGCGCTCCGAATCGCTCGACTCGATGACCCTCGACGGCCCGATCGGTCGGGCAACCCTGGGCCTCCGTCCGGCGGCCCTGATCAGGGTCCTGCCGGGCAACGCCGATCCGGCGCTGTTCCACAAGGTCCCGCGGCGCGCTTGATCGCTGCTCGGCCCGGGCGCCACAGCTGCGGTACCCCTTGCCCGGGCCTTGATGCGCGCACGGGCATCGGAAACGGACGTGAGCTCCGGCGGACCCGCTCAGCGCCCTAGAATCGAGAAATGTCCGACATCCGCGTCCGCATCGCCCCGAGCCCCACGGGCCCGCTCCACATCGGAACGGCCCGGACGGCGCTGTTCAACGCGCTCTTCGCCCGGCGTCACGGCGGCACGTTCATCCTCCGCCTCGAGGACACGGACGTCGCCCGGAGCACGACGGCGTTCGAGGCGGACATCCTGGACGGCCTCCACTGGCTGGGGCTCGGATGGAACGAGGGCCCGAACGTCGCCGGCGGCGACGACCACGGGCCGTATGGCCCGTACCGCCAGATGCAGCGCCTGGAGCGCTACGCCGCCGCCACTGCCGCCCTCCTCGCCCGAGACCTCGCCTACCCCTGCTTCTGCACGCCCGACGAGCTCGAGGCCGACCGGACCGCCCAGGAGGCCGCCCGCCGGCCGCCGAGGTACGTGGGGCGGTGCGCTGCCCTGACCGCCGACGAGCGAGCCTCCCGCGTCGCCGAGGGACGGCTGGCCGTCACCCGCTTCCGGGTCCCGCCCGGCGTCATCGGCTTCGAGGACGCCGTCCGCGGACGGGTCGAGATCGACACCGCCAACCTCGGCGGCGACTTCGTCATCGTCCGGGCCGACGGCACGCCGCTCTACCACTTCACCGTTGTCGTCGACGATGCGGCGATGCGGATCAGCCACGTGATCCGGGGCGAGGACCACCTCTCCAACACGCCGAAGCACATCCTCCTCTTCCGGGCCCTTGGCTATCCAGAGCCGGTGTTTGCCCACCTGCCCCTCATCCTCAATCCGGACCGGACGAAGATGAGCAAGCGCAAGAGCCAGACCGCGATCTCCGACTACATCGCCCAGGGCTTCGTCCGCGAGGCGCTCGTCAACTACCTGGCCCTCCTCGGCTGGTCGACCGGCACGGAGGAGGAGATCCTGTCGTTCGACGAGATCGCCGCGCGCTTCGACCTCGACCACGTCCAGAAGGGCGGGGCCGTCTTCGACCGGGAGCGCCTGGAGTGGCTCAACGGCCAGTGGATCCGGCGCCTGGACGACGAGGATCTCATCACCCGCCTCGAGCCGTTCCTCGAGGCCGAGCACGTCGCCGGCCGGATCGACCGGACGCCCACCGGCGACGAGATCCGGACGGTCCTGCCGATGATCCGCGAGCGCCTCCCGACGCTCGGCGCCGTCGGCGAGCTCATCGGCTTCCTGTGGGTCGATGACCTCCGGGTCGAGGCCGACGCGTTGCCACCCCGTCGCTGGGATCCGGCCACGACCCGCGACGGCCTGGCGGCCGCCCGCGACGTGGTGGCCGGTACGAGCCCGGTCACGTTCGAGGCCGACGAGCTGGAGCCGCCGATGCGGGCGCTGGCCGAGGCCAGGGGCTGGAAGGCCGGCGACCTGTTCATGGCCATCCGGGTCGCCGTCACCGGCCGGACCGCCACGCCACCGCTGTTCGACACCCTCGTGGCCCTCGGCCGCGAGCGCGTCCTGGCCCGGCTCGACCGGGCGATCGCCACCCTGTCCGGAGGTGCCGCATGACCCACGCCGACGTCCAGCTGACCCACGCCGACGTCCAGCGCTGGCTGGACCGCTACGTCGACGCCTGGAGGTCGTACGACCCGGTCGCAATCGGCGACCTTTTCGCTGCCGACGCCGAGTACCGCTACCACCCATGGGACGAGCCGGTCCGTGGCCGCGAGGCGATCGTGCGGGACTGGATCGAGCCCAACGGCAGCGCCTCCTCGCGCGACGAGCCCGGAACCTACGACGCGGCCTACGAGCCGTTCGCCGTGGATGGCTCTCGGGCCGTGGCCGTCGGCCACAGCGACTACTTCAGCGACGCCAGCCGAGCGACGCTGGACCGGCGCTACCACAATGCCTACCTCCTCGAATTCGACGCCGAGGGGCGCTGCCGCGACTTCACCGAGTTCTTCATCAAGGAGGCCTGACGCGAGGGTCGGGCAGCTCCGACACGGGCCCCTCCAATTCGCCGTTAACACAAGTCCGTATCCTCGACATCGATGGCCCGCACGATCCTCGTCGTCGACGACGAGCCGACCCTCCGCGAGACGCTCGCCGACGCGCTCGCCGCGGACGGCTTCCGGGTCGTCCAGGCAGGCGACGGCCGGGCAGCCCTCGAGGCGTTCAGGGCCGAGGCCCCCGACCTCGTCCTCCTCGACCTCATGCTGCCCGAGCTGTCGGGCATCGAGGTCTGCCGGATCATCCGGGCCGAATCGGCCGTCCCGATCGTCATGCTCACCGCCCGCGGCTCCGAGGTCGACAAGATCGTCGGCCTGGAGCTGGGCGCCGACGACTACGTCACCAAGCCCTTCAGCCTGCGCGAGCTGACCGCCCGGATCCGGGCGATCTTCCGGCGTGCCGAGCAGGCCGCCGCGGCCGGTGGACCAACGGTCGTGGACCTCGGCGACGTCCAGGTGGACCTCGCCGGGCACCGTGTCCTGAAGGAGGGCCACGAGGTCCCCCTCAAGCCCAAGGTCTTCGAGCTGCTGGCGTTCCTGGTCCGCCACCCCGGCCAGGTCCTCAGCCGCGACCAGCTGCTCGAGCAGGTCTGGGGCTACGACTACGCCGGCGAGACCCGGACGGTCGACGTCCACGTCCACTGGCTGCGCTCGGCGATCGAGGCGGATCCAGCGAGCCCGTCGGTGATCCAGACGATCCGGGGCGTCGGCTACGTCCTCCGGCGGCCGGCCTGATCGACGCCGGCGTTGACGGACCGGACATGCGCCGTTGACGCGCGGGCGCAACGCTCCGGTCATGCTCGGATCGACCGCTGCGGAGCTCCTCCCGATCGGCGATTCCGGGACATCGGGTCCCGCGGCGCACATCGCCGGTGCGCCCCCACCCGCCACCGCTCGCCGCGAGCCGCCCGCCCTGCCCCCGCTCCTCCGGGGCCTCGGCGGCGCGCTCGTGGTGGCGGACCGTGAAACAGCCTGGCCCGACGTCGACATCCCGAGCGACCCCGACGACGACGGCGCCATCAACCCTGACGACCGCCTCAACCGCGGCCTCGGGGCGAGCGTCGAGATCGTCGTCGCCCAGCTGGCTCCGATCCGATCCCAGGAGGCGCTGGCCTCGTCGTGGGCCCGCGAGGCGAACCCGGATGACGTGGTCGTCCGGGCCGCCTACGCCCGGGTCTGGGCGAACCTGGCGCTCGTCATCGCCCGCCGTACGACCCGCCGCGCCCGGATCGGGGCGATGACCGCCGCGACCCGGGGTCGGCGGCGCTAGACGGCCCGCGCCACCCCGCCGCGATACCCGCCCGTCACGCCTCGCAGAGGCGGTGACGCTCCGGTCGTCACATCCCGGGTTAGCGGACCTGCAAGGTCGCCGTCAAGGTCGATTCCCGCTCGAGTCGGCCGCGGGTCGTGCTCAGAAGCTGCGGTCGTGGGCCTCATCGGTGCCCCTCTGGTGCAGCACTGCGCCGATTTGACGACTCCATCGTCACGTGACCTTGCAACGGCGTGGACGCTCGGAGCGGAGCGGAGCGCGACTAGAGCACCCGGCCGAGCAGCTCCCAGGCGAGCCAGGCGATCGCCCCCGACGCCGGGATCGTCAGGACCCAGGCGACGATGATGTTGCCGGCGACGCCCCAGCGGACCGCCGAGAAGCGGTCGCTCGAGCCGACCCCCATGATCGCCGACGAGATGACGTGGGTCGTCGAGACCGGCATCCCGAACGTCGAGGCGCCGAAGATGATCGTCGCGGCGGTCGTTTCCGCCGCGAACCCGTGGACCGGGTCCAGCTTCACGACCCGCTGGCCCATCGTCCGGATGATCCGCCAGCCGCCGGCCGCGGTGCCGAGCGAGATCGCCGAGGCCGCCAGGAGGATGACCCACAGCGGGATCTTCGCGTCGTGGGGCAGGACCCCGGCGGCGATGAGGGCGAGGGTCATGATGCCCATCGTCTTCTGGGCATCGTTGGAGCCATGGCTGAAGGCCATGTACGAGGCCGACAGCACCTGGAGCCGCCGGAAGCGGTCGTTGAGCCGTCGGGGATGGACGCGGCGGAAGAGGTTGAACAGGACGACCATGAAGCCGAAGCCCACGACCACGCCGAGGATCGGCGAGGAGACGAGCGGCAGGATGACCTTGCCCAGGATCCCGTCCAGCTTCAGGGCGCCCGTGCCGCTCGCCGCCAGGACCGCACCGATCAGCCCGCCGATGAGGGCGTGGCTCGACGACGACGGGATGCCAAGACGCCAGGTGATGAGGTCCCAGGCGATCGCCCCGACGAGCGCGGCCGCAACGATGATCTGGCCCGCGTCGCCGTCGGGAGTGGAGGCGATCCCCGACGAGATCGTCTTGGCGACGGCCGTGCCGGTGAGCGCCCCGACGAAGTTGGCGGTCGCCGACAGGAGGATCGCGTGGTCCGGCCGGAGAGCCCGGGTGGACACCGAGGTCGCGATCGCGTTGGCGGTGTCGTGGAAGCCGTTGACGTAGTCGAAGAGGACGGCGAGCGCGAGGACCGTGATGAGCAGCAGGGTAACGCCGTCGGGCACGGGCGGAAGGCTAGCAGGTCACCCTTGCCGCCTGCCGGGCGCCCGGGTCAGACGTGGTCGAACCAGGCGACGATCTGCTCCCGGGTCGGGATTCGTCCGGCCACGACGACGGTTCCGTCGATCGCGAGACCCGGCGTCGACAGCACGCCCCGCGACGCGATCTCGGCGTAGTCCGAGACGTGCCGGACGTCGGCCTCGATCCCGGCGGCGTCGACGGCCTCGCGGACGATCTTCTCCAGGTACCGGCATTTCGGGCAGCCGGACCCGAGGACCTCGATGACCCGCATGGCGATCTCCTTCAGGTGGCGAACAGGTTGAAGCCGTAGCCGACGAGCAGGATCCCGGTCGTGACGACGGCGACGAAGGTGGCGATGAGACGTGGCTGCATGACCCGGCGGAGGATCACCAGCTCGGGGATCGAGAGGGCGGTGACGGCCATCATGAAGGCCAGCGCGGAGCCCAGCGGCAGGCCCTTCCCGAGGAGCGCCTCGACGATCGGGATCGTCCCGGCTGCGTTGCTGTAGAGGGGCACGCCGAGCACGACCAACGCCGGCACCGCGAGGGGGTTGTTGCGGCCGCCGACGGACACGACGAGCTCGGTCGGGACGAAGCCGTGGATGAGGGCGCCCACGCCGATCCCGGCGAGGACGAAGGGCAGGACGCGCCGGACGATGTTGATGGTGGAGCGCCAGGCATCCCGGGCCCGCTCCTCCAGCGTCGGCCGGAGCTCCGCGATCGCGGCGCCGGCCCGGACCTGCCAGACGTGGCCCTCGACGTACCGCTCGAGGCCCAGGCGGCCGATGACGAGCCCGGCGGCGACCGCCACCGACAGGCCCGCGGCCATGTAGGCGAGCGCGACCCCGGGCCCGAACAGGCCCCACAGGAGCACCAGCGCGACCTCGTTGACCATCGGTGAGGCGACGAGGAAGGCGAAGGTCACGCCGAGGGGGACGCCGGCCTCGACGAAGCCGATGAAGAGCGGCACCGCCGAGCAGGAGCAGAACGGGGTGACCACCCCGAAGCCAGCCGCAGCCAGGGTCCCCGGCACGGTCCCGCGGCCGGCGAGGGCCCGCCGAACGCGCTCGGGCGAGACGAACGAGCGCAGGAACGACACGAGGGTCACGACGCCGGTCAGCAGGAGCAGGACCTTGGGCGCGTCGTAGGCGAAGAACGCGACCGAGTCGCCGAGCTGCGAGCCTCGTTCGAGGCGAAGGAGCTCGTAGGCCAGCCAGTCCGCGGCCGGGAGATTGACGAACCAGGCAGCCAGCCAGGCAGACGCGCCGAGGATGGCCACGGCCCACGGCGGGATGCGGCGATGGATGACGGCGAGCGCCGTCATCCCAGGATCTCATCGATCGCGGCGCGGGCGCGAGCCACCGCGTCGTCGATCCGCTCGTAGTACAGGAACCGGGCGTTCGCCTCGTAGCGGGCGGCCCGAACCAGCCCCGCGTCGCGGAGCCTGGCGAGGTGGTTGCTCACGTTGTTCTCGCGCTCGCCGAGGGCAGCCGCGAGCTCGCAGACGCAGTGCGGGCCGTCGCGGAGCATCCGCAGGATCGAGGCCCGGGTGGGGTCGCCCAGCAGCGCCGCGGTCGCCACGGCGGTGGCGACGTCCGGGGCCACGAGATCAAGCCGCGGAACACCGACGACGGGCAGGGTCGTCTTCATCGGCGCGCCGATCGTCGTGTCATCGCCGGCTGAACATATCAGCGGAGCGTGTGATGTCGGACCTGCCGGAGGTCACGATCGGACGGGTCCGACGCCCCGGCCATCGCACCTCCCGGGGCGCCCCGGCGCGCGGGCCACGGTCGCCGCTATCCTTCGCGAACCATGCGCTTGAGCCAGCTCTTCTTCACCACGCTCCGCGACGACCCGAGCGACGCCGAGATGCCGTCTCATCGGCTCCTGCTGCGAGCCGGCTACCTCCGCCAGCTGGGCTCCGGGATCTACTCCCTGCTGCCCCTCGGCTTCCGCGTCACCCAGCGCGTCGAGCAGGTCATCCGCGAGGAGATGGACCGGATCGGCAGCCAGGAGATGGAGATGCCGGTCGTCCATCCCGCGGAGATCTGGAAGGACAGTGGCCGCTACTTCAAGATCGGCCCGGAGCTCGTCCGCTTCAAGGATCGCGGTGAGCGCGACATGGTCCTGGCGATGACCCACGAGGAGGTCGTGGCCCTCCTCCTCCGCGACATCGTCCGGAGCTACCGCCAGCTGCCGATGATGGTCTATCACTTCCAGACGAAGTTCCGGGACGAGCCGCGCTCGCGGGGCGGGCTCATCCGCGTCCGCGAGTTCGTCATGAAGGACGCCTACAGCTGCGACCGCGACGACGCCGGCCTGGACCGGAGCTATCGCCTCCAGTACGCGGCCTACGAGCGGATCTTCAAGCGCCTCGGCCTCGACGCGATCGCGGTCGGGGCCGACGTCGGGATCATGGGCGGGACCGGCGCCCACGAGTTCATGGTCGTCAACGAGTTCGGCGAGGACACCCTGGTGCTGTGCGACTCGTGCGGCTACGCCGACAACCAGCAGATCGCGGTCGTCGGCAAGCCGGATCCGGAGCCGGAGCCCCTCCTCCCGATGGAAGACGTCGAGACCCCCGACGCCACGACGATCGAGGCCCTCGCGACCTTCCTCGGCGTGCCCCGCAGCCGGACCGCCAAGGCCGCCTTCTTCGTCACCGGCGACGGCCGCTTCGTGGTGGCCATCGTCCGCGGCGACTACGACGTCAACGAGACGAAGCTCGTCAACACCGTCAAGGCCCGCGGTGGCCTTCGGCCGGCGACGCTCGAGGAGATCAAGGCCCGGGGCATGGAAGCGGGCTACGGCTCACCCCTCGGGGCTCGCGACGCGGTTGTCGTCGTCGATGAGCTCGTCATGCGATCGCCGAACCTCGTCGCCGGGGCGAACCGCGTTGGCTGGCACATCCGGAACGTCAACGTGCCGCGCGACTACGCGCCAGACCACGTCGCCGAGATCACCAACGCCCGGGAGGGCGACCCGTGTCCCAAGTGCGGCTCACCGGTGACGCTCCGCAAGGGCATCGAGGTCGGCAACATCTTCAAGCTCGGGACGGACTTCTCGGTCGCCCTGGGGGCGTCGTATCTCGGAGAGGACGGCCAGTCGCACCCGATCGTCATGGGCTCGTACGGGATCGGCCTCGGGCGCAACGTCGCCTGCATCGTCGAGGCCCACCACGACGACAAGGGCATCGCCTGGCCCGACGAGGTCGCCCCGTACGCCGCCCACCTCGTAACGATCTCGGCCTCGAAGGATCCGCGGGTGACCGAGGTCGCCGAGCGCCTCCACCGGCTCGCGGCCGAGGCCGGCCGCGAGATCCTCTACGACGACCGCGACGAATCGCCGGGCGTGAAATTCACCGACGCCGAGCTCCTGGGCATGCCCTGGATCGTGACGATCAGCCCCCGCTCGCTTGCCGTCGGCGGCGCCGAGGTCACCCGCCGGGCGACCGGCGACCGCCGAACGGTGCCTATCGAGACGGTCGAGGGCTGGCTCCGCGACGGCTTCGAGCTCCCGGCCGCGACGACCGCGCCGGCCTGAGCGTCAGGCCGGCGGCTCGATCGGCCCGGCCGAGTTCGGGTCGGTGATGTCGACGACGATGAGGAAGCTGCCGGCCTTGGCGCCCACTGTGGCCCACTCCCGGCGCCGTTGCGGGTCCGCGGTGCGACGGTCCGACTAGGCTCCGTCGGCGACGAGCGCGACCTCGTCGACCAGCGACCCGTCGAGGGCCTGGACCGCCTGGCCGGAGCTGGCCACCGCGGCCACAAGCTCGGTGCTTGCGACGGCCCCCTGGGGCACGATGTCGACCTCGGGGTCGTCGGTTCGGGCGATCGCGAACGTGACGCTCGGCGGGATCGCCGCCCCGATCCCGACCTCACTGATGCGGTATGGCGAGCCCCTCGCCTTGAGGGCGGCATTGGCCCGCTCCTGGAGCGCCGTCGCCTTGATGATCACGTCGGCCAGGACGCCGGGGTCGATCCGGTCGATCGCCGTCGAGATGCCCTTCTTGGCCCGGGTCAGGGCCTGGCGCGCCTTCTCCGCGGTCGCCGGGTCGCTCATGACCGCGGACGCCTTGTCGGCACCCTCGGTGACGGTCTGGCGGGCCTGCTCCGCGGCGGCCTTCGCCCCCTCGGCGGCCTGCTGGGCCGCCTGCTTCGCCCGATCGAGAAAGCTCATCGATGTCCCTCCCCACCAGCGCCGCCGACGGCGCCGATCATACGGCGGCCCGTGACGGAACCTCGACTTCGATCGCCGTCACTCACGACCCGGGATCGTATCCCGTGGCGCATTCGCGCCCAAGCATGCGGGCACGCGGGGCCGGGCAAGGCCTCGTGACGGCCGCCCCGCCTCAGGCGTGCTTGATCGTGATCCGCTCGATGATGTTGGCGACGTCCTCGCACTTGTCGATCGTCGCCTCGAGGAGACCGTAGATCTCCTTCCACTTGATGACCTCGAGCGGGTCACCACCGTCGGCGAAGAGGTCGGCGATCGCCTTGCGGGCCAGCCGATCGCCCTCGTTCTCGAGGCGGTGGACCTCGATCCAGTACTTCTCGAGGTGCTTGAAGCCGCGGAGGTGGGTGAGCGCCTCGTGGAGCTGCTCGCACTGCTTGACGATGATGGCGGCCTGCTCCACGGCCACGGCCGTGGGCGCCTCGACGCGGTACAGGACGAACGTGTCGGCGACCTCCTCGATGAAGTCGAGGACATCGTCGAGGCCGCTGATGAGGGCGTGGATCTCCTCGCGGTCGAAGGGCGTGACGAAGGTCGCCTCGAGCCGGTGGCCGATCGTGTGGCTGATCTCGTCGCCGCGGTGCTCGGCGGCGCGGATCTCGCCGGCCCGACGCTCGACGATGTCGTACGAGCGGAGCATCGCCTCGAGGAGGCGGGCCGCGCCGAGGACGTTCGCGGCATCCTCCGCGAACATGTCGAAGAACCGCTCCTCGCGCGGGATCATGCGCAATCGCACGAGGCGATCTCCTCCTGGCTCGGTCTGGGCGGCGCCGCGACGCACGGAGTGTTAACGGACGGCTGCCACAGAGTACCGCGCGGTGGGCGGGCCCGGTGTGCGATCCTCGGCCGGTGGACTGGCTCGTCATCGTCTTCGTGGCAGCCCAGGCCGTCCTGATCGCGATCTTCGCCGGCGTCGCCCTGGCGCGCGGTCGAATCCTCGACGGCGTGGCGGACGGCGTCCGCGACGGCGAGGTTGGCGCCGAGAACGACCTGTCCGGCGACGAGCTCGTCGACGGCGTCATGCGTCTCCGCCGCCGGGCCGAGGCCGCCGAGTTCGCCCTCGCCCAGCGCCTCCGCGACCTCGCCTATCTTGCCGACCTCATCGGCGTCGGCGTCATCCGGCTGACCGACGACCTGCGGGTCGAGGTCGCCAACACGGCCGCTCATGTCTTCCTGGAGCGGGAGCCCGGCAGCATGCTCGGCCGGACCGCGATCGAGGCGCTCCTCGACCACCGGATCGAGGAGATCGCCAGGACGGCGGCCGAGGAGGGGACGGCGGCGGGCGAGATCGTCCTCCGCGAGCCGGATGGGCCGACCCTCGTGATCCGGGCCCGACGCTCGCCGATCCTCGGCATCTGGCTGGTCCTCGAGGACGTCGCCGAGCTGCGCCGGTTGCAGCGGATCCGGGCGGAGTTCATCGACAACCTGTCCCACGAGCTGCGGACCCCGATCACGACCGTCGGGCTCCTGGCCGAGACCCTCGCCCGGGATGCCGCTGCGGCCGGGGAGGCCGTGCCACCGCGGATGCGGGAGCGAATCTCGAAGCTCGAGGTCGAGACCGGCAACATCGCCCAGATGGTCTCCGAGCTCCTCGATCTCGCCCGGATCGAGAGCGGCGGGCGCCAGCTCCACCTCGACGACGTCGACGTGGGACGGGTGGCCATCGAGTCGGTGGATCGCCTGCGCCCGTTCGCCGAGCGTCAGCGGATCCGCCTCGAGGTGGAGGTCGCGCCGGACCTGCCGCTCGTCCGGGGCGAGGCAGCGCGGCTGGCCCAGGTCTTCGCCAACCTCGTCCACAACGCGGTCAAGTTCAGCCCGCCCGATTCGGCCGTGACGGTCGGGGTCCGCCGGTCCGACGACGCCGTCGAGGCGTCGGTCGTCGATCACGGCGTGGGCATCAGCGCCACGGACCTGCCGCGGATCTTCGAGCGCTTCTACAAGGCCGATCGGTCGAGGACGGCCGGTGGCGGGACGGGCCTCGGGCTCGCGATCGCCCGCCATATCGTGGTGGCCCATGGCGGACGCCTGACGGTGACCTCGCGGGAGGGCGAGGGAGCGACGTTCACGATGACCCTGCCGCTGGCCGACGCCAAGCCGGCGACGCCGCCCGCAGCCTGACGCCCCACATGACCCGCCTCGACGTCGCGACGCTCAACCTCCGGAACATTGCCGACCGCTGGCCGGAGCGCCTGCCGCTCCTGCTGGCCGACATGGCCGCTCTCCAGCCGGACCTGATGGGCCTCCAGGAGTGCGTCTTCGCGGTCGGCCAGGATCGGCTCCTGGGTTCGGCCGGCCCGGGCCGCTACGCCATCCGGCAGGGCTGGGCCGGCCGGCCCGAGTACGGCAACAGCGTCCTCGTGCGGGAGCCCCTGGAGATCGCCAGCGACGGCGCGGCGCGGCTGGACCTCGGCGAGAAGCGCTCGGCGTTGCGGGTCCCGGTCCGGCTCGACCACGGGACGGCCCTCGCTTTCGTCGTAACGCACCTCCATCACGTGCCCGCCGACGAAGACCTCCGCGCGTCACAGGCCCGCGAGCTCGTCGCCTGGCTCACCGCCCGGCCCGACCCGGCCGCAACGATCGTCGTCGGTGACTTCAACGCCGAGCCCGTCGAGGCGGCCTATCGGGTCATGCTCGAGGCCGGCTTCCGGTCCGCGCATCTCGAGGCCAACGGCGCGGAGCCGGCGGTCACGTGGCCGTCGGGGATCGTGGCGCCCGGGATGGACACCGAGGGCGACCCGGGCTGCCTGGACTACATCTGGCTCCGGGGACCGCTCCGGGCGGTCTCGTGCCGGCTGGCATTCGACCGCCCGGCGATCGACGATCCGACGCTCTACCCGTCGGACCATCTCGGGCTCATCGCCCGGCTGGACGTCGAGGCCTGAGGGTGCCGCGCGCGCTGCGGCTGGCACATCGAGGGGACTGGCGCGTGGCGCCTGAGAACACCCTCGCCGCCGTGGCGGCCGCCCTCGCCAACCCGGGCTGCGACGGCCTCGAGTTCGACGTCCGCGGCTCGAGGGAGGGGATCCCGGTCCTCCTCCACGACGACACGCTGGACCGGGTCCAGGGCCGGCCGGGCCGGCCCGAGGCGCTCTCGATCGAGACGCTCGTCGCGGCCGGCATACCGACCCTGGCCGAAATCCTCGCGGCGGCAGGCCCGGCGCCGTTCCTCGACGTCGAGCTGAAGGGGGAGCCGGTGGTCGGCGTCATCGACGTCCTCGAGGCCGCCCGGGGCCCCGGCCTCGAGCGGACGGTCGTGTCTGCCTTCGAGCCCGAGACGCTCGCCTGGGTCGGCGCCCACCGGCCGGCCTGGCCCCGCTGGCTGAACGCGACGGACCTCGGCGCGCCGACGCTCCGATTGGCCGCCGAGCTCGGCTGCCGCGGTCTGTCGGTGGAGTGGCATGGAATCGACGCCGCCGGGATGGCCCGGGCGCGCTCGGCGGGGCTGGAGGTCGCCGCCTGGACCGTCCGGCGGCGGGCGACCGCGGCGCGCCTGGAGCGGCTCGGGCTCGTCGCGATCTGCGTGGAGGCGGCCGCTCTCGACGGCTGACCGGGCCGGATCAGACGCGGAGGTCGCGTTCCTGCGACCGCGGTCCTGTGAACGCCTAGTGTCGCGCGCCGGAATCGGCTTGCGTCTTGCGGACCGCCTTGGCGAGGATCTCGTCGGCGGTCTTCACCCAGCTGAACGGCCCGGCACCGGCGTTCCATTCCCGGGTGAAGCGCTCGATGGCG
>JBFMEV010000051.1:0-20542 GCA_040752335.1 Chloroflexota bacterium
GAGAAGGGCTACTGGCGCAACCAACGACGAGACCCCGGCCGATGGCCGGGGTCTCGAGCGACCGGTTGACTCCATGTGTCGCCGATGTCGCGACTCATGTGTCGCCTATGTCGCGACTCATGACATTGGTGGAGATGAGGGGACTCGAACCCCTGACCCCCGCGATGCGAACGCGGTGCT
The DNA here is from genome assembly GCA_040752335.1 of Chloroflexota bacterium. Lineage (GTDB taxonomy): Bacteria > Chloroflexota > Limnocylindria > Limnocylindrales > CSP1-4 > UBA5189. The sequence goes on from JBFMEV010000051.1 coordinate 181, forward strand.
CTTCCAGCTGAGCTACATCCCCACCGGGACGTCGCGCCACGCGGGTGGCTGGACGGGCCGAGAGTGTAGCACGGGGTCCCCCGGCGCCCGGACGGCAGGGCAGTTCATTGAGGCGGGCTGCGCCCACGGCCCCCACGCTCATGAGGCTGGCTCATCGGATCGGGGCGGATTGAGCGTGGCCCGCCGCGTCTCGGGCTCGGATCTCGCTGGATTCGCTGGCCGCCACGCACGATCCAGGTCGATCCCATGAACCACGCTCATCACCCGAGGCAAGGGTGGGGGTGGGGTCGGGTGGCGATTTCGAGGGTTGATTCATTCGAACAGATGTTCGATACTTGACCCTGATGACGGTACTTTCCCCGGACGTGACGGCGGCCCTCGCGACCCTTCGATCGCGCTGGGGCGCGGCTGCGCCGCGCGTCGCCGGGGAGGTGGTGGGCGCGCTCGCGATGGCCTCCTCGATGCCGGAATCCTCGGACCGATGGCTCGCGGGGGCGTCGCCGCGGTCCTCGGAGAGCGAGCAGCAGCTTCCCGGGGAGGTCGCCGGCTTCGCGGATCCCTCACGGGTCTTCTCGACCGGCTTCCCGGAGCTGGACGCGATCCTCGGGCCCGGCGGGCTGCCCCGGGGGATGGGCCTGTCGCTCCGGGGCGACCTCTCGAGCGGGCGGACCACGCTCGCCCTGCGGCTCGCCGCGGAGGCCCAGGCCGGCGGCGCGATCGTCGCCTGGCTGGACCTCGCGTCCGCCTTCGACCCGGTCGAGGCGGTGGCCCGCGGCATCCGCCCGGAGTGGCTCGTCGTCCTGACCCCGGCCGGGCCGGAGGAGGGCCTCGCGATCGCGGGCGCGCTCCTGTCCGGCCGGACCGTGGACCTCCTCGTCGTGGACCTGCCGCCCCGGCCGGAGGGGGCAACCAAGTTCGCCGATCGTCTCGGCCGCCTCGCCGCCCTCGCCCGCCGGGCCGGGATCAGCCTCCTCGTCCTGGAGCCGCCGGGCCTCGTACCCTCGGTGGTAGCCGCGGTCGGGGAGGGGACGGGGATCCGCCTCGAGCTCGCCCGGCGGACCTGGATCCGCCTCGGCCGGGACGTCGTCGGCCAGGCGGCGGAGGTCCTCGTGGCCCGCAGTCGCGCCGGCCCGCCGGGCCGGCGGACGAACCTCCGGATCCTCTACGCCGACGGGGGCGAGCGCGACGCCTGCCTCCGCCGGGATTCGCTCCTCATCGCCGACGCCCCCCGTCCGATCCCGGTCGAGGTCCTCGCGGCCGGCGACGCGCCCCGTACGGCCGGCGACGCGGTCTTCGCGGCTGGCGACGCGCCCCGCACGGCCGATAACCGCCGCTCCGTCCACGCCCCCGTTCCAGTGCCCGGGACGTCACGCCATGCGACTCCTCCACCTCTACCGACCGCACCTCCTCCTCGACCTCGCCCGGCAGCGCCGGCCCTCCGGCTCGTGGCCGGCGGGACCGGTCATCCTGGGCGGCCAGCCCTGGACCGCGGCGACGGTCCTGGACGCGGATCCCGCGGCCCGGGCGCTCGGCGTCCGGCGCGGGATGCCGCTCGGGTCGGCTCACCGGCTCGCCCCGGAGGCGACCTTCCTCGATCCGGAACCGGAGGCTGACCGGGCGGCCCTCGAGGGCGCCTTCGAGCGGCTGGCCGCGTTCAGCCCGGCGATCGCCGGGTCGGCCGATCCGGCGGCCGTGGCCTTCGGCCTGCTCGAGGTCCAGGTCGACGGCCTCGAGGCCCTCTGGGGTCCCGAGCCGGTCCTCGTCGAGCGAGTCTCGACGGCCCTCGAGCCACTCCTCGCGGGCGTCCCTCGCTCGGGGATCGCCGGGACGCGGTTCGCGGCGACGGTCGCGGCGGTCGCCGCCGCGCCGGGCCGCCTCGTGGCCGTGCCGCGGGGCGCCGAGGCGACCTTCCTCGCCCCACTGCCGGCCTCGCTTCTCACCCCGGACGACGACGTCCGGGCCCGGTTGCGCCGCTTCGGCCTGCGCCGGATCGGCCAGGTCGCGGACCTCGCGGCGTCCGCGCTCGTCGCCCGGTTCGGCGAGGAGGGTGCCCGGATCGGGGCCCGGGCTCGGGGCGAGGAGACGGAGCCGTTCCGGCCACGCCGGGCCCGCGAGCGCCTCCGCCTTGGCCTGCCCATCGAGCCGCCGGTCGCCGAGCTGGAGGCGGTCCGGTTCGTCCTCCGCCGGCTGGCGACGGCGCTCGCGGCGAACCTCTCGGCCCGCGGTCTCGCCGCCGCGCGCGGCCGCCTGGCCCTGGAGCTGGATCTCGCGTTCGCGCGCGCGGGCACGCCCGCCGGGCTCGTCGTCGAGACCCGCTTCCCGGAACCGACGGCGGACGGGGAGGCGATCGAGCGGCTCCTCCTCGCGAAGCTAGAGCGGACGCCGCCACCGGCGCCGGTCGCCCGCCTGGAGCTGGAGCTGTCCGGGGCGGAGCCGGCGGCCGGTCAACAGCTCCCGCTGTTCGTGCCCCAGGCCCTCCGCGACGCCCGGCTCGGCTGGCAGCTCGCCCGGCTGGCCGTCACGTTCGGGGAGGACCGGGTCCGCCGGATCGAGATCACGGACCCCGAGGCACCGCTCGCCGAGCGGCGCTGGACGTGGCGGCCGGTCGAGGGTCTCGAGCCGGCCGCCGGCCAGGCAATGGCCCGATGACCCGGCTTCTCCACGCTCACCCGGCCATCGACGTCGAGCTCGATGCCCTCGGCAGCCTCATCGCCATCCACTGGGGCGGCCGACGCGAGCCGGTCGAGGTCTGCAATCGCTGGCGGATCGAGGAGGCCTGGTGGCGCGATCCGATCGCCCGCGACTACTTCAAGGTCGTCGGCCCGCACTGGCTGGCGCTGGTCTACTTCGACCGCCTCGCCGGCACCTGGCATGTGGAACGCCTGTACGACTGATCGACGTCGACGGCGACCGCCCCGGATGCCGCGGCGCCGGACGCTCGAGGTCAGCGAATCGGGACGAGCAACGTCACCAGGAACAGCGCCAGGAACAGACCCACGACGAAGATGAGCGCCCCGACGTCGCGCGGTCGTGCCGTCTGCACCGCAATCCCCCACAGCCGTGCTGTCGGACCGGTCCCGGTCGGTCCGTTCGATGAAGTGTAGCTGCGACCCGATGACCTGGGAAGCCCGTTGTCCACGGGTCGTTGCAGGGTACAGACGCCGAGCGAGGCGCGATGGTTACGCGGCGCCCTGCCAGGTCAGGAAGAAGATCAGGGCCACAGCGCCGATGAGGACGAGCGCCAGGAGGCCCGCTCCGATGAGGTCCCTGGGCCTGGGTTCCATGCTGCGCAGCGCCTCCGTCAGCTGAAGGGGCAAAGCGCCCCGTAGAGGATCGTGATCAGCGTAGCGCCTCCGAGCGGCGCGATCGTGATCCGGGTCGCGCATCCGGCGGCGGCCGTGGCCTCGAGCTGGAAGCTGCCGTCCTCGAACGGTCCCGAGCCCGACACCGTGAAACCGGCCGACTCGAGCGCGTCCTGGTAGAAGCCGGCGACTTCGGCAGGCTCGACCGTTCCCGCGTCGAGGATCGCGCTGGCCGGGCCCTCGCCGGTCTCGGTCGGGCTCGCGCCGGGGAACGACGGGAAGGTCGCTGGCAGCGCATCCCAGATCCGCCCCCACTCGGTGTCCGTCTGGCTCGGCGCGGTGGGCCGGGGCGTGACGCCGACGTCCGTCGGGACGGCGGTCGGTCCGGGGGATGCCGTGGCGACGGCCGGGGTGCCAGTCGGTGACGGGTCGGTGATCGTGGTGCACGCGGCCGCCCCCACGGCGACCGCGCCCACGGCGACCGCGAGGACGACGCCCTCGAAGGGGGTGAGGCGGCCGAGTCGACGTCCAGGCATCAACCCAATCCTAGCCCGGGACGTGACAGGACCCCGCCGCCCCCAGATGCGACGGGGTCCTGCTGTTCGGATTGCCACCCGCTCACCAGGTGGCAGCCCCGGTCGATCGTCGGTTGTGGCACCGGCGTCGCCATGTTCGTTCGCCGGCTTGCACCGGGGAACGCCAGATCGCGTGGGTTCAGACGCCCCGAGCCGCCTGGACTGCCAGGGCCGCCGGGAGGAGGACGAGGATGAGGAGACTCGCGATGGTGACCAGCGCGACGATCCTCGCCAGGACGGCGACAAGGCTGCGGACGTTCGTTCCCACGGCCCTTTTGACGCTACGACCGGCCTGGATGTTGCGTCCCCGGCGAGGGTTTTCGTGATCGAACAGATGTTCTATACTGCGATCCCCACCGCCCCCGAATCGCCGGGCTTCGCCGTGATCCAACCGCCCTTCGCCGAGCTCCACTGCCACTCCAACTTCTCCTTCCTCGACGGGGCCTCGCCGGTCGAGGACCTCGTCGAGCGGGCGGTCGAGCTCGGCCTGACGGGCCTGGCGATCACGGACCACCAGGGTCTCTACGGCGTGGTCCGCTTCGCCGCGGCGGCCCAGGAGGCTGGCCTTCGCCCGGTCATCGGCATCGAGATCGAGCTCATCGATGCCGCCGCCCCGGACCCACGCGGGATCGTGGTCCCGGCCCGGCGTGGGGAACGGCGCGGCCGGGCTGGGGGCCCGGGGACCGCGGAGCCACCCCTCGTTCCCGTCGGCGGCAGCCCGGCCCGACCGCGCCCGTGGCGGGCCCGCCTGCCGGGCCATCGAACCGTCGTGAAGGAAGACCTCCGGGGGATCGGCGAGCGGCAGCGAGGGCCGCACCTCGTCCTGCTGGCCCGCGATGCGGCCGGCTACCGGAGCCTCTGCCGGCTCGTCTCGCGGGCCAACCTCGCCGGCACGAAGCGGGTGCCGCGGTTCAACCAAGGCCTCCTCGCCGAGCATGCCGAGGGGCTGGTGGCGCTCTCGGGCTGCCGCGAGAGTGAGATCGCGCGGCGGCTCCGGGTCGGCGATCGCGAAGGGGCGGCCGAGGTCGCCCGGCGCTACGCCGCGATCTTCGGCCGGGGCGACTCGCCGGCCCGTGCCGGCTTCTTCCTCGAGCTCTCGCACCACCTCCTGCCCGACGACGACTGGCTGGTGACCGAGACGGCGTCGCTCGCCACCGGGCTCGGCCTGCCGGTCGTCACGACGAACGACGTCCACCATGCCCGGCCCGAGGACCGCGAGCTCGGCGACGTCCTCACCGCGATCTTCCACGGCCGGACGCTCGACACCCTCGGCGACCTCCGCCGCCCCGACGGCGAGTCGCACCTGAAGTCGGGGGCCGAGCTGCTGGCGATGCCGCCCGGCGAGGCTGGCTTCGCCCTGGCCGATCCAGCGACGGCACGGGCCTGGGTGGAGGGGATGGCCACGGCATCGGATGTCGCCGCATCGTGCACCGTCGACCTCGGCTTCGAGCAGTACCGCTTCCCGGGCTTCCCGGTGCCGGCCGGGGAGACCGCGTTCTCCTACCTCTCGGAGCTCTGCTGGACTGGCGCCCGGCGCCGCTACCACCCGATGACCTCGGCCGTGGTGAACCGGCTTGCCCACGAGCTCGGGGTCATCGAGCGGGCCGGCCTGGCCGAGTTCTTCCTCATCTGTTGGGACCTCATGCGCTTCGCGAGGGAGCAGGGGATCCCGGCGCAGGGTCGTGGCAGTGCGACGAGCTCGATCGTGTCGTACACGCTCGGAATCAGCCGGGTCGAGCCGATCGTCCACAACCTCCTCTTCGAGCGCTTCATCAACGAGGGCCGGACGACCTACCCGGACGTCGATATCGACTTCAGCTCCGAGCGCCGCGAGGAGGTCATCCAGTACGTCTACGAGCGCTATGGGCCCGAGCACACCGGGATGGTCTGCAACCTCGTCACGTACCGGGCCCGGTCCGCGGTCCGGGAGGTTGGCTATGCGCTGGGCTTCCCGCGGCCGCTCGTCGATCGGGTGGCGAAGGCGCTCGAGACGTACGACAGCGTCATGGTCCGGCGAGACCTCGAGGCGGACGGCGGGTTCGCCGAGTTCTTCCGGCGCCCGGGCGAGGGCGGTGCCACGGCGCGGGCCGGCGATGCCGTGCGTGGAGCAGCCGGCGAGGCCGAGGCGTACGGCCTCGTCGACGGGATGGGCCAGCTGAACAAGCGGGTGCCGCTCGTCGGCAAGGTGCCGCCCTGGCGTCAGCCGCCGAAGCCGGTGGACCCCGCCGCTCCCCGGCCGTTCGCCTGGCTCGCCGCCGAGAACGCGGCGAGTTTCCGCCAGGAATCCGCCCCCGTAATGCTCGGCGCGGATCAGCGTGGGTTCGAGACCGAATCTGGTCCGACGCGAGCGTGGGGCGGGATGGACTTCGGGGAGGATGCCGCCGATTCGGCGCCGAGGATTACGTCCACCGATATCCGGCACCAACTGGCCGACGGCGTTGCCACGCCCGGACCGAGCGCTTCCGGGATGTGGGAGGCGGCGCCCCAGTCGCCGCCGGCGATCCGGACCGGCGGCACGAGCGATGACGAGGGGGGTCCGGGCGACACGCCGGCGAGCGTGGCCTGGCTGCGGGCCGGGCGCGGGACCGGTTATGGCGTGATCGGGCGGGCCGGTCCGGGCCGTGCCACCCGCGGCGAGCTAGAAGGCCCGGCGTACGTCGACGGCAGGCCGATCGACCCCGAGTCCGGCGCGGTCGAACCGCCGGGCCGGAAGACGGACCGCCTCGGCCGGCCCTCACCCTGGGATCCACCTGCTCCGCCGACGCACGGCATGGGCCGAGGCGGCACGGATCGCAGCTCCGTCGCCCGCATCGAGCCCGAAGCTCCGCCCCAGCCCCGCGGCGGCAGCACCGTCGGGATGTCCGACTGGGAGCGCTGGCTGGAGCTCTGCGCCCGGATCGACGGCTTCCCGCGCCACCTCTCCATCCACTCGGGCGGGATGCTCGTGACCGCGGCACCGCTCATCGACATCGCGCCGCTCGAGCGGGCGACGATGCCGGACCGCGTCGTCGTCCAGTTCGACAAGCGCGACGTCGAGACGCTCAAGCTCATCAAGCTCGACCTGCTGGGGCTCGGAATGCTCGCCGCGATCGACGAGACGCTCCAGCTCATCGAGGCCGACTGTGCCACCTGCCTTGACCTCGATGCCATCCCCGAGGAGATCCCCGAGGTCTTCGAGATGCTTCAGGCGGCGGACACCGTGGGAGTCTTCCAGGTCGAGAGCCGGGCCCAGATGCAAACGCTCCCGAAATCGAAGCCCCGGAGCCTCGACGACCTCGTCGTCGAGGTCGCGATCATCCGGCCCGGCCCGATCCAGGGCAACGCCGTGCATCCATACCTCAGGCGGAAGCAGGGCCTCGAGCCGGTCGAGTACCTCCACCCCAGCCTCCAGCCGATCCTCGCCGAGACAATGGGGGTGATCCTCTACCAGGAGCAGGTCATGAAGGTCGCCATCGACGTCGCCGGCTTCTCGCCGGCCGAGTCGGATGGCTTCCGCCGGGCAATGGGCACGTGGCGCTCGACCCGCGAGATGGAGAAGCTCCATCGCCGGTTCGTCGAGGGCTGCCTCCGCCAGCCGGGCATGACCGAGGAGACGGCAGAGGAGCTCTTCCGTCGGGTCGCGGCGTTCGCCAGCTTCGGCTTCGCGAAGTCGCACGCCGCGGCGTTTGCGCGGACGGCCTACGAGTCGAGCTTCCTCAAGCTCTTCTACCCGGCCCAGTTCCTCGTCGGGCTCATCAACGCCCAGCCGATGGGCTTCTACCCGGTGGAGGTCCTCGTCAACGACGCCAAGCGCCACGGGGTGGCGATCCTGCCGGTCGACGTCAACGCCTCGTCCTACAAGACCACGACGGAATGGGCCGGGCGGCCAGGCTGGGCCCTCGCTGGCGCCGCTGGCGACGACGGCTCGCACGACGCGGATGAAGGGGAGCCGATCCCCGACGGCGCCGGCATCCGCGAGCGGCCTCGACTGGTGCGGTCCTCGGCCTGCGTCAACCCGACCGCCGCCGCCCGCGAGCGATGGGCCGCGGAGAGTGCCACCGGCTGGGGCGTCCGCCTGGGGCTCCACCTCGTGAAGGGCATCGGCGAGCAGCACGAGGAGCTCCTGGACCGGGAGCTGGCCCGCGGGCCCTACGAGTCCCTCGCCGACGTCGTCGAGCGGACCGGGCTGCCCGAGGAGACGATCGAGCGGCTCATCCGGACCGGGGCGCTGGACTCCCTGGGCCGGCCGCGGCGCGAGCTCCTGTGGCAGCTCCGCGAGGTCGCCGGGGCGTCACGTGGCCGGGTCGACGGCAGGGTGGTGCGAGCCTCGACCCGGGCGGCGGGGAAGCGGTCGGCGGCCGCCGGCAGGCCGATGGACCTGCGGCTGCCCGCGACCGATGCCCCGAACCTGCCACCGATCACCGAGCCGGAGCGGGTCGGGGATGCCTATGCCGTCGTCGGCCTCGATGCGCGTCGGCAGGTGGTCACGCTCTTCCGGCCGGCGCTCGAGCGGCTCGGGGCGGTGACGAATGCCTCGCTCGCCGACCGTCGGCCGGGCCCCGTGCGGATCGGCGGGCTCGTCGTCACCCGCCAGCACCCGATGACCGCCAAGGGCACCGTCTTCCTGGCCCTCGAGGACGAGACCGGGATGGTCAACGTCACGCTCTGGCCAACGTCCTGGGAACGCCTCCGCGGGATCGTCCGGCGGCACGCCCTGCTGCTCGTCGATGGCGAGCTCCAGCGGGAATCGTCGGTCGTCAATGTCGTGGCCCGGGAGATCCGGCCGCTGCCCGAGGTCGCGATCGCGGCCGGTGGCCCGGAGCGGCCCGACGGCGTCCGGCAGCTGGGCCACGCCGGGATGCGCCGCTTGGGCTGACGGGCCGGACCGCCGCGGGGGCGCGGTCTTCCGGGCTCGACGGGCTGGAAGCGAAGCTCAGCCCCTCGCGGGTCGCCCGGCGCGGGGGCTCGCCGCTGGTCGCCCCCGCTGGGCGCGCGCGTTCGTGAGGTTCAGGAACCGGCGATACCAGGCCGCTGCGGCGGCGAAGAAGATGCCGGACAACGGGCCCACCGAGATCGCCGAGAAGACGAGCTGTTGCTGCTGGACGGGGTCGATCGCATCGGTCGATATCAGCGGCGCGATGGCGTAAACGAACACGGCATACGCGCCGATGTCGACGATCGAGACGATGAGCCCGAGCAGGTAGCTCGCCCGTCGGGCGAAGAACCCGACGATGAAGATCGGAGCCATCGCGGGCGGGATGACGAGGGCCTGGAACGACAGGTTGGCGATCGGGTTGTTCGGGTCGATGCGGATGGCGGCGGTCCCGACCACGATCAGGGCAATCGAGACGAGGAAAGATCTCGTGACGAGGAGTCCCGGCAGCGCGGCGACATCCTCGCGGACGTTCGCCCGGTGGTAGGCGTTCCGGAAGGCCGCGGTGATGCTCGGCCGGGCGACCGGGCCCGAGGCCGCGCGCTGGCCGCGGGTCGGGACCGTCGGCTCCTCGGCTGGCTCGGTGCCGTCGATGTCCTCGTACTGGGATTGCCGATAGCGGCGGCGCGCGTCGGCGCGGTCGGTGCGCTTGGCACGGGCCACGGGTGTCTCTCCTTGCTCGGCGGTGCCGGCGGGGTCGGCGGCACGCTCGGGGTGGCAATCGTACGCGATGGCGTCGGCGATGAGCGCCAGGTGAGCGGTGGGCAATCCGCCGGTGATCCGCCGGTGATCCGGCGGTGACCGACCGATGAGGGTCACCTGATAGAACGTCGGCAGCCGTCCCGTCCGGCGCCTCGAGCCTGCCCGCCCCGGAGGTCGTTCGGTGGAACGCGCTCGTGCAGCGGCGGCAGTCGCCCTCTTCGCTCTGCTCCTGGGGGCCACGGCTGCCCTGGCCGTGGCGGCGCCCGCCATCCGCTCGACCGTCGAGGCGGAGGCCGTGGTTGGCTGGCCGCCGGCGACGCTCGTCGTGACCGAGGTACAGACCGGCGGAGCCTCGGCCTCGGACGAGTTCGCCGAGATCGGCAACACGGGTCCCACGACAGTCGACCTGGCCGGCCTCGAGCTCGTCTACGTCTCGTCGAGCGGGGGGACGGTGACGCGCAAGGCCGCCTGGACCGGGCCCGTCCCGCTCGAGCCGGGCCGCCACCTCGTGATCGCCAACTCGTCGGGTGCCTACGCGCCCATCTCCGATGCCACCTACAGCGGCGGCTTCGCGGCGATCGGCGGATCGATCGTGCTGCGGGTCGTCGGCGGGGCACCGATCGACGCCGTCGGCTGGGGCGATGCGACGAACGCGTTCGTGGAGGGGTCGGCCGCCCCGGCTCCGGCCGCCGGCGCGAGCCTCGAGCGGCTGCCCGGTGGCCTGGATGGCAACACGGTCGACTCGAACGACAACGTCGCCGACTTCTTCCCGCAGCCGGCTCCGAACCCCCAGAACCTCGCTGCCCCGCCGGTTCCGGCGCCCGGGTCGACGGCGACGGCATCACCCTCCACGCCGACGCCGACGCCGACGCCGACGCCGACGCCGACGCCGACCCCGACCCCGACGCCGACGCCCACGCCGGGGCCGACCGACGCACCCTCGCCGACGCCCTCGTCAACGGCGTCCTTCACGCCCGATCCGGGCACCCCGGATCCGACGGCATCCCCGGCCCCGAGCCCTTCGCCCTCGCCTGCCGCGACGCCCACCGCGACGCCGACGCCGACGCCGATGCCGACGTTGAGCCCCCTGCCGTCCCCCGATCCCTCGGTCTCACCGTCCCCCTCGCCGTCGGTCCTGCCGATCGCCGGGGCGCGGTCCCTCGCGGACGGCAGCCCGGTCACGATCGAGGGCGTGGTCACGACGGCCCTCGTGGCGCTGGAATCGGGCCGGAGCGGGTTCGTCCAGGACGCGACCGCCGGCATCGCGATCTACCTCGACGCCGCCGTCATGTACCCGATCCAGGCCGGGACGCTCGTCCGGATCAGTGGCACCATCGATGAGCGGTATGGGGCGCGGACGCTTCGCGCCACCGCCGGCGACGTGGTGGAGCTCGAACACGTCCCGGTGCCGCTGCCGGAGTCGTACACGTCCGGCGCGATCGGCGAGGCTGCCGAGGGCTGGCAGGTGACCGTCATCGGGATGACGGTCGGATCGCCGACCTCGTTCGCCGACGGGCTCGGGATCCTGGTCGACGACGGCAGTGGCGAGGTCCGGGTGATCGTGGGGCCGGTCGCGCTCGGCGGCGTGTCGCTGCCGGCGGGAACCCGCGTCCAGGCGACCGGCCCGGTCGGCCAGCGCGACAGCACCGGCACCGGCACCGGCGGCTACCGGATCCACGCCACCGAGTTCGGCGAGCTCGAGGTCCTGCCCTCGCCCTCGCCCTCGCCCACCCCCTCGGCGAGCCCCACGCCTACCCCGACGCCGAGCCCGACCCCGTCGCCCACGCCCACGCCGTCGCCCACGCCCTCGCCGAGCCCGATGCCCACGCCCACGGCGACGCCGGGCCCCTTGGGATCACCACAGCCGCTCGACGTCGCCGTGGCCCGGACCCGGCCGATCGGGGCCGTCGTGACGGTGCGCGGCGTGGTCACCGCCGAGACCGGTCGCGTCGGGACGCCCGCGCTCATCGCGATCGCCGACGAGACCGGCGGCATCTTCGTCCGCGTCCCGGGCGACACGACGGCTCCACCGCGCGGGGCGGTCGTGATCGCCACCGGACCGCTCGCGGCACCGTACGGCCAGCTCGAGGTCCGCCCGGCGTCGTCGGGCTTCGCGGTCGACGGCGCTGACGCCCTGCCGTGGCCGCTCGACGTCACCGCGGCCGACCTCGGCGAAGTCATTGAGGCCCGGCTCGTCTGGATCGTCGGGACGGCGACCGGCTCGCCCCGGAAGAGCTCGTCGGGCGACCTGACGATCGACCTCGTCGATCCCACCGGTCGCCCGTTCCGGGTCATGGCCGACGGCTCGAGCGGCGTCGCCGCGACCGACGTCCGGGCCGGGACGACGTACCGGTTCACGGGGATCGTCGGGCAGCGGGCCTCGAAGAAGGGCGCTCTCGACGGTTACCGGGTCTGGGTCCGCGACCGGGCCGACGTCACGGCCGAACCGGGCGGGCCGGCGGGCGCAAGCCCATCGCCGACGGCAGGGACCGGCGACATCGTCATCGCGATCGCCGAGGCCCGGCGTCTCGACGACGCCCCGGCCACGATCGAGGGCATCGTCACGGCGGGCTCGGGGTTCCTCGACGACGATGGCCGGCGGATCGTCGTCCAGGACGAGACCGGCGGAATCGAGGTCCTCCTGCCCGCCGCCAGCGGGCCGATCGCGATCGGGGCACGGGTCCGTGCCGGCGGCAGCGTGGGGCGGGCCTGGGACGCGCCGCGCCTCAGGGCTGAAACCGTCGCGATCGTGGGCCTCGGGTCGGGGGTCACGCCGCTCGCCGTGGGGCACGAGCCGGGCGAAGCCCTCGAGTGGCAGCTCGTCCGGATCGCCGGCACCATCACGGATGTCACGAGGCTCGGCGATCGCTGGCGGGCGGACATCCTGGTCGGCGGGGTGAGCGTCCTCATCCAAGGGGTCCCCGGCGCCGGGATCGCCTCGACGTCACTCATCGAGGGCCGGGCCGTGACCGTCGTGGGGATCGTCCGACGGCCGTACCCAAGTGCCACCGACCGCCGCTGGAGCGTCGTGCCCCGGGGGCCATGGGATCTCGCCCTCGGCCCGGCGACCGGGGCCAGCGACAGCGGCGACACCGGCGGATCCGGCGGCGTCGGCAGCGCCGCCGGCGGACCGACGACGAGCGGTACGGTCGCGGCGGCGTACTCAGGCGTCCCGACCGTCGACCTCGCGGCGATCGCCGAGCATCGCGGCGAGCTGATACGGATCGGCGGCCTCGTCGTGGCCCGCACCGCGGCCGGGTTCACGATCGACGACGGCACGGCCATCGGCACGGTCCGGCTGCAGGGCGAGGCGGCCGCCTTCCTCGAGCTCATCGGGGCCGGCGACGCGCTCGGGATCGTGGGCCGAGTGGAGGCCGGGGCAGGCGGCGAGCTGATCGTTGTCGCCAGCGACCCGGCCGGCCTCGTCCGGCTCGGCTCGCTCGGCGAGACCGTGCCGCTCGCGGCCGAGGCTGTCCCGTCCGGTTCGCCCGCGCCGTCCGGTGAGCCCGCTGCCGCCGGGCTGGCGGATCCGCTCAGCGACATCGGGGGCGGGTGGCTTGGCCTGGCCGGCCTCGGCCTCGCCTCGCTCGGCTCGCTGGTCCTGACGGTCGCCCGCCGCCGCCGCCTTCGGCTGGGCCTCCGGAGGGTGGTCACCGGCCGCCTGGCGGGCATCACCGCGGGCCACCCCCGCCCGGACTGACGTGACCACCGGCTGAACGTGACCGAGGCCGTGTTGAGCGTGCTTGACGCCCGTTTGAACGTGCGTCTACCCTTGCCCGAGCCTCGCACCGCGAGGCGGGCGCCACGAACGAGGAGAGTTGGGCTTGCCGGTCGCGGACCACCGCGTCGCACTCCCCGTCGGGGAGCGGCAGTACCACATCGATCTCGGCCCCGGCGAGCTGGCCGAGTACATCCTCCTCCCCGGCGACCCGGACCGCACCACCAGGATCGCGTCCCGCCTCGACTCCATCGAGCTCGAGCGACGCAACCGCGAGTTCGCCTCGGTCACCGGCATGTACCGGGGTCTCCGCGTCTCGATCGTCGCGACCGGCATCGGGACCGACAACGTCGAGATCGTCGTCGCCGAGGCACTCGCGATCACCGACCGCCCGACGTTCATCCGGGTCGGCTCTTGCGGCGGCCTCCAGCCCGAGATGGCGCTCGGCGACCTCGTGATCACCACCGGGGCCGTGCGGCTCGAGACGACGACCAGCTGGTACGTCCACGACGGCTACCCGGCGGTTCCGGACTACGAGGCGGTGTGCGCCCTCATCGAGGCCGCCGACCGCCTGGGCCACCGCTACCACGTGGGGATCACCGCGACCGCGCCCGGCTTCTTCGGGGCGCAGGGACGCCCGATTCCGCAACTTCCCATCCGATACCCTGACCTCGCAGAGGAGATGGCGCGGCAGCGCGTCATGAACTTCGAGATGGAGGCATCGGCACTGCTCGTGCTCGCGGGCCTGGCGCGTTGCCGCGCGGGGGCTGTGTGCACGGTGTTCGCGCAACGGAGCACCGGCGACTTCGTCGTCGGGGCTGCGAAGGAGGCGGCGGAGGCGGCGTGCGTGGAGACGGGGCTGGAAAGCCTCCGGATCCTCGCCGACATCGACCGTCGCAAGGTTGAGGCCGACGCGGAGCACTGGCGACCGTCGCTCGGCATCTAGTCAGTTGGCGACCCCGGGCACCCGCCCGGGGCGCAGGGAGCCCGAGGAGGAGCTGTACCGATGGCAATGGCCTACTGCGTCAAGGACAAGATGAAGGTCGAAGTCCAGAACCCGCAGATGATCACGATGAAGAATGGCAAGCCGGCGCTCTCGGGCACCTGTCCGAAGTGCGGCACGAAGGTCTTCAAGATCGGGGGCTGACGTCCTCGTCGCCAACGGACTCGAACCCCCCGCCGGGCGACCGGCGGGGGGTTCGCCGTTTCGGGCTGCCGTTTCGGGCCGCCGCCGCGGGACGAACGGCCTCTATCCTCGTGACGTGGCCGAACCAGCGCCCGCCGATCATGTCCTGGCCCTCGACCTCGGCGCCAGCCGAATCCGGGCGGCCGTCGTCGGCACGGATGGCCGAGTCGTGGTCCGACGCGAGCGCCGGACGCCCGGCGCCGAGGGGCCGGGCGCCGTCCTCGGCGCCTGCGTCGAGATCCTGCGAGCCGTCCGGGATGACGCCGGCCCGGCGATCGCGGCGACCCTCACCGGCATCGGCCTGGCCGCGCCCGGCCCGGTCGATCCACGGGCCGGGACCCTCGTGGAGCCGCCGAACCTCGGACCGGGCTTCCGCGACGTCCCGTTTGCCGCCCCGATCGCCTCCGCCCTGGCGCTCCCGGCGGCCCTCGAGCGCGACACCCACGTCGCTGCCCTGGCCGAGCTGACGTTCGGCGCCGCGCGGGGCTGCCGGGACTTCCTGTACCTGACCGTATCCACCGGCTTTGGCGGCGCCATCGTCATCGGGGGGCGGCTCTACGGTGGCCCGGACGGGGTGGCCGGTGAGCTGGGGCACCTCGTGGTCGAGCTCGACGGCCCGCCCTGCGGCTGTGGCGGCCGCGGCCACATCGAGGCGCTCTGCTCCGGCAGCGGGATCGCCCGTCTGGCAACCGAGGCTGCCATCGCCGGCCGCTCGCCCGAGCTCGCCGCCCATCTCGCGGCGCGGGCCCCCGGCCTGCTCGAGGGCCGCGACGTCGGGGCAGCCGCCGAGGCCGGCGATCCCGAGGCAAGTGCGATCCTCGGCCGCGCCCGCGGGGCATTCGCCGCCCTCGTCGTCGGGTTGGTCAACGTCTTCGCCCCGGAGCGGATCGTCGTGGGCGGGGCCCTCGCGGCGGCCGAGGGCGAGCGCCTCCTGGGGCCGGCGCGTACGGCCGTCGCGACGACGGCCTTCCGGATCCCGGGCGAGCGCGTCGGGATCGTCCCGGCCGCCCTCGGCGACGACGTCGGGCTGCTGGGCGCCGTGCCCCTGCTGACCCTCCGGGAGCCCGGCGCAAGGGCCGACTGACTCCGAATCGGCACCCGTCCGCAACACGCCCGGCGCCATCGGACGGGAGGGAGCCGCGAGGCCGTCTGCTAGACTCGCGCGGTACCACACCGTGTTCAACTCGGGTTCGTCCTGCCGCCGCGGCGGTGTGCAGCGACCCGATGGGAGGTTCCCGAACCATGTCCGTTCGCGTGGGGATCAACGGCTTCGGCCGGATCGGCCGCCAGTCGCTCAAGGCCATCCTGGAGCGGGCCCCGGACGTCGAGGTCGTGGCCGTCAACGACCTGGTCGAAACGAGCCTGAACGCCCTCCTGTTCAAGCACGATTCGACGTACGGCGCCTTTCCCGGGACCGTCGACCACACCGACGATTCGCTGATCATCGACGGTCGCGAGATCCGGGTCCTGAAGGAGAAGGACCCGGCGGCCCTGCCGTGGGGCAACCTGGGCGTCGAGGTCGTCCTCGAGTCGACCGGCATCTTCACATCGGCCGAGAAGGCCCGGGCTCACCTCGACGCGGGGGCCAAGAAAGTCGTCATCAGTGCGCCGGCGAAGGGCGAGGACATCACGATCGTCCTGGGCGTCAACGACGGCAGCTACGATCCGGCGAGCCACCACATCATCAGCAACGCCAGCTGCACCACGAATTGCCTGGCGCCGGCGGCCAAGGTCGTCCACGACGCGGTCGGCATCGAGCGTGGCCTGATGAACACGATCCACAGCTACACCAACGACCAGCGGATCCTCGACGTCGCCCACAAGGATCCCCGCCGGGCCCGCGCGGCCGGGCTCAACATCATCCCCACGACGACCGGCGCGGCCAAGGCCCTGGCCCTCGTGATCCCGGATCTCAAAGGCAAGTTCGATGGCTTCAGCCTGCGCGTCCCAACCCCGACCGTGAGCGTCGTCGACTTCACCGCCACGGTTCGCCGCGAGACCAGCGTGGAGGAGCTCAACGAGGCCTTCCGGGCGGCCGCGGCCGGGCCGATGGCCGGGATCCTCGGCGTCTCGGACGAACCCCTCGTCTCGTCCGACTTCCGGGGCGACGCCCGGTCCTCGATCGTCGACGCCGCGAGCACGATGGTTCTCGGCGGAACGATGGTCAAGGTCATCGCCTGGTACGACAACGAGTGGGGCTACAGCTGCCGCTGCGCCGATCTCATCGCGATGATCGCCGCGAAGCTGCCGGCCGGGGCCGCAGCCTGACGCCGACCCGCGACCCCTCGCCCGCACCCGCCAACCCGCGCGCCCCGCCACATGAGACAGACAGGACCCACATGGACAAGCTGACGATTCGCGACATCGATGTCGCAGGGAAGCGCGTCTTCGTACGCGTCGACTTCAACGTACCCCTCGCGGACGGCAAGGTCACCGACGACTCCCGGATCCGGGCCGCCCTGCCAACGATCCGCCACCTCCTCGGCCACGGGGCGAGGGTCATCCTCGCCAGCCACCTCGGGCGGCCCGACGGCAAGGTCCAGGACGGGCTCCGTCTGCGCCCGGTCGCGGAGCGGCTGACCCAGCTTCTCGGCCGCAACGTGCCGGTCACCGGCGACGCCCTCGGGATCGGGACCGTGGACGCCGTCAAGCGCCTCCGCCCAGGCGAGGTTCTGCTCCTCGAGAACCTCCGCTTCCACGCAGCCGAGGAGAAGAACGACCCCGCCTTTGCGGAGCAGCTCGCGGCGTACGCCGACATCTACGTCAACGACGCCTTCGGGACGGCCCACCGGGCCCACGCTTCGACCGTCGGGATCGCGAAGCTCCTGCCGGCCTACGCCGGCTTCCTCATGGAGCAGGAGATCGCCCAGCTCTCGAACCTCCTCGAGTCGCCGGCCCGGCCGTACGCCGCGATCGTGGGCGGGGCAAAGGTGTCGGGCAAGCTCAAGGTCCTCGACAACCTCGTGACCAAGGTGGACGTCCTCGTCCTCGGCGGCGGGATGGCCAACACCTTCCTGCTGGCCCAGGGCAAGGCCGTCGGCAAGAGCCTGGCCGAGCACGACATGGTCGAGGAGGCCCGGCGCGTCCTGGCGGCAGCCGAGAGGGCTGGGGTCAAGGTCATCCTCCCGGTCGACGTCATCGTCGCCAAGGAGGTCACCCGCGGCACCGAGTACAAGACCCTACCGGCCGAGAAGATCCCGGCCTCGTGGCACATCGTCGATCTCGGCAAGCAGACGCTGGCCCTGATCGAGGAGGCCCTGGCTGACGCGAAGACGGTCGTCTGGAACGGGCCGCTCGGGGTCTTCGAGATCCCGTCGTTTGCCCACGGCACGAAGCAGATTGCCCGCTTCCTGGCCGATCGCTGCGACGCCGGCGCGACCGTCGTCGTTGGTGGCGGCGACTCGGTCGCGGCGATCCAGCAGCAGGGCCTGGCGTCGCGCTTCACTCACATCTCGACCGGCGGCGGCGCCAGCCTTGAGTTCCTCGAGGGTCTCGAGCTGCCAGGCGTCGCGGTCATTCCCGACCGCGTCGCCGAACGCGCCCCCGAAGGCGCGCCGGCATGAGCGTCGACACCTCGATCGCGCTCGTCGAGGCGCGCGAGATCCTCGATTCCCGCGGCAATCCGACGGTTGAAGTGGACGTCGTCCTGGCCGACGGCGCGATCGGCCGGGCGGCCGTCCCGTCGGGCGCCTCGACCGGCGCCCACGAGGCCGTGGAGCTCCGGGACGGCGAGGCAGAACGCTACGGCGGCAAGGGCGTCCGGAAGGCCGTCCGGAACGTGACCGAGGAGATCGGCCCGGCCGTCCTGGGCCTCGATGCCGCCGACCAGGCCGGCCTGGACGCCGTCCTCGTCGACCTCGACGGGACGCCCAACAAGGGTCGCCTTGGGGCGAACGCGATCCTCGGCGTGTCCCTCGCGGCGGCCCATGCGTCCGCGGCCGCCCTGGACCTGCCGCTGTACCGCTACCTGGGCGGGGTGGGGGCCCGGACCCTGCCGGTCCCGATGTTCAACATCCTCAACGGCGGCAAGCACGCCCAGGACTCCACGGACTTCCAGGAGTTCATGGTCATGCCGGTCGGGGTGGACACGTACTCGGATGCCCTCCGGGCCGGGTCCGAGATCTTCGCCGCGCTCCGTAGGCTGCTCCACGACGAGGGCCACGCCACGGGCCAGGGCGACGAGGGCGGCTTCGCGCCGTCGCTCGGCTCGAACGAGGCCGCGATCGAGGTCATCCTCCGGGCGATCGAGGCCGCCGGCTACCGGCCGGGCGAGGATGTCGCCATCGCCCTGGACCCGGCGACGAGCTCGATCCTCGAGGAGGGGACGGGCGTCGAGGGCGTCACAGGTCGGTATCGGCTCGAGAAGGAGGGCCGGACCCTCGATTCGGGCGCGCTCATCGACCTCTGGGAGGACTGGATTGCCCGCTACCCGATCGTCTCGCTCGAGGACGGCCTGGCCGAGGATGACTGGGCCGGCTGGATCGAGCTGACCAGGCGCCTCGGGACAAAGGTCCAGCTCGTCGGCGACGACATCCTCGTGACGAACCCGGCCTTCATCGTCCGGGGGATTCGCGAGCGGGCCATGAACTCGGCCCTCATCAAGCTCAATCAGATCGGGACCCTGACCGAGACGGTCCAGGCGATCGAGACGGCCCGCCGGGCCGGCTGGACCGCGGTCGTCTCGCATCGCTCGGGCGAGACCGAGGACACGACGATCGCCGACCTCGTGGTGGGGATGGGCACCGGCCAGATCAAGACCGGTGCCCCGTCGCGCTCCGAGCGGGTCGCCAAGTACAACCGCCTGCTCCGAATCGAGGAAGAGCTCGGCGACGCGGCCGTCTACCCGGGACGGGCCGCCCTCGCCGGCGCCGCGGCGGCGGGGTGACGGCCCCGGACCACGCCTCCGGGGCCCGCTCGGCGCTCGGCGGTCTCGTCGACCGGGGGGCGATCGCCGCCGCGTTCGTCGGCGTCGGGCTGGCCGTCACGATCGGGGTCAGCTTCCTGCTGGTCATCCCGATCGAGCCGGTCTACTGGTACCTGTCGATCCCGGCCGGTCTCCTCATCGGCTACTACGCCGACGCCCGCTCGGGGCGGGGCCGCGGCGAGTGGGCCCGGGTCCTGGCCAACGCCACGTTCGCCGGGCTCGTCACGGGCCTGACCCTGGCCGCCCTGCTGCTCGGCGTCAAGGCCCTGTTCTTCGCCGCCGACGACGGCTACCGCGACCCGGGCCTTGGAGGGCGGATCACCTGCCAGCCCGGTGGTGACTGCGTTTACCGCCGCTACCTCGAGGAGCAGCCCGACGAGCTGGCCTCGGCGGGTGTCACGGACGCGGCCTCGTTCTCTTCGTTCTACTGGGCCCAGCAGTGGTCGACCGCGGGATTGCTCCTTGCGCTCTCGACGGGGTTCGGCGTGGCGGGCGGCGCGCTCTACGGAATCAGCCGGCCAAGGACGTTGACCTAGCCGGTCCGGCCCGGCGCGGTGCCCACGCCCGGTGCGGTGCTCGCGCCCGGCGCGGTGCTCGCGCCCGGCGCGGTGCTCGCGCCCGGTGCGGTGCTCACGCCCGGCGCGGTGCTCGCGCCCGGCGCCGGCCCAGGATCTCGCCGATTGCCCACCAGGCGGGCACCTGGCGGACGGATGGCGTCGGCCCCTGCATGTCCATGCACTCCGCTGCATCACCATCCGCCACCAAACGCGATGCGGCCGCATGGTCATGCATACGGTGCCCGGCGGCATGGTCGGCAGCTCTCGCGGGACCGGGTGGCGGTCAGTTGACGAGAAAGCAGGCTCAGCCAACGACAGACCGGTCTCCGATGGAACTGACTCCCGGGAATCGGAACGCCCCGGCGCAACCGGGGCGTCGTCGGGCGGCTGGGACGGGGTGTCAGGTCGTTGCGGCCTTCTTCGCCGGCGCCTTCTTCTCGGCGGTGGCCTTCGCGGCCGGCTTTGCGGTGGCCTTCGCGGCCGGCT
>JBFMEV010000052.1:0-19754 GCA_040752335.1 Chloroflexota bacterium
GGCGCCCACCGGCCCACCGAGCAAGGCGAGCAAGCCGGGCGCCACGACGGAGAAGGCGAAGTCCGCGACCGGCACGGCCAGGCGCCGTCGGCGCGGAGATGAGGAGACGACCACGATGGCCCGAGCCCAGAGCGCGCCCGTTCCCGTGATGTCCGAGACAGACGGGATCCAGGCGACCGGCACTGCCGGCGCCGCCCCGAGCGGGGTGGCGAGCGCGGGCACCGGGGCCAGGACGGGACGGAAGGGTGCGGCGCAGGCTGCTACGTCCTCCGGCGCGAAGCGTCGCACCCTTTCCGGCCCCTACGGCGCCAGCTTCGACGGCGTCGGCGCGAAGGGCCTCACCTGGCCCCGCCGCCACACGACGCCCGGGATCCATCCCTACGACGAGATCGAGTGGGAGCTCCGGACCGCCGGCATCTCCAACGAGAGCGGCAAGAGCGTCTTCGAGCAGAAGGACGTCGAGGTCCCCAAGGCCTGGAGCCAGCTGGCCACGAACGTCGTCGTCAGCAAGTACTTCCGCGGCCACGTCGGCACGCCGGAGCGGGAGACGAGCGTCAAGCAGCTCATCGACCGCGTCGTCAACACGATCACGTCGTGGGCCGAGACCCAGCGCTACTTCGCCACCGACGAGGACCTCCGCTCCTTCCAGGCCGAGCTGACCCACCTCCTCGTCCACCAGAAGATGGCCTTCAACTCGCCCGTCTGGTTCAACGTGGGCGTCGAGGAGCGCCCGCAGACCAGTGCCTGCTTCATCAATTCCGTGAACGACGACATGGGCTCGATCATGGATCTGGCCAAGACCGAGGCCATGCTGTTCAAGTACGGCTCCGGCTCGGGGGTCAACCTGAGCCCGCTCCGCGGAGCCAAGGAGAAGCTCTCCAAGGGCGGTGTCGCGAGCGGGCCGGTGTCATTCATGCGCGGTCTCGACTCCTTCGCCGGCGCGATCAAGAGTGGCGGTACGACCCGGCGCGCGGCCAAGATGGTCATCCTCAACGCCGACCATCCCGACGTCCTTGAGTTCGTCGATTCGAAGGCCAACGAGGAGAAGAAGGCCTGGGCCCTCATCGAGCAGGGCTACGACCCGAGCTTCACCGGCGAGGCGTACGGGAGCGTCTTCTTCCAGAACGCCAACCACAGCGTCCGGGTGACCGACGAGTTCATGCGAGCGGTCGAGAACGATGCCCTATGGACCACGCATGCGGTGACGACCGGCGAGCCCGTCGAGCGGATCCGGGCGCGCGAGCTCTTCCGACGGATGGCCGATGCGGCCTGGGTTTGTGGCGATCCGGGTATCCAGTATGACACAACAATTAACGACTGGCACACGGTTAGTAACACGGGTCGGATCAATGCTTCAAACCCGTGCTCCGAATATATGCATCTTGATGACACCGCGTGCAACTTGGCTAGCCTGAATCTGTTGAAATTCGTCAATGAAAATGGCGATTTCGACGTCGAAGCATACAAGTACGCTGCCAAGTTGACTATCACCGCGCAGGAAATCCTCGTCGACAACGCATCGTATCCAACACCGAAGATCGAAGAGAACTCGCACAAGTTCCGGCCACTCGGCCTCGGCTACGCCAATCTCGGCGCGCTCCTCATGTCGCGCGGCCTGGCGTACGACTCGGAGGAAGGCCGCAACTTCGCAGCTGCGTTGACGGCGATCATGCACGGCTCGGCGTACACGCAGTCCTCCGTCATCGCTCGCGATCATGGTGGCCCGTTCTGGGGCTATGCCGTCAACCGCGAGCCCTTCCTGCGGGTCATCGGCAAGCATCGTGACGCCGCGTACCAGATCCCTGAGGAGGGTGTCCCGACCGACGTGCTCGAGGCGTCTCGCCAGGTGTTCGACGAGGCCCTCGAGCTCGGCCGGGAGCACGGCTACCGGAACGCCCAGGTGACCGTCCTTGCCCCCACCGGCTGCCTCGTCGGCGACAGCCTCGTGCTGACCGACCGCGGTCTTGTCCGCCTCAAAGGCCTCGGCAACCCCGATGGCGAGAAGTGGCAAGACCTCGACCTTCAAGTTGCGACGGATGACGGCCCGCGCCAGGCAACGAGATTCTTCGTGAACGGCATCGAGCCGGTCGTCTCCGTCGAGACATCACGCGGCTATCGGATCCAGGGCACGACCACCCATCGGATCAAGGTCGTCGATGCGGGTGGCGACTGGCAGTGGCGCCGCTTCGCCGACCTGCGCGCTGGCGATCGTGTCCCGATGATGCTCGGCGGGATCGTCGGCGAGGCTCGCGAGGTCGCGCTACCGCCCCTTGCCGAGGCGTACTGGACCTCGGACCACACGACGGTCGTTCCACGGTCGATGACCCCGGAGCTGGCCGAGCTCGTCGGCTACTTCATGGGTGATGGCTCACTGCACGCGAAGGGCATCCGCCTGTGCGTGACGGCCGGCGACCACGATGTCGTCGCCCGGCTGGTCGCCCTCGGACACCAGCTCTTCGGGATCGAGGCCGTGGTCACCGAGAAGCAGGGCTACACCGAGGTCGCCTTCCACTCCGTTCGCCTCGCGTTGTGGTGGAAGGCGTGCGGCTTCGCGAAGCACGCGCCGACGACGACCCATCGCGGGAAGGGCTACGAGGCTCACATCCCGGACGCCGTGCTCTATGCGAACGACCCGGCCGCCTACCGGGCCTTCGTCCGCGGCCTGTTCGAGGCCGACGGCAGCGTGAACAACGGTTACGCGTCCTGGGCGACGGTCTCTGAGCGTTTCAGCCGAGACATCCAGACGCTGCTGCTATCTCTGGGCTTCGTGACCACGCACAAGATCGAGGCATCGCGCAGGGGCCATCTGGGGGCGAACCCGGTCCACGTCATCCGACTGCTGAATGCAAGCTCCGCCGGTCGATTCCTGCGCGAGGTTTCGTTCATCTCGGAGCGGAAGCGCGAGAAGCTCGCGGCGATGGCGGGTGCGCATCGACAAGCTGCCCGCTACGACCTCGTGCCGATCAGCCGCGGAGTCATCGACCGCCTCGCGCCGACCAACGACTCGCTCCGCCGGACGCTCCTCCTGGAGCACAACCGGAACGGGATGGTCAGTCGTCGAGCGGCGACGGCGCTCCTTGAGCGCGTCCCCGACGTCGAGCTCGAGCAGTCGCTCGGCTACTTCTACGACACCATCGCCAGCGCAGCCCTCGGCGAGGAGCAGCTGACCTACGACCTGTCGGTGCCCTCGAACGTGACCTACGTGGCCAACGGCTTCGTCAGCCACAACACTATCGCGTTCATGATGGACTGCGATACCACGGGCATCGAGCCCGACATTGCGCTCATCAAGTACAAGAAGCTCGTCGGCGAGGGCTTCCTGAAGATCGTCAACCAGACGATCCCTGCGGCCCTCCGGAAGCTCGGCTACAGCCCCGACGAGGTCGAGGGGATCCTCGCCTACCTGACCGAGCACGAGACGATCGAGGGCGCCCCGGGTCTGAAGCCGGAGCACCTGCCGGTCTTCGACTGCGCGTTCAAGCCCAAGAACGGCCAGCGGTCCATCCACTACATGGGCCACATCCGGATGATGGGCGCGGTCCAGCCATTCATTTCGGGCGCGATCAGCAAGACCGTGAACATGCCCGAGGCCGCCACGGCCGAGGAGATCGAGCAGGTCTATCTCGAGGGCTGGAAGCAGGGCCTCAAGGCGATCGCGATCTACCGCGACAACTCCAAGCGGTCGCAGCCGCTGAGCACCGGCAAGAAGAAGGGCGACGACGCGGTCGTGGCCGAGGCGGCCTCCGAGGTCGTCGAGCAGCTGCGGAAGCAGCTCGCGGCCGCCCAGCTGGAGGCCTCGAAGCCGCATCGGCGGCGGCTCCCGGCCGAGCGCCAGGCGCTGACCCACAAGTTCGACATCGCCGGCCACGAGGGCTACGTCACGGTCGGGCTCTACCCCGACGGCCAGCCCGGCGAGATCTTCATGAAGATGGCCAAGGAGGGGTCCACGGTCTCGGGCCTCATGGACACCCTGGCCACGACGATCAGCGTCGCGCTGCAGTACGGC
This sequence comes from Chloroflexota bacterium, assembly GCA_040752335.1. Classification (GTDB taxonomy): domain Bacteria; phylum Chloroflexota; class Limnocylindria; order Limnocylindrales; family CSP1-4; genus UBA5189. The sequence continues at coordinate 4,007 of JBFMEV010000052.1, forward strand.
GTGCCGTTGAAGGACCTCGTCAACAAGTTCGCCCACGTCCGGTTCGAGCCGAGTGGGTTCACGGGGAGCTCGGAGATCCCGATCGCCAAGTCGATCGTGGACTACATCTTCCGGTGGCTGGGCAGCCGGTTCCTCTCGGACGACGACAAGGCGAACCTGGGCCTCATCGATCGGGCGGGGTACGAGGGGTCACAACCAGCTGCCGCAAGTGTCGGGACTCCCGGCCTGCTCGCCGGGGCGGGCCCCGGATCGCTCGACAGGCTCACGACCGGGACACCGGCCCCGTCGGCGGCGGCCGGCTCCTCGACTGAGCAGCCGCGTTCTCCTTCCTCCGCCGGCGGTGAGGCCACGTCCGACGATCCGCCCAAGGCGACGGCTGTCGCAGCCCCCGAATCCGAGAAGGAGGGGGCGGGTGGCGAGCTCAAGGTGATTGCCACGAATGGGCATTCGAATGGGCAGGCCGTGAAGGCGAACGGGAACGGCGGCGGGATCACCCTGTCGCTCGGCAACACGAAGGTCGCCTTCGCCCTCCAGGGCGACGCCCCCTCGTGCATGGACTGCGGCTCGATCATGGTCCGCAACGGCTCCTGCTACAAGTGCCTGAACTGCGGCTCGACGAGCGGGTGCAGCTGATCGCCCTGCAAGACTACGGAAGCGTTCAGATCGACTCCTCGGCAATGGGTTCGCCTTCGTTCGCCTCAGACGGACATCATCGGGAAGGTCGAGTCAGTCTCGGACAGCGATGACGAGCGCGTTCTGCTGTTCTCCGAGCTGTACGAGCTGGACGGTGACCAGCGATCGCGCGTCGTAGGACGCCGAGTCTTCGTCGACGTTAAGGACTTCCAGATGGTGCTCCTCCTCGGACCGAGCGTTCAGGAGGCGATCCAGCGGGCATCGCCTGCACCAACCCCACGCGGACCGAAGCTAGCGTGACCGGGTAGTTCACGCTTTCAGCGCCGGCTAAGGACGGTTCATCTGACCTCGCTGCGGACCTATGCTCTGCTGGAAGCGGCCACAGGAGGAGCGGAATGGGCGTGCCCGACTTTCAGACGGTGATGCTGCCTTTCCTTCAGCTGACAGAGGATGGAGGACAGCACACGACGGCAGAGGTCATCGAGACCCTCGCCCAGCAGTTTCACCTCAGCGTCGATGAGCGCGAGGAGTTGCTCCCGAGCGGAACTCAGCGACGGTTTGACAATCGCGTCAACTGGGCCGCCGCCCATCTTCGCCGAGCTGGCCTCCTCGAGAGCCTCGGCCGTGGTCGATTTCGGATCACCCAGCGCGGGCTCAGCGTGCTGAGCTCAACGCCCGATCGCGTGGACATGAAGCTGCTTGCGCAATTCCCTGAGTACAAGTGGATTGCCGGGGCTGGTGGCGACACGAAGGAGCCCGTGGCGGCTCCCGTTCCATCTGTCGCCGACCAGACGCCAGAGGAGGTGATCGAGGCGACGGCCCGGCAACTGGACGAGGCGCTCTCCCAACAGATCCTGGACACCCTCAACGCCGTGACCCCGACATTCTTCGAGCAGCTTGTGGTTGACCTGCTGCTCGCGATGCGCTACGGCGGATCGGCCGGCGCAGGGCGGCGCATTGGCAAATCGGGCGACGGCGGGATCGACGGGACAATTGACCAAGACCCTTTGGGCCTCGACGTGGTGTATGTCCAAGCGAAGCGATGGCAATCGTCGGTAGGTCGACCAGTCCTTCAGGCGTTTGCCGGCAGCCTCGAAGGCCACAAGGCGACCAAGGGACTGATCATCACGACCTCGACGTTCAGCCCGGACGCCGTTGCCTATGTCGGAACGATCTCCAAGCGGATCGTGCTGATTGACGGACGCATGCTCGCGCGCCTGATGATCCAGCACGGGCTTGGAGTCAAGCCGACCGCGACCTACGTCGTGAAGCAGCTCGACAGCGATTACTTCGCCCCAGGCGAAGTGTCGAACGGGACTTCGATGGTCGAGTCCGACGGTGATTAGCAGGCGTCCCCCGCCTAGGCTTCGACCTACTCGCAGCCGACGCCGTCGTTGTCGCCGTCGAGGCGGTACTCGTCGGGACCGATCACGGTGACGGGTGCGGCACCCATCGCTCGGACGTCGGGGCAATCGAGGTCACCCAGGATCGGCAGGCAGGGGTCGTACGACGGGTGGCAGTCCGCGACGGGTGCCGGGGTGATGACGGGCTCCGGGGTCGGGGCCCAGAGGCCGACCTCGGCGGTTCGGGCCGCCTGCTCGGCGGCGAGGAAGACGTCGGCGAAGCGGACGTCGGGCGGGTACGTGGCGGCCTGGGCGAAGCCGCGGCGGACGAGCTCGAGGTTGACGAAGGTCCAGCTGCTGCCGGTGTCGATCCAGACGTAGCGGAGGAGTCGACCGAAGTCGCCCGTGTCGCGCACGTCGCGCTCGAGGACGACCTCCATGCCCTCGACGAGCCGGGCGTTCTCGGCGGTCGCCTCGGCGCCGCCGGGGTCGCCGACCTCGGGCGTGTTCATGCCGATGTACCGGACGGGCTCGGAGCCGTGGCCGCGGTCGACCCGGATCGTGTCGCCGTCGGTGATCGAGAGGACGGTCGCGACCTCGGTCGGCCCGATCGGCGCCGTGCCGAACTCGGGGCTCGGCGTCGGCGCCTCGGTGGGGTCGGGTGTCGGCGGTCGGGTCGGCCCCCGCGTCGGTCGCTCGGTCGGCGTCGGCGCGGCGGTCCTGTCCCCTCCCGGCTCTACGTCTGACGCTCCGGTGCAGGCGGCCAGTGTGACGACGGCAAGGAGCGCGATCAGGCAGCGTTGGCGGCTTATGCCCATCCCATCCCTCGCATCGGACGCGCCGTCATCCTACGTGTGCTCGATCACCGCGGAGCCGCGGGCCGGCTCCCAACTGCCCTTCCAAGGGCTCCTGCTCGATACCGCGGATGGCGTTCAGGCTGCCCCGGTCCCGCCCGGGTGAAGGCAGCGTGGACCGTCGGCCCGGCGACGCGGATGCGGTCCTGGGCGTGACAGGCGATGGGAAGAAGGCGCTCGGGCGGCGGTGGGCGCTAGCCGCCGGAGTGGTCGTCGCTCGGGTCGACGATCTGGATCCAATGGCCGTCGGGGTCGCGCAGGTGGAGACAGTTTGCGCGCTCGGTGAACGCCACGCCGCGCTCGCGGAGCCGGGCCGCGGCGGCCGAGTAGTCGTCCGTGTAGAGAACGAGGTTGATCCCCGCGACATCGTCGTTCGGAGCCCCAGCGAACCCCGGCCGCAGCAGCAGCACGAACTCTCCGTTGGCCAGCCACAGGTGTCGGTCCCCCTGGTTGGCCTCGAGCGCGAACCCGAGGACGTCTCGGTAGAACGACAGGCTGCGCAGCGGCTCCGACACCGGCACCTCGACGTGTCCCACCCGCATGACGGCCTCCGATGAAGCTCCGACGTTCCGGCTCCGGATGATATCTGTCACTCCACTCAGCCCAATCGAGGAGGCCAGCCAGGAAACCGCGGCAGGTTTCCCGGTTCCCGAGCCATTCCCCTCCCTGTCCGGCCGCAGTCGCCTTCACGCCATGTCGTCAGGGCTGCGAACCGCTGCGACGACGGCAAGGAGCGCGATCATGCTGGCCCGGTCGCCCGCGTTCGGTTCCCTCGGCACTCGACCCGGCATGGGTCGGCGTTCAGACTGGCCGGAGGTCCAGTGCCATGACCATCGAGCTCGACGCCGCCGTCACCAGCATGCCGCGGGTCAGCCGCCCGGGGCGGGTCCCCATCAAGTCCTGGGCGATCGATGTCGAGGGCACCGCCCTCGAGCAGGCGAAGAACCTGTCGAACCTGCCGTTCGCGCTCCATCACGTCGCGCTCATGCCCGACGCCCATACCGGCTACGGCATGCCGATCGGCGGCGTCCTGTTCGCTGACAGGGCCGTCGTGCCGTACGCGATCGGCGTCGACATCGGCTGTGGCGTGGCCCTCGTCGAGACCGACCTGACGGTCGAGACGCTCCGGCCGGTCGACCTTGACCGCGTCCTCGTCGACATCGATGCCGGCGTCCCGACCGGCTTCCAGACGCTGGCCCGCCCGGTGGACGAGGTCGTCGCCCTCCAGGCGATCGGCATCGACCGCCCACCGAGCGTCCGGGAGGAGTGGTTCGCCCGGGCCCGCAGGCAGCTCGGCACGCTCGGCGGCGGCAACCACTTCCTGGAGGTCCAGCGGGACGAGGTGGGCGGCATCCACGTGATGCTCCACTCGGGCTCGCGGAGCCTCGGCAAGGCGATCTGCGACGAGTTCCAGAAGCGTGCGCTCGCCGGGAACATCGCCGGCGGGATGGAGCTGCCGCACCGTGAGCTCGCCTACTTCGTGGAGGGCAGCGACGGCTTCGACGGCTACTGGTCAGCGATGGAGTTCGCCCTCCGGTTCGCGGAGGTGAACCGCTCCCGGATGCTCGACGTGGTCGAGGCGGCCTTCGCCGCCCACACCCGGATCGGGCGGTTCGAGCGGCTGGTGGACGTCCACCACAACTACGCCGCCTGGGAGCGCCACTTCGGCCAGGACGGCATCGTCCATCGCAAGGGCGCCGTCCGCGCCCGGGCGAACGAGCTTGTCCTCGTCCCGGGGTCGATGGGTACGGCCTCGTACGTCGGGGTCGGGCTTGGGAACCCGGAGTCGTTCGAGACCTGCCAGCACGGCGCCGGCCGGGCGATGAGCCGGACCGCCGCCCGGAAGGCGAAGTCGTCGGCCGCGGTCTACGCCGAGATGGCCGAGCTCGGCGTGGTCCTGCGCTCCTCGGAGCCCAGGGACGTGGCCGAGGAGGCGGCGTTCGCCTACAAGGACATCGACGCGGTGATGGCCGCATCGATGTCGCTGGTCCGGCCCACCAAGCGGCTCACGCCGCTCGGCGTGGTCAAGGGCTGAAGCCCGGGGGAGAGTCGGCGTCGCCGGCCCTGCCCCGACATCGTCCTACGGCTCGATGCGCAGGAAGGCGAGGACCGCGTCGACTTCCGCGACGGTCTCCGGGTTGGGCTCCTCGTTCCAGTAGGTCACCAGGGCGAGCACCGTGCCGTCGACGTCCAGCAGGTGGACGGTGGCGTTCCGCTCGGTTTCGAAGCTCGAGAGGCCGTCGAACGCCCGGCCACGCTCGTTCGGGCAGCCGGGCGTGCCGAAGTCGGGTCTGGAGTAGAAGTCGAGCCGGAGGCCGGCGTAGCTGCCGAGCGTCACCTCGGTGGGTCCGACCTCGTCGAGGCCGCCGAGGGGCTGCAGGATGGCCATTGCGGCAGCCGAGGAATCGACGACGCTGGCCCCGACCGCCGGGTTACAGAGGTCGATGTAGACCCGCGTGATCGGCGCGGCCTCGATCCGGACCGGTCCACCGACCAGGCACGGGGCCTTCTCGACACGGAACGCGTCCGATAGGCCGCTCCAACTCGCATCGTCGGATGCGTCCGGCAGCTCCACGGTCAGCGCCAGGCTGCCGGCAGGTGCCCGGTACGCGCCGCCGACCGGAAAGTAGGTGCATGCGGGGTCCGGCGTCGCGGATGCCTGTGACGTCGGGGCGGACGCCGCTGGCAACTCGGCCAGCGGCGGCCCCGACGGGTCGCCGCCAAGCTCGACCCTGGACCAGGCGAGCCCGTCGGAGGCCTCCAGCGTGTCGGTGGCCTCGTCGTACTCGTAGAACCAAGGCCCGACCTCGACGATCATGAGACCGCAGCCGCCGCCGTCGGGAAACGAAACGGCGAGGATGCTGCCCGAGATCCTGCCGGTCCCCTCGGCGGTGAAGACCTTGACCGGGTCGGCGACGCACGCGGCACCGGTCGCGAAGGCGTCCTCGAAGTGCACGGTGGGAGTCGTCCCGGCGGCCACCACGAGGGTCATGGTGCTCTGGTCCTCGGGATCGGTCGTAGTCCAGGTCCCCTCGAACACGGTGCTCCGAAGGGGCCCGCCTCCGCCGCCGATGATCGCCACGGACGTGGCCGCGGCGAGGAGTGCGGCGGCGAAGAGCGCGTAGCGCACCGCCCTCGCCGGGAACGGGCCGACCCGCCCCGGGAACCAGGTGAGTCGCGCCACGAGCGGCGGGCGCTGCGGCGTGTCCGCCAGGCGGTCCAGGACCGCTTCGAGCTGGCCGCCGGCCGGTCGCTCGTTGGCGGTGTTGAGCAGGTGCTGGCGAACGTTGGCTGAGAACCTGTCATTCATCATGCGATCCGCTCCCCGACCCTCAGCGGCTCCCGGTCGTCGGCCTCGATCGCCGCCCGGAGCGCGTGGGTTGCGCGGTTGAGCCGGGACTTGGCCGTCCCGAGCGGGATGTCCATTGCCTGCGCCGCATCCGCGAGCGGCAGGTCCAGGTAGTAGACGAGAACGATCGCGGCGCGCTGGTCTGCCGGGATCCGGGCGAGGCCGCGCTCCAGCTGGTCATGAACGGCGAGGTGGCGCTCGGCTCCGGCGACGGCCGGCTCGTCACCGGGCGTCAGGCGGACCTCGATGGCTCCGGTGCGCGTGCTGCGACGCCGGGTCTTGAAGCATGCCCGCACCAGGAGGCGTCGCATCCAGGCGTCGAACCGGTCCGGATCCCGAAGTCCCGGAAGCGACCGCCAGGCCTCGATGAATGCGTCCTGGACGGCGTCCTGGGCGGCGTACTCGTCCCGGACGATCATCCGGGCAACCGCGGTGAGCCTGCCGATCGAGCGCGTCACGAGCTCGGAGAAGGCATGACGATCGCCTTCCCGCGCCCGGACCACGAGATCGCGCACCGCTCACCCGCCTTGGCCGCGGCGACCTGCCGCGTCGCCAATGATGTGCCCGACGCGCAATCCAAAGGTTCCATCTTCGCTGCGGCCCGGGCGAGGCCTACAGGCGATGGGCGGCGCCGCGCGGGCGCGGGTTCGAGGACCCCGCGCCCGCGGGCCTGAAATGGGGAGGCGGCGCCGACGGCGCCGCCTCCGAGGTAGCCGGGATCGTCGGCGTCAGCGCGTGCTGACGAAGATGTTGCCGTCCCTGCCGAAGTGCAGCCGCTCGCCGTCCCACGACAGCGACGAGCGGGTCTCGTTGCCGGCCGTGTTCACGGCCGCGCCGAGGTTGACGGGCGCCGACCACGAGTCGGCGGTGGAGGCGCGCCACGCGGTGTAGACGTCCTGGCCGCCGAGGCCGCCGGCGCGGTTCGAGTTGAAGACGATCTCCAGGCCGTCCTTGCGGACGTTCGGCATGAAGTCGCTGGCCGCCGAGTTGAGCTCGGCGACGGCCGCCGCCGGGGCGAAGCTGCCGTCGGCGAGCTGGCGGCTCATGTAGATGTCCTGCGGCCCGCCCGGGGTGTAGCCATCGCTCGAGAAGAACAGGAACGTGCCCTCGGCCGTCTCGACGAGCGAGGGACCGAACTCGCCGCCCGGGAAGTTCGGGCCGCTGCCGGTAGCGTCGCAGCCCAGGTGCTGGACCGACCAGCCGTGGGCCGGGTTGTCCCGGGCGAGGTAGATGTCGCCGCCGCCACAGCCGCCGGGCCGGGTCGAGACGAACAGCAGGGCCTTGCCGTGCAGCGGTGTCGGGCAGTAGTCGGCGAAGGTCGAGTTGATCGGTGCCCCGATGTTCTCAGCCGGGCCCCACGGCCCGTCGATCGACGCCCGGTGGAAGACGTAGATGTCGTTCGGGTCGGGGTCGCCCGTGCCACCCGCCCGGTTTGAGGCGATGTAGAGGCTGAGCCCGTCGGGCGATTCGATCGGGCAGCCCTCGGCGGCCGCGGTGTTGACGTCGGCCTCGGGGACGGCCGTTTCCCAGGGGCCGAACGACTTGCCGGCGACGCCCGCCGGCAGGATCAGGAGTGCCGCCACGGCGATCGGCAGGACGCGGGTGAGACCCGCGCTGGCCGATCGGGGGCGCCGGGGCAGGAACGCAGTCACTTCAGACCTCCCTCGAATGACGACTGACGGCGTCGAGGCCGTTCTAGAAGGAAGTGGGCCTGCAGGTGGCTGGGGGTTCAATCTTTTCCGGCCGGGTCGAAGATGGAACGAAGGCCCCGTTCGGGGCCCACATCGTTGAGTTGGGCCGGTGGAGCCGCCGCGGCTCAGAAGCGCGGGACGGTCGGGTCGCGGAAGGGCAGCTCGCCGGCGTCGAGGAGGTCGCGATCGCCGAGGGGCTCGCCGAGGTCGACCGGCACGCGCGTCGAGGGGTTGCTCGGGCAGTCCCCGCCACCGAGTGAGCGGACGGCGAATGTGACGAGAACCTGGTCGTTGGTCCGGATGACCTGCGGCCCCACGACCCGGCCCTCGGACGACTGGCCGGAGGCACATTCCATCTCGGTGACGAGGGCGTCGAACGTCCTCGTCTGCGGGCCCGGCGAGCCCTCGCTCCCCCACTCCCAGATCGCCGGGCCCAGGCCGGGGGCCAGGACGACCTGCGGCCGGCAGCCACCCCAGCCGGTGACCTCCCAGCCACCGTTGTCCGCGAGGTAGACGACCTGCAGCCCGAGATCGTCGCCAACCGTGACGAACTCGGCAGCCCGCGCGCTCTCGCCGATCAGCGTCCAGCCGTCGTCCGGCAGGGAGTCGATCTCGATGCCGGGCTGGACCAGGAACTGCCGCAAGGCGGCCGCGATCGGGGTGCCGGCGTCCTCGTCGTTCCGCTGCGGCGCCGTCAGCAGCTCAGGCCCGAACGGGAACTCGCCGCACGCGTACCGGAGGGCCTCGACACCGGCCGAGGGCGAGGCGCTCGTTGAGCCGCTCCCACCGGGCGCGCCGCCACAGGCGGCGACCACTGCGAGGAGTACGACCGGGGCGACCTGTCGAAGGCGGCGCCTGTCCATGGCCGCTAGGTAGCCATTCGAACGCCCGAGCGGAAGCCAGCTGGCGTGGCACCGAGAAAGCGCCTGAAATGGCGGGTGAGGTGAGGCTGATCGAAGAATCCGGTCGCGACGGCGACATCGGCCAGGGGCTGCCCGGCGAGGATGCGGTCCCGGGCCGCATCAAGGCGGCGCCCGAGGAGGTAGGCGTGGGGTGAGATCCCGAAGACCTCGCTGAACGCGCGCGCGGCGTGGGCCGGGCTCCAGCCGGCCTGGGCGGCAACCTCCGCTAACGTCAGCGGCTCGACGAGCCGCGCATCCAGGACGGCGCGGACCGCCTCGGCGACGACACGGTTCGAGCCGGGCGGTGGCGGTGGGTCGGGCCTGCCCAGCCAGCTGCGGATGCGCTCGGTCGCGAGGGCGAACCGGGTCTCCGCCTCGAGGGCGTCCTCGGGGCAGGCGAGGGCATCATGGATGGCCGCGATCTCGCCCACGAATTCGGCGTCGTCGATTGACGATCGGTCGACCGCGGCCCCGACGAGCGACTCCGGCAAGACGTCCGTGTCGACGTAGAGGACCCGCTTCCGGTACCCATCGGCCGCCCCAACTCGGCCGTCGTGGACCACGTTTGGCGGCAGGAGTCCAACCATGGATCCGGTCGCGACCCGCTCGTGCCGGTCGAGGCCGTAGTGGATCACGCCGTCGTCCACGATGAACACGGTCCAGTCGTCGTGAGTGTGGCGAGGGTAGTCGTGATCGTGGAACCGGGCGTGCAGGACCTCGCGGACGCCGGGAAGCGCCGGCTTCCAGGCCCGGATCGCGTTGGGGGAGGTCGCGGCGTCGCCGATCGGGCGCAGGGCGGCCTCGGCGAGTGGATGCGTCGCCACCGCAGAATCGTACAAGACCAGGTCGCGGCGCCGGCCATACCGTCGAGCCGTGGATCAGCTCGTCGCGCTCGTGGCCTTCTCTGCGGTGAGCTCCGGTACGCCCGGCCCCAACAACCTGCTGCTGTGGGCCTCGGGCGCTGAGTTCGGGGTTCGGCGGACGATCCCGCATGTCCTCGGGACGGCGGTCGGGCTCGGGGCGATGGCCCTGGGCGTCGCCGCCGGCCTGGGTGCCGCGATCATCGCGATCCCGACGCTGGCGTTCAGCATGAAGCTCGCCGGCTCGGTCTACCTCCTTTACCTCGCCTGGCAGGTCGCCGGGGCGCACGCGCTGAGCCGCGCCTCGATCGCCCGGCCGATGAGTCTCATCCAGGCGGCGGCGTTCCAGGTCATCAACCCCAAGGCCTGGATCTTCGCCCTCGGCGCGATCACGACGTTCCGCCCGCCGGAGCTGCCGATCCTCGCCGGAAGCCTCCTCGTCGCCGCGGTGATGATGGTCGTCATCGTCCCGACCGCCGGTCTCTGGGCCGCCGCCGGCGGCGCGATCGGGCGCCTGCTCGTCGATGAGCGTCGGCGCCGGATCGTCAGCCTGGTCCTCGCGGTAATCCTGGCGCTCACCGTCGTGTCTGTCTGGCGTTGAGCACGGACATGATCGAGACGCCGATGTACGAGCTCTACCAGCGGGTCGCGCCGCGCCCCGATGACTTCGGGCGACTGCTCGACAAGATCGGCGCCTCGATGGCCCGGGACTTCGACTTCTCCGACGTCATCGCCGGCCTCCAGGTCCCGACGCTCCTCGTCGCGGCCGATGCCGACATGGCCCCGCCGAGCCACTACGTGGAGGTCTTCAAGCTGCTCGACGGCGGCCTCCGCGACGGCGGCTGGCAGGGCGAGGCCCGGCCCAAGGGTGGCCATGCGCTCGCGATTCTGCCCGGCCTGACCCACTACAACCTCGCCGTCTCGCCGCTCTTCGCCGCGGTCGCCCTCGACTTCCTGGACGGGCCTGCCGGGTGATGCTCAGGCGAGGTTCGGTCCCGGGATGGCGCCGAGATCGAGCCGGGCGAGGCGGTCGGGCCGGAGGGTGATGTAAATCTCGACGATGGCGTCGGCGGTCGAGGTGAAGGCCATGACCGCGAAGGGGCGATCGCCGCTGAAGACGATGAGGCCGGCGGCGCCGTTGACGATCGCCGGGCGGGCACCGGCGGCGAGCTTCGAGAAGACGAGCGCCTGCTCCGCGACCGCCCGGGCGCCCCGAACCTCCAGGATGCCGGCGAATGGCCCGCGGGCGGCGGCGGTGTCGCCGCGGACCACGACCTCGGGGTCGAGCACCCGGACGAGGGCTTCGAAGTCGCCGGCCGCGGCCGCGGCGATGAAGGCATCGACGAGCTCGCGCTGGCGGGTCATCGGGACTCCCGCCGCGGGCGTCGCGGCGCCCCGGACGCGGCGGCGGGCACGGCTCGCGAGCTGGCGGGTCGCGGTCGGGGTGCGCTCGACGATCGGGGCGATCTCGTCGAACGGCAGGCCGAACGTGTCGTGGAGGACGAACGCGATCCGCTCGGCCGGGGTCAGGCGGTCGAGGACGATGAGCATGGCCAGCCCGATCGATTCCGCGAGGAGGGCCTGGCGCTCCGGGTCCGCGACGCCGGCCGCCGGAGTGTCGACGCTCGTGACGATCGGCTCGGGGAGCTCCAGGCCGGCCGGATCCTCGCGCCGCGACGCCCTTGTCCGGAGGCGGTCCAGGCAGAGCCGGGCGACGATCGTCGTCAGCCAGCCACCGAGGTTGTCGACCTCGGCCGCGCCGGCCCGGTTGGCGCGCAGCCAGGCATCCTGGACGACGTCCTCGGCCTCGGCCAGCGAGCCCAGCATCCGGTAGGCCACCCCGCGGAGGTGGGCGCGGTGGTCCTCGAAGCGCTCGGCGAGCCAGTCGGGATCGGTCATCGGCTGGTCCTTTGTCACCTTCGTTGGTCAGGGTCCGTCAACCGTTTGACGAGCGCAATGACTCGAAACGTGACCGAGGACCGACCGATGACCACCGCTCCCGCCATCGTGCGAGCCAGCAATCCCATCCTCAACCGGCTGCTCCGCCTGGGCCTCCCGCTGGGCCCGAACCGACTCCTGACCGTCGCTGGCCGATCGACGGGCCTCGCCCGGACCGCCCCGGTCGCGGTCGCCGAGATCGATGGCTCGTGGTGGGTCATCGGCGCGTATGGCGAGGTCCACTGGGTCCGCAACCTGCGGGCGGCCGGGCGGGCGCAGATCCGCCTCGATGGCAAGGACGTCCCGGTCATCGCCCGCGAGCTCGCGGGCCCGGAGGCCGTCCGCTTCTTCCGCGATGCGCTGCCGGCCTACGCCGCGGGCCTGCCGTGGCTCTTCCGGTTCGGGGTGCGGGCGCTCTTCCGTGTGGCCGCCCCGGAGATCTTCACCGACCCGGAGCGCGCGGCGGCCACGCGGCCCGTCTTCGAGCTCCGGGTCGCCTGAAGCGCCGCCTTCTGCTGAGGTCAGTCCCAGGGATCGACCAGCGGCAACCCGGCGATGCCGAGGGCTTCGTTGAGCTCGGCGATGTGGTAGACGTCGTGGGCGAAGACGCGCTGGATCACGGCGCCCCGCGTGTGGGTCCAATCCTCGCCCCACTCGGGCCGCCGGATCGTGTCGTTGAGCTCGTCGATGGTCCAGCGATCGAGGCAGGCGTCGACGATCGCGAACGTCGAGTCGATGGCCGCCGCGAGGGCCTCGGCAGTCCAGACATGCTCGAGGTCGTCGTCACCAGGGCAGTCGACGGCAGCGTTCGTGAACGGCGTCGACGCGGCGCCGGGCTCCCCGGCGAAGTCGCACAGCCAGAACACCCGCTGACAGGCCAGGTGGCCGCCGGTCGCCCACAGCGGCCACCGCTCGGCCGACGGGCGGAGGGCCAGGTGCTCGGCGGTCAGCGCGGCGACGGCCACCCGCAGCCGCCGGTTGTGGCCGGGCCAGCTGCTGAACGCCGGGCGGATCGTCGTCGCGGTCACAAGGTCAACGGTATCGCGCGACGCGCGCCGTGGTCCGCGAGGGTCAGCTCCCCTTCTCGCCGGCCGCGGGGCCGGTTGCCTCGGGCACGACCCCGAGCGGCTCACCGAGGTCGAGGTCGTTGTCAACGACGTCCTTGCCGACGCTGAGGACCACGACGACCGGAACGAGGATGCCGAGGACCGTCAGCCAGCCACCATCGTCGAGGAGCGGGATCGGCCAGTCCGGACCGCTCGGGATCGCCAGCCCGGCGACAAGGGCGATCGAGGCAAGGACGACGGCGAGGAGGTAGACCCAGCCGCGGTTCGGGTAGTCGAGCGGCCGGCGCCGAAGGGCTCGCCGCTCGCGGACGTCCCACGAGTCCCAGCGCCAGATCCCCAGGAGCTGGAGGACCTGGAACGCTGCGAGCGCCACGATCGCGCCGAGGACGAGGTCGCGGTTCGTGTCCGACTCCGGGATCGCGGCGTTGCCGGCCAGGACGAGCACGATTCCCACGATCGCGGCGACGAGCGCGAACACGACGAGGGCGAGGAACACCGCAGAGGCGACGACCAGGACGTCGCGCAGGACTCGATCGCCGACCTCGGTGCTGCCCTCGAGCTCCCGGATCCGACGCCGGACGACCGTCCCGGCCCGACCGATGCCGACCATCACGAGGAGGAGCACGATCACGCCGCCGACCGCGGAGCCCGTGACGAGATTTGCCAGGGCGGTGATCGGACCGGCGGGCGTCGTGAAGGCCCAGGCCAGGCCGATGCCCACGAGCGCACCGATGCCCAGGATGAGATCGACGGCCAGGAGGACCTGCCGTGCCCGCGGCCGACCGAGCCACAGCCGGTCCGGCCGGCCCGGCACGACCACGAAGACGAGGGCCACGAGGAACAGCGCCTGGAGGACGAACAGGCCCAGGCCATACCAGCGATCCCAGGTCAGCGCGTCGGGCAGGAGGCTCGAGATCTGCGCGTCGCCGAGGGCGTTGAGCGACCGCCCGAGCCCGGCCAGTGCGTCGTGGAACGGCAGCCGCTGCCAGACAGACAGGGCCGCGCCGGCGGCGTCGGGCAGGCGCCCGCCGCCCGAGGACACGAGCAGCGCGGCGAGGATTCCCATGACCGGCAGGGCCAGGCTCGCCCGCCGCCACAGGCCCAGGATCGCGACCCGTTCCTTGCGCCGCGCCCGGACCGCCGATTCTGCGGCGTCGCTATAGAACGCCGACGTCGAGCGATCGGTCGTGGCGGCGTCGATCTCGCGGATGAGGGGCATGACGAAGTGCTCGTCGTTGGCCCAGAAGACATTGTGGTCCTCGCTGATCCGCATCCGGTTGTAGACCCGCTCGGCGAGGAAGCGCGGCGCGCCGGCGTCGGTCATGCCCTCGGGCAGCACCGGCGGCCCGCTCGAGGCCGGGTCGTGGGTCGCCCAGAAGTCGCGCCACAGGAGGTGGGGCTGGGCGATGGCGAGGTCGCCGGCCATCCGGTGGTCGCGAGGCAGGCGCGGCCGCTCCAGGTCCTGCTCCTCTGATTCGAGGCGCCAGGCGAGGTTGAGGGCCTCGCCGTGGGTGATGAGCTTGTCGACCTTGAGGCGCGGGTAGGCGGGGTCGGTGAGGGTCTGGAGGCTGACCATCGTCCCGCCGCTGTGGCCGATGACGACGATCCGCCGACAGCCGTAGGCCCGGAGGGCCTTGATCGTGGCGACGAGCCGGCCCCGGACGTTCGCGCTCTGGGCCGGGTCGCGGAGGAGGGTCCGGGCACCGCCGAAGTTGCCGGTCAGCTGGCTGGCGGCGAGCTGGAGGGCCACGAAGTCCTTCAGCAGCCCGAACGGCACGACCTTCGTGAGGGCCAGGAGCACCGCGAAGACGAGCATCCCGACGGCGACGACGACCGAGACGAGGGCCTGGAGGCTGACCCGGGCCGCCCAGCCGAGGATGCCCCGGCCGAGCATGTGCTCCTGGAGACCCTGGAGGATCCGGCCCAGCCCTCCTTCCTGGCCCAGCCAGTCGATCATGTCGCCGAGGGTCTGGGGTCGGACCTGGGCGGCCCACCAGGTCTCGGTCACGAGCCAGCGCCGCTCGTTTGAACGGGGGTCGGCGTCGGGGACGTCGGTCCGGCCTGGGATCCGGAGCTGGACGACCGGGAAGGTCTCGCCCGAGAAGTCGATGCTCGAGCGGAATACCGGATCGGAGACCGGCCGAGGCGGCTTGGCCAGCGGCTTCAGCCGCCGGTCCGCCGGCGGGCGGAGGGCATCGGCTCGGGCCGCGTCGGCGAGGACGGTGATCATCGAGCCGGTCCAGTTGAGGAGCGTCTCGCCGGCCAGCTGCCGGCCAACGCCGTGGACCATGACGACGCCGGTCAGGTCGTCGCGGAACTGGAAGTCGAGGCGCTCGGGCGCAGCCTGGCGGTCGGCCTCTTTGCCCTTTGGCAGGGTCTCGCACCACGATCGCCTGGCGGCGTTGCGCTCGGTCTCGGTGGCGGCGTGGGGCGGAGGGACGTTGGGAACGGAGGAGCGGGCAGCGACCTGAGGCGTGGGGACGGGGGCGGGGGCGGCCGCCGGGCCGGGGGCGGGGGCGGGTGCTGCGCCGGGGGCGGAGGCCGCGCCGGCGGGGGCGGGTGCTGCGCCGGGGGCGGAGGCCGCACCGACTGTGGGTGCTGCGTCGGTTGCGGGCGGCTCGGCGGCCGGCGCCGCCGCCATCGATGACCCAGCCCGGCTTCGGGCACCCATCCAGAGGATCGGCTCGGCCGTCGCCGGCGGCGTCCGGGGAGTCGCGAACGGCATCTGCCACGGCCGGGCATCCGGGTCGTAGGGGCCGTACGGTTCGGGAAACAGTTCGCGCTCGCCGGGGAACAGCTCGCCGCTCTCGAGGATGTCGTCGAGCTCCGCCCGCAGCGCCTGGCCGAGGGCCCGATCCAGGCCGGATCCCTGCTCGCCGCCGTGGACGACCGCCATGGCTCCCTCCCGCCGCCTCGCGCGCCCGGCTGGCTGTGACGGATCAAAGAGTGCCCGGGGCCGGAAGTCAAGGGGTCCGGGCCGCGACGTAAGCATCCCAACGTCTGTGCTGAGCGGGGCGAAACGAGGTGAGCCCATCCATCACGCTGTCGGTGTTGTCGAAGCACCAGCGTGGGGAGGGGCTCGGGATGGAGTGTACGGTGCCGGTCGAGGTT
>JBFMEV010000053.1:0-19625 GCA_040752335.1 Chloroflexota bacterium
CACCTCCGACCGCGCGTGCTGCCGGCACCCCCCGGGGGGCGGCGGCCCCCGGCCGCCGCCCGATCCACCGCGACGGCGGTTCCTCCTCCACCGCCGAAGCTCCCATCCGACAGCCGGGCGGGCAACCGCCCGGCTGTCGCCTTGCCGCCCACCTGCGGCGACCCGGGCTGACGTCGGCCGGCTGCCTGGCGGGCAGCCCATTCGGCGCGACCTGGCTCGCCGATCGGGCCGATTGAAACCAATCGCCGCGGCGGCGACTCTGATAGGCATGGCGATGCTGCCGGGCGGTCAGCGCCTGCTCGCCGGACCCGTCGAGTCCGAGTCACTCGTGATGCACGCCGCGCGGCTGGGGGCGCTCCCCGACCCGAACCCCGGGGATCTCGTCACGACCCTGGAGCGTAGCGGGCTCCTCGGCCGCGGCGGGGCCGGGTTCCCGGTCGGCCGGAAGTGGCGTGCGCTCGTCGAGCGGCGGAGCGATCCGGCCGTCGTCGTCGTGAACGGCGCGGAGGGGGAGCCACGGAGCGCCAAGGACCGGATCCTCATGACCTACCGGCCGCATCTCGTCCTCGACGGGGCGATCCTCGCGGCCGCGACGATCGGCGCCGACGAGATCGTCGTCTACGTGGGCGAGGAACACGGGGGATCCCGAGCGGCGATGAGCCGGGCGATCAGCGAGCGCTCGACCGGGTCCCCTGCCACGATCCGGCTCGTGGCTGCGCCGATCGGCTACGTTTCCGGTGAAGCGACGGCCGCGGTCCACCACATCAACAGCGGCGACGCCCGACCGACCACCACGCCACCGCGGCCATCCGAGGTCGGCGTCCGGGGACGGCCGACCCTCGTCCAGAACGTCGAGAGCCTCGCCTACGCGGCTCTCATTGCCCGCTTCGGCGACGGCTGGTATCGCGCACTGGGCCGGCGGGAGACGCCGGGAACGGCGCTCGTCACGATCTCCGGGGCGGTCGCGTCCGCGGGTGTCGACGAGATCGAGCTGGGCACGACCGTGGGAGAGCTCGCGGCGTTGGTCGGCGCCCGTCACGAGGAGATTGGCGCGATTCTCATCGGCGGCTACTTCGGGGCCTGGGTCACGACCCGCGACGGCTGGGACATGGCCCTCGACCCGGCAACGATGACCGCCCGGGGCCTGTCCTTCGGCTGCGGCATGGTGACCTTCCACGCCGCCTCGGCGTGCGGGGTGGAAGCAGCGGCCGAGATCATCGGCTTCATGGCCGCCGGCAGCGCCGGTCAGTGCGGGCCGTGCGTCCACGGGTTGCGCGCGATCGCCGAGACGGCCGGCCGCCTGGCCGCGGGAACCGCAGAACGCTCGTGCCTTGACGACCTGCAGCGATGGACGCGCCTTGTCGTCGGCCGGGGAGCCTGCCGCCATCCCGATGGCGCGGCCCAGTTCATGGCCAGCGCCATGGTCGTCTTCGCGGACGAGTTCGAGCGCCACTGCCGGACCGGGACGTGCTCCGCGACGAGATGGACGGCCCATGGCTGAGATCGGCTGGGAGTTCCAGATCGACTGGATCAAGTGCGACGGCTACGGGTTATGCGGAGACCTCCTGCCCGATTTCATCGGCCTTGACGACTGGCGCTACCCGGTGATCCCGAAGGGCCCCATCCCGAACGGACGCCGTCACGAGGCTCAGCGGGCGGTCGACTGCTGCCCGATGCATGCCCTCCGCCTGGCCCGGGTCGGGACGACGCCCCGCCGCTGACGCCGATCATCAGGTCATGGCGACCCGGCCGCGGCAGGTGCGTGCGGGTCCGACGCGCGTCAGTTCGGGGCACCAACCTCGGCCAGGCGCCGGCGCAGGAAACGCCGCTCGGCGGCATTCGCAGTCAGCCCGAGCGCCCGCTCATAGGCCGCTCGCGCGTCCTGGAACCGGCCGAGCCGACGGAGCAGGTCCGCGCGCGCGGCGTGGAGGTACGGGTAGTCCTCGAGGACCCCGCCGGCGGCGATCTCGTCGATCCGGACAAGGCCCGTCTCGAGGCCGTGGGCCATCGCCATCGCCACGGCATGATTGAGGGCGACCACGGGCGACGGCCAGTGCCGCTCCAGCTCCCCGTAGATCTCGGCAATCTGGCGCCAGTCGGTCGCGTCCGGCGTCGCGGCCCGGTCGTGGAGCGCGGCGATCGCCGCCTGGAGCTGGTACGGACCCGGCGCCCGCACTCGGAGGGCCCGCTCGATGAGTGCGGCCCCTTCCCGGATCCGGTCCCTGTCCCAGCGCGAGCGGTCCTGGTCGTCGAGGAGGACGAGCTCGCCGTCGTGTCCCACGCGCGCCTCGCGCCGGGCGTCGTGGAGAAGCATCAGTGCGAGCAGCCCGAGGACCTCGGGCTCGTCGGGCATGAGGGCCGCCAGGACGCGTCCGAGGCGGATCGCCTCCCCTGAAAGCTCGCGCCGCACGAGCGCCTCGCCGCTCGAGGCACCGTAGCCCTCGTTGAAGATCAGGTAGATCACGTGGAGGACGCCGTCCAGACGCTCCGGCAGGAGGTGGTCCGGCGGCACCCGGTAGGGAATGCCGGCGTCGCGGATCTTTCGCTTCGCCCGGACGAGGCGTTGAGCCAGCGTCGGCTCGGGGACGAGGAATGCCCGCGCGATCTCCGGTGTCTGGAGCCCACCGAGCGTCCGGAGCGTCAGGGCGACCCGGGCCTCCATCGGCAGCGCCGGGTGACAGCAGGTGAAGATGAGGCGGAGTCGATCGTCCTCGACCGGCATCGGATCCTCCTCGTCACCCGGCTCGACCGCCTGGAGCTCCTCCTCGACGAGCCACTCGCGGCCCAGCTGCGCGGTCTTCTCGACGAGCCGCCGAGCGCGCCGCAGCCGGTCGATCGCCCGGTTCCGGGCGGCAGTCGTGATCCAGGCGCCCGCGTTCGATGGCAGCCCATCCCGCGGCCACCGCTCGAGCGCCGCGACGAACGCCTCCTGGACGACCTCCTCGGCGAGGTCGAAGTCACCCGTCAACCGGACAACGCTCGCGACCGCCCGCCCCGACTCCCCTCGGAACAGGCGGTCGACGACGTCGACGGTGACGGCCGGGCTCACGCGCGGGCGCTGGCAGCCGCCTCGCCTGGCGTGTACTCGGCGGCCCAATCGAAGATCGGCCGGACCTCAACCGTCCCGAACCACGAGCCCGGGCACTTCGCGGCCCATTCGATGGCGGCGTCGAGGTCGGCGCAGTCGATGAGATAGAAGCCGCCCAGTCCCTCCTTCGTCTCGGCGAACGGCCCATCGATGAGGATCGACTGGCCATCGCGAACGCGGACGCTGGTCGCGGTGGGATTCGGCTGGAGTGCCTCCCCACCGACGTACGCGCCGGCGTCCCGGAGGGCCTGGGTGAAGCCGTTGTAGCTGTCCATGACCTTCGCCACCGTCTCCGCGTCTGGCGGCTCGGCGGACGGGTTGGCGGTGTTCTCGTCGTAGATCAAGAGGGCGAAGCGCATCGGCTGTCTCCTCGGCTCGATTCGGCGGCCCGCTGCCACCTGTCATGAGAACGACGAACGGCACGCTCCCGGATCGACAACGGGTCGTTGCATCTCGATCCTTCGGTTGGCTGGTTGGCGACGCCGCCGTCCATGAGGTCGGCCAGGATGTCCTGGGCATGGTCGAGCTCGACGCCGGCGAGGTAGCCGGTATAGCCGGAGATGTCGGCGATGAGGAGGCAGGCGGGCTCGGGACGCTGCTGCATGGCTGTCCTTCAGGTCGAACCTGATCATCGGGGGTGGGGGCGGCGATGTCGAGGGGGGTATCGTCACCGCCATGGGTACGAAACCCGAGGTCGTCCGGATTGACGGCCACGACGTCGCCATCACCAACCCGGACAAGGTCTTCTTCCCGAGGATCGGCGTCACCAAGCGTGACCTCGTCGAGTACTACCTGGCCGTCGCGGATGGCGCCCTCCGCGGCGTCCGTGACCGCCCGATGGCCCTCAAGCGCTTCGTCAACGGCGCCGAGGGCGAGGCGTTCTTCCAGAAGCGAGCGCCGGAGAACCGGCCCGACTGGCTGCGCGTCGCCACGCTGTCGTTCCCGTCCGGCCGGACGGCCGACGAGATCGTCCTCGACAACGCCGCGGGCCTGGCCTGGATCGTCAACCTCGGCTGCATCGACCTCAACCCCCATCCGGTCCGGGCCGACGACCTGGACCATCCCGACGAGCTGCGGGTGGACCTGGACCCGGTGCCGGGCGTGGAGTGGGCCCAGATCCGGGACGTGGCGATGGTCACGAAGGAGTCGCTCGAGGCCGTGGGGCTCACCGGCTGGCCCAAGACCTCGGGCTCGCGGGGAATCCACATCAACGTCCGGATCGAGCGTCGCTGGACCTACCCGGAGGTCCGCCGCGCGGCCCTCGCGATCGCCCGCGACGTCGAGCGCCGGGCGCCGGCGATCGCGACGTCGAAGTGGTGGAAGGAGGAGCGCCACGGCGTCTTCCTCGACTACAACCAGAACGCCAAGGACCGGACGGTGGCCTCGGCCTACTCCGTCCGGCCCCTGCCCGACGCTCGCGTGTCCGCCCCGCTGTCATGGGCCGAGGTCCCGACCTGTGAAGCCGGGGACTTCACGATCGCCACCGTCCCAAAGCGGTTCGCGGAGATCGGCGACCCGGGCGCCGGCATCGACGAGGCCGTGGGGTCGCTCGAGGCCGTGCTGGAGCTGTCGCGAGCGCACGAGCGCGACGGCCTGGGCGACGCGCCGTGGCCGCCGAACTACCGCAAGCAGGAGGGCGAGCCGCCCCGGGTCCAGCCGTCGAGGCAGCGGCGCGCGACCGGCGACTACGACACGCCCGAGGCCGAGGCCCAGCGCGAGAAACAGCGCGCGGCGATGGAGAAGCGCTTCGCGGCGGCCGAGGCCTCGCGGGCCTCCGCGGGTGGGACGCGCCCGACGCCGACCGGCCGGCGCCGCTCCTCGATCCCCGTCATCGAGATCTCACGGGCGGCCAGGAAGGACGAGGCGCTCGAGGGCCTCGAGCGCTGGAAGGCTCGCCACCCGAAGGCCGCCGCCGCCCTCGAGCCGGCCGACGTCCTCGTCGACGGCATGCGCGGCCGCTCGTCGCTGTGGTACCGCGTCCGGGTGAACCTCAGCCACGTCCCGGACGGCGACCGCCCACCGCAGGAGCCCCTCGACCCCGACTACGACCCGTGGGCCGGCTACCAGTGGCCCGACCGGAGCGGCCAGCTCGAGCGCGCACCCCGAACGCGGCGTCCGTCCGGCTGATTGCGCCGACTCGTTCTCTCGACTCCGGGTCGGCGACCAGCGCCCGTCTATGGCGTGATCGCGCGTCGGAACCAGGCTTCGAGCTGACGCCGCTGGACCTCGAAGGGCACGCGGCGGACGGCCGGGACGGCCCGCCGCAGCCAGGCGCCGGCCGGAGTCCGGGCGCCGGCGGCCACCAGCGGCAGCAAGGCGATGAGGATCGTGGGCGAGTTGAGCCAGACCGTCGGCAATGACAGGCAGACCCCGACCGGCAGGACCCAGCGGCGGTCGGTGGCCGCGCCCCAGGCGATGAGCGCGGCGGCGACGAAGAGCCGGAACCCGAGCGGCAGCGGCAGGAACCACAGGCCACCGCCCAGCTCGGGGAAGTCCATCCGGGCGAGCATCGCGATCCAGCCGGCCCAGCCGAGGGGGTCGACGATCGCCGAGGCGGCCGCGACGAGCGCCGTGGCCAGGGCGGCGATCCCCAGCGCCCGCCACTCGCCGCGGACCAGGAACCACAGCAGCCCGATCCCGGGGGTCACCTTCGTCAGGATCGGCAGGACCCACAGCGCCGGCCAGCGAAGGCCGAGGAGGACGATCGCCGCGAAGGCCAGGTCCAGCTGGCCACTGGCCACGGACATGAGGACCGGCGGCAGCAGGAGGAGCCAGATCGCGTGGCGCCCGGCGAGCCAGGCGAGCGGGGCGGCGATGACAACCGTCCAGACGCCGGCGAACACCGGCCACGGGAGGGCCGTCAGCGGCGCGATGACCTGGGCGAAGGCCGGGGCGTAGAGGAACGCGCCGGTATCGCCCTGGTGCGCGCCGGCGTAATCGAGACCGTCCCGCGTCAGCCAGTAGGCGTAGAGGTCGTAGGCCGGCATCGCCCACGGCTCGACCGCCAGCGCTCGCAGGGCGGCGAAGGAAGCAAGGATAACGACGAACGACGGGAGCGCGAGGCGGCCGAAGTCGATGCGGTCGGGTCGGTCTTCCATTGCCAGATAACTAGACGCACGGGCCGGGGCGTCGTTGCGTCAGGAGCCCCCGAAGATCCGGGCGATCTCGAAGGCCGCCGTTTCCTCCAGCTGGTCGTAGCGACAGTCGGACGGGCGCTTGTCGGGGCGCCACCGAACGAAGGTCGTGGCGTGCCGGAACCGGGAACCCTGGAGGTGATCGTAGGCGACCTCCACGACCCGCTCCGCCCGGAGCGGCTCCCAGGACAGGTCCTTGCCCCTGTTCCAGCGGGACGTCGCGCCGGGCAGCCGCTGGCCCGACGCCTCGGCGTCGCCCCAGCCGGCCCACTCTGCCCACTCGCGCCACGGGTGGTCATCCACGGCCCGCTCTCGGAGCGGCGCCAGCTCCTCGACCAGGGCCGCCCGCCGGTCCCACGAGAACGACGAGGTGATCCCGACATGGTTGAGCTTGCCCTCGACGTCGAACAGGCCGAGCAGCAGCGAGCCGACGTGCGTCCCGGGGCCGTTCTTGTGCCACCGGAAGCCGGCGACGACGCAGTCGGCGGTACGCTGGTGCTTGATCTTGAGCATCGCCCGCTTGCCGGGCTGGTACGGGGCGTCGAGGCGCTTGGCGACGACGCCATCGAGGCCAGCGCCCTCGAACCGCTCGAACCAGTCCGCCGCGAGGGCGCGGTCGCGGGTCGCCGGCGTCAGGTGGACTGGCGGCGCGATACCGCCGAGGGCGGCCTCCAGCCGGGCGCGGCGCTCGCCCTGGGGCACGGCCCGGAGGTCCCGGTCGTCGAGGGCCAGGAGGTCCCAGGCTACGAACGAGGCCGGCGACGCCGCGGCGAGCCTCTTCACCCGGGACGCGGCGGGGTGAATCCGGAGCAGGAGGGCTTCGAAGTCGAGGGCGCCGTCGCGGGCGATCACGACCTCACCGTCGATCACGCACCGCTCCGGGAGGGATGCCCGCAGGGGCGGCCCGAGCTCCGGGAAGTAGCGATCGAGGGGCTTGAGGTCGCGCGACTGGGTGAAGACCTCGTCGCCGTCGCGGAAGACGATCGCCCGGAAGCCGTCCCATTTCGGCTCGTACAGCCAGCCGTCTCCGTCCGGCAGCCCGTCCATGGCCTTCGCCAGCATCGGCTCGAGGGGCGGCGCGAACGGCAGGCGCTCGAGGGCCATGGTCAGCCGAGTGTAGTCGCGCCGCTCGCGGGGGACGAGAGCGGCCTGGCTGACGCGCCGGCGCGGCCGCGGGGACAACCGGGTCAGCGAGCGACGATGACCGTTGCCTTGGCGTGCGTCGCGACGTGCTCGGAGACGCTGCCCTGGAGGATCCGGCCCATCGCGTTGAGGCCGCGGGAGCCGATGACCACGGTGTCGTAGGCGCCTTCCTCGGCGACGCGCTCGATCGTCGGGGCCGGGTCGCCGGTCGGCTCGATGAGCTCGGCCTCGATGCCCTTCTCGCGCAGCACTCGGCGCGCCTCGAGCAGCTCCTGGGCGTGGACGCTCGTGTCGTCCCACGGGTCCACCGGGAAGCGGCCGGGATGCGTCGGGACGACGCTGACCACGGCGAGGCTCGCGCCGGTCAGGCGGGCCAGCTCGGCGGCGGTCTCGAGGGCGCGGCGGGCCGGATCGCCGCCGTCATAGGCCACGAGGATCTTGTTCACGGCTGGGTGCTCCTTTCGACCACGGGTCGGGCAAGCAACCACGGTCCGGCTCGTGCTCACACACCATCTACCCGGCGCAGCTCCACGTCATCGGCCCGAGGTCAGGTCCCGACGGGCCGAATCGCCCGACCTCGCCGCTACCATGACATCGCATGTCCGACGACCAGGCCGATCAGGGCGCCCGCTACGACCATATCGCCGAGGGCTACGCCCGCCATTGGGCGCCGATCATCCGGCCGGCGGCCGTTCGCCTCCTCGATCACCTCGCCCCGATGCTGCCGGCCGGGGAGTCGCACTTGCTCGACATCGGCACCGGCACCGGGACCCTGGCCCTGGCCGCGCTGGAGCGCTGGCCCGACGTCCGGGTCACCGGGATCGACGCCTCGTCGGAGATGGCAGCCTGGGCCGGCGGCGAGGCCGACCGTCGCCTCGCCGCGGTCCGGCGAGCCCATTTCGACACGGCCGTGGCGGTTGCCGACCGACTGCCGTTCGGCGACGCGACCTTCGATCTCGCGATGTCGTCGTTCGTCCTGCAGCTCGTGCCGGACCGCGCGGCGGCCCTGGCCGAGGCCCGCCGCGTCCTGCGGCCCGGGGCGCCCTTCGGCTACGTGACCTGGCTCCGCCATCGTGGCGCGCCGGATCCGCCGGACCAGATCTTCGAGGAGCTCCTCGACGAGCTCGGCTTCGACCCGCCCGAGCCGGACCCGCCCGGGCGCGACCCCGCCAGCCCGGAGGCGGCTGCGGCCGGCCTGCGCCGGGCAGGTTTCCGCGGCGTCCGGTCATGGGCGGACAGCGTGGAGCACCGCTGGACCGCGCGCTCGTACACCGACTTTCTGGAGGGCTTCGCCGAGGAGTCGCTGTTCGACGAGCTGTCCGAGCGAGAGCGGCGGGTCCTTCGCCGCCGGCTCCAGGCGCGCCTCCGGGCGCTGCCCCTGGCCGACCTCCGGCTCCGGCTTCCGATCGTCTACGTCGTCGGGCGCACCGCCGGCTAAGTCCGGCGACCTGCGTCAGCCCTCTTCGGACGCCTCGCTGGTCTCGCCACCAGCGGCGGCACCTTCGCCGGCCTCGCCGGCCTCGGCGGCCTCGGCGGCTTCAGCTGCGACCGGGATCGCGACCTCCTCGACCCGCGGCGGGATGACCTTGGCCACGATCTCCTCGGGGTCGGTCAGGAGCGTGACGTCACCCGGGATCTCCAGCTCTCGGAGGCGGATCACGTCGTCGAAGGTCGCGAGCGGGGTGATGTCGTACGAGATCGATTGCGGCAGGTGGTCCGGCAGGGCCTTCACCCGGACGTGCTCGATCGGGTGGAGCAGGGTCCCGCCGTGGACGTTGACCGCCTCGGACTCGCCGGTCGCCACGAGCGGCACGTCGACCGTCAGCTCCTCCGTCATCCGGACGAGGAACAGGTCGGCATGGAGCGGGCGCTGGGTGACGCGGTGGAGCTGGACGTCGCTGACGAGGACGGGGTTCGGCTTCTTGCCGTCGACCGCGAGGTCGACGAGCGTGTTCGGGCCGGTGTGGCGGCGGAGCTGCTCGAACTCGTGGGCGTCCACGGTGACATTGGTCGAGGCCACCCCGTGGCCGTAGACGACGGCCGGCAGCTTGCCGGCCTTGCGCAGGTACGCCACCTTCTTGCCGGTGACGTCGCGGTGCGCGGCCGCGAGGGATGGGCGCGAGCTGGCCATGGAAACTGAGAGCCTCCGAGAATCTGGGGCGCCCACGGTACCACGAGCCCGGCCTCATGGCCCCGCGAGGACCCGGTGTACGATCGCGGGCGATGTCCGCAACGATCCTCATCGTCGAAGACGAGCACGCCGTCGCCCGCGGCATCCAGTACGCTCTCCAGCAGGAGGGCTACACGGTGGCCCTCGCCCGGTCGGGCGAGGAGGGCCTGGAGATCGCGGTCGGCCAGGCCCCCGATCTCGTCGTGCTCGACGTCCGCCTGCCGGGCATCGACGGCTTCGAGGTCCTCCGGCGGCTCCGGGCCGCCGGCTCCAAGGCCCCCGTCCTGATGCTCACCGCCCGCGACGACGAGGTCGACAAGGTCATCGGCCTGGAGCTCGGCGCCGACGATTACGTCACCAAGCCGTTCGGACTTCGCGAGCTCCTGAGCCGCATCAAGGCCCTCCTCCGGCGGGCCTACGGCGACCTCGCCGACGCCGTCGGCGGGCGGGTCATCCGCCACGACGACCTGGTCATCGACCTCGAGCGCCGGCGGGTCCAGCGCGGCGATCGCCGGATCAGCCTGACCCCCACCGAGTTCGAGATCCTCCGCCACCTCGCGAGCCGTCCGGGCCGGGTCTACACCCGGTCCGAGCTCCTGGAGCTGCTCCGCGACTACGAGGCCCTCGACCAGGACGAGAAGACGATCAACGTCCACGTCAGCCACCTCCGCGACAAGATCGAGGACGACCCGTCGCGGCCGGTGTTCGTTCAGACGATCCGCGGCGTCGGCTACGCCTTCGCCGAGCGCTAGGCGGGCCGGCCCGTGGCGGACGGCGAGCCCGCGACCCCGACCGGCGAGCAGCGCTCGCCCGTGGGCCGCCTGTCGCACAAGGTCATGCCCCACACCTTCCAGGGGCGGCTGACGCTGGCCTTCGTCGCGATCCTGGCCCTGACCCTCGTCCTCGTCACCACCCTCGTCCTCAATCGGCTCGGCGACTACTTCGAGCAGCAGCAGCGCGAGGACCTCACCGCGCGGTCCTTCGGGGTCGCCCAGTACGTGGCCCTCGTGGCCAGCGACGCCAGCGGCCTCCGGCCGGTCGTCAGTCCCGAGGGCGTCGTGAACCCGGCGGTCGTGGTGGCTCTCTCGCAGACGAGCCAGGAGCGGATCCTGGCCGATCAGCTGGCCAAGGCCGACGTCCGGATCCGGCTCGGGACCGAGGTCAACCGCGAGTTCGTTCCCGCGTCCGGTGGCGACTTCACGGCCGATCTCGAGACCGAGGCCGGGCGAGGCCAGACGCGCGAGTTCATCACCAGCGACCCGGTCCACTACACCGTGCGCGCCTTGCCCGAGTACGTCGTGGAGGTCACCCTCTCCAACCCCTACACCTACCGGGCGACGGCGATCGCGACGACGACGGGACTCCTGGCGGTGATCGGGCTGGGAGCCCTTGCCGTCGCGATCGTGGCCGCGGCGGCGCTGGCCCGCCGCTTCACGACGCCGCTCCGGCGCCTGACGGAGGCCAGCCGGGGCCTGGCCGAGGGCGACCTTGCCCGGCGCGTCCCGACCGACGCCCCGACGGCCGGCTCGCTCGAGCTGACCGAGCTGGCCCTTCAGTTCAATGCCATGGCCGACCGGGTCCAGGAGAGCGTCGACATCATCCGCCGCGACCGCGACCGCAGCCGCGACTTCCTGGCCGACGTGTCGCACGAGCTGCGAACCCCGATCGCGGCGATCCGGACGTTCAACGAGCTCCTCCAGGAGCACGCCGGCGAGGATCCCGACGCCCGGGCCGAGTTCCTGGAGGCGAGCGCCGCCCAGATCGAGCGCCTCGACTGGCTGGCCCAGAACCTTCTCGAGCTCTCGAAGCTCGATTCCGGGCTCGTCCTCCTCGACCTCCGGCCGGAGGACCTCCGGGCGACCGTGGAGCAGGCGGTCGAGCAGGCCGGGACCGCGGCCCGGCGGCGGGGCGTGGACCTGGCCCTGGCGATGCCCGACCGGCCGCTTCGGATCCGTCATGACCCGGTCCGGGTCGGCCAGGTCGTCGCCAACCTCGTCGGCAACGCCATCAAGTTCACGACCCGCGGCGGGCGGATCCGGGTCGAGGTCGGGGCGGCCCAGGACGGCGCCCGGATCCAGGTCGCCGACACCGGCGTGGGCATCGCCCCCGAGGAGCTGCCCCGGATCTTCGAGCGCTTCTACCGCGGGACCCGGGCCAGCGAGGCTCGCGGCAGCGGCAGCGGGCTGGGCCTGGCGATCGTGAGGAGCATCGTCGAGATGCACGGCGGGAGCGTGTCCGTCGAGAGCCGCCTGGGAACGGGCTCGACGTTCACGGTCAGCCTGCCGGCGAGCCCGAGGTCGATGGACGGCCATCGGGCCGTCGGCTCGCAGGCCGGCGAGGCCCACGTGACGCCGACCGACGAGGAGCCCACCGCCGAGACGCCCCACATGGCGGATTCTTCATCGAGCCCAGCGCCGGCCCTGAACGTGGACGCCCCACGATGAGACGCGACTCACCGCGCCGGACGCCTCCATCGCATCCGGCGCTCCCCTCCCCAAGCCAGGACGACACGCTCGAATGACCGACCAGCACGACGACCCCGGCCCCGCCGACACCAGCCCGAGCGTCGCCTACACCCCGCCCGCGGAGCATCGTCCGGACTGGGCCAGCCCAGCCTGGGTCGCGGCACCAACGCCAGAAGGGATGCCTTCCGTCGACGCCCACCCGGTGGCGACGGAGCCGGTGGCGACGGAGCCGGTGACGCCAGCGCCCCGCGCCGGACTCGGCAGCATCGTCGCCGCCTCGCTCCTCTCCGCGGTGCTCGCCTCGGGCGGGACGGTCCTCGCCCTCAAGGGCAGTGGCGCCCTCGACCCGGTGACCACGGGCGGGTCCGGCAACCCGGTCACGACGGCCGGCTCCCGCCAGCCGGTCACGATCGACGAGTCCTCGGCGGTCATCGATGCCGCCGCCAAGGCCGGGCCCGCCGTGGTCCGGATCTTCGTCGAGGGGACCTCGACGGACCAGTTCGGCGGCACGATCCCCGAATCCGGCGTCGGCTCGGGCGTCATCTTCGACACCGCCGGCTGGATTCTCACCAACAAGCACGTCGTGACCGCGAGCGACGGCACGACCGCCGACTCGCTGACGGTCGAGCTCATGGACGGTCGCCAGTTCGACGGTCGCGTCTACGGGGTCGATACCCTGACCGACCTCGCGATCGTGAAGATCGAGGCCGACGAGCTGACGGCAGCCTCGATCGGCTCGTCAGCGGACCTCGAGGTCGGCCAGCTGGCGATCGCCATCGGCAGCCCGCTCGGGACGTACTCGAACACGGTCACCAGCGGGATCATCTCGGCGACCGGGCGAAGCGTGACGGTCAACACCGGCGATCGCCTCAACAACCTCATCCAGACGGACGCCGCGATCAACCCGGGCAACAGCGGCGGGCCGCTCCTCGACGCAGGCGGCGACGTCATCGGCATCAATACGGCCGTGGCCAGCGATTCGAACGGGATCGGGTTCGCCATCCCGATCGACATCGCCCGCCCGATCATGCAGCAGGCCCTCGCCGGCCAGGAGCTGTCGCGGCCGTACATCGGGGTTCGCTACGTCGCCATCGACCGCCAGGTCCAGGACGAGGAGAACCTGCCGGTCGACCACGGGGCCCTCGTCAGCCCCTCGCAGACCGCGACCGGCAAGACCCTCGAGGCCGTCATCGGCGGCGGGCCGGCCGACCAGGCCGGCATCCGCGAGGGCGACATCATCACGAAGATCGGCGACCAGGCGATCGATTCCGAGCACCCGCTCGACCTCGTCCTTTCGAGCTTCGCCCCGGGCCAGACGATCGAGCTCGAGGTCCTCCGGGGCAGGGACACCCTGACGATCTCCGTCACCCTGGGAACCCGCCCGAGCGACCTCTAGAAGATCGCGGGCCGACGCTACGCGGAGCGGCGGCGGCGGATCTCGACGCCGGCGAAGTCCAGTGGGCCGCCCAGCCGGACCTGGGGCTTGCGGACGCGGACGACGACCTCGTCGAGGGCTGGGAAGTCCGAGAGCAGCTCGTGGGCGATCGCCTCGGCCAGGGCCTCGATGACGTTGAAGGTCGTCGATTCGACGATCGTCCTGACGGTCTCGTAGACCCGGCCATAGTCGAGCGTTCGTTCGAGGTCATCCTCGAGCCCGGCCGGCTGAAGATCGAGGAGGAGCTCGACGTCGACCTCGAAGCGCTGGGCCGTGACCTTCTCGTGATCGTGGACGCCGTGACGGGCCTGGAAGACCATCCCCTCGAGGACGATGCGGTCGGGCATCAGCCGGCCCCGTCGGACCAGGCACCGCGGACGACGGCATCGGCGATCCGGGCGGCCCGGACGTTCTCGCGGACATCGTGGACCCGGACGATGTCGACGCCCGAGGCGATGGCCAGGGCCGTCGTCGCGAGGGTCGCCTCGAGGCGCTCGTCGGCCGGCAGGTCCAGGACCCGGCCGAGGGTCGACTTCCGGCTCGTGCCCAGCAGGATCGGCCGGCCCAGGATCGCGAGGCTGGCGAGGTCACGCAGGAGGGCCAGATTGTGCTCGGCCGTCTTGCCGAAGCCGAAGCCCGGGTCGATGACGATGTCGTCCCAGGCCACGCCCGCGGCCAGGGCCCGCTCGATGGCCCGCTGGAGGTCGGCCACGATCTCGGGCAGGAGGGTCGTATAGCGAGCCTCGGCCCGGTTGTGCATGACGACGATGGGCACCCGGTGTTCGGCAGCCAGGCGGGCCAGGACGTCGTCCTCGGCCACACCCCAGACGTCGTTGACCAGGTCCGCCCCGGCCCCGATCGCGGCCGCGGCCACCGCCGGCTTCGACGTGTCGATCGATATCGGGGTGTCGGGGAGGGCCTCGCGGACGGCTCGGATCACCGGGACGACCCGGGCCAGCTCGTCCTCCGACGAGACGATCGCGTGGCCGGGCCGCGAGGACTCGCCGCCGACGTCGAGGATGTCGGCGCCGGCCCCGACCATCGTCGTGGCCAGAGCGACGGCCGCGGCGACCGGATCGCCGCCGGCCAGGAGCCCGTCCCCGGAGAACGAGTCTGGCGTGACGTTGACGATGCCCATCACGTACGTCCTGGTCCCCCAGGTGAAGGTGCGTCGACCGATCTGCGTGGAGCCGAGGCCGGCCGGGAGCCCGCTCGGGGCCCCGTCCGGGAGGCCGAATGCCGGCGTCGCGCGGGCGCCGCCGAGGTCGGGGCGGGCGGCGAGCACGCCACCCTCGGCCGGCACGGCTCGATCGCGGGGCGGATGTTCGGTCACTCGGCGTCGCCCTCCGGGTCGCGCAGCCGCGGATCGTCGACGAACCGGCCGCGCGCAACCCCGACAAGGTACAGCGAGCCGGCGACGACGACCGGGCCGCGAGCCTCCGCGACGGCACGCTCGAGGGCCGCTGCCGCGTCCGGGATCGAGCGGACCGCGGTGATGCCGGCGGCCTCACCGAGCCGGCGCCAGTGTGCCGCGAGCGCATCTGCGGGCATGGCCCGTGGCGCGTCGATCGTGGTCGCGATGACGCTCGCCCCGGCCAGCGCCGGGGCGCCGACCAGGGCGCCGATCACCGCCTCGACGTCCTTGTCGGCCATCGACGCCATGACGAGGGTGAGCGGCGGGGCGTCGGCAGCGGCGCCGCAGCGGAGGTGCGGCCGAAGGTCGTCGAGCGCGACCGCCAGCGCGGCCGCCCCGTCCGGGTTGTGGGCGCCGTCGAGGAGGACATCCCGACCGCCGACATCGAGGAGCTCGAGCCGGCCCGGCCAGGTGGCCGCTGCGTAGCCGCGCCGGCGGGCCGAGTCGTCGACCCGCGCGATCCCGGCCTCGGCCAGGGCATCGAGGACCGCGTCGGCGACGGCCGCGTTCGCGGCCTGGTGGCGGCCGCGCAGGCCGATCCGCGTTTGGCCCAGCCGCGGCAGCTCGACCTCGATCCCGTCCCGGTCCCAGCCGAGGACGGGCGCCGCTGTGACCGTGCGGAGCGGGACCCGGAGGCGGGCGGCGCGCCGCCGGATGACCGCCAGCGCCTCCCCCCGTGCCCCGGTCACGGCCAGGTCGCCGCCCTGGATGATCGCGGCCTTCTCGCGGGCGATCGCCGTCACCGTCGGGCCGAGGCGGTCCATGTGATCGAGGGTCACGTTGGTGATCGCGGCGACGCCGCCGTCCCAGGTGTGGGTCGCATCGAGCCGGCCGCCGAGACCCACCTCGATGAGCGCCACCCGGACGCCCTGGTCGGCGAACCAGCGGAAGACGAGCGCGGTCAGGAGCTCGAACTCGGTCGGCTCGCCGAGGCGGCGGGCGACCCGGTCGGCGGCCGGCAGGACCTCGGCCACGAGGCGCGCGAAGGTGTCCGCGTCCACCGGCTGGCCGTCGATCGCCAGCCGTTCGCGATAGCTGACGAGGTGCGGCTTGGGAGTCTCGCCCATCCGAATCCCGGCGGCCCGGAGGGCGCTCCCGGCCAGGGCCAGGACGCTGCCCTTGCCGTTGGTTCCCGCGACGAGCGCCCCGCGGAAGGCCAGCTGCGGATCGCCGAGCTCGCGCAGGAGCGCCCGCGTCCGCCCGAGCCCCAGGCGGATCCCGAACCGGCCGCGGGCCTGGAGCTGCTGAACCGCCCAGCGATAGCCGCGCTCGCCCGCGCCGGCGGCGCTCAATGGTCGGTCAGGTCTTCCTCGTAGAAGACGCACTGGTTGAAGCGCGGCGAGAGGCAGACGTCGTTGACGTATCCCTGCTCGAGGTGCACGCCGCCGCGCAGCTGGCAGCGCGACGTCGTCGCATCCTGGCGCACCAGGGCCTTCAGGAGGTGCGGCGCGTGGATCGGGATTGCCCCGCGCGCGCCGGTCATGTAGAAGTGGGGGCAGACGTTGCGCCGAAGGTTGGGCAGGCCGAACGCCCGGGCCCGGGCGATCTCGGTGCCGGCGCGAGCGGGCGGCCCGCTCCGGGCGGCGGTTGTCCCGGGGCCGATGACCGGCACGCCCCGACCGCCCGACCCCGATCCCGGGGCCGGACCCGACCCCGGAGCCTGGGGTCGTCCGCCGATCGGCGGCGCCTCCAGCCGGCCCATCGGCGGCCGGGCGGCGCCGGCGCCGGCGAGGGCGGCCATCGTCGGGACGCGGGCGATCGGACCCAGCCCGAACGCCGGGCGGCCGTCAACGCGCGGCGATCGCGAAGACCTCGGGTCGCGCCCGTCCACCCATCCTCCCCTCGACAGCAGCGGCTCCCGTCCGGCGGACACCGGACCGCCCCAGCGTACACCGCTCCGCCTCGATCCGGCCGCATCCGCACCGGTCCGCCGGCTGCCTCCGGTGCATCGACGCGCCACCCGGGAGGCCGGGGATTCGCCGACCTGCATCCGTGCGACGATAGGCCGCGATGCCGACCCGTCGGGACGGACGCACCTCGCACGTCCGCCCTCGCCCTCCGAGCTCGGGCCGCCCCGCCCCGCAGCGCGTCCGCGTGCCGGTCCCGGACGCGTACCGGCTGAAGCAACCCCGCGGCCTGTCCGCCCGGCGGAAGGGTCTGCCCCTCCCGGCGCGGGTCGTCCTCGTCGTCGCGGTCGTGGCCCTGGGCGGCGCCGTCTACGTGACCGCGACCGGTGGGATCGGCTCGCTCGTCCGGGCCCTGGGGACGTCGCTGTCGGGCTTCGTGGACGAGCTGACCGCGACCCCCACGCCGTCATCGACGCCGATCATCGTCGCCGATGCCCCGATCATCACCTTGCCGCCGGAGCCGTACACCAACCAGCCGCGGGCCGACCTCGAGGTCATCGTTCCGGACGAGTACGTGGGTGACCCGCAGGTCCGCGTCCGGATCTACCTGACGCTCGAGGGCGTGCCCGCGACGCCGATCGCCGAGGCGCCGGTGGGATCGACGATCCGGCTGATCGTGCCGGTTGACCTGACCCCCGGCCGGAACGCCTTCTCGGCCACGATCGTGGAGGCCGGCATCGAATCGGAATCGTCGCCGATCGTGACCTTCATCCTCGACACCGAGGCGCCGACGTTCGTGCTGGCCTCGCCGCAGGACGGCCAGACGGTCAATCGCGAGACTGTCGCGATCACCGGCACGACCGAGCCGCGAACGAGGATCCTCGCCCGCAACGCGGCCAACGGGACGTCGATCTCCGGCCTCGCGGCGGACAACGGCGCGTTCACCGTGGAGCTACCCCTGGAGCCCGGGCCCAACGGAATCCGTCTTTCGGGCACCGATCCGGCCGGCAATCCCGGCGAGCTGATCTTCTCGGTGATCCGGGGCAGTGGCCAGCTGACCGCGACGCTCACGGCCTCTGCCTACCGGATCTCGGTGGGTTCCCTGCCCGTCTCGCTGCAGCTCAGCGTGCTCGTGACCAATCCGGACGGGATCCCGCTCGAGGGCGCCACCGTGACGTTCAGCCTGACCGTGCCGGGGATCCCGCCGGTCGCCAAGGAGGCCGTCACCGGGGGCGACGGCCGGGCAACGTTCACGACGACGCTGCCGACCGGGGTGACCACCGGGTCCGGGCTCGCGACGGTCCTCGTGGCGACGGACGATTTCGGCTCCACCTCGACCCAGAAGACGATCACGATCGTCAAGTAACGGCTCGACGTGGCCGCGCCTGGCAGCTACCATCGCGGCGATGTCGATGTGGCGCTGCCCCCACTGCGGCACGCCCCAGGCGGAGACCGCGCGCTGCTGGGTCTGCCGCCGATCGTCGACCACCTGTTCGACCTGCCGGCACTTCCGCCGCTCGGTCGCGGCCCAGCTCGGCTACTGCGGCCTCGACCGACGTCGACTGCCCCTCACCGGCCTCGAGCTGCGCGGCTGCTGGGAGCCCGGACCCGTTCGAGCGGTCGATGCCCTCCCGGCCCCGCCTCCCGCCGACGGCCCGCTCGAGGTCGACGGCCCGGAGCCTCCGTCGCCGGCCCTGCGGCTCCGCGACTTCGTGCCGGTGGAGCTGGAGCGCCACCGCGCCGCGCGGGCTCAGATGCGAGCGCGGCAGTCGGCCCCGCAGCCGGCCGCCCGGCCGCCGGTGATGACACCGGATCCGGGCCCGCCCTCGCACGGCTCGGAGCGTGTGACCCTCTTCGCCGACGCCGACCTCTAGCCGCTCAGGGGCACGAGATAGACGTCGGCGGATTCTCGAAGACCAGATCGATCGTGCTCGCAAACGGAGCTTTGGTGCCCGGGTCGGGGTTCTGGTCGACGACGCGACCTGTCGTATCGCCGCTGGTGGATCCGACCAGGAATCCGTCACCCGTTATCGCGCCCGTTGCCTCCGCAAGCGTCATGCAGAGGTAGTTGCCCACGTTCAGTGGTGCGGGTGAGGGGGTTGCGGTCGGAGGCGGCGTGGGCGGCGGCGTGGGCGTAGGGGTCGGTGACGGGGTGGGCGAGGGCGTCGGTGACGGCGACGGCGTCGGGGTGGGCTCGGGACCCTTCGAGACGACGTAGTTGATCGCCAGGCCCTCGGTCACGATGGTGCCGGCCACCGGGTCCTGGCTGATGATCGATCCCTCCGGGACCAGATCGTCGAATTCCTGGGTGACGGTGCCACGCGTGAGGCCGGCCTCGAAGATCAGGTTGATCGCCTCGCTCTCCGGCTTGGCCCGCAGGTCGGGAACGGCCACGGTGGCATCGCCGAGGGCCAGCGTCAGGACGACCGTGGAGCCTTCATCCACGAGGGTGCCCTCCTCGGGGTCCTGCCGAACGACGGTGTTGTCGGGTTCTTCCGACGGCTCGAACTCGCGGCGGACCTCGAGGCCCAGGTCGTCGGCCGTGGCCTGGGCATCCTCGTCGGTCATGCCGACGAAGTTCGGGACCTCCACCTGGCTGGGCGGCACGGTCGGGTTACCCGACAGCAGCCGGAAGACGAGGAACGCGGCGAGGGCCAGGATGGCCAGGGCCAGGACGGCCGAGACCCACAGCCACGGGCTGGTGCCGGAGCGCTGCTCCTCGAGGTCGTCGTCGAACTCGTCAGGGTCGCGCCGTCCGGCTCCCATCGGCCGCGAGCGCGGCACCGCCTCGGCACCGGCGTAGGCGTCGGGCGGGTAGGGCACGCGGGCACCGGGGTTCGGGTTCGCGGTGCCGGCCAGGGTCCGCTCGTGGTCTGACGCCGGCGGCGTCCCGCCGGCGCTGGCCGCCCGCCCGGCCCCGGCCGCGGCC
>JBFMEV010000054.1:0-19141 GCA_040752335.1 Chloroflexota bacterium
TGCCGCGGCGGTACCCCCGGGCGCGGTCCCACCGGCGCCGGCGGCGGCCCCCGTGGCTTGCCCCGTTCCGGATTCGGCGAGGTAGCGGTCGAGGGCGTCGGCCATGTCGGCGGCGCTGCCGAACCGCTGATCGGGCTCGAGGGCCATGGCCTTGCGGGTGATCGCCTCGAGGATCGGCGGAACCGCGGCGCGGATGGACGACGGGCTGGGCACCGGGCCCGTCAGGCGGGCCGTCGCGATCGCGGCCGCGCTGTCGCCGGCCCACGGCCGCTGGCCGGTCAGGAGCTCGAACAGGACAATGCCCAGGCTGTAGATGTCGGAGGCGGGCGAGGTCATCTCGCCGCGGGCCTGCTCCGGGCTGAAGTAGTGGACCGAGCCGAGGGTCGTGCCGGGCAGGGTCAGCGCGGTCTCGGCCAGGGCCCTGGCAATCCCGAAGTCGGCGACCTTCACCCGGCCCTCGCGAGTCACGAGGATGTTGCCGGGCTTGATGTCGCGGTGGACGAAGCCGCGCTCGTGGGCCGCTGCGATGGCGCGGGCGACCTGCGAGGCCAGCCGCGCCGCCTGGCGCGGCGGCAGCGCGCCGCTTCGCCGAATGATCGAGGCGAGGTCCTCGCCATCCACGAGCTCCATCACGATGAACGGCCCGACCGTGTCCGTACCGTAGTCGTAGACCGCCACGACGCCGGGATGGTTGAGCGAGGCGGCCGACTGGGCCTCCTGCCGGAAACGGGCGAAGAAGTCGGGGTCGCGACCGTACTCCGGGCGGAGGACCTTGACCGCGACGTCGCGCTCGAGCTGCGCGTCGCGGGCCCGGTAGATGGTCGCCATGCCGCCCTGGCCCAGCAGCTCCAGCAGCCGGTAGCGCCCGCCCAGGACCGTCCCGATATCAGCCAAGCCGTTCCTCCGTCACGGTTGCCCGCCGTGCCGGCACGCCTGCCGGCCGCGGGGATCGTAGCGTACGACGACCGAGCCCCCCGGCCGCGTGATTCCGCGACCGCCCTGCCCGCCCCGCCTGCCTCGGGCGCTCATCCGCCGCCGGTCAGCCATCGCCAGGCATTCTCGAGAAACTCGAGGGACGTGATCCCGTCGAAGATCCGACCCCCGTGGAGGGCCCACTCGTGGGCCTCCTTGAGGCCGGTGAGCACGGCCAGGACGAGCGCCAGGCGGAGCGGCGTCCAGGCGAAGCCGGGTCGAAACCGGTGGGCAGCGGCGACCGCCAGGAACCACAGCTCGAAGACGTTCGGGAAGACCAGCAGCAAGCCCCGGTCGCCGGTCAGCTCGAAGGCCGCGAACCCCACCAGCCGGAACGCGAACAGGCCGATCGCCACCGACCGCTCGACCCCCTGCCAGCGGAGGGCCACGATCAGAAAGCAGGCCATGTAGACCTGGTCGAGCCACTTGTCGAGCGACTGGTAGTCGGGAACCCCGCCGAGCTCGAGCGCGTCGCGTAGCAGCAGGTCGGACAGATCGACGAGGACGGCCAGGATCCCGCCGGCCAGCGGCCAGCGGAGGACCGGCAGCGAGCCGGCGATCCGGATGACGGCGATGACCAGGACTTCGAGGGTCACGAAGGGGCCTGACCTCGAGCCCGAGCCCTAGAGTTCGAGGGCCTTCAGGTGGTCCCGGAACTCGGCTCCCAGGTCGGGCCGGTTGAGCGCCAGCTCGACGGTCGCCTTCAGCCAGCCCATCGTCGTCCCGGCGTCGTAGCGCACGCCCTCGAACTCGTAGGCGTAGACCGACTGCTCGGCCATGAGGGCCTCGATGCCGTCGGTCAGCTGGATCTCGTCGCCTGAGCCGCGCTGGGTCTGCTCGAGCTTGTCGAAGATCTTGGGGGTCAGGACGTAGCGGCCGATGACGGCCAGCGTCGAGGGAGCCGTACCGGGCGCCGGCTTCTCGACGATCCGGGTCACCCGGTGGAGCCGGCCGTCGTGGTTGTCCTCGACGCCCTCCGTGCCGACGATCCCGTAGCGTGACGTCTCGGCCTCGGGGACCTGGCTGACCGCGACGACCGAGCCGTGGGTCTGCTGGTAGGCGTGGATCAGCTGCCCGATGGCGGGCCGGTCGGCGATGACGACGTCGTCGGGCAGGAGGACCGCGAAGGGCTCGTGGCCGATGAGGTCCTTGGTCATGAGGACCGCGTGGCCCAGGCCCAGCTGCTCCTTCTGGCGGACGTAGGCGATCTGGGCGAGGTCGCTGATGTGGCGGACCTGGCGGAGCTTCTCGATCTCGCCCTTGTCCTCGAGGAGCCGCTCCAGCTCGTACGACAGGTCGAAGTGGTCCTCGAT
Source organism: Chloroflexota bacterium (assembly GCA_040752335.1). GTDB lineage: Bacteria > Chloroflexota > Limnocylindria > Limnocylindrales > CSP1-4 > UBA5189. The sequence goes on from JBFMEV010000054.1 coordinate 2,286, forward strand.
CGCCCGCTTCCAGCTCGACGTGACGATGATGACCTGCTCGATGCCGGCGGCGACCGCCTCCTCGACCGCGTACTGGATGATGGGCTTGTCGACGAGCGGCAGGAGCTCCTTGGGCTGGGCCTTCGTGGCGGGGAGGAATCGAGTTCCCCATCCAGCCGCCGGGAACACCGCTTTTCGGACGCGCATCACTCCCCTTGGCACGGGTGTCGGGTGGCCTCGAGGATACCACCGGGCACCCTGCCGAGGCCCGCGGCAACGCCGGTGGTGCGGGCGACGGCCATGCGGCTCCGCCGCGGTCAGCCGCCCAGGCGCTCCGCGAAGCCGCGCACTGCGGCGGCGAAGTCGCCCGGCCGATCGAGCGGCGACAGGTGGGTCGTCCAGCGCAGGACTCGACGCGAGACGTGCGGGACCCCTCGGAGGAACGAGCCCTCGCCCAGCCGGAACACGAGGTCGAGGTCGCCGTTGATGACCAGGATCGGGCCGCCGTAGGCCAGGAGCCGCTCGCGGAACCGGCTCCGTGGCAGCGTTCTGACGGCAGCCGCACCGCCCCGCGCGAAGTTTCCGGCGGCGAGGATCGGCTCGGCGATCTCGGCTGGGTAGCGGTGCCGGAAGAACCACGCGTTGAGGGTCTCGAACGGGCGCTGCGGCGCGGCGCGGAGGGCCCAGGCGAAGAGCCGGAACGCGGCCGCCACCGGACCGGAGGGCTCGGCCGTCGCGCCGGCGAGGACGAGGCCCCGGACGCGCTCGGGCGCCCGGGCGGCGACGGCCATCGCCACGTAGCCGCCGAGCGACAGGCCCGCGACGACCGCCTCCGCGGCACCCTCCGCGTCGATGGCCGCCACCACGACGTCGGCGGCCGACTCGATCGTGAAGGGTCGGTCGGCGAGGGCCCCGTGGCCGGGCAGGTCCACGGCGACGCAGCGGTACGTGCCCTCGAGCCGGGTGGTGACGGCCCGCCACGAGCTCCGGGTCAGCCGCGAGCCGTGGACGAAGACGATGACCGGGGCCCCGGCCGGACCGCTGACATCGGCAGCGGCCGGGGTTGAGGCCGAGACTGCGACTGCGGTCACGAGATCGACGCCTCGCGAGCCTGGGCGGGCCGGTCGACCGCTCCCGCGTCCCCGGGCCCGGGCTCCAGGTCGGGCTCCGGCTCGGCGGCCGGGGCCGCCGCCGGCTCAGTCGGGTTGGCCCGCTGGATGATGACCGCGGCGGCGAGGATCGCGGCCCCGCCGATCGCCTGGATCGGTCCGATCGCCTCGGCCAGGAAGGCCGCGGCCAGGGTCACCCCGACGAGCGGCTCGATGAGCATCAGGATCCCGGCCCGGACCGGGCCGATCCAGCGGATGCCGGCGAGGAACAGGAAGCTCGGGATGGCCGCGGCGAAAACGCCGCCGAACAGCAGCAGCCCGAGGAGCGCCGGCACGGACAGCGGCACGGTGAGCGCCGTCGGGCCACCGTCGGTGACGGCGACGGCCAGGATCGCCGCGATCACGGCCGACACGCCGAGAATGACGGTCATCGCCTGGTCGGTCGGGACGACCCGGTAGCCGTGCCGGCTGACCAGGACGAAGACTGCCTGGCTGGCCGCCGCCCCGAGCCCGAAGGCGACCCCCGCCGGGTCGACGCCGCCACCCGAAGCCGACGCCGGCCCGCCGAGCACCACGGCGACCATCCCCGCCAGGGCGATCGCCAGGGCTCCCAGGCGGGCACGATCAAGCGGCTCCCAGCCGAGGGCGGCCGAGGCCCCGGCGACGAGCGCCGGATAGAGGTAGAAGCACAGCAGGACGATCGCGATCGGGGCCCGCTCGAAGCCCAGGAACATCGCCATGTTCAGGGTCGCGCCCATGATCGAGGCGATGGCGAGCGCCGCCCGGCCCCGGCCATCGAGCGAGCGCCAGCCGACGAGCCGGGCGCCGCGCGACACGCCCCAGGCGACGAAGCCGGCCGTCACGATCGCTCCGATCCCGGCCCGCCAGGCGACGAAGCCGAACGGCTCCAGGCCGAGCTCATAGGCCTGTCTGGACAGCACCCCGAGCAGCCCGAACAGGCTCGCCGCGAGGGCGACCGTCAGGCTGCCGAGCAGCGGGCTCCGGCGGCGGTCCACGACGTCATGGTAGGGGCCCATCCGGAAACGCCCCGGTTCAGCCGGCCTGGCCCTCCCGCCGGGCGCCGCCGATCCGGATCCTCGTGAACGGGATCCGGAACTCGTGGAACGTCTCGATCGAGAGGGCGAAGCCGGCGAGGATGAGGACGACCGACAGGAGCTTCGCCAGCGCGAACGGCGCGGTCACGCCGAAGCGGTTCAGGGAGTCGCCGAGCAGGGCCGCGAAGGCCCCGCCGGCGATGAGGATCGTCGAGAGGACGCGGCTGTGGAGCGTGCCCGCGCGGAACGCCCGGAAGGCCAGCGGGATCGAGGCGACGAAGTTGACCGGCACGGCCACCGCACCCAGGAACAGGTGGAACAGGAACTGGTCGAAGGGCTTGCCGGGATCCAGTGAGTAGTTGAGGACGCGCCGCTTGGGCATGAAGACGTAGGCCGAGAACAGCGCCCCGAACAGCAGCGAGAAGGCCCCCGTCACGTTCATGAACGGCGTCAACAGCCGCACGTAGCCCGGGAACAGGGCCGCCGTCGGCTGGCCGGTCGCGGGGTCCGTCACGTGACCCGGCGCGGGCAGCGGGGCGAGCGTCGCGAAGGCCACCCCGGCGATGCTCCCGACGATCACCCCGAGGGCCGCGATCCGGGCCCAGCGCTCGTTCTGGAAATACGTCTCGCCGAAGATCGCGAGGGCCACCACCACCCCGACGATGAGGTACAGGAACGGGCTCATGCCCGCGTCCGGGTAGTCGTACCGACGCTGCGTCAGGAGGGTGAAGATGCCGGCCAGGAGGAAGCACGCGGCGTAGGCATAGCCGAACCGTGTCCGGGCGAGGAGGAAGGCCGTGCCCAGGCCCAGCCAGGCCGGGGTCAGGACGGCGCCGGCCAGGTACCAGGTGCGATACAAGGGCTCACTCCACCCGCCGGCGGCCGCGATCGCCTCCGCACCGGAGCCGATCCCGAACAGGGTCATTCCGATCGCCCAGGTCAGTTGGAACGAGCGCCGGCGCTCCAGCCACTGGTCGAGCAGGGCCAGCGCGACGGCGAAGGCGAGGACGGCCGTCACCCCCGGGATCAACCAGTCGGGCATGGCGCCTCCGCCCCGTGCCGATCAGGCCGGGATGAACTCGTGATCGTCGCGGTGGATGCCGTCGCACAGCCCCCAGCGGGGTTCGTCGCCCGGGATCGGGATCGGCCGCATGATCTCGCGGACCTGGCCCCGCCGGCAGAAGAGCCAACCGCGGGCGCGCATCCAGGCGCGGACGTGCGAGGGATCGCCGTGGAACTGGAACGGGCCGGGGTTGATCACAGGTCGGTGGGCCCAAGAGACCGGCGTCTCGGCGGCCACGATGTCCAGGACGTTGAGCCGCCAGGGCGTGCCCTCGATGACCTCGAGGCAGCCGTCGCAGCGCAGCGCGACGTTGTCCTTGACGATCGTCGGGATCCGGATGCCCATGATCTCCATCGGCCCGGATGGTAGCAGGCGGCCACCCGGACCCGACGGGCGGGACGCGCGGTCAGTCGCTTCGGTCAGTCCCTTCGGCCCCTCGGCGCGACGCCCGGGCGGGCGCCGGGTCCGGGCTGACCCGGGCCGAATGTCTCTTGCCATCAGGCCGCCGTCGACGCATCGTTGGGCGACGGGGCCGGGCCCGGAGGTGGAGCCTCCCAGGCGCCACGTCGGCGCCGCCAGGAGACAGACATCGATGAGCACATCTCTCGAGGTCGAGCGTCCGTCGGCCATCGACACCGCCGAGCTGCGGCTCGGCGACCAGGTCCTCAGCCTGCCGGTCGAGCAGGCGACCGAAGGCCAGGCGGCGATCGACATTGCTTCCCTCCTCCGTGACGGCCACGTCACGACCCTCGACTACGGCTTCGCCAACACCGCCGCGACGCGGAGCGCCATCACCTACCTCGACGGCGAGGCCGGCATCCTCCGCTACCGCGGCTACCCGATCGAGGAGCTGGCCGAGCGGTCAACCTTCCTCGAGACCGCCTACCTCCTCATCTACGGCGAGCTCCCGAACGAGCGTCAGCTGGTCGACTGGACGACCTCGATCAAGCGCCACACCCTCCTGCACGAGGAGTTCCGGCGGTTCTTCGACGGCTTCCCGATGGACGCCCACCCGATGGGCATCCTGGCCTCGGCCGTGGCCGCCCTCTCGACCTTCTACCAGGGCTCCGAGAACCCCAGCGACCCCGACGACGTCGAGATCAGCTCGATCCGGCTCATCGCAAAGATGCCGACGATCGCGGCCTACGCCTACAAGAAGTCGATCGGGCAGCCGTTCGTGTACCCCGACAACAGCCTCGACTTCGAGACGAACTTCCTGCGGATGATGTTCGCCGTCCCGGCCGAGCCGTACGTCCCCGACCCGGACGTCGCCCGGGCCCTCCGCGTCCTCCTGATCCTCCACGCCGACCACGAGCAGAACTGCTCGACCTCGACCGTCCGGCTCGTCGGCTCGAGCCACGCCAACCTGTACGCCTCGATCTCGGCCGGCATCGCCGCGCTCTGGGGTCCCCTCCACGGCGGCGCCAACCAGGAAGTCCTGGAGATGCTCCAGGCGATCGATGCCGCGGGCGGCGACGTCTCGAAGGCGGTCGATCGAGCCAAGGACAAGAACGATCCCTTCCGGCTCATGGGCTTTGGCCACCGGGTCTACAAGGACTACGACCCCCGGGCCCGAATCATCAAGGCCGCGGCCGACACGATCCTGGCCAAGGTCGGGGCCGACGATCGGCTCCTCCAGATCGCCAGCGAGCTCGAAGCGGTCGCCCTCAGCGACCCCTACTTCATCGACCACAAGCTCTACCCGAACGTCGATTTCTACAGCGGGCTCATCTATCGGGCGCTCGGCTTCCCGGTCGGGATGTTCACCGTCCTGTTCGCGATCGGCCGCCTGCCCGGCTGGATCGCCCAGTGGCGCGAGATGATGACCGACCCGGGCTCCCGCATCGGCCGCCCCCGCCAGCTCTACATCGGCCAGCGCCAGCGCCCGTACGTCCCTCTCGCCGAGCGGTAGCCGCGGCCCTCGAGCGCGCCTGAGCCCGTCCGCGACGGTCGGGACGGATTGACCCTCCTGCCGCCGGTACGAGCGGCCAGCGTGTCTGGTACGGATGGGCTCTGGTACCGAAGTCAGCCCCTGTCCTAGTGTGCCCCGGGGGACCTGACACCCAAGGATCGTCCGAGCGCGCTGCTAGACGCCGAGGCCATGTCCATCGCCCCAGCCACGCCGTCCCCGACGAGCGGCGCGCCGAACCGGCGAACGCCCGGGTCCGGGCTCAAACGCGCTCGCCGCTCAGCCCACTCAACGAGCGGCCAGGGCCTGCCAACGAACCTGCCGCTGGCCGCGATCGAGCACGCCGCGGACGCCGTCATCGTGGTCGACCTCGAGGGCACGATCCTGTACGTCAACGCGGCCTTCGAGCGGAGCACCGGTCACCACCGAGGCGATGTCATCGGCATGAACGTCCACCGCCTCCCCGCCGCCGAACAGCCGGCGGCCTCGATCGAGGCTCTCTGGGCGACGCTGCGGCGGGGCGAGGTCTGGACCGGCGAATTCGTCCACCGTCGACCGGACGGCACGCTCGCCCACACCGACGCTCGGGTGGCGCCGATCCGAGATGACGCAGGGGCGATCGTCGGGGCCGTTTCGGTTAGCCGCGACGCGACCCGCCAGCGGGCCCTCGAGACGCGCCTGGCCGAGTACCTGCGAGAGCGCACGTCCGTGGCCGCGGCCCTCGGGGCGATGCATTCCGGGACGACGGCCGAGGCTACGGCCGTGGCGATCGGCCTGGCGCTCCTGGGGCTGTCGGGGTTCCGCTCGGTCGGCCTCTTCAGCCTCGAGCCGGGCGGCGAGGTCGCACCCCTCGCCGCCCTCGACGGGGCCGGCCGGCGGATCGAGCTGCCCGGCAGCCTGCCGCTCGAGCGAAGCGCCTATCTCCGGGAGCGAGCCGGCCAGGGACCCTGGATCGAGGCCTGGGACCCGGCGCCCGATCACCCCTACGCCGGGATCGGTCGCGAGCAGGCCGCCAAGGTCCTCGCCTACGTCCCGGTCCGGAGCGACGGCGACGTCGTCGGCCTCCTCGTCGTCAACGCCCGCGAGGATGATGCGTTGGCCCTGGCCGAGCGCCTTCCGGCGCTCGTGGAGTGCGCGACGCTCGCCGGGGCCCTCCTGGGGCCGCAGCTCCGATCGCGCGCCACGCACTCCGTCAGACGGGCCCGGATCGAGGCGATCATCGCCGACCGCGGCTTCCTGCCGGTCTTCCAGCCGATCGTCGAGCTCGCGATGCGGACCGTCGTCGGCTACGAGGCCCTCACCCGGTTCACCGACGGCTCGCGGCCCGACCAGATCTTCGCCGAGGCCCATCGCTGTGGCCTGCCGCTCGAGCTGGAGGCCGCCACGCTCGGGGCGATCTTCGAGGCGGCGGGTGCCCTGCCCGGCGCCGCCTGGCTCAACATCAACGTGTCGCCCGAGCTCGTCCTCGCCGGCGAGCCGCTGGCCGCCCTTCTCGCCGGGACGGACCGGCCGGTCGTGCTCGAGCTGACCGAGCACGTCGCGATCTCCGACTACCCGGCTCTCCGGGCGGCGCTCGAGCGCCTGGGGCCGACCGTCCGGCTCGCGGTCGACGACGCCGGGGCCGGCTTCGCCAGCCTCCGCCACATCCTCGAGCTCGGGCCCGACTACGTGAAGCTCGACCGGGCGATCGTCCGGCGGGTCGACCGTGACCCGGCCCGCCAGGCGCTCGTGGCGGGCCTCGTCGACTTCGCGACCCGGACCGGGGCGACCCTCATCGCCGAGGGCGTCGAGACCGAGGCCGAGGTCCGCCAGGTCGAGCGCCTCGGCGTCCCGCTGGCCCAGGGCTACCGGTTGGGCCGGCCCGGGCTGGCGGCGAGCGTCGCCGGACCCGTGCCGGCGACCACGCCGTCGGCGGCCGGCGCGCCGTCGCAGGCGGCGCGACGCCGGCAGCGTCCGGATCGCGACGACGACATCGAGCTGGCCGTGAACATCGGCGCCGCTCTCGCCGCCTCGCTCCGCGACGTCGGGGTCACAACCCGCGCCGAGCTCCGGGCCATCGGCGCCCTGGCGGCCTGGGAACGGCTCCGGGGCCGGCGCCACGCGATCGCGACCGGCACGACCCTGCTCCGCCTGGAGGGCGCGACCCGCGGCGTCCGGATCACCCAGATGTCGGCCGCCGAGCGAAGCCGCCTCCAGCTCATGACGCGGCTCGTCCGGCGCCCGGGCTAGGGTCGCGCGTCACAGCGGGAGTGCCCCCAAGGGGATTCGAACCCCTGATCTCCACCTTGAAAGGGTGGCGTCCTGGGCCTCTAGACGATGGGGGCCGGGAGCCGGCCGAGTGTAGCAGGGAGCCCCGGACTGGCCGCCCGGGCTGTCAGGACTAGCTGCCCGGTCCGCCCATGACGAGAGCGAACACGAGGGCCCCGGCGAAGCAACCCAGGGCGATCATGCCGGCGAGGCCACCGGCGACCGCGAAGAGGACGGTCCGGCCCTGCTCGCCGTGCCGCCACGCTCCCCACATCCGGATCGCGCCACCCACCGAGAGAGCGGCGAAGACCAGCCCCAGGACCGTGCTGCCGGTCGCGATCATCGCGATCTGGGCGGCGTCCTCGACCCGCAGGACGGCGTAGCCGATGTAGGCGAGCGAGGCGACGAAGGCCACCGCGAGGATGACACGAATCGGGGTGATCCGGACCGGTCCGAGGTGCAGCCCGGGTCGACCGCGAGCGCCGTCTGCGCGGCGCGGGACGACATGCGACTGGGCGTCGACGCGGGGCGGTCGCGTGCTCATCGGCGGCAGGGTACCAGCGGGCAACGGATCCGGCGGACCCCGGCAGCCTTCGATCTGGCTGCCGCAGGCCGCGCCGCCTACGGCCACGCCGGCGTGGTCAGGCCGGGCCGCCGCGCGAGCGATGGTAGATCGCGACGTTGTACGACAGGCGCGGCCGTTTCAGGGTCGCCGCCACGATCGCCCCCGACTCGCCGAACGCCTCGGCCAGGAACGCGGCCACGGCCTCCGGGGACTCGAACGTCCAGAAGCAGTGGAGGACGCGGACGCGGAAGCCGCCGCCGAGGAACGGGCCCTTTCGGTGGCTCCAGGCCCCGTACTCGGGCCGGCCCGGGTCCAGGAGGCGGGACACGTCGTCGCGGCCGTAGTCGTGGACGACCAGGAGCCGGCCCTCGGGCCGGAGGACCCGGTCGACCTCGACGGCCTCGGCCGGATCCACGCCCCGGAATGACGACCAGAGGCCCACGACGACGTCCACGGAGGCGTCCGGCAGGTCCGTGCGGAACGGCACCGCGACCGGGTGATGGCCGACCCTGGCGCCGAGCTCGTCCAGCCCGCGGGCGACGGCCGAGCCGGCGCCATCGACGAGCAGGACGTCACGCCCGGCCACCGGTCCGAGCGCCTCGAGGCCGCGGAGGACCTTGCCCTCCACGTCGAGCGCGGATGCCAGCTTGCCGGCGAGGTCGGCGGGGAGCGAGAGCGGCAGGTCCGACACGGAGTCGGGAGTATAGGGCGGCCCCACCGCGATGGCGGCCCGATCCCGGCGGTCGCGACCGGGCGGCGGCCCGATCCCGGCGGTCGCGACCGGGCGGCGGCCCGATCCCGGCGGTCGCGACCGGGCGGCGCTCCGACCCGGCTCGGACCCGATCAGGCAGAATCGCAACGATGCTTGCCGCCGTCCGGGCGATGCCCGGCCCGATCCGTGTCTTCCTCGTCTACGCCCTCGTCATCCTCGTCGGCATCGGGCTGTCGCTGCGCTTCGTCGTGGACCTCGCGATCTCGGCCCCGGTGAGCCTGCCCGGCATCGTGGTCATGGTTCTCCTGGCCTACACGATCTTCACCATCACGCTCGTGCTCCAGCGCAAGGAGGCGGGCCGGGGCTTCGCCCTGGGTCTCAGCTCCCTGACGATCCCGCCGATCCCCTGGGCGATCGTCGTCGGCGCGCCGATCCTGGCGGTCTTCCTGACCGCCCTGGCCGTCATCCTGTTCCGCGGCCTCCGCCGGCCGGACGTCGCCGCGTACCTCGTCGAACCCTGACGCCAGGCCACTCGCGCGCGCGGGGACGCGCGGCACGCTACCCTCTGCAGGCGCCCGGACGGAGACCCGATCCGCCCGCGCCCCTGATCCGCCAGCCACGAGGTCACCCTTGACCAGCTCCTCACGCCGTACGCCGCCGCCGCCGAAGCGAAACCGGTCGGCCCGGGCCTACCGGGCCGCGCCGCAGCGATCCTTCCTGGAGCGGAACCGCAACCGCCTGCTCTGGGGCCTCGCCGGCGTCGCCCTCGTCGCGATCGCGTCGATGGCCTTCCTGAATGCCACCTCACCGGCCTACGCCTGCTCCACCGAGTGGCAGCCGGCCGTCACCCCCGAGCCTGCCCCGAGCGCCACGCCGCGCCTCGGCTACGTCCAGAACGACCAGGGCCGCGAGCACATCAGCCTGGGCTCGTTCGTCCGCTACGCGCTGTGCCCGCCGGCCAGCGGCAAGCACTACAACGCCCAGGGCGAGGGACCCGTTCGGCCGGGCACCTACGGCCCGGACGACGAGGCCGACCCGCAGGGCTGGATCCACAACCTGGAGCACGGCGGCCTCGTCGTCCTGTATCGCTGCAGCGACGGCGACTCAGGCTGCACCGACGCGACGCAGGACGCGATCCAGACGTTCTACTCGACCTTCCCCAACAGCCCCGTCTGCGACCTGCCGGCCGGCTCGGTGGGCCCGATCGTCGCCCGCTTCGACGAGATGCAGTGGCCGTACGCGGCGCTGCTGTGGGGTCAGGTCCTGCCGCTTCATGGGTTCGACACGCAGCTCATCCTCGACTTCTTCGCCCAGCAGGGCGAACGGTCCAACCCCGAGGCGCTGTGTGCCGCGCCCACGCCCACGCCGGCACCCACCGGCACCCCGAGCCCCACCGCCTCGGCCGCTCCGAGTGAGCCCGCCGGTGCCTCCGCCAGCCCGACGCCGGCGTCCACCCCGGCGGCTTCGCCGACCCCGGCTCCCACCGACTCGCCCGCCCCAACCGCGACGCCCGCGGCGAGCTGACAAGACCGGCGGGCATGCGCCTCGTCGCCTACCTCGGGGACGACGGCCCGACCGTCGGGCTGGGCACCGCCGGCGACCGCGTCATCCCGTTTCTGGCGGGCCGCGGCGGCCTGGACCTGGCCCTCGCCGAGGACGGGCTGCCGGCCCTGCTCCGGGCCGCCCGCGAAGCGGCGTCAGGCGTCGGCGACGATTCAACCGCCGGCGAGCGACGCTCGGACCTCACGCCCCTGCCGGCGATCGAGTTCCCCGGCAAGGTCGTGTGCGTCGGCCTCAACTATGCCGAGCACGTCGCCGAGGGTGGGCGTCCTCGGCCCGGCCAGCCCCTGATCTTCGCCAAGTTCGCCAACGCCGTGATCGGTGACGGCGAGCCCATCGTCCGGCCGGAGGGCACCCGGGCCCTCGACCTGGAGGTCGAGCTCGGCGTCGTGATCGGCCGGCGGGCGCGGCGGGTGCCGGCCACTGACGCCATGGCCCACGTCGCCGGCTACGTCGTCGTCAACGATGTCAGCGCCCGCGACTGGCAGGGGATCCCGGCCGCCCTGCGCGAGGGCGAGAAGGGCGATGGCCAGTGGCTTCGGGCCAAGGGCTCGGACACGTTCCTGCCGGTCGGCGCCGACTTCGTCACGGCCGATGAGCTCGACCCGGCGGCCGGCCTCCGCCTCCGGAGCTGGCGGATCCCCGGGTCCGGACCGGACGCCGGCACGCCCGTCGCCATGCAGGACGGCTCGACCGCGGACCTCATCTGGCCCATCCCCGAGCTCATCGCCTTCATCAGCCGCCAGATCACCCTGGAGCCCGGCGACCTCGTCGCCACCGGCACGCCGGCCGGCGTGGGGGTCTACCGCGAGCCACCCGTCTTCCTGGAGCCAGGCGATCGCGCCCGCTGTCGGGTGGCGGGGATCGGAACGGTGGAGAATCCGGTCATCGACTGGTCCGACGTCCCCGAGGACGCGGGCCACGAGCCGGCCTGAGCCCCGGGCCGCGGGGCAACCGGACGAAGGAGACACGCCGCGATGCGCGCCCTCGTGAAGACAGCCGCCGGGCCCGGCCTTCGCCTGACCGAGGTCCCGGATCCCATGCCGGGGATCAACGACGTCCTGATCCGGGTCCGGAAGACTGGCATCTGCGGCACCGACCTCCACATCGAGTCGTGGGATCCCTGGGCGGCGAAGACGATCAGGCCGCCGCTCGTCGTGGGCCACGAGTTCGTCGGCGTGGTCGTTGAGGTCGGCAGCAACGTGACCGACCTTCACCCCGGCGACGTCGTGTCGGGCGAAGGCCACGTCATCTGCGGCCGTTGCCGCCATTGCCGGGCCGGCCGCTGGCACCTGTGCGCCAACACCGTCGGCCTGGGGGTGAACCGGGACGGCGCGTTCGCCGAGCTCGTCGTCCTGCCGGTGACGAACGTCTGGCACCACTGGCCCGGGATCGACGAGGACGTGATGGCGATCTTCGATCCCTTCGGCAATGCCGTCCACACGGCCCTCGCCTTCCCCGTCCTGGGCGAGGACGTCCTCATCTCCGGCGCCGGGCCGATCGGTCTCATGGCCGCCGCCGTGGCCCGCCATGCCGGGGCCCGCTACATCGTCGTGTCGGAGCCCAACGCCTTCCGACGCGAGCTGGCCGCCGGGATGGGCGCGACCCTGGTCGTGGACCCCACCCAGCGTGACCTCAGGGACGTGCAGGCGGAGCTCGGGATGGTGGAGGGCTTCGACGTCGCGATGGAGATGTCGGGCAACCCGGCGGCCCTCCGCTCGGCGATCGCCAACATGGCCCACGGCGGCGGCATCGCGATCCTCGGCATCCCGACCGCCGAGATCGCCCTGGATGTCACCACCATCGTCTTCAACCAGCTGACCCTGCGGGGGATCTACGGCCGGGAGATGTACGAGACCTGGTACAAGATGTCGGTGCTGCTGACATCCGGCCTCGATATCCGGCCGGCGATCACCCATCGCTTCTCCCACCGGGATTTCGAGGCCGCCTTCGCCGCGGCCCGCTCGGGCGATTCGGGCAAGGTCATCATGGACTGGACGGATTGAATCGATGCCGAACGTGACGCGCCAGGACCCCCTCGCCTTCATCGACGCCGAGCTCGAGGACCTCAGGGCCAGGCACCTCTACCGCCCCCTCCGGGTCATGTCGACGGAGCAGGGGCCCGTCGTCACCGTGGACGGGCGCGAGGTCATCAGCCTGTCCTCGAACGACTACCTCGGCCTGACCCACCATCCGCGGCTCAAGGCCGCGGCGGTTGAGGCGGTCCGCGAGTTCGGCGTGGGGCCCGGCGCCGTCCGGACGATCGCCGGGACGATGGCGATGCACGAGGCCCTCGAGGCCGAGCTCGCCGAGTTCAAGGGCACGGAGGCCGTCCTGACGTTCCAGAGCGGCTTCACCGCCAACACCGGCGTCATCCCAACGATCACCGGCGAGGCCGACCTCCTCGTCTCCGACGCCCTCAACCATGCCTCGATCATCGACGGCATGCGGCTCTCCAAGGCGCCCCGCAAGGTCTACCCCCACGCCGACCTCGCCGGCCTCGAGGCGGTCCTGTCCGAAGCCGCCGAGCGGGGCCGGCCCGACGGGTCGGGACCGTACCGCCTGATCCTCGTCGTCAGCGACGGCGTCTTCTCGATGGACGGCGACATCGCGCCGCTGCCCGGGATCGTCGAGCTCGCCGAGCGGTTCGGCGCGGCGGTCTTCGTCGACGACGCCCATGCGTCGGGCGTCCTCGGCCGGAACGGCCGGGGCAGCGTCGACCACTTCGGGCTCCACGGCCGGGTGGCCATCCAGGTCGGGACGCTCTCGAAGGCCGTCGGCGTCCTGGGCGGCTACGTGGCCGGGTCGCAGGCCCTCCGCGACCTTCTCGTCCAGCGAGCCAGGCCGTTCCTGTTCTCGACCTCGCACCCGCCGGCCGTCGTCGAGGCCTGTCGCGTAGCGATCCGGGTCATGGAGGAGGAACCCTGGCGGATCGAGCGGCTGTGGGCCAGCACCCGGCGGTTCAAGGCCGAGCTGGCTCGCCTGGGCTTCGACACCGGCCGATCCGAGACGCCGATCACGCCGGTCATCGTGGGCGATTCCGAGGCCGCCATCCGGTTCTCGAGCCGCCTCTTCGAGGAGGGTGTCTTCGCGACCTCGGTCGTCTTCCCGACCGTGGCCCTCGACCAGGCGAGACTCCGGACGATCGTGACGGCGGCCCTGACCGACGAGCACCTCGACCGGGCGCTCGCGGCGTTCGACCGCGTCGGCCATGAGCTGGGGCTCCTCGCCGGGTGACGCTCGGGACACCCAGGCTCACCGCCGAGCCCGGGCGGAATCTGCCCCTCGATTCCCACCTCCACACGGACCTCTCACCGGACAGCGACGTCCCGGTCGACGTCTACGCGGCGCTGGCCGTAGAGCAGGGGATCGCCGAGCTCGCGATCACCGACCACGTCGACTTCGACGCCCGCGACCCGGCCTACGACTACGCCACCTTCGCCGATCGCGAGCGGACGGTCCGCACCGCGGCCCGGCGCTGGGCGCCCCGCGGGGTCCAGATCAGGTTCGGGGCGGAGCTGACCTACAACCGGGCCTGGGAGGCCGACCTGCGTGCCCACCTCGCCCGCCATCGCTACGACTTCACGATCGGGTCGGTCCACGACTGGCCGGATTCGCCGTACGTCCCGTCGCGGGTCCGGACGTGGGTCGCCGGCCGGTCCCTGGCCGAGGTGCTCGGTCCCTACCTGGCTGAGGTCACGGCGGCGGCCGGCTCCGGCCTGTTCGACACGATCGGTCACCTCGATGTCGTCCGGCGCTATCTCCATCCGACGATCGTAGCGCGCGAGATCTACGGCGCGGTGGAGCTGTTCGAGCCGGCCCTCCGGGCGCTCGTCGACAGCGGCACGGCCCTCGAGCTCAACACCAGCGGCTACCGCCGCGAGGGCGGCGAGGCCTACCCGGGTCCGCCGCTTGTGGCCCGCTATCACGAGCTCGGCGGGCGGGCGGTCACGGCCGGTTCCGATGCTCACCGGAAGGGCCACTTCGCGCTCGATCTCGAAGCCGGGTATGGTGTCCTGGCCGAGGCCGGCTTCGGGGCGCTCACCTTCCGGCGAGGCGGCGATCGGGTCGCGGTCGAGCTCCCCGCCCGGTTGCGCACCCGGGTCGGCGATGGCGTCGCCTAACACAGCGCGGGTTGGTTCGTTGTGAGATTGGACGACGGAGCGCTCGAGCGACTCGTGCTCGAAGCCAGGGGCGGTGATCCCTGGGCCTTCGGGCGACTCTTCGACGAGTACCACGAGCCGGTCTATCGATTCATCGCCAACCGCGTCAACCGCCCGGCAGACGCGGAGGACCTGACGCAGCTCGTCTTCGTCAAGGCCCTGGAGGCGTTGCCGCGCTATGAGGTGCGGGGCGTCCCCTTCGGGGGCTGGCTCTTCCGGCTGGCCAGGAACACGATCATCGACCACGCCAGGACGCGCCACGATCACGCCGAGCTGGATGCCGCGGCGGACCGGGCGACGGACGACGCGGGACCGGACGAGGTGACCCTGCTCCGCCAGGACCTCGACGCGGTGGCCAGGGCGCTCGCCGACCTCACGGACGAGCAACGGGAGGCCATCGAGCTCCGGTTCTTCGCCGGGCTCTCCGCCCGCGAGGCGGCCGAGGCGATGGGCAAGCAGGAAGGCACGGTCCGGGGCCTGCAGTTCCGGGCCATCGCGTCCCTCCGGCGCTCGCTGGGCCTGGACCTGGACGCGGAGCCGATGCCGAACGAACCCGCGCCGGGCCTCGGGGACCGGTGATGGGCCAGGAGCAGGACGTGCACGACGACCATCCGGGGACCGACGAGCTGGCGGGGCGCCTCGACGCGTACGCGTCGGCGCGCCTGGCGCCGGATCGCGCCGCGGTCGCTCGGATCCGCGTGGCCGTGGTCGAGGAGGCGCGGATGCGCGCCCTCGAATCGGCGATCGGCGCCGCTCCGCACCGACATGGCGCCCGGCCGCGTCGGTTCGCGGCGCTGCTCCTGGCCGCCGGCCTGACTCTCGCCATGGCCGCCGTCGTCGCCGCCGGGTCGGGTCCGGGCGGTCCACTCTACGGAGCCCGGATCTGGCTGGAGGCGGTGACCCTGCCGGCGAATGCCGACGACCGGGCGCTCGAGCGCGTCCGCCAGATCGAGGAGCGGCTCGTCGACGCCGAGCGGGCGGCGGCGGCCGGTGACCCGGTGGCGCTCGCGGCGGCGATCGAGGCCTATCGCGACGCCGTCGGCGATGCCGTGGCGGAGGTCGGGACCGATGCTGATCGGCTGGCCCGGCTCGAGGAGGCGCTGGGCCACCACGTGGCCGTCCTGGCGGCCCTCTCGGCCAGGCTCCCCGATGCCGCCGCGCAGGGGATCGACCAGGCGATCGAGGCGAGCCAGAAGGCGGTCGAGAAGATCGGCCAGACGAAGCATGAACAGGGCGGCGAAGCGACGCCCAAGCCGGGCCGAACGACCGACCCCGCTGCCACCGAGCGACCCGGCCACACGCCCCGAGGTCCTTCGGCAAGCCCGTAGCGCCGTCCCGACACGCCGCCGGGCGGCTACCCTGTCTGCGTGCTCGTGCCCAGGGGGTCCACGTGCGCCTGACGGTCGTCGGCGCGGGCCCGGCCTACACCGACGTCGCCGGCGCCGTGGGCGCCTGCTATCTCGTCCGCTCGGGCGACCACGCGCTCGCCCTCGACCTGGGACACGGCGCCTTCGCCGGGCTCGCAGCGCAGATCCGGCCAGAGCAGCTCGAGACGGTCCTGATCAGTCACCTGCACCCGGACCATTTTGTGGATCTCGTCCCGCTCCGGCACTACCTCCGCTACCACGTCCAACCCGCGAGCCGCGTCCGGGTGGACGCCCACCCCGACCTCGTCGAGCGACTGGACGCGCTCCACGCCGAGCCGGGCTTCACCGCCGCGGCCCTCGACGTTGTGGCGCTCACGCCCGGTGTCCGGCAGGTCGGGCCGTTCCTGATTGCTGCGGCCCGGGTGACCCACACCTCGGACAGCTTCGCGTTCCGCGTCGCCGAGGGACCCGCGGCGCCGGGCCTCGTCTACTCGGGCGACGTGGGCGTGGCCGACGATCTGCGGCCGCTCATCCGTCGCGGCGATGTGCTCCTGGTCGAGGTCTCGTTCGGGCCGGGTCCGGTCCCGACCGGCGCTGCCCACCTGGGCGGCCCCGCGGTCGGCGCGGTCGCCGCCGAGGCGGGCGCCAGCCGGGTGCTGCTCACCCACCTCCTGATGGGCCGAGACCCGGCCGCCACGATCACTTCCGTCAGGGAGCGGTTCGGCGGGCCGGTGGAGCTCGTGGAGCCGGGCTTCGAAACCCTGATCTGAGGCCGGGAATCCGGCGACCGGGATGCGGGCACTGCATCCCGGTCGCCAGGGCTCGGGGACAGCTGCCCCGTAGGGCTACTCCGTCGCGTCAGGCTCGCGACGCCGGCTCGGGGCGAGGAGGACGGCCGCGCCGGCGAAGCCGGCCAGGCCGAGGATGATGAGGATCGAAGAGCCACCGGTGACGACGTCGGAGACAGTGTCCGTGGCCGGAAGCTCGTTGTCACCGCCCGTCGAGATCGCGCCGAGGACCGTCTGGGTCGGGCTCGGCCTAGGCTCGTTGGCGCCGGCGCGGGGCGCAGCTGGCTCGTCGGTCGGCTCGTCGCCGGGCTCGTCGGTCGGCTCGTCGGTCGGCGCGTC
>JBFMEV010000055.1:0-17494 GCA_040752335.1 Chloroflexota bacterium
GGCGCCGCCCGATATGACGCCGATCGTCATACGTGGGACGACCTCGCTTCCGGCGGCCGAATCCGGTCATGTCGACGGTCGGATGGCTCAGCGCCGGTCTCGCGTCGACGACGCCCGAGGTGCCCCGATACCATCCCTCGATGACCGCTCGACCCACGAGCCTGAGCGCACGACGGCTGAATCGCGCGACGCTGGCGCGGCAGCTTCTCCTCGAGCGGGCGCCGCTGACAGTTGTCGAAACCGTCCACCGCATTGGCGCGGTCCAGGCCCAGGAGCCGGCCTCGCCCTATCTCGCCCTGTGGAACCGGGTCGCCGGGTTCGAGGCCGCCGCCCTCGACCGGGCGTTCACGGCGGGATCGATCGTCAAGGGCACCCTGATGCGGATCACGCTCCACGCCGTCGACGCCACCGACTATTCGGTCTTCCACGAGGCGATGCAGCCGACGCTCCGGGCCGCCCGCCTGGGCGATCGACGCTTCCAACGGACCGGCCTCTCGGGCGCCGATGCCGACGCCCTCATCCCCGACGTGCTCGGCTTCACCGCCACGCCGAGGACGAACGCCGAGGCCGAGGCCTGGCTCGACGCGCGGCTGGGCGTGACCCCGAAACCGGGCATCTGGTGGGCCCTCCGACAGTACGGGCCCTTCCTCCACGCCCCGACCGGCGGGCCGTGGTCGTTCGGTCCACGGCCGTCGTATGCCGGGGCGCCGGACCAATTGCGGGCGGGCGCGCCCACGCCCGTCGAGGCGATGCCGGGGCTCATCCGGCGCTACCTCGAGGCCTTCGGGCCCGCGTCGGCCGGGGACATCGCCCAGTTCGGGATGCTCAATGCGCCGCTCGTCCGGGCCGCGCTGGCGCCACTGGCCGGCGAGCTCGTGACATTCCTGGGACCGGACGGCACCCAGCTCCTGGACGTCCCTGCCGGCCTGCTTCCGGAAGAGGACGCATCGGCCCCGCCGCGTCTCCTCGGGATGTGGGACAGCGTCCTGCTCGGTCATCGCGATCGGAGCCGGATCATCCCGCCGGCGTACCGACGCCGGATCGTCCAGTCGAACGGCGACACCCTGCCGACGCTGCTCGTCGATGGCTCCGTCGCCGGCGTCTGGCGGCCGGTAGACGGTGGGATCGAGGCCTCCGCCTTCCACGCCCTGCCGGACGACGCCTGGGCCGGCCTGGAGACCGAGGCCCGGGCCCTGCTGGCTTTCCTCGCCCCGCGCGAGCCGCTCGTCTACCGCCGCTACGCCCGCTGGTGGGACGGGCTTGCGGCCCACGAGGTCCGCGTCATCGGCGGTTGATCGGGGCGGCGGCTGCCGGGGCGGCGGGTACCCGGGGCTGGGCCCTCAGCTCGACCCGGTGGCGACGACGAGGCTCGAGAGGAGCATGACGACGGCGACAGGGACCCACAGTCGCCGCTCGCCGGGGCTTCGCGAGATGGCATTGAACGCCAGGCTCACCGCCGAGAAGGCGACGACGAGCCAGATCAGCGACGGCAGGGCCGCGAGGGCCGGGAACTCGAACAGGCCGGCCCGAGATCCCACGATCGCACCGATCGAGGCAAGGAGGATCGCCTGGCCCACGGCTGCGATGCGCAACCGCGTCGGGAACCGGCCGGGAAACGCGCCGCCGAAGGCGTAAGCGCCCCACGGAGCGCCCGCGGCGAGCGCCAGTTGGAAGCCGACGGCAGCGGTCGTGACGACGAGGAACGCGACGGCGGCGGCCGATGTGACAGGGTCGGGCACGACCGGGATCATAGCCGCGGTCGCCGGCCGGCGGCGACTCCCGCCCGGCCCGAGGGGCGATCCGCTGCTAGCATCGCCGCCGGCGGGTCCGCGTCCCGCCCGGAGTCCCCCGGGAGGCAGCCATCACGATCCTGGACGCCCCAGAGGTCGACGGGTCTTCGACCTCGACCGCCGCGCCAGCGGCCATAAAGGTCGAGGGTCTGGTCAAGCGCTACCGCAAGGCCGACCGCAACGCCGTCGACGGGATCAGCTTCCAGGTCCGTCCGGGCGAGTTCTTCGCCCTGCTCGGGCCCAACGGCGCCGGCAAGACGACGACGCTCTCGATCCTGACGACGACCCTCGCCCCGACCGACGGCCGGGCGCTCATCGACGGCTTCGACGTCGTCGCCGACGCCCCGGCGGTCCGCCGCCGGGTCGGGATCATCTTCCAGAAGCCGAGCCTGGACCGGAACCTCACCGGTGAGGAGAACGTCCGCTTCCACGCCATCCTCTATGGCCTCTACCCGTATGCCCCGGCGTTCGGGCTGATGGCCGCGGGCTACCGCCGTCAGGTCGCGGACTGGGCCGAGCTGCTGGGCCTGGGCCGCGACATCTTCAACCCTGTCAGGACCTACTCGGGCGGGATGCTGCGCAAGCTTGAGATCGTCCGGAGCCTGGTCCATCGGCCCCGGGTCCTGTTCCTCGACGAGCCCACGACCGGCCTGGACGCCCCGAGCCGGCGGGCCCTGTGGGGCTACCTGCGCGACGTCCGCCGCGAGCACGGGACGACGATCGTCCTCACATCCCATTACCTCGAGGAGGCCGAGCAGGCCGATCGGATCTGCGTCATCGATGCCGGCCGGGTCGTGGCCACGGGCTCGCCGGCCGACCTCACGGCCGCGCTTGCCAGCGAGTGGCTGGTCGTCGACGCCGACGACCGCGGGCGCCTCCGCGATGAGCTGGTTCGCCTGGGCCACGCCCCGTCGGGCGAGGGGCCCTTCCGGATCGACGTCGGGACGCGCGACGCCCACGCCGCACTGAAGGCGATCGTGACGCCGCTGACGGTGGTCCGGACCCACGCCCCGGCGCTCGAGGACGCCTACCTCGAGATCGTGAGCCACGCCGAGCTCGCCGATGAGTGAGGTCTCGGCGATCGCGGCGATCGCCCATCGCGACTTCGTCAAGCTGCTCCGCGACCGCGTCCGGCTGATCTCGGAGCTCGCGTTCCCGCTGATCCTCATCATCCTGCTCGGCCCTGCCCTGCAGGCCGGCTTCGGCTCGCCGGGCGGGCTCGACCTGACGACGTTCGTCTTCACGGGGGTCCTGGCTCAGACGATCTGGCAGTCGGCGGCCCTCGGCCTGATCTCCCTCATCGCGGATCGCGAGGAGGACTTCAGCCAGGAGATCTTCGTCTCGCCGGTGTCGCGCTACTCGATCGTGGCCGGCAAGATCATCGGCGAATCGCTCGTGGCCCTCCCGACAGGCCTCGGGGTCATGATCATGGGCGTCCTCATCGGCGCGCCGCTCTCACCGGCCGTGCTCCTCGCGCTCATTCCGGTCTCCCTCGCGGTCGCGGTCTACGGCGGCGCCTTCGGGCTCCTCATCCTGGCCAACATCTCCAGTCAGCGGACCGCCAGCCAGATCTTCCCCTTCGTGATGCTGCCGCAGTTCTTCCTGGCCGGCGTCTTCAACCCCATCCACGACCTGCCCACGCCGCTGGCCGTGCTCTCGGCGCTCTCACCGATGCGCTATGCGGTGGAGCTGACGCGGAACGTCTTCTACGGCCTCCAGGGCTCGGGTGTGCCGGCCCCGGAGGTGACGCCGTTCGAAGTCAACGTGACGGTCATCGGCGTCTCCTTCGTCGCCTTCATCGCCCTCGGCACGATCCTGTTCGTCCGGGCTGAGCGCAACCGCTGAGGGACGCCGAGCCCGGCCGGTGCCAGGCGGGATCAGCCGATCGGCACGGGACCCGTCGCAGGTCCGGCCGCAGGTCCGGCCGCGGTCCCTACCGTGGGCAGGCCCAACTCGGTCGCGATCTCGAGGGCCCAGGCCTCGATCGCCGGCCAGTCGCGGAAGTCGCCGACCGGCAGGATGTCCTTCGAGGCGGGCATCATCCGGACGACCCGCTCGGCCAGCGACTTCGGCGGGTCCGATGGGTCGAAGGCACCCCGGAAGACGCGGTGGTCGCGGGGCTGGATGGCATCGGCCAGCGCCGCGAGCTTCTTGCGGCCACCGCTGCCGGGTCCGTCGGCCGGGCCGAGGGCGTCCTCGAGGGGATCGGCGGCCGGCTGCTTGGAGCCCTTCGGCCAGCCGGGCAGCGGCCCGCTGCTGAAGAGCCAGACCGGCTTCGCGGCGAGCGTCGAGTGGAACCTCGCGAGGTAGTCCGTGCCTTCCTTCAGCCAGCTGCCGATGTACACGCCGCTGCCCACGACGCAGGCATCGAAGTCGCGCGGATCGGGCATCTCCACGGCCCTCGCGAGGACGGTGTTGAGACCCTGGGCTCGCAGGACGCCGCCGATCTTCTCGGCGATGCCGGCAGAGCCGCCGTGGCGGCTGGCGTGGACGATGAGGATTCGCTGCATCGGAAGTGCCTCCATTCGGAATGGCCATGGAAGCAGGGCGGCCGCAGGGCCGGACAGGGTCGGTCGGCGGTTTCGTGACGGGCCGAAGGGCAGGACCGGTGCCGCTGGTCAGGCCTGACCGTCGGGTCGGCCGGCGGCGAGGAGGGCGGCGAGGTCCAGTGGCTCGTCCGGCGCCGCGACCGGTGATCCGGGCACCGGTCCAACGGCCGGCTCAGGTCGGGACGCGGGCGGCGGCACCGCGCCCGTCGCATCGGGCAGCTGGGCTTCGGACAGCCAGCCGGCCACGCCGGTGGGCGTCAGGACGTTGAGCCAGCCGTTCTCGCGGTCGAGGATCGCGACCTCGTCGCCGGGCTCCAGCTCGAGGACCCGCTGGCCGGTCGCCTCGTCGGGGCGGTCCAGGAGCGCGGCGCCGGCGATCCGGACGACACGCCGGTCATCGAGGTCGGTCGGAACGCCGCCGAAGGCGAGGGGCGCCCTTGCCGGCGGCGCCACGACGTGGCGGGCGACGGGCGGCGTCCGTGCCGCAGGCAGGTCCAGGCCCGCGCGCTCGGCCCGCAGCGACGGACGGAGCCAGCGCGGCAGGTTGGCCTCGTCATCCGGAATCGTGTGTTCGGGTGGGGTTTGAGGCAGCTCGAGCGGCCGGGTGTCGAGATCGAGACCCGTCCTCCCCCCGACGGCGGCAGCGGCGCCGGCCAGGGCCGCCTGCTCGCGGCGGGCGAGTCGTCGCCGGGCGATGACGAAGGCCACGCCGAGGACGAGGACGGCGTAGCCGAGCGGCGCGGCGATGTCGGTCAGCCAGCGGACGGATCCGCCGTCCGCGAGCTCACCGGATTCTCCCGGCCCGCCCGGCAGGCCGTCGACGAGGACGCCTCCGGCGCCGCTGGACGCGGTCGGCGATCCCACCGCACCTCCGGCCCCCGGTTCCGGACTCGCGGTGCCACCCGGGCTTCCGCTTGTCGGCGCGACGGGCGTGGCCGCAGGCCCCGGCGTGGCTCCGGGGCCGGGCGTGTTCGCCGCCGTGGGGGTCGGCGCCGGCGTCGCGACGGATGTCGGGGCGGGCGTCACGACGGGCGTTGGGCTCGGCGGCGCCGTCGGCACAAATGTCGGCCCGGGCGTCGGCGTTGGTGCGGGTGTCGGGGTCGCCTTGGGCTTGGGGGTCGGAAGGTCGGTCGGCTTGGCCTGGTGGCCGGAGGGCACCGCTGGTGGCGGCGAGTCGATCGAGGCGGAGACGAGGGCGGGCAGCGCGAAGCCGGCCATCGCCAGGACGGCGATGAGCGGGGCGGCGGACCGGGTCCGTGTCGTCGCTGCCATCGCTGGATGCCCGGCCACGATGCGCCCCGGTCGGCCGGCTGTCGGTGACCCATCGGTCATCCCGGCCGGTAGGCCCGTTGGCGTGACGCTCAAGCCATCGCGGCCCGGAGGGCGGCAAGATCCTCGGCGCCCAGGACGAGCGCGCCGTCGAGGGTGGTGTACAGCAGGTCGATGTTGACCTGGGCCTCGGCCAGCCGACGGAGGATCCGGGCGGCCTCGCCGGGGCGGTTCTCGACCGCCACCGTGACGACGTGTCGCTCTGCCTGGATCTCGAAGCCCGAATCGATGAGCGCCCGGCGGGCTCGCTCGGCGTCACCGACGAGGACGTGGAAGACGCCTTCGCCCTCGCAGACGTAGCCGGCCGCCGCGTCGATGTTCACCCCGGCTCGGCCGAGCACGTCGCTCGCCTTGGCCAGCGACCCGGGCCGGTCCACGAGCCCGATGGTCAGGTCGGTCGCCATGGCACGCCTCCGTCTGCGGTTGTCAGGGCCATCCTAACGACGGCGGGCGCGAAGGCACGGTGGGCGGGGAGACCAGCCGCAACTCGCCTTAGAGTGCCGCGATGATGCCGCCGACGTTCATCGCCCTTCCCTCCTCGAATGGACCGAGAGCGGGTGGAAGGCTACACCCTTGCCGGTCGACTCGAACGCCTGACAGGAGCGTCGTGATTGGGTGCCGGGTCAGGCGTCGCCAGCGTGGGATATGTGGACGAACTGGCGCCACAGGACGGCGACCAGGATCGCCGAGCCCACGAACCCGAACCAGAACGGTGCGGTGATCCCGAGCTGGCGCGCCAGGGCGCCGCCGAGCGGCGTGCCGACGACGAGCCCGCCGACAATCGCGACCCGGTAGACGCCGCCGACCCGGCCGAGGAGCTCGTCCGGGACGGCCCGCTGGCGGACGACGGTCGAGGTCGTGCCCCAGACGAAGGCGTGCGCGCCGAAGACGACGAGCGTGGCCAGGGCGATCGTCGACGACGTCGTCAGGGCTAGGACGAGATGGGTGCCGGTCTCGATGAGCAGGCCGACCCGCATGATGTCCCCGAGCGAGAACCGTCGCTCCAGACGGCCGTACGACACGATCCCGACGATGCCGCCGAGGGCAATGGCCGAGGTCATGAGGCCGAACCCGACCTCGTCCATCCCGAGCCGGTCCCCGGCGTACAGGACGAGCACGGACCACGCGGCCCCGTAGGTGACGTTGAACGTCAGGATCGTGAGGGCCAGGGTCCGCATCGGCGGGTGGGCGAGGAGCCAGCGGATGCCCTCGATCATCTCGGCGCCCAGGCCGGCCCCGCTCCCCTCTCCCTCCCGGGGCACAGCGCTCGTGGCGACGCGCGAGATGAGGACCGCGCCGAGGGCGAACGCAGCGGCGTTGGCGGCAAACGGCAGGGCCATGCCGAGGGCGAACAGGAACGCGCCGATTGGCGGCGTCAACAGCTGGTTCGTGAGCACGAAGGCGCCCTGGATGCGGGCGTTGGCGATCCCGAGGTCGTCCCTCGCCACCAGGCCCGGGAGAAGGGCGCTGCTGGCCGAATCGGCGAACGTCTCGGCCGTGCCCAGGATGAACAGGGCGGCGAGCACCACGGCGATGTTGACGGTCCCGCTCACGATCGTGATGACCAGGACGGTGAGCACGATCGCGCGGCCGAGGTTGACGACCTCGACGATCCGGCGGCGATCGACCCGGTCGGCGATGGCACCGCCGAGGACCCCGAACAGGAGGACCGGCAGGTACTCGCTCAGGAGCGCCAGCGAGACGAGGAACGGGTCGCGGGTCTGGGAGGCGACGAGGAGCGGCCCTGCGGCGAGAGCGACGCCGTCGCCGGCGTTGTTGACGATCGCCGACCCCAGGAGCCAGCGGAAGCTCCGTCCGAGCCTCGCCGGCGCGACGGCTTCGATGACCCGGGCCGGCAGGACGCGCACCGGCGGCAGGATACCGCAGCCGGCCGCGGCGGCGGGTGGGCGAACCGCGCCGCGACCTCGACGCGGCGGGCCGTCAGGGCGTGATGATCACTTTGCCCCGGGCCCGGCCGTCGTCGACGTACCGCAGGGCCGCCACGACCTCGTCCAGGGGGTAGCGCCGGTCGATGACCGGCCTGACGGCGCCGGAGCCGACGAGTTCCAGGAGCGTCGTGACGTCCTCCGTCTTGAACGGTGCCCACCAGATCATGAGGCCCATTCGCCGGCCGCTCAGCCGCCCGATCAGGGGCGCCAGCAGCAGTGCCGCGAAGATCGGCAGCGTCGTCCCGCCGAGGGTCACGTAGACGCCACCGGGCCGGAGGGCGCGCCGGGCGGCGAACGCCGAATGGTGGGAATCCACGTCGAGGATCCAGTCGTAGCGCTCGCCGGTCCGGGTGTAGTCGACCCGGGTGTAGTCGATCACGTGGTCCGCGCCGAGGGACCGGACGAGGTCGACCTTCGACGGGCTGCAGACGCCGGTCACCTCGGCGCCCATCGACTTCGCGACCTGGACCGCGAACGGCCCGACGTTGCCGGAGGCGCCGTCGACGAGGACCCGGTCGCCCGGCCCGATCGCCTGGCCGTCGCGGCGCCGGAGGCCCTGGAGGGCGAGGATCCCGGAGTGCGGCAGCGTGGCCGCGACCTCGAACGCCATGCCGGCCGGGATCGGCTGGAACGCTCGCTCGCCGGTGCAGACGTACTCGGCGAAGGCCCCATCGTCGAAGGCCGACAGGTCGCCGAAGACCGCGTCGCCGACCGTCAGCCGGGTCACCGCCGGGCCGACCGCCTCGACGACGCCGGCCACGTCGAGCCCGACCCGGCGGTTCCTCGGCGTCCGCAGCCCGATGAACAGCCGGACGAACGATGGCCGCGGGAGGAGCCCGTCGAGGTCGGCCCGATTCACCGACGCGGCCCGGACCCCGACGAGGACGCGGTCCCCGGTCGGGACCGGCCGCTCGACCTCCCGGACCGCCACGACCTCGGGCGGCCCGTAGCGATCCTTGACGGCGGCCTTCACGGCCTCGTCGCCGGGCCGTGGGGCAGGGGTTCGAGGACGACGACCTGGGTCTCCCTCGAGCGCCTGGCGGCGTAGCCATCGAGGGCCTTGTCGTAGTGCCGCCAGCGCGCCCACAGGCGGGAGCGCTCCTCGCCAGTGGCGGCGCGAGCGGTCACGGCGATCGGTCCATGTCCCAGGTCGACCGTGGCCTCGGGCTGCGCCTGGAGGTTCAGCCACCACTTCGGTTCCGGGTCGGCCCAGCCGTTCATCGCCGTGGTGACGAGGTTGGGTCCGTCGACGAAGTAGCCGAGGATCGCCATCCGCGGCCGGCCGCTGCGGCGTCCGACGGTCGTCAGCGTCAGCGTGCCCCAGCGGTCCGCGGTCGACGCCGACAGGCCGCGCCGCCCGCCGGAGATCCGGTACAGCCCCCGGTGGGCGAGCCAGGCGGCGCGGATGAACCAGCGTGGCGGCAGGAAGGGCGCGCGAGTCGATTTCATGGGGGCTCCAACGTTGGTGGCGGTCGATGCCGACATTGGACCGCGGCGCCGTCGGGCCCACAACCCGGCCAGCCACCCATCGGGGATGAGGGTACCCCCACCCCGAAGACGCCCGGTGACCGGCTGGGCGCGGCCCGCCTGGGCCCGTAGCGTGACCGTCGACGCGGGCTGCCCCACCTGCCCGCCATGACGGACACCACGACGGGAGGACATTCCACTCCGATGCGCGATCTCGCTCGACGCAAGCTCCGCACGACGCTCACGATCCTCGGGATCACGATCGGGATCTGGGCGCTCGTCGTCTTCGGCTCGATGGCCAACAAGATCAATGCCCTCGTCGAGGGCGGCAGCACCTACTACGAGGGCAAGGTCAGCGTGAGCGACGGCTCCGGCTCGGCCGGCGGCTTCGCCGTCGCGCCGATGTCGCTCGCCACGGCAGACCAGATCCGCGCGATCGACGGGGTCGACGTCGTCATGCCCGACGTCAGCATGCTCATGGACGCCGACGGCGCCTCGATGAGCATGAGCATCCCCCCGATGATCGTCGGCGTGGTCGCCGGGTCCGACGAGGACCGCGAGACGTTCCCCCTTCACTACGCCCAGGGCCGGGCCCTGACGCCCGGGGACGAGGGCTCGTACGTGACCGTCCTCGGCGCCGACCTCGCCCGCCAGTACGACGTCGGCATCGGCGACACCTTCGTGATCCGCGACGTCGAGTTCAAGGTCGTCGGTGTCCTCGAGCCGACCCTCACGGCCCCCGATCAGACGGCCATGCTCCCCCTCGCCGCCGCCCAGGAGCTGTTCGTCGCATCCCTGCCCCCGATGATCCGCGACGGCATCGACCCGGCAGCCATCGCCACGACCCTGACCGTCTTCCCGGCCGAGGACGTCGACCCCGAGGTCGTCGCCGACCGGATCGAAGCCGCGGTGGCCGGCGTCACGACGATGACCGGCAAGGACTTCGACGAGCAGATCGGGTCGGCCACGGCGATCTTCAACGCGATCCTCATCGGGATCGCCCTCATCAGCCTCGTCGTCGGGGGCCTGTCCGTCGTGAACACGATGGCGATGTCGATCGCCGAGCGAACCCGCGAGATCGGGATCAAGCGGGCGATCGGTGGCAGCCGCCGCCGGATCGTCCGCGAGCTCGTCACCGAGGCCGGCCTCATCGGCTTCATCGGCGGGGCGATCGGGCTGGCCCTCGGCGCGCTCGTCGTGGTCCTGGCCAACGAGGCTGGGCGACCGTCCGGCAACGTCCTGTTCGAGCTCACGACCGGGACCGCGGTCACCGCCATCCTGTTCTCGACGATCCTTGGCGCGATCGCCGGCTTCCTGCCCGCGCTCCACGCGGCCCGGCTCGACCCGGTCGCCGCCCTCCGCTACGAGTGACCGAGGCCTGTGATGACGACCCCGACCACCGCGACGACCCGCGAATCGACAACCCCAGGAGATCCAACGATGCCCCTCCTCGAAGGCCGCAACCTGCGCAAGACCTATCGCCTCGGCCGCACGAACACGGTCAACGCCCTTCGCGGCGTCGACGTCGCGATCGAGGCCGGTGAGATGGTCGCGATCATCGGGCCCTCCGGCTCAGGCAAGAGCACCCTGATGCACCTCCTGGGCCTCCTCCACGGCCCCGATCTCAACCATGGCCCGCGGCCCGAGCTGTCCTTCGCCGGCCAGCCGATGGTCGACCTCGGCGAGGGTGAGCGGACCAGGATCCGGGCCCGCGAGATGGGCTTCGTGTTTCAGGACTTCAACCTCGTCCCGACGCTCACCGCCCTCGAAAATGTCGCCCTCGCCTGCGACTACGCCGGCATCCGCGGCGAGCCCGCCCGCAAGGCGGCGCTCGAAGCGCTCGGGCTCGTCGGCCTCGCGGAGCGAGCCGGCCACCGACCGGCCGAGCTGTCGGGTGGCGAGCAGCAACGGGTCGCCCTGGCCAGGGCCCTCGTCAACAAGCCCCGGCTGATCCTGGCCGACGAGCCGACGGGCAACCTGGACTCCGAGCGCTCGGCCGAGATCCTGGCCCTGCTCCGGCGCTCGAACCTGGCCGAGGGCCAGACGATCGTCCTCGTGACCCACGATCCCGAGGTGGCCGGCGCCTGCGACCGGGTCATCCGGATGCGCGACGGCCGGATCCAGCCGGCCGCGAGCGCGGTCCCCGCCGGTGACACCTTCGTCGCCGACGATCGGCTCCTCGCAACCGCATGACAATGCGTCCACGAAAGGAACGACGCGCATGACCGCAAGCCGGAGATTCCTGTACTGGGGCGTCCTCCTCGTCGCCGTGGGCGGCGTCATCGTCGCCGCCGATGCCGCCCTCATCGCAGAATCGGCCATCCTCGATGCCCTCGCCTGGTGGCCGCTCGTGCCGATCGCCCTGGGCGTGGCCATCGTGCTCCGGCGGACGCGCTACAGCGTCGGGGGCTGGCTCATCGCCGCGGCCCTCCCGGGCCTTCTCGTGGGCGGTGCCCTCGCGGCCGCGCCGCGCTTCGCGATCGACTGCTTCCACGGCGACCGGACGGCGCTCACGGACGCTACGGGTGAGCTGACGTCGTCCGCGTCGGTCGCCGTGAGCGCCGGCTGCGGCTCGTTGCGGGTCGACACCTCCGAGGGTCGGGCCTGGGAGCTCCGGGCCGGCGACGCGCGGGCCACGGCGGACGTCGCGGCGACGGGATCCCGGCTGTCGATCGACGCCGGCACGAACGGCCGCTGGGACGCCGACTGGGACGCCAACATCGACAACGATCCGACCTGGTGGCTGACCCTGCCGACGTCAACCATCGAGACGCTCGAGCTGAACCTCAACGCCGGCGAGTCGTGGGTCGATCTCGACGCCGCGGCGCTCGTGGCGCTGCGGCTTGACACGAACGCCGGGTCCGCCACGATCGACGCGTCGGGCGCGACCGTTGACGTCGTGGACGCGACACTTGGACTCGGCTCGATGTCGATCAGCCTGCCGTCTCGCGACGTGACCGGCTCGCTCGACGTCAACCTCGGTGAGCTGAAGGTCTGCCTGCCGGACGACGTCGGCCTGCGGGTGACCCAGGGCGACGACCTCGGCGATGTCCGCTACGAGGGCCGCAGCCAGGATCGTGGCGCGTGGCAGAGCCCAGACTATGAGCGGGCGGCATACCACGCCGATCTGCTCGTGAACGTGAGCCTCGGAAGCCTCGAGTTCAATCCGATTGGAGGATGCAAGTGAACCGCCGCCGTCTCTATCGCTGCTACCACGACCGCAAGATCGCCGGGGTGTCATCGGGCCTGGCCGAGTACCTGGACATCGACGTCACCCTGATCCGGATCCTGTGGATCGTCTCGATCTTCTTCGGCGGGCTGGGCCTGTTGCTCTACGTCATCATGGCCCTCGTCGTGCCCATGGAGCCTGATGAGCGGTACGCAACGGCGCCTGCCGCCGCACCTCCGGGAGCCACGGTCGACCCGGCCACCGGCGAGGCGCTGCCCGGCACGCCCGCGTCGGTCGAGCCGACCGCCTGGCATCAGCCGACCCCGGCCGGCCATCGCCACGAGAGCGGCGGCGAACGCCGGAGCGGCGGGAGCGGTCTCGGACTGACGTTCCTCGGGATCGTCCTCGTTCTCGGCGGCAGCCTGGCCCTGCTCGACGCCGTCTTCCCGGCCTGGGCTGACGGTCGATTCTGGTGGCCGGCGTTCGTCCTCGGACTCGGCGTGATCCTCATCGTCATGGCCATGCAGCGGCGCCAGAGCCAGCCGTGATCGGCGCGGCAGCCCTGGTCATTGGGCTGCTCCTCATCCTGACCTGGGCTCTGGGGGCCCGGATCCCCGGCGAGGCGACGTTCGCCTCGCCGGGCTCGCTCGTTCCCCCCGCCGACGCCGCCGCCGGCGCGACCGGCGCGGGGCGACTCCGCAACCCCATCCGCGCCTTCCTCCTGTCACCGGTCCATCCCGCCACGTGGGCCGCCACCGCGGCGATCCTGGCCGGCTCCTTCATCGAGCTGATCGCGTTCGGGATCGTCGCCGGCCTCTTCTCGGCCGGCGCGTCGACCCTGTTCTTCGCCATCGGCGTCGTCTTCATCGGTCTCGCCATCGAGGCCGCCCGGATCGCGGTCCGGATCGAGCGGGGACGGGCCACCTGGTCGGATCCGCGGCCGCTCAACCCCCATCCCTACCCTCCGCTCCGGGGCGGCTGGCGCGCGATCCTCCGGGCCGAGTTCGCGAGCGAGAGCCGCTGGCGCGACGTCCTGTACGTCGGCGTGAACCTGCCCCTCGCGGTCATCGAGCTCGCCGTCATCGGCGGGCTCTGGGTCGTCACCCTGGGGCTCCTGACCATGCCCGCCTGGTTCGGCTCAGCCGAGGCCGACTTCGTGACTCGCCAGGGCTGGTTCGGCGGGGAGTCGAGCGTCGCCGTGGTCGCGGGCCTCTCCCTCGGGGTGGTCCTCCTGCCCGTCTCGGCCTCGCTCGCCCAGCTCGTGATGGCGCTCCACCGAGCGGTCGTCGCCGGCCTCGTCTGCACCTCGGAGAGTCAAGAATTGCGACGTCAGGTCGAGACGCTCAAGGAGAGCCGCTCGGCGGTCCTCGAGACCGAGGCGACCGAGCTCCACCGGATCGAGCGCGACCTCCACGACGGTGCCCAGCAGCGCCTCGTCATGCTGACGATCGACCTGGGGCTCGCCGCCGAGCGGGTCGAGGCCGACCCGGCGACGGCGAAGGAGCTGATCCTCGACGGGCAGCGCGAGGCTCGCCAGGCGCTGGCCGAGATCCGCGACCTGGTCCGGGGGATCGCCCCGCCGATCCTCGTCGATCGGGGCCTCGTGGCTGCCATCGGGTCGATTGCCGGTCGCGGGTCGGTGCCAACGACGCTGCTGAACGGCCTGGCCCCGGGCGAGCGACTGCCGGCGGCCACCGAGCGGACAGCCTACTTCGTCGTCAGCGAGGCCCTGGCGAACGTGGCCAAGCACAGCGGCGCGACGCGCTCCGAGGTCCGCGTCCGGCGGGAGGCGGAGCAGCTCGTGGTCGAGGTCTGGGATGACGGCGGGGGTGGCGCGCGGGTGGAACCCGGCGGCGGCCTGGCCGGCCTCGAGAGCCGGATCGAAGGTGTCGACGGCAGGCTCTCGGTGGTCAGCCCACCGGGCGGTCCGACGCTGATCCGGGCCGAGATCCCATTGGCTCCCTCGGTCGACCAGGGAGTGGCCGAGTCGCCGCGGGACCATTGGGTCCGTCAGGACCCGAGGTAGGCCAGGACCGCCAGCACACGCCGATGAGCGTCGGCTGAATCGGGCAGCTCGAGCTTGCCGAAGATGTTGCTGATGTGCTTCTCGGTCGCGCCCTCGGTGATCGACAGGAGCTTTGCGATCCCGACATTGGTCCGACCCTCGGCCATTGCCGCGAGGACCTCGCGTTCGCGCGGCGTCAGGGCCGCGAGCGGGTTGTCGGCCCCGTCCCGAACCATCAGCCGGGCCACGACCTCGGGGTCCAGGGCGGTACCGCCGCGGGCCACCCGCCGCAGGGCGTCCATGAACTCGGGGATGTCGCCGACCCGGTCCTTGAGCAGGTAGCCCACGCCGCCGGCCCGGTCCGCCAGGAGCTCGGTCGCGTACTGCCGCTCGACGTACTGGCTCAGGACGAGGACCGGGCTGCCGGGGACGCGCCGGCGGGCCTCGATCGCCGCCCGGAGGCCCTCGTCGCGCTGGCTCGGCGGCATCCGGACGTCGACCACGGAGACGTCGGGCCGATGATCGACGACCGCCTCGACGAACGCCACGCCGTCGCCGACCTTGGCGACGACGATCCCGCCGGACTCCTCAATGAGCCGGGCGATGCCCTCCCGGATGAGGGCCGAATCCTCGGCGATCACGACCCGCAGCGGCGACGACTCCATGACCAGATCATGCACGCCCGGGCCGCCCCGCGTTGGCCCGGGCGTGATCCCGGCCCGGTCGACCGGGGGCCGACCGTCCGGCTCGCGTTGCGCCGCGCACCCCGACCATCGGCGGCCGCGACCGGACCGAAAGTGGGGGTCGGAGAGGGCGCCGCCCGCGGGTACCGTGGGCTGGCCATGATCGGGACGGGGGCTCGTTCACCGCATTCCGGCCGCCTCTTCCGCCTGCTGCTGGCCGTCGCGCTGGCAGTGGCCGCGCTGCCGCCGGCGACGCCGGTCCGGGCCGCGGACGGCGCCGAGCTGGTCCGCTACGCCGGCGCCGACCGCTACGCGACCGCGGCGGCGATCTCGGCCGCATCGTTCAGCCCGGGCGTATCGGCGGTCTACATCGCGACCGGTGCCAACTTCCCCGACGCCCTCGCCGGCGCCGCGGCCGCCGCCGCAGAGGATGCCCCAACCCTGCTCGTGACGCGGACCACCATCCCGGATGCGACGAGGGCCGAGCTCAGCCGGCTGAAACCCGGTCGGATCGTGATCCTGGGCGGCACGTCCGTCGTGTCGACCGACGTCGGGGCGGCCCTGCGGGCCTACACGCCTGGTCCCGTCGTCCGGATCGCGGGGGCCGACCGCTACGCGACCTCGGCCGAGATCTCGAGGGTGACCTTCGCACCGGGCGTGGCGAAGGCCTACGTGGCCACGGGGGCCAACTTCCCCGACGCCCTGGGCGGCGCCGCGGCGGCGGGCCGGAACGGGGCGCCGGTCCTGCTCGTGGCGCCGGACCGCCTGCCCGAGGCCGTGGCGGCGGAGCTGCGGCGCCTGGCCCCGGCCGAGATCATCGTGCTCGGCGGCGCGGCGGCCGTCTCGAACGCCGTCGCGGAGGCGCTCGCCGCGTACACCTCGGGCTCGGTCATCCGGCTCGCCGGCACCGACCGCTACGACACCTCGCTGGCGATCTCACGCGCCACGTACGAGTCCGCGACCGCGGTCTATCTCGCCACCGGGGCGACATTCCCCGACGCGCTCGCCGGGGCCCCGCTGCGCGGCCCGCTCCTCCTGACGCCCGGCGACTACCTGCTGCCGGCGGTCCGGGCCGAGATCGTCCGCCTGGGCGCGACGCGGGTCATCGTCCTTGGCTCGACCGCGGCCATCCGTGACTCGACCGCTCACGAGGCGGCCGGGCTGCCATCCGAATCGCCGGACGGGCGCTGGATCGGCAATCTCTATGACGGTCGGGCGGTGCGCTACCAGCAGCCCGACGTCTCGGCCTGCACGGCCTCGGCCGTGATGATGATGCTGAACATGGTCGCGTACGGCGGCTCGACCGCGCCCGGCGGCTTCGCCTGGGAACCGACGCGCTCATTCGATGTCCAGACGGCGATCCTCGCCTGGGAGCGCGAGCACATGACCCAGCCCCAGTCGGGCACGGAGGGCTCCGACCCGCACGGCTGGCGGAATGCCCTCAACCAGTTCGGCTGGAGTGCGACGGACCGCGACGTCTACCGGGACTTCGCCTTCAGCGACCAGGACGCGGCGTTGCGCGAGGCGATCATGCGCGTCGCGTTCTACGGCAAGCCGACGGGCCTGCTGATGCTCAATGGGGCGCATGCCGTGGTTCTCAACGGCTGGGACGTGGTCGGCAACGATCCGCGGACAGGCTCGCTGGACTTCACGGTCCGGGGTGTCTACATCACCGACCCGTGGCAGCCGAACGGTCACCGCAACTACTTCGTGTCCCGAGCCAGCCTGGCCTCGGGCTCGAAATGGGTCCGCTTCGGTCCATACCTCGAGGCCGATTCGATCGCGGTGGATCCCATCGACGGGCGGATCGGTATTGACGAGTGGTACGGCCGCTACGTGATCGTCGCCGCGGTCCAGTAGCTGGTCGGGCCCGCGCCGCGCGCCTACGGCGCGATCAGCGCCGGCTCGCCCTGCTCCCGCCACACGGAGCTGGCCAGTCCGCAGTACCGCGAATCGCCCCGCTCGACGAGCCGCAGTGCGGTGCCGCTCGGCTCGAGGGGCACCTCGACGCGGCTGGCGGGAAGCTCGAACCGCCCTTCGGCGCGGCCGTCCACGAGCGGCTCGATGTCGATCTCCAGGGTCCACGCCCCGGCTGGGTAGTCACAGCGCTCGTGGCCTCGCGCGATGGTCGCCGTGACCGTGACCGGGCGATCGGCGGGCAGCGCCAGGTGACCGGCCGCGTCGGTCTCCAGCTGGGCGACCAGGAGCGCGGAGAGATCGGGATCGCCCCAACAACGGTCGCTGAGGCCAGCGTCGTCCGGTGCCGAGTCGGGTCCCACGAGGCAGACACGCGGTGGAGCCGCCAGGGCCACGGCCACGGTGGACCGGATGGAGAGCTCCAGCTCGATCGACTCGAGGATGCGGACGGGCACGAGGCGGACCCCTTCCTCGATCCCGAAGTCGGCGATCGCCAGGGTCGCCGCGAGCGAGGATCCACCGACCGTCGCCGACACGCTGATTCCCTCGATCAGGCCCCGAGCCACCGCCCCTCGACGCTCGGGCGTGCCGGCACCCCCGAGCCACCACGCGAGCGAGCCGACGCCGCCGAGGATG
>JBFMEV010000056.1:0-16892 GCA_040752335.1 Chloroflexota bacterium
CCTCGTTGCTCGGCGCCCCTTCCTCAGCCGCCGCGCGACCTCCCGCGTCGGGGGTCACGCTGCGGGGCGTGTCTCGGGGGGCGTCGCGGGTCGCGTCGCGGGCGTTCGTCGGGCGGCACGAAGCGGCCGGCCGCAGCGCTGCGGATGTCGATCGCCCGGGGATCGATGTGCGTGGCCGCCTCGGCTCGCGGCAGCGCCGCCAGACGCGCGGCCTCGCCGAGGCGCCGCAGCTTCCGCTCGGCGACGGCCCACGGCAGCGCCGCGAGGCTGCCGGCGGTG
The DNA here is from genome assembly GCA_040752335.1 of Chloroflexota bacterium. GTDB lineage: Bacteria > Chloroflexota > Limnocylindria > Limnocylindrales > CSP1-4 > UBA5189. The sequence goes on from JBFMEV010000056.1 coordinate 280, forward strand.
GCCAGGCCCACCCGGTCCGGGCCGCGGTGGTTCGAGGACGCGGCGTAGCCGGCAGCCCACAGCAGCAGCTCCGGCCCGTCGTCGCTCGGCTGGCGGGGCGAGAGGGCCCCGGCGACGATGCCGCGGTCGCCGGGGACGCCGCGGACAAGGCGCCAGTTGTCCGGCCCGTCGATGAGATCCACGGCGAGGCTGGCGTACGGCGCCGCGAGGATGGTTTGGATGCCGGCGCGATCGGCGTTGCCACCGACGATGGCGAGGGACAGGTGGACGCCGGCAACGCCGTCGGTCGCGACGAGATGGGCATCGCGAAACAGGCGCCGCTCGGTCTCGTCCTCGCCGATCTCGGTTGCCGTGCGCTCTTCGATCTCGATGAACGGACAGCCCGCGCCGGCGAGGGCCCCGATCTCCGAATTCACGGCAGCTGCGAGAGCCAGCGTCCACGCCTCGCGCTCGGGGGCGGCCCCACCCGGCAGCAGCCACCGTCCAAGGGAGTATGGACCCGGCAGCGCCTGCTTCACCGGCCGGCCGGTCGCCCGGGCGGCGAAGCTCCAGGCCTCGAGGCTCAGCGGTCCGGTCCAGCGAGGCTCGCGGCTCGCCCGGAGCGCGGCGCCGCCCACGACCGCCGGACCGTCCACCAGCGTCAGGCCGTCGAGGCCGGCGAACGGCCCGGCCGGGTCCGGCCAGCGGAGCCGGCCATCGGTGACGAGCTCCAGGCCCGCCGCCTCCTGGGCCTCGACCACACGCGCGACGAGAGCATCAAGGACGGCGGCGGCGGAGTGCGGGCGGTCAGGGTCCGGCAGCGGGGGCCGCGGCAGGCCGCCGAGGAGGGTGGCAAACATGTCAGAGGGCGATGCCGGTGAGGCCTCCGTAGGCCAGGCCGGCCGCGATTGCCCCGATCAGGGCGATGATCCCGATCGTGGCCGTCAGCATCGGCGGCAGGCCCTCGCCGGTTCGGCCGCCCTGCCAGAAGCCCCGGAGCGTCCGCACGCGCCCCGGCGGGACGAACAGCCCCAGCCACAGGCCGGCAACGAGACCCCCGATGTGGGCCGCGTTGTCGATCCCCGGGACTGAGAAGCCCAGGACCAGGTTGAAGAGGACCAGGCCGCCAAGCTGGGGCACGATCGCCCGGGCCCGCCGGTCGAGGATCGGGTTGTGGGCCCGGGTCCCGGCCATGAGCACGCCCACGAGGCCGAAGATCGCCCCGGATGCCCCGACGCTGTCGACCGGGCTGAAGACGAAGCTCGCTGTGGAGGCGGCGATCGCGGTCAGGACGTAGAAGGCCCCGAAGGTGGCCGTGCCCCACATCCCCTCGACCAGGGGGCCCAGGAGGTACAGGCCGTACATGTTGAAGAGGAGGTGGAGGATCCCGCCGTGGACCAGGACGACCGACAGGAGCCGGTAGACCTCGCCCGCCTCGACCGCCGACTTGTCGAGGGTGAAGGCCGCCCGCAGCTCGCGGCCGCCGATTGACTCGGCATAGAACGAGACGATGACTGTGAGCCCCAGGATGACGTATGCCAGCGGGATCGCCGGCCCGTCGCCGCGGCTCCGGGCGAAGTAGCGTCGGGCGGTGCCGGCGTCGCCGGTCTCCTTCGCCAGCCAGCCCAATCGGGCCGCGATCTCCGCCTTGTCCCCGGCAGGTGCGAGACGATCGGCCTCGCGGTAGGCCTCGATCGCCTCGCGCAAGTCACCCGCCCGAACCCGCGCGGCGGCGACGTTGCGCCATGCCGGGTAGGTGCTCGGCGACTCCGGCAAGCGCAGGACCGCGAGCCAGCTGGCGAGGGCCTGGTCCTCGAGGTCCAGCCGGTAGGCCGCCTCGCCGAGACCGAGCAGGGCGGAGGCCGTGATCGCCGGGTCGTCGAAGCCGGTGACCCGCTGGAAGTGTCGCGCGGCCGGCTCGTAGTCGCCGGATTCCAGGAGCTCTCGGCCGCGCGCCACGAGGCCGATCGCGACCGAACGATCGAGCGGCCCCGGCGAACCCAGGGCGGCGTCGAGCGCGTCGGGCCCGCGGGTCTCCGGGTGCTGGTCCATCGGCGGGACGATACTAGACCGGCGATGTGCGGACGGTTCACCCAGGAGCGACCGACCTCGGAGCTGGCCGAGATCTTCGGGGCCGAGGACCTCGCCGCGGCCGACGAGGTCGCCGGCGGGCGGTTCAACGTTGCCCCGACCGACGCGGCCGCGGTCGTCGTCCAGCGCGAGGATCGCCGGGCGATCCGGGCCTATCGCTGGGGCCTCGTCCCCCACTGGGCCGAATCGCCGAGGGCCGGCGCCAGGATGTTCAACGCCCGGGCCGAGACCCTGGCGACGTCGCCGGTCTTCCGGGAAGCGCTGCGCCGCGGACGGCGGCTGCTCGTGCCGGTCGACTCGTTCTACGAGTGGCGGCGCGACGGCAAGGTCCGCCAACCCTTCCGGGTGGTCCGGGCCGACGGCCGGCCCCTCGCCCTCGCCGGCCTGTGGGCCGGCTGGCACGACCCCGAGACCGATGAGATCCTCCGAAGCTTCACGATCGTGACGACCGGGCCCAACGAGCTGATGCGAGCCATCCACGACCGGATGCCGGTCGTCGTGCCGGAGGACGCCTGGGATCGATGGCTGGACCCGGCGATCCCGGACCCGGGCGAGCTCCTTGGCCTGCTCGTGCCGGCCGAGGACGGCAGCCTTCAGGCCCACCCGGTGAGCCGGGCCGTCAACGACGTCCGTAACGACGGACCGGGGCTCATCCTGCCCCTCGGCGAGCTCGAGGTGCCAGCCCGTCCGGCAGCGCTCGAGCTGCCTTTCGAGCAGCGCCCCTGACCCGGCACCGAACGGCCGGGCGATCCCCGTCGCGCCCGGCTCAGGCCGGATCGACCGCCAGCTCGCGGGTCGTCGCGGCCCAGGCGTCGGCCGGCGTCTCTCCGCCATCGAGGTGGACGGCCAGCGCCCCGACGAACCCGGCGAACGTGCCGTCCGGGTCGGACCGTGGCGGCTGGAGGACGATCGCCGAGTCGGGCAGCGCGGGACCTTCGGGACCACCCACGACGAGGAGCGCGGCGCCGGACCACTCCGCCCGCCCGGCAGCGACGTCCAGGACGGCGGCCACCGGCTCTACGAGGACGACCACGCGGACCTCGGGCAGGTAGCGCAGGGCGAGGTCGAGGTCGGCCGCCTCGAGCGCCCGTGCCGGGCCGCGGAGGACCGCCGCGTGCCCGACGCCAGCCTCAGCCAGGTCCAGCAGCCGCCGATCTCCGTCAGGGTCGTCGGGCACGATGCCCACGACCTGGACCGCTGCACCCCGGGCCGCGGCTCGGACAGCGACGGCCGCGGCCGAGATCGCCCTGGGCCCGTGTCCGGCGAGATCTCCGCAGCTGACGATCACCGACCAAGCGTAGCGTGGCCGGGACGCACCGGTACTTTCGGCTGACATTGGGATTTCAAGGTGCCGGTGGCTACTGTTACGGGAGTGAGGACCGAGGCCCCCGGCGTCGGCGCGCGCGCGGCGCGCCCCGCGCGCACGGCGCGCCTCCGGCCACAACGGTTGAGGGCCGTTGCGGGCCGGTCGTCCCCAGGCGGCCAGTCGGTGGCCGAGTTCGCCCTCGTCATCCCGATCCTCCTCATCCTGCTCCTGACCGTGGCCGACTTCGGGCGCTACTTCGCGACGGCGATCTCGCTCGAGTCGATGGCCCGGACGGCGGCCGAGGTCGCGGCCCAGGAGTACGTCCAGGAGGTCGCGACCTCGGTCGAGCCGAAGAACTACGCGCTGATCCACCGGATGGCCTGGCAATCGGTCTGCGACGAGGGCCACGACCTTCCGAACTCGACGCCGGGATCGGGGGGCGGCGAGTGCGTCGACCTGCCGACGATGGTCTGCGTCCACGACGGCATCGACCCGACCTGCGGGGCGACGTACAACGAGGGCGCCGGCGTCCCGACGGAGTGCGCCGCGGTCCTCTCGCCGCCCTCGCCCACGGTTGACAGCCAGCTCCACGCCTACGTGGAGGTTCGCGTCTGCTATCGCTTCAGCTCCGTCTTCCAGCTCACGATCCCGCTCCTCGACCTCAACATCGCGCCGCTGTCGGGAAACTTCTTCATCGAGCGAGCGCGCTCGTTCACGGTCGCCGACTACTGATCCTATGGCCACGATCGCGATCCGTCTGAACCGGCCGTGCGGGGTTCGCGGCCAGAGCGTCGCCGAGTTCGCCGTCGTCGCGCCCTTGGCCCTGCTGGCGATCTTCGGGATCATCAGCATCGGCCTGTGGGTCTTCTACCAGCAGCAGGTCACGAACGTCGCACGCGAAGCCGCCAGGTACGCCGCGATCCACAGCGCCACGGCGCCGTGCCCGACGTCGGGCTGGCGCGATCCCCAGGCGCCGCCACCTTCCTACCGGCTCTTCCCGCTGTCGTGCGACGGCCCCGCGAACCCGAATGATCCGTATCCCTGGCCGAACATGACCGACCACGCCCGCTCGAGCGTCTGGGGCACGCCGCCGACGTCGGTCCACGTGAATGCCTGCTGGTCAGGGTTCGTCCCGGCCGGGACACCCATGCCGTCGCCGCCGGACTACTCGGCGGCGTCGGGCTTCCCGCTCGCCGACCACCCGGCGATCGAGGGCGGCGTCGACAACACCTTCGTCCAATGCCGAATCGCCGGGATCGATCCCACGACGACCATGAACAGCCTGGCCTGCGCCCAGGGCATGACCACCGACGCCGACGACCCGGCCAGCGACATCCCGTTCAACCAGGTCACCGCCTATGCCTGCATGGAGTGGGCACCGCCGCTCGCCGGGTTCCTCGTGATCCCGTCGAACGTCACCTTGCGCGCCGTCGTCACTGAGGTTATCCACCGACAGCAATGAAGACATCCCGTAGCCCGGCCCGCTCGATCGCGCGCCTCATGGTCCGGCAGTCGCAGGGTCAGATCATCGTCGTCTTCGCCGGGGGCCTGGTCGCTCTCCTGCTGATCGGCGCGCTCGTCGTGGATATCGGCTTCGTGTTCGCGATGAAGCGCCACGAGCAGGACGCCGCGGACCCGGGCGCCGTCGCCGCCGCCCGCTACATCTATCCGACCCTCGACACCTCGGCGATGTGGACGGCGGCCTGCTTCTACGCCATCGAGAACGGCTTCCAGGCCACCCGGACGGACACCTCGGCGCCGTGTCCCGGTGTCGGGACGGCCGACGGCTCGACGATCACGGTCAATTACCCACCGAGCGAGGGCGCCGGCGAGTTCGCCGGCAAGCTCGGCTACGTCGAGGTCGTGATCGACCACAGCCACGACAGCTTCATCGCCGGCCTGATCGGCCTCGGCCAGATCCCGGTGTCGTCAGCCGCCGTCGCGGCAAACGACAGGATGACCGGCGGCTCGAGCTCGCTCGTGGCCCTCAACCCTCACAAGTGCTCCTCGGCCAAGGTCAACGGCGGCGGCGGCGGCGGCGGCATCACGATCTTCCCGGCGACCGGCGTGACCGATCCTGGCGGCTACATCCAGATCAACAGCGACTGTGGCAACGACCTCGGCGCCGTCTCCACCGACGACGCGTGCGGCGACGCCAGCAAGGGCGCCATCACCTTCGACGGCGGCACGACGCTCGTCGCCCCGGCGCTGTTCGTCCGTGGCGCCTGCGACCAGAACGGTACCTCCTCGGCCTGTTCGCCGGGACCGCCGGTGACCGGCGTCTGCATCGACCTGGCCAACGAGCACCCCGACCCCGACCTCGACGAGGGGGCGTCGTACGTCGGCGATCCGCTGGCCCTGATCCGCCCCCCGTCGCCGACCGATCTGCCCACCCGGCAGTGCGGGACCGGGCCACCCTCGACGGCGCTCTCCCCGAAGCAGTGCATGCTCAAGGACGCCGTGACCCTCGAGCCCGGGACGTACTACGGCGGCTGGAAGATCGGCACGCCGGGGGCCTCGGTCACGCTCAACCCGGGGATCTACATCATCGCGGGCGGCGGGATCGACGACACCGGCGGGATCCTGACCTCGGCGGCGGGCCGGGTCCTCATCTTCAGCACCGACGCCTCGCAGGCGTTCGAGGAGGCCTGCATCGCCGGCACGCAGTCGACGATGGACGGCTGCCAGCAGAAGCTGTCGATGGCCGGCGGCGGTCGGCTCGACCTCACCGGCCTCGATCTCGTGACGCCCTGTCCGCCCTACAGCACGAGTGGCTGCCCCTACGGTGGGATGCTGCTGTGGCAGGACGGGCGCGGCAGCGCCGCGGCGATCTTCGCCACCGACCCGAATTCGAAGCGCTGCGACATCGCGGTCGGTGGGTCGTCGTCGCTGAACCTCTCGGGCACGATCTACGCCGCCTGCGGCGAGGTCTCGATCCTGGGCAATGACCAGACGACGGGCTGCGACGTGACCGCCGCCGACAGGAACTGCGCCGCGGTCCAGATCATCTCGGACACCTGGCAGGTCGGCGGGGCGGCCGTCCTGGAGATGCCCTACGACCCGAACGCCTTCTACCACCTCAGCCTGAAGGGCCTCGTCCGCTAGCCGTGATTCACGAGGGCGTCGTTGACCGCGACGGTCGGTCCGGCTGATGCGCCTGGTTCATGGAATCGGCGCCGTCCACGCTCGGCCAGGCGCGGCCCCCCCGCGAATCTAACCGGAATCGCGCGCGGCCACGCTCATGTGTCGCGATTCTCATGAACCAGGCCGATCACGGCGGCGGCGCGGGACCCGACCGAGTGTCGGGAACGAATCCCGTCACCATGACGAGCTCGATGCGGGGGGCGTGGGGGGCGGTCCGGTACCTTTGTGTGGGGTTGGTGGTACCTCTGGCTGTCATTGCGACCGCAAGGTACCCGCTGCTACCGTCCTGAGCGTGATGACAGGGGGTCACCGCGTTCATCCGCCCGAGGCGTTCCGTCCGGTTCGCCTCCTGCCGCGCCGTGCCGCGCGACACAGCCAGCGCGGCCAGGCCCTCACCGAGTTCGCGCTCATCGCGCCGGTCCTGCTCCTGATCGTCGTCGCGATCGCCGACTTCGGGCGGCTCTACAACAGCATGGTGGCGATCGAATCGGCTGCCCGCGAGGCCGCTGACTACGGCACGTTCAAGTCGTCGTACTGGGACCCGACGCTCGGCAATCCGCCGGTCACTTTCGCCGAGATGGAGCGCCGGGCCTGCACCGCGGCCTGGGGCAGCCACCTCGAGAACTACAGCGAGCCCGGCGGCACGGTCAACCACGAGACCTGCGACAACCCCGTGATCACCTGCGTCGTCGAGCCCAACGGCCCGCCCGCCCAGGATTGCGACAGCTACGATGGCGCCGGGGACTGCCACGTCTCGACGACGGATCCGCCGTGCATCGTCCACGTGACCGCGACGTATACCTTCAGCCCGTTCTTCAACTTCAACATCCTGGGCTGGTCGCCGTTGCAGGTGACGTTCGCCCGGCAAAGCCTCTTCCGGATCTCGGACCTGCCCGTCCCATGACGATTCGCAACGCGGGTTCGCGGCGTCGCGGCTGGTTCGGCCAGGCTCTGACCGAGTTCGCCCTCGTCGTGCCGTTCTTCCTGCTCCTGCTCTACGGGATCATCGAGTTCGGGCGCTACGTGTACACGGTCCAGGTGCTCAACAACGCCGTCCGCGAGGGCGCCCGCTACGCGATCGTCCACGGGTCCGAGGCGGGAACCTCGTCCGGGCCCATGCCCGGGGGCACGGACGTGAGCGACGATCCGACCGGCGAGGACGTCAAGGACGCGGTCCGGAAGTACGCGGTCGGGATCCTGAACACGATTACGTTCCCCGCCCAGACCTGTCCCTCGTCACCATCCAATCCGTGCTGGGTCACCAGCAATCAGCGCGGCGACAACGTCACGGTCGTGGCCCAGACCACGTTCACCCTGCTGTTGCCACTGCCGGTTCCGGCGATCACGGTAGAAGGGAGCTCGACCCTTGTCGTCAATCACTGAGCAGCTGTCGCGGCCCCTGACCCACCGCGGCCGGCGCGATGAGCGGGGTCAGGTTCTCGTGATCTTCGCCGGCGGACTGGTGGCGATCATCGCCATCGCGGCGCTCGTCTTCGACACCGGCCAGAGCCTGGTCGATCGGCGGACCCAGCAGAACGCGGCCGATGCCGCGGCCCTCGCAGGGGCTCGTTACATCCCCACGGCGACCGGCACGTACCAGGGCGATTGCGACGACCGGTCCGGGGCCCAGAAGGCGAGCGCCCAGCTCAAGCACGTGAACGCCGCGTGCGACGTCGCCGAGGCCTATCTCGACGCCGAGGGCATCGATCCGGCCAGCAGAATCATCACGGTCAAGGTGCCGCCGGGGCCGGAGAGCGAGTTCAGCCTGTTCCCGGGCCACATCGAGGTGCAGATCGAGAACACCCGGCCGTCGATCTTCGCCGGCGTCCTGGGGCTGGCGAACGTCCACACCGGTGCCATCGCCACGGCCGAGAATTCCTCCGATCTCACTCTCCCCTACTCCCTCCTGAGCCTCGATCCAACCGGCTGCGCCAAGTCCAAGATCACCGGCGCCCCCGGCTCGAGCATCACCGTCGGCGGGGCGATCCACGTCGACTCGAACTGCTCTCCCGATGCGCTCCTGCTGAGCGGCAATGGGGCCGTCGACGCACCCTCCTGCGACGCCGTCGGCGACATCCAGGTCAGCGGCGGCGCGACCGGCTGCAACGTCCAGGGGACGGACGTCCAGGTTTCGGGCGATCCGCTCGAAGGCTTGGCCGCGCCGGCCGTCCCGGACAACCTGGGCATGATCACCCTCGAGCCGGGTGAGACGAAGGCGATCCCCAACGGCTGCGACTTCCTCGACGGCTCGGCGTCCTCGGCGATCACATCGCCGCCGGGCGCCTGCGTCTTCGGGGGGGCCTATGACGGGCACTCCTATCGGATGTGGCCCGGCTACTACCCGAGCGGGCTGCAGCTGAACGCCGGGATGTTCTACATGGAGCCCGGGATCTACTACATCGGCGGCGGCGGGCTGTCCACCTCCGGCGGTGGCGCGAGCATGCGGTCGGTGGACGCCGGGACCCAGTCCTTCGGCGGCGGGATCCTTATCTACAACGGCGACTTCCCCGACGACGCCTATTGCAGCGGCGGGGTCACCTCCGGCTGCACCGGCGACCTGACGTTCAACGGCTCCGCGTCGACGATCGAGTGGCAGGCGATCACGACCACGAAGTACGAGGGCCTGATCATCTTCGGCGACCGGGACTGCACCCCGGAATGCGGCAACATCGACCTCAACGGCGCGAACACGACGTTCGACCTATCGGGCACCATCTACGCCGCCAACAGCCTGGTGAAGGTCAATGGCAGCTCAACGAGCTCGTTCGCGATCCAGGCCATCGTCTACAACTTCCAGGTGAACGGCAGCGGCGGCGTGTTGACGATCAGCCTCGAGACCGACGGCCTCTACCACCTGAAGGGCGTCGGCCTCGTCGAGTAGCCAGGCCGAGGTCTCGCGAATCGCAGCGACGAGCGGAGGGCGCCGCTCGTATCCATCAGTTCGGGGTCTGGGACGGCTTGGGCGTGTCCGAGGGGCCGGGCGAGTCGTCCGAGCCCGATGGCGAGTCGTCGTCGTCCCCGCTCGGCGACGGCGAGGGCCCGCTGTCGTCCGACTCGGCGGGCGATTCGTCCGGGGTGGCGGCCGGGGTCGCGCCAACGTGGTCGTCGGATTCCTCGGGCTCCGAGCTGCCGTCCGGCTCCACGGATCCGCTCGGCTCGGCGGACCCGGCGGGCTCGGTCGGAGGCGGCGATGGGCTGGTCGTCGGCTCCGGCTGGGGGCTGGGCGTGAGCGACGGCAGCAGCGTCTCCTGGACGGACGGCGTCGGCGTGGCGTCGACATCGAGCAGGCCGAGCGCGCCGGCAGCGCCGTACCCGGCCACCCCGGTGATCGACGTGCCGATCACGAGAACCGCGACGACGTAGGCCAGCGCCAGCCCGCGGGCCCGCATCGGCCGTCCCGGGCCGCTGCCGACGACGGCCCACGCCTCGCGGACGCTGGCCACCAGGCCCGCGACGCCCGGGCGGGCCCGGAGCGTGGCGAGAAACCCGGCCGGGCGGGGCGCCGGCTCCCGTGCGACGGCGGCCATGACCCGGTCGCTGAAGTCGGCCGAGGGTGCGACGGAGGCAGCGGGCAGCGCGGCCTCGAGCTCGCGGGCCATCGCCAGGGCCGTCGCGAGGTCGGCGTCACGCTGGCCCGAGTCCGCCCCGTCGAGCTCGCTCGGGCGGAAGGATCCGGGCGACTGGCTCATCGGTCGCCTCCTTCCTCGAGTCGGCCTCGCAGCCGGATGAGGCCGCGGTGCAGATGGGTCTTGACGGTCCCGAGGGGACGGCCGGTGATCGTCGCGATCTCGTCGAGCGAACGCTCGGCGAAGAAGCGGAGCGCGACCACCTCGCGATACGGCTCGTCGAGCCGGGCGACCGCGTCGCGGACCGAGCGCTGGCGCTCGCCCCGAAGGGCCAGGCCCTCCGGGTCGCTGGCGCGTCCGGCGGGCAGGGACTCCAGGCGGTCGTCATGCCCGGCCTGGTCGGAGATCGGTCGGACCCACGTCACGGTCTTTCGCTTCGCGGCCTGGCGGACGGCCAGGCGCAGCGCGATCCGGGACAGCCAGGCGCCGAACGGCCCCTCGCCGCGCCAGGTCGCGAGCGACCGGTAGGCGGTCACGAAGGCCTCCTGGGCGACGTCCTCGGCCTCGGCCATGTCGCCGAGGACCCGGTAACAGCCCCGGACCACCGCGGACGACTCCCGGTCGACGAGGACCCGGAAGGCGTCGCGGTCGCCGTCCAGGACAGCGGCCACGATCGTGTGCTCATCGCTCGGCCTGGCGGCGGGCCAGCCAGCGGTCGTAGTGTCGATCGGTCCCCTCCACGGCCCCGACCCATCCGGCGAGTCGCCGGATGGGCTCGAGTCCATGGTGACGCGTACGGTGGCCAACCACGGGGTGCCGTTGGTCACGTCCCGGCAGGTACGGTCGGGGCAGGTCAGCTCTGGCCGGTATCGTCCGAGGAGTCGTCGTCCTCGTCGTCGTCGAAGGCCGCGTCGGGCGACGCGCTGGCGTCATCGTCCTCGTCCTCGTCCTCGTCGTCGTCCTCGTCGTCCTCGTCGTCCTCGTCTTCGTCGTCATCGAACGTGGCGTCGGGCGAGTCAGTCGCATCGTCGTCGTCGACATCCTCGACGTCGTCCTCGTCGTCGAAGCTCGCATCCGGGCTGGCCGATGCATCATCGTCGGGCTCGTCGCTGGCGTCCGGGCTCTCCTCCGCGTCATCGGAGGCCTCGGGCATCTCGGTCGCCTCGGGCTCGTGCGTCGCCGTCGGCGCGCTGTCGTGCGAGCCGCTGCCGGAGTTGGCCAGCTGATCGGCCGCGAAGGCGCCGCCGACGATGAGCAGCAGGCTCACCAGCGCGACCCCGATCATCCGCGCGGCCCGAAGGCCGAACCGTTCCACCATCGCGTGTCCCCTCGTCGTTCTGCCGGTTGATTGACCGGTCCGTTCGACTGTCTTGAGAACCGCGGGCAGGAAAAGGTTTCAGGCCTCCGCCGGCCGGTCGGCGGCGGCATCGGTGGCGATCGGATCGACGGCAGGTGCGGTGGCGGGGAGGGCAGCGGCGGGCGGCGCTGCGGTGGCATCGGTGGGGAGCGGAGCGCCAGCCGACCTGGCGCCGAGATCGACCGCCCGGAGCCGGCGGATCTCCGGCCGCACGAGCGCCGCGGTGACCGCGATCGCGAGGGACGCCAGCCCACCGGCAGCGAGGACCGGTGGGACGGTGACGCGCTCCGCGACCGCCCCGGCGACGAGGTTGCCGAGCGGGATCAGTCCGATCGACGTCAGGACGTAGAGGCTGGCGACGCGGCCGCGCAGCCGGCTCGGCACCCGGACCTGGAGCAGCGTGTTGGTCGTCGAGTAGTAGGCCACCTGACTGGCGCCGAGGACCGCCAGGGCCGCGCAGCTGAGGATCACCGAGGTCGACAGGGCGAACGTCGCCAGCGAGATCGACATCGAGGCGAGTCCGGCAAGGACCAGGCGGCCGCTGCCGCCCGAGGGCCGCCGCGACGCCATCAGCAGGGCCCCGGTGAGGGCCCCGACACCGATCGAGCCGGTCAGCAGCCCAAGGCCCGGCGCGCCGATCGCGAGGATGTCGCGGGCATAGACCGGCAGGAAGACGAGGTAGCTCAGGATGAAGAGGGCTGGCGCCGCGGCGAGGAGCACGAGGGTCGAGAGGACCGGGTCCGCGGCCACGTGACGAACGCCGTCGCGAAGATCGCCCCACAGGGCCGCCTGGAGCCGGCCCAGGGTCCGCGTCGGCGGCAGCGGCAGGCGGCCGAACAGGACCGCCACGACCGCCAGGGCCGCGGCATTGACGACGAAGCCCACGGCCAGGCCGCCGGCCGCGATCGCCAGCCCCGCGATTGCCGGCCCCACGATCCGGGTGAGGTTGTACTGGGCGGAGTTGAGGGCGATCGCGCTGCCCAGGACGGCCCGGTCCACGACGGTCGAGACGATCGCCTGGCTGGTTGGCATCTGGATCGTGAGCAGGACGCCGCCGGCGAAGGCGATGACCGCGACGTGCCAGTACTCAACGGTCCCGGTCAGGGTCAGCGCTGCCAGGATCGCCGAGAGGAGGGCCGCCGCACCGTACGTCCACGCCAGGAGGCGGCGCCGGTCCAGCCGGTCGGCGAGGACCCCGGCCAGGACGGCGAGGAACAGGGTGGGCAGGCCGGCGATCGCCCCGACGAGCCCGAGCAGCGCGGGCGAGTTCGTCAGCTGCAGGACGAGCCAGCCCTGGGCCGTGGCCTGCATGAACGCGCCGAGGGTCGCGAGGCTGTTGCCGAGGAGCAGCCGACGGTAGACCGGTGAGGTCAGCGCCGGGAATCGGGCGACGATCGATCCTGCGCCGGTGGGCGGGCGGTCGCTGGCCGGATCCGGGCCCGCCGCGGGATTCTCAGGCTGCCTCGTCGTCGCTGGCCTCCGGGTCCGGCGATGGCGCGTCGCGCTCGATCTCGATCGGCCCGAGATCGGCCGCTTCGAGGTCCGGCAGGAACGCGTCGGCGTCGCCGACGAGGACGATCGCCAGCTCGTCGGGATGGACGTGGGCGGCCGCGGCCGCCGCCACGTCGTCCCGGGTCACGGCCTGAATCGCCGGCCGGTAGCGTGCCAGCTCGTCGTCCGGGAGGCCATGAACCACGAGCCCGCTCAGCGCCCCCACGACGGCGCCGGCCGTCTCGAAGCGGAGCGGGAAGACGCCCACGAGGTAATCGCGGGCCTCGTCGAGCTCCGCCTGGCTGACGCCGCCGCCGATGGCCTCGAGGACGGCCAGGGTTTCGCGGATGGCCGGCACGGTGACCGCCGAATCGACCGCCGCGCGGGCGGCAAATGGCCCGGCGGCGCGCCGGAGGTCGAAGCCGGCGTGGGCCCCGTAGGTGTAGCCCTTCTCCTCGCGGAGGACCCGGTTCAGGCGCGAGTTGAAGAGCCCGCCCAGGATCGCACCCATTACCGACAGGGCGTGGAAGTCGGGGATCCGGCGGGGCGCCCCGGGATGGCCGATCCGGATCTCGGTCTGGACGGAGCCCGGTCGATGGACCACGTGAAGCCGCCGGTGCGACGCCGCGGGCGTGGCATCGATGGGGCCGGGCGCCATCGCTGCGGGATCCGCCGTCCAGCCGCCGAAGCGCTCGACGGCCAGTCGCTCGACGTCCAGGCCGGTCAGGTCGCCGCCCACGATGAGGGTCATCCGGGCGGGATCGAAGCGCCGGGCCAGCTCCGCCCGGGACGTCGCCGCGTCCAGGCGCCCGACGGTCTCGGTGGTCCCGGCAGACGAGCGGTGGTACGGCGACGACGGCGCGTAGACCGTGCCGATGAAGGCGTCCTCGGCCCGCCGCCGCGGATCGGCCCGGGCCTGGAGAATGTCGTTGAGGCGCTCCTCGCGAAGCCGCTCGACCTCGGCGTCCGGGAACGTCGGCTCGGCGGCGACCTCGGCCACGAGGTCGAGGGCGGCGGCGAAGCGCCCGGCCGGCACATCCAGCGAGATCGCCAGCGCGTCCCAGCCGGCCTCGGCATGGAGCGTCGCGCCGAGCCGCTCCAGGGCCTCCACCAGGGCCACGGCATCGTGGGACCGGGTGCCCTCGGTGATCGCCCGGGCCATGAGCGTCGTCGCCCCGGCGAGATCGGCCGGCTCCTCCGTGGCGCCGCCCGGGACCACGAGCGAGGCGGTCAGCAGCGGCCGCCCGGGCATGTCGACGGCAATGACCGCGAGACCGTTCGCAAGGCACCCGCGCGCAACGTCCGGGAAGGCGTACGGCCGCGGCTCGGCGGCGGCAGGACGCTCGGCGACGACCACCGCCCGATCCGCGCTCACGCGGCCGCCTCGGCGTCGGCGACGGCCTGTTCGGCCGGCTGGAAGACCATCACCAACCGATTGTCCGCCCGGAAGACGTCGCGGCAGACATCGCGGATCTGCTCGGCGGTGACGGCCAGGTAGCGCGGCAGCATCCGGTTGACGAGATCGGGGTCGTCGAACAGCGTGGCGTACATCGACAGCCGGTCGGCCCGCTCCTCCACCCGCTGGAGGGCGCCCAGCTCGTCCGCTTCCGTCAGGGCCTTGGCCCGCTCCAGCTCGTCGGCCGATGGCGGGGTCGTGGCCAGGCGCTCGAGCTCCTCCCAGTAGGCGGCCTCCAGGACGGCGAGATCGATGCCCGGGCGGGCCGTCGCCCAGCCGGCGGTCACCGACGCGCCCAGCACGCAGCCGGCGGAGCTCAGGCTGACGTCGAGGGCCAGGCGCTCGTCCCGGACCAGCCGCCGGTGGAGTCGGCTGCCCTTGCCACCGGCCAGGATCTGGCCGGCGAGGTCGAGGGCGTCCAGCCGGGGATCGCCGAAGACCGGCGACCGGAAGCCCCAGTAGATCCGGGCGTGGGGCACCCGGTCGGCGACGGCCTCGCGCCGCTCGCCCCCCAGGACCGGCGGCAGGTCGGCGCCGGCGATGGTGACCGGCAGGCCGGGGTTGGCCGGGATCCCGCCGAAGTAGCGCTCCACCCAGCGCCGGACCTGCCCCCGGTCGACGTCGCCGACGATCGAGAGGACGGCGTTGTTCGGCGCATAGTGGGTCCGGAAGAAGCCCTTGACGTCGTCGAGCGAGGCGGCGTCCAGGTCGGCCATCGAGCCGATGGTCGAGTGGTGGTAGGGGTGGTCATCCGGGAACAGGCCGGCGAGCATCCGCTCCCACCACGAGCCGTACGGTCGATTGTCGTAGGACCAGCGCTTCTCGTTCTTGACGACGTCTCGCTGGTTGTCGAGGTTGTCCTGGCTGAGGGCGTCCAGGAGCGTGCCCATCCGGTCGGCCTCGAGCCACAGCGCCAGCTCCAGCTGGTGCGAGGGCATGGTCTCGAAGTAGTTGGTGCGATCCAGCCAGGTCGTGCCGTTCATCGTCCCGCCCACGGACTGGATGAGACTGATGTGCTCGGCCTTCGAGACGTGGGCCGAGCCCTGGAACATGACGTGCTCGAAGAGATGGGCGAAGCCGGTCTTGCCGGGCTGCTCGTGCTTGGAACCGACGCCGTACCAGATGTTGACCGCCGCGACCGGCGCGAGGTGGTCCTCGGCGACGATGAGGCGGAGGCCGTTGGCGAGCCGCTCATCGCTGAACTCGATGGTCGGAACGAGCATGGGCAGGCAGGGCTCCCTTGGGCTTCCGGGTCGCGGCGACACCGATGGATGCGTCTCGCGAACGATACCGCAGCCGCCCCGGGGACCCGCCACGCGGCGCCCCGCGGCGGCCGAGGACGCGGCTTCGTACACTCTCGGCCATGCAATTGTCCCGATCCCGCGATCGAGGCCGAGGCCGCGGGCCGTCCCGACGTGCCAGGGCCGCAGGGGCTGGCCTGCTTCTGCTCCTGCTCTCCGCCCCGTCGGCTGTGCTCGCGCATGCCGAGCTCATCAGCTCCACGCCGGCCGACGGGGCCGTCCTGACGGAGCCGCCGGCCGAGATCGTGCTGACCTACAGCCAGGGCCTCGATGAGGGGTCGTCGATCGTCCTGAAGGACGCGTCCGGGACCGAGATCGCCCGGGGGGTCCCGGCGGCGATCGGCGTCAAGGAGATGCGGGCGACGTTCGCCCCGCTCGGCGCCGGCAGCTACACGATCGAGTCGACCACGAAGTCCAGCGAGGACGGAGAGATCGACCGGGTGACCATCACGTTCTCAGTGGCCGTCCCGGCCCCACCGGTGCCGACACCAGCGGCCACGCTGTCGCCGACCGATGAGCCGAGCGCCGCCGCTCCGACCCCCTCTCCGGCGCAGGCCGCCTCCCCCACCCCGGGCCCGACGGGCGGCGGGGCCGGCGGCGATGCCACCGCGGACTACCTCATCCCGATCGCGATCGTCGGGCTCCTGATCGGCGGCGGGCTCGCGTACTTCCTCCGGCGCCGGGGCCCGGCGTGAGTCGGCGGTCGGCCAGGGCGGCGGGTGTCGCGCTCGGCCTCTGGCTCGGGCTCCTGGGCCTTCCCGCCGGCGTCGCCGCCCACGCTCTGTCGAAGACCTTCGAAAGCCGCCTGCCGCTGGCCGTGTACCTGGCCGGCGCGGCCGGCGCCGTGGCCCTGTCGTTCGTGTTCGTCCTCGTCCGCGATCTCCGCTCCGGGCCGCCGCCGGCGGAGGGCCGGCGGGTCCGG
>JBFMEV010000057.1:0-15362 GCA_040752335.1 Chloroflexota bacterium
CACGGCAAGCGCCGCCGGCAGGCGCCACGGCCGCCGGGCAAGGAGGGCCCAGCGGAGCGGCCCACCGGCCACCGGCACGCGGATGAGCGGGCCGCCGGCCGCGGTCACCGTTCGCTCGGCAAAGGCCGCGTACGGGTCCACCGTCCGGCCCACGATCGTGACCGGGTGGCCTGCCGCGGACAGCGTGGCCGCCTCCCGCAGGACCCGCGAATCGTGGCGAACGTCGTTCAGGACGAACGCGACGATGGCGCTCACGACGAGGACCCGGACCGACGCCCGCGCTGCCCCCCGGACTCGGTTCGCGAGAGGATCTCGTTGGCCAACTTCCGAGCGATCACCGCCCGCAACGGGGTGCCAGCCGGACGCGACTGCTCGTGGACGGGGTGCGCCCGCGGCCGCACGTCACCGTCCCCCACCGGGTCCGCTCGGTCTCGCACATGACGATCCATGGGTCGCGATCACACGCGGACACGCCGGGAGTATCGCACGTGGCCCTCCGCCGTCTGCCGGGCGAGCCGCCGCCCTGATCGGCGGGCCGCCGATGGTAACGTTCGCCCGGCATGACCCAGACCAGTGAGGCGATCCGGGACGCGTACCGACCCGTCCGCCCGGGCATTCTCCAGACCCTCCGCGACACCGCGAGCGAGATCGCCACCCGACGCCGGCTGATCCTGTACCTCGTCCGGGCCGACCTCAAGAAGCGCGGCGCGGACACGGTCCTCGGCAACGTCTGGTGGATCCTCGATCCGCTCCTGACGATGCTCGTCTACGTCCTCCTGATCTCGATCATCCTGCGGACCGACATCCCCGCCTACCCGCTCTTCGTGTTCTGCGCGATCCTGCCCTGGAAGTGGTTCTCGAGCAGCGTCGCCGATGCTGTCACCTGCATCACGACCCGCGAGCGGATCATCAAGCAGGTCAACTTCCCGAAGGTCGTCCTGCCGATGGCGGCCGCGACCGGTGGCGTCGCGAGCTTCGCCTTCGGCCTGATCCCGCTCTTCGCCATGCTCGTCCTGCTGTACCGCGACCACCTCACGGTCTGGGTCGTGGCGCTGCCGGCCGTTGCCCTCGTCCAGTTCGTGTTCTCGCTGGCCGTGGCCCTCCTGGCGGCCGCGATCACGGTCTTCTACCGCGATGTCGGCAACGTCGCCGGCCACGTCCTCCGGATCTGGTTCTACCTCTCGCCGGCCCTTTACGGCGCCGACCAGATCGCCCGCCTGACGGCCGACCAGCCCGCGATCGGCGTCATCTACCACCTCAACCCGTTCGCGACCCTGTTCGAGGCCTACCGCGACCTCATCTACGACGGCCACGCCCCCGACTGGCTGGCCGTGGGCCTCGTCCTGCTCGCGTCGCTAGGCCTGCTCCTCGTCGCCACGCTCGTCTTCCGGCGCCTCGAACCGGCCTTCGCGAAGGTCATCTGATGGCCGACGCGATCGACGTTCAAACCCTCGGCGTCCGGTACAACCTCCGCCTGACCCGCAAGAACACGGTCCGTGAGTCGTTCAAGAACCTCGCCCGACGGCGCGAGGGGCCGGGCCACTTCTGGGCCCTCCGCGACGTCTCGTTCCGGGTCCCGCCGGGCGAATCGCTGGCCGTCATCGGGCCGAACGGGGCCGGGAAGAGCACCCTCCTCCAGGTCCTCGCCGGGATCCTCATGCCGGACGAGGGAGCCATCGAGGTCAACGGCCGGATCTCCAGCCTCCTGACCCTTGGCGCCGGCTTCGATGCCGAGCTCAGTGGCCGCGACAACATCCTCCTGGCCGGCGCGTTCATGGGCATCGCCCACGCCGACATGCTCGCCCGGATGCCCGGGATCATCGAATTCGCCGACCTTGGCCAGTTCATCGACGCCCCGATCAAGACCTACAGCTCCGGGATGAACGCCCGGCTCGGGTTCAGCATCGCGACCGCGGTGGAGCCGGACGTCCTCCTCCTCGACGAGGTCCTGGGGACCGGCGACGCGACGTTCCGGGCCAAGAGCCAGGCCCGGGTCGTGGAGCTGATGCGGGCCGCCCGGGCGATCGTCCTGGTGACCCACGACATGTCGTGGGCCCGGGAGTTCTGCAACCACGCCATCCTCCTCGAGGGCGGCAACGTCGTCGCGGCCGGCGAGCCCGGCGACGTCGTCCTGGTTCACGAGGAGCGGTCCGAGGTCCGGCGTGCCGGCGGCCATCCGGAGCGGCTGCCGCCGGTCGTCGACCCCGGGCTCCTGACCGCCGCGGGCATCCCGGGGTCCGCGGGCGGCGGCGCTGCCGCGGGCTGAGGCGGCGGTGAGCGCGGCGGCCCTCCGCACCGTGGACCGGCCGCCCGCCGGATCACGACACGCACCCGGTCAGGCCTCTCGATCGAGAGCTGCCAGGATCGCCTCGGCCGCGCCGGCCGGTTGCAGCTTCAGCCTGGCCGCCCGCTGGGCAGCGAGCTGCGGTGCAACCGCGATCGGCGCCAGCCGGGCCAGCTCCCGCGCCGCACGCTCCGGGTCCAGGCCCACGACCACGATCCGGCCGTCCGAGCCGGCGACGAGCTCGCCCCACTCGGTGGAGCTGCGGAGGACGAGGCACGGCACGCCGAGCCAGGCGGCCTCGCGCTGGACGCCGCCGGAGTCGGTGAGCACGGCAGCCGCGTGGAGCTGGAGGGCCAGCGAGGTCCGGTAGCCCTGGGGTTCGATGATCAGGACGTTCGGGTCGCGCTCGAGGGCCTCGCGGTCCATCGCGATCCTCGTGCCCGGATGGAGGGCCAGCACGACGGGGCGGTCGGGTGCCGACGCGGCAGCGAGGATCGAGCCCCAAGCACGCATCGCCAACGGCTCGCGGTTTTCCTGGCGGTGGACCGTTGCAAACAGGTAGCGCCCCGGCTCCAGCACCAGGCCAAGGCGGGAGCCGACCTCGTCGAGGGCGGCCGGGTCCCTGACCTCGGCCGCGACGCGCGCCGCGAGGTCCTGCATCAGGTCGCCGACGAGAGCCACGCCGGCCGCGATCCCTTCTGCCCGGAGGTTGTCGACGGCCGCCGGGGTCGGCGCGAAGAGCCAGCGCGACAGGTGGTCGACGACGATCCGGTTGAGCTCCTCGGGCATCCGCCGATCGAAGCTCCGGAGTCCGGCTTCGACGTGAGCCACGGGCAGGCCGAGCTTCGCCGCGACGAGCGCGCCGGCGAGGGTGGAGTTCGTGTCGCCGTAGACGAGGACGACATCTGGCTGTTCGGCGGCGAGGAGTGGCTCGAGGCCACGGAGCATCGCCGCGGTCTGCTCCGCGTGGGAGCCGCCACCGGCCCCCAGGCTGTGATCCGGCCTGGCCAGCCCGAGCTCGGCGAAGAACGAGCCGGCCATCGCCTCGTCCCAGTGCTGGCCGGTGTCCACGAACACTTCGTGGTGCCTCGCCCGGAGGGCAGGCTGGAGCGCCGCGGCCTTGATGAGCTGCGGCCGCGTCCCGACGATGCAGACGATCTTCACTCGCGAAGCGTAGCCGGGCTACTTCGCGGCCGGGACCCCGATGCCGCGGTACCGCACGCCGGCTGGGAGCGGGAGCGTGGATAGCGTGTTCCGCCCATCGACGAGGACGGCCAGGCCCGGGAACCAGGCCGGGTCGAGATGGAGCCAGCGGGGGTCGCCCGTCTGGGTCACGATCGCCCGGGCATCGGACGTCGCGCCCCAGGGCCATGGCTCCGCGCCGAGCGCCAGGACCTCGTCGTCGGAAAGCAGCGGGTCGTGGCCGAGAACCCGGGCACCGGCGGCCACGAGCGCCTCCACGAGGGCGATGCCGCGCGAGTATGCCAGCTCCTTGACGTGGTCCCGGTACGTCAGCCCCAGGACGAGGACCGGCACGCCCGTGAGGGTTCCGCACGCGTCACGGATGGCGCCGATGGCGACATCGATCTGGCCGTCGTTGACCTCCCGCGATCGGGCGACGAGCGTCAGCTCCGGGGCCCGTGACAGCAGGAAGTGCGGGTAGACCGGGATGCAGTGCCCGCCGACCCCGATCCCCGGCTGGTGGATGTGCGAGTACGGCTGCGAGTTCGCGGCCGCGATGACCTCGCGGATGTCCACCCCGACCCGGTCGGCGTAGGCCGCGTACTCGTTGGCGAGGGCGATGTTGACGTCACGGTACGTCGTGTCCGCGAGCTTCGAGAACTCGGCCGCCTCGGCCGAGGACATCGCCACGATCTCGGCGTCGAGGACGCTGTCGTAGAACAGGGCCGCCCGCTCGGTCGAGGCCGGTCCGAGCCCGCCGACGAGCTTCGGGTACGAGGACAGGTTGCGCAGCACGGCGCCCGAGAAGAGCCGCTCGGGCGAGAAGGCGACATAGAAGTCGGCGTCCGCCCTCAGGCCGGAGGCTTCCTCGAGGCGGGGCTGGTAGCGGCCGCGCGTGTCACCGACGGGGAGCGTCGTCTCGAACACGACGAGGCTGCCAGGGTGGATACCGCCGGCCACCGAATCGACCGCTGCGTCCATGTGGCGGTGGTCGGGCTGATGCGCGGAATCCAGCATCACCGGGACGATGAGGACGACGACGTCGGCCGCGCGGGCGGCGGCGGTTCCGTCGGTCGTGGCCCGCAGGCGGCCTGCGGCATGGGACGCGGCGACAAGCTCGGCGACGCCGGGCTCCTCGCCGAGGTGGGAGCGGCCGTCGTTGATCGCGGCGACGACCGTCTCCTGGACGTCGACCGCGACGACCTGCCAGCCGTGGCCGGCGAACTGGACCGCCAGCGGCAGGCCCATCTTGCCGGCCCCGACGACGGCCACGGTCCCGGCCGTGCCGGGCTCGCCGGCCCAAGGGCTGACCGACACGGGCGGAAGGGCGTGGTGGCAGTCGTTGACGGGCAGGACGATCGAGCCGCCGAGGAGGCTGGCGCCCGAGCTCGGGCGACTGACGATGCTCATGTGGCCGCTAGGATACCCGCGGGACACCGCGATCCCGATGCTGCGCGCCGGGCAGCCGGGCCGGGCGGCCGCTGCTCGGCCTCGATGGTAGTGTCCGACAGGTGACGTCCGAGCCCCGCGATGTCCTCGTCGTCGCCAGCTGGTACCCGTCGATCGGCGATCCGGTCGCCGGTCGATTCGTCGCCGATCAGGTATCCGCGCTGACGGCAGCCGGCTGCCGTGTCGCCGTTGCCAGCTTCGACCCAGCCGGGTTGTCCGGCGCTGGCCGGTTTCGGGAGCGGCTCGCAACGATCGTCGGCACGGCTGGCGACCGAGCTGCCAGCAGCGGCCAGGTCATCTTCTCGCCACTCGGCGTCGATGTCCCGCCGGTCCCGGTCGCGCGGCTCAAGATCCCAGGCGGCCGCACCCCGAGCTTCCCGATCCTCCACGCGGCTCACCACCGTACGGCCGCGCTTCGGTGGCTCGGCCGTTCGATCTGGGGCGATGGTGACCCACTCGCCGTCAGCCCCGGAGCGCGGAGCGGAGGGCCGTCGGTCCCGCGGCCCGCGATCATCCACGCCCACACCGGCTATCCCGACGGCGTCGCCGCCGCCGCGCTCGCGGCTGACCTCGGGGTCCCGCTCGTCATCACCGAGCACGCCACGTTCCTCGACCGCCAGCTTGCGATCCCCGAGGTCCGCGCCGCGTACGTCGATGCGGCCCTCCGCGCCCATCGCCTCCTCGCGGTCAGCGCGGCATTCGCGGACCATCTCCGTACGGTCCTTCCGGAGGTCGCCAATCGGGTCGGGGTGGTCCCGAACGCGGTCGACGTCGACGGTTTCAGCCCGGCCGAACCGGGCGAGCGGCGACCCGGTGAGCTCCTGTTCGTGGGCTACCTGAAGGAGATCAAGGGGATCGATGTCCTCCTGCGGGCGCTGGCCATCGTCCGCGTCGCGCGCCCGGGGGTGACGCTGCGGCTCGTCGGTACGGCGGGCGACCCAGCGCTCGACGCCCGCTGGCGCTCGCTGGCTGACGACGTCGGCGTCCGGGAAGCCGTGACCTTCGATCCCCCGACGGACCGTGGCGGCGTCGGTGCGGCGATGCGACGGGCCGACGTCTTCGTCCACGCCAGCCGATATGAGACGTTCGGGGTCGTGGCGGCTGAGGCGCTGGCAGCCGGCCTGCCGGTGGTCGCGACCGACTCCAAGGGCGTCCCCGAGGTTCTCGGCGACGCGGTTGACGCGGTCGGCGCCGTCGTGCCGGTCGACGATCCGGAGCAGTTCGCCGCGGCGATCCTCCGGGTCCTCGGGCGACGCCAGGAGTACGACCCGGTCGCGATCCGCGCCTCGATCGTCGAACGGGTCGGGGGCCAGGCGGTGGCCGCGCGGCTCCTCGCGCTCTACGACGAGGCGATCGCGGCCGCGGCCGCGGCCAGGCTCACCACGACGTCGACGGCGGGCGCGCCGGGCGTTGGGTTGCTGCCCGAACCGGCGGCGCGACCGATCGTCGTCGTCGCCTTCGACCCGGACCGCGCGACGCTCCTCGAGCGTCTCGCGCCGGCGGCCCGGTCCCACCTCGTCGTCGTGACATCGGCCGGACCGGCCGTCGCCCGATTGACCGGATTCCGGGCTGTCGTGACCGCGAACCTGCACGACCGCGTCCGCTCGATCGCCGACACCGGCCTTCTCGGGCCCCGTGCAACCGGTTGGCGCCGGATCGCTCGGGCCTTGCGGCACCCGCTTGCCGTCGCCCGCCGACGCGGACTGCTGCCGGGGCTCGAGTCGGTCATCCGGGGTGCCGGAACGGATGCGATCCGAAGAGGCATCGAGGCCGCGCGAGTCGCGGACAAGCCCGACCGAAGGACTTCAGCGGCCACAGAGCCTCCGTTTCTCGCTACCGCCGATGGCATCGATGCCTACGCCGCCGCAGCAGTCCTCGACGAGGGCCTCGCGCTCGCTGCGCCCGGCGGCCTGCGCTGGGCAGCGGATCAGGCGCTGTCGCTCTCGGCTGGGCTCGATCGCCCGGTCGCCGCGGGTTCACTCGCGCCGGATCGACGGGAGTGACTCGTCACCCTCTCGGGCCAGGACGGCGCCGGCGATCCGGTCGCCGACGATCCGCCAGTCGAATCGCTCCTCCGCCACGGCCCGGGCCCGGGCGCCGAGCTCGCGGAGGCGCGCCTCGTCGCTGACGAGCGCCACGATCGCGGTCGCGAGGTCGGCCGGCGCGTCGCCCGTGGCAATCGTACCGACCCCGTGCTCGCGAACGATCTGGGCCGTCTCGG
The DNA here is from genome assembly GCA_040752335.1 of Chloroflexota bacterium. Classification (GTDB taxonomy): domain Bacteria; phylum Chloroflexota; class Limnocylindria; order Limnocylindrales; family CSP1-4; genus UBA5189. The sequence continues at coordinate 7,137 of JBFMEV010000057.1, forward strand.
TTCGGGGCGTGACGACCAGCGGCCGGCCGGCGGCCATCGCGTCGAAGAGCTTGACCGGCAGGGCCACGTCCATGTAGGCGTTCGGAGGGTGCGGGATGCATAGGATCGACGCGGCCGCGATCGTCTCGCCGAGGCGGTCGTACGGGGCCGTTGCGATCTCGATCCAGGACCGGCCACGGACGGCGCCCTTCAGGCCGTCGAGGTAGCGCTCTGCCTCGCCGCTCGTCGCGACCAGCCACATCCGGAGCGCGAGGTCCGGCACTCGCTCTCGGGCGAGCGTCGCGGCGTCGACGAGCAACTCGAGCCCGCGGCCTGGGGCGGCGCCCGAAACGACACCCACGGCCGGTCGCGCCGGCCACGGACCGACGCGGACTCGACGCACGTCGGTCCCGTTCCCGCCGACGATGACTCGTGCCGAATCGAGCCCGACGAGCTCGGCGAACGACGCTGTCGGGACGACGTGCCAGCGGAAGGCCTCGACATTCCGGTGCTGGCGGCGCTCGAGCTCCGCGAGCCATGCCCGGTCGAGGCGGACCCCGAGCGCCCTCGATTGGGCGACGGGATCATCGTAGATCGCGACGACGGCCGGGTCCGTGACCGCCATCGCTGCATCGAGGAGACGATCGCGGAGCTTCTCCGACGCGGCCAGGCGTGGCTTGGGACCGCGCTGCGGCAGCCGGTAGAGGAGCGGCCCGGGCAGCCGTCCCAGCGGCCCCCTGACGGCGCGCCTCAGCAGGACCGGGTACCAGCCCTTCTCGACGATGGTGGCGCCGGTCCGCTCGGCCAGGCGGCCGAAGATCTGGCGGCGCCGGAGCTCTCCGCCCCAGCGCTCGTGCTGGCCCTCCCGGATGACGACCCAGCGCGACGAGCGTGCCGGCCGGCCGTCGGTCACGCGGTTGCGAAGCGGCCGGCGCTGGCGTCGAGGCGGACGACCTCGCGCCGCTGGGCCGATTCGAGGAGCGCCCGGGCGATCCCGACCGCCCACAGGCCGTCCTCGGCGTCGACCTCGGGTCGTCCGCCGCGGCGGACGACCTCGAGGAACGCGTCGTGCTCGAGGGCCAGCGGCTCGACGTTCGGGACGGGCAGCTCAACGACCTCGCCCTCGAAGGTCGGGGCGTAGCCGCCGATCAGCCGCGGATTCGTCGTGTCGGTGGCCCTCGTGAAGGTCAGGCGCTGGGTCAGGTAGTCGAGCTCGAACATGCCCTCCTCGCCGACGACCGTGAGCTGGCGGCGCTTTGCGGGGGTCAGCCAGTCGACGTCGAGCTGGGCAACCACGCCCGACGGGAAGTGGAGGAGGCCGAAGAGGAGGTCCTCGTGATCGGCGTGGATCCGCTGGGCCGTCTCGGCGTGGACCCGAACGGGCCGCTCACCGGCGATCCAGGAGCAGATGTCGACGTCGTGGGTCGCGAGGTCGACGGTGACCCCGACGTCCCGGATCCGGGCCGGGAAGGGCCCGGCCCGGCGCGAGGTGATGGCGTAGACCGTCGAGAGCCAGCGCTCCGCGTGGAGCAGCCGCCCCAGCTCCCGGACGGCCGGGTTGAACCGCTCGACGTGGCCGACCTGGACCGGCACGCCGGTGGCCCGGGATGCGGCCACGATCTCGAGGGCGTCGTCGACTGTCGCCGCGAGCGGCTTCTCGACGAGGACCGCGACCCCGCGCCCGATCGCCGCCAGGGCCAGCGGCAGGTGGGCCGTGGTGGGCGCGGCGATGACGACGGCGTCGAGCTCGGCCTCGGCGATCATCGCCAGCGGCTCGGAGAAGCCGGCGGCCCCGGTCTGGGCAACCGCGCCGCGGAGGACGTCTGGCACGGGATCCGCGATCGCGGCCAGGCGGGCACTGGGGCGGCCGGCGATGACCCGAAGGTGGTTCCGTCCCATGGACCCGAGGCCGGCCAGGCCGACCCGGATCTCCCGGTCGCCGACCGGGCGCCAGAAGGCCGTCATGCGGGGCGCTCCGGGTGCCCGATCGAGCCCGCGGTCATGCGCCGGCGCCGACCCTGGCGTGGGCGGTGACCGCCTCGCGGACGACGCGGATGACCGTCGCCCGATCCTCGTCGGTCATCCCGGGGTACATCGGCAGGGCGATTGTCTCCGCAGCGGCCCGGTCGGTCACCGGCAGGTCGGCATGGAGGCCACGCTCCTGGATGTAGGCCTGGCGATGGACCGGGACCGGGTAGTAGACGTCGGCCCCGACCCCGGCAGCCTTGACGGCGGCGAGGATCGCGTCCCGGCCGGGTCCCACGGCCAGCGTGTACTGGTGATAGACGTGGGTCCGGCCGTCGGGCACGACGGGGATCCCGACCGGCAGGTCGGCAAAGCCCTCGTCGTAGGCCGCGGCAACCTTCTGGCGGCGGGCCGTGTTGCGCTCGAGCTTGTCGAGCTGGACGAGCCCGATCGCGGCATTGAGATCGGTCATCCGGTAGTTGAAGCCGAGCGTCTCGAACTGGTAGCGGGCCCGCATCCCCTGGTTCCGGTACAGCCGCAGCCGATCGGCCAGCTCATCGTCGTCGGTCGTGACGAAGCCGCCCTCGCCGGTCGTCATGTTCTTCGTCGCGTAGAGGCTGAACGCGCCGACCCCGAAGCTCCCGGCCCGCCGGCCTCGGTACAGGGCACCGTGGGCCTGGCAGGCGTCCTCGATCACGGTCAGGCCGTGGCGGTCGGCAATCGCTCCGATCATGTCCATGTCGGCGACGAGTCCGAAGAGGTGCACCGGCACGATGGCGCGGGTCCGGGGCGTGATCGCGGCCTCGATCCGCTTGGCGTCGATGAGGTACGTGTCGGCCTCGATGTCGACGAAGACCGGCGTGGCCCCGGTCGAGAGGATCGCGTTGGCCGTCGCAGCGAACGTGTGAGAGACCGTGATGACCTCGTCGCCCGGCCCGATCCCGAGGCAGGCGAAGGTCGCCATGAGGGCGAGCGTCCCGTTGCCCACGGCGACCGCGTTGCGGACCCCGCAGTAGGCGGCCCATTGGGCTTCGAGCTCCCTCACCCGCGGGCCCTGGGCGACCATGCCGGACCGGATGACCTCGGCGACGGCGTCGATCTCGTCCTGGCCGAGGTCGGGGCGGGTGATCGGGATCATGCCGGCACTCCCTGCTGGGGCCGCGGTCGCTCCTCGAGTGATTCCGCGTCGGGTACGTAGACGTAGGTCCGCCCGCAGCTCGGGCAGTGGAGCTCGGGATGGGTCGAGTAGTGGGGCAGGTTCGCCGCCGCAGGCATCCCATCGGCGTCGAGGAGGCGGACACCGCAGGCGCACATCCAGCCGATCCGCCGCGCCGGGCTGCCGACGACGAGCGCATGCGCAGGCACGTCGCGGGTGACGATCGCCCCGGCCCCGATGGTCGCGAAGCTGCCCACCTCGGTCCCGGCGACGACCACGGCCCCGGCCCCGATCGACGAGCCGTGGCGGAGCCGGATCGGGCTGACCGTCCAGTCCTCGGCTCGGGCGAGCTCGCCCGTCGAGGTGATCGCGCGGGGGTAGCGGTCGTTGGTGAGGATCGCCCCGGGGCCGATGAAGACGCCGTCCTCGACGGTCACGCCGTGGTAGACGAGGGCCCCGTTCTGGATCTTGACCCGATCGCCGATCTCGACGCCCTCGTCGATGAAGACGTCCCGGCCAATGACGCATTCGGCGCCGATCCGCGCCCCGACCCGGACCTGCGCGCGGTGCCAGATGCTCGTCCCGGCGCCGACGGCAACGTCGGCCTCGAGGTCGGCCGAGGGGTGGATTCGGGCGGTCGGGTCGATCACCTGTCGCGGCGCTCCTGCTGCGGCTCCCGAGCCGCGCTGGGTGGCGCATCGAGGCTCAGGTCGACCCGGCAGGGGGGCCGGGTGAAACGGCCTTCGAGTATAGCCGAGCGGCCTCGCCAGCCCCCGTCGGCGGACTCGATTGACGACCGTCAGCGGCCTCGGCGCCCCCGCCCGACCAGCCCGGCGATGAGCCCGAAGGCCGCCCCGAAGGCGAGCGCCGACCGCCAGTCGAGGAGCACCCGGACGTCGCCGCGCACCCGCTTGGCGATGAGGACGATGACTCCGCTTGGCTTTCGGAACTCGACCTCCTGGGCGACGAGGGTCCGGACGACGGCCTGGTCCAGGGTCGCCTGCTGGGCCAGGATGGAGCCGACGCCACCCTGGCTGAGGCTGACCTCACGGCCCATCGCGGCCCCGACGCCGCCCATCAGGACCGAGACGCGATCTGCGCGGGCGAGCCCGATCGCGCCCTGGCTGAGCCGGACGTCCGTGGCATCCACCCGTCCGACCGCGCCCTGGTGGACCTCGACCGCATCGGCCTCGATCCAGGAGCCATCCTCATGAACCCCGGGCGCCGCCACGACCTGGTCGGAGCCGGCCGGGACCGTCTCGGCTTCGATCGCGCTGGTCGGGACCGCGTCGCCAGCCGGCTCGAGGGCGACGGCGCGGCTGGCGCGGCGCGATCGGCCGGTCGTCGGCGCGCGGCCGTTGGTGGTGGTTGTCGCTTCGTCGCTGCCATCCGGCCGGGCAGCCTTCCGTGCGGGCATGGCTCGTACCTCGCCGATTCGTCACATCCCGTGCCTCCGCCCGGCCCGCGCGGATGGGGCCGCGGGGGCGGACCCGGGATCGCTCCGCTATTCTGCGCCCCGCTGCGACCGAAGGTCGCTGCCCAGGGGAGCACTCGTGACCGAACCCGGCGGATTCGCCGCGAAGAGCACGTTCAGGCGGGCCGCCGTGGCCATCGTCCTCGTCCTCGCCATCGGCGGCGCGGTGGGTGTCGGCGCGCTGCTCGCCTCCGCCTCCGGACCGGGCTCGTCAGCCTCCACGACGGGCACCCCCATCCCGAGCCCGACCCCGCCGCCCTCGCCCGACCCGACGCCCTCTCCCACCCCATCGCCGACGCCTCGCCCCACGCCCAGGCCGACGCCGGTCCTCGTGCCCGCCCCGCTCACCGGGCTGCCGGTCAGCCCCGAGGCGGCGACGTACCACCCGATCGCGGTCATGATTGACGACCACCGCGACGCCCGGCCACAGGCCGGCTTCAACGCCGCGGCGGTCGTCTGGCAGGCGCCAGCCGAGGGCGGCATCCCGCGCTACATGCTTGTCTTCCAGGACACGATCCCGGGGTCGGTGGGGCCGGTCCGGAGCGCCCGCCAGTACTACATCGACTGGGCCGCCGAGTGGAACGCGGTCTACGTCCACTCCGGTGGCTCGCCGGAGGCCCTGGCCACGCTCCGCTCGAAGGGCCGCGGCCAGCTGGTCTGGAATGCCGACGAGTTCCGCTACGGGGGGCGCTATCTGTGGCGCTCGACCGAGCGGGACGCGCCCCACAACGTCTACACCGACGGCGAGAACCTCCGAGCCCTGGCGTCGGTGGTCGGCGCGGCCGACGGGCCGCTCGACCCGGCCTGGACCTTCGGGCCGGCCCTCCCGGCCGCGGTCCGGCCGGCCGGTGCGACCCTGACTGTCACCTACCCCTACGAGACGGTCACCTACCGCTACGACTGGACCGCGAACACGTACTGGCGCTACATCGACGGGTCGAAAGCGCCCCAGGTCGATGACGCCGACGGCGAGATCGTCGCGCCGTCGAACGTCGTCATCCTCCGGATGCGGTTCGGGGCCCTCAACGACGGCCACCCGGAGAAGCACCGCCTCGACGCCGACGACATCGGCGAGGGCGAGGCGATCATCGCCACGAACGGCCGGGTCATCCACGGCACCTGGTCGAAGGACTCGATCACCGGCGCGACGCTCCTGGTCGACGGTGCCGGCCGGCCGATCGCGTTGACGGCCGGCCAGACGTTCGTCCAGGTCATCGCCCTGTCGTACGACTACGAGGTCGACGAGGGCACCCTGCTCGGTATCCGGCCGCCCGGCTGAGGAACCGGCCGGGAGCGACGGGGCCGGGATCAGCCGCCCAAACGGGCTCCGACCTCGACATAGATCCGGCGCGTTTCCGCGGCCACGTCCGCCCAGGTCCGTCGCGTCGCCCGGGAGCGGTCCATGGCCTGCCCGGCGATCCGGCGATGGACGCGCTCGTCGGCCCAGGCCGCCCGGAGTGCGGCCGCGAGCCGGTCGTCGTCGCGAGGCTCGACGAGGATGCCGGCAGCGCCGACGATCTCGGGCAGGGCCCCGACATTGGTGCAGACCACCGGGGTGCCGCAGGCCAGGGCCTCGATCGCCGCGAGCCCGGCGCCCTCAGAGAGGACCGGCAGGAGGACCGCCCTCGCACCGCGGACGAGGCCGGCCAGGCGCTCCTGCGGCAGTCCCGGCGCGTAGGCGAGGGCATCGCCGACTCCGGCCCGCATGGCGGCCCGGGCAAGCGCCGCCCGGTCGTCGGGCGAGGCGCCCACGAGGAGCACCCGCGGCGGCCACGCGACATCGGCCGGCAGGGACGGTGGCCGGCCGGCTGCGCCGAGGAGGCTGAGCGCACCCAGGAGCGTCGCGAGATCCTGGCGAGCGTCGTAGCGACCCGGGTAGACGAAGTAGCGATCCGGCAGGCCGAGTCGCTCGATCTCGAGGCGGACGGCCGGGTCCGGCTGCTCGGCCACCGTGGGCGGCGGCACGAACGCGGGCCGGGCAGCCAGCGGCACGACCCGGAGCCGGTCGCGCCGGACCCTGAGAAGGCGATGGACGCCGCGGGCGACCGCGGTCGTGCCGACGATGACCGCCGCCGCGTCGCGCAGCAGCCGCGCCCGGAGGCGCTGCCCGAACCGGGCCGACGCCGTTCGCTGGTAGGCGCCGGGCAGCTCCCACGGCGCGAGGTCGAGCAGCGTGACGACGATCGGCAGGCCCGAGAACAGCGGCGGGGCCCCGGCCGCGGCGTGGTAGACCGCTCCGGCGGCGCCACCCCGCTCGGCCCGCCAGGCGGCGCCGAGCGACGCCCCTCGAAGGAGGAACGGGTCCACGGTCAGGGCGCCGGCCCGCAGGAAGCGGGTCGGCGGCAGCAGGCGGCGGCCCACGACCTCGAGGCGTTCGAAGGCGAGGGTCGGGTCGTCGAGGTCGGACTGGAGGAGAAACGCGAATGATTCGCCGTCGATCGGCGCGTCGTCGAAGGCTCCGAGCAGGCCGGCGAGATAGGCGCTCGTGGCGGGGGCTCGATCGGGGTCCTGGAGCGGCCGGACGTCGAGGACGACGCGGACCCCGGGGATGGCGTCGGCGGCGGGCTCGCTACCCAGCGCCGAGCCTGGAGTCACGCTCCGCGTCGGCCGCGGAGCCGCCCCAGCAGCTCGTCCGCCCGGAGCCGGACGACCACGACGAGCGCCTCGACGATGATCCGGCGCGACATCTTCGACTGGCCGACCCGGCGATCGCGGAAGGTGATCGGGATCTCGGCCACGCGGGCACCGACCCGCGATGCCCGGTGGGTCATCTCGATCTGGAAGACGTAGCCGCCGGCGTGGACGCCCTGGAACGGGATGGCGGCGAGCGTCGATGCGCGCCAGGCCTTGAAGCCGCCCGTCAGATCGTGGGGCCGGAGCCCCAGCACGATCCGGGCGAAGAGCGAGCCGCCGCGCGAGATGAGCCGCCGCGCGAGGCCCCAGTCCTCGACGCCGCCGCCCTTCGTGTAGCGGCTGCCGATCACGAGATCGGCCCGATCGGCGGCGATCGGGGCGATGAGGTGGGGCAGGATCGCCGGATCATGCGACCAGTCGGCGTCCATCTGGATCACCGCGGCCGCGCCGCCGTCGAGGGCCACCCGGAAGCCGTCAAGGTAGGCCCGACCGAGTCCCTGCTTGCCGGCCCGGTGCCGGACCCGGACCCGGGGATCGGCCGCGGCGAGGCCGTCGGCCAGGGCACCGGTCCCGTCAGGCGAGGCATCGTCAACGACGAGGAGGGTCGCGCCCGGCAGGGCGGCGAGAATCGCGGTCGCGATCCCCGGCAGGTTGTCGGCCTCGTCGTAGGTCGGGAGGACGACCCACGCCCCGGTGCCCACGGCGGTCGTTGCCACGGCGACGCCATCGGAGACGGCGCCAGACGAGACGGGCGTCGTTGGAGCGCTCGGCAGAGCCCCTACGGGCTGCCCGCCCACGGCGTGGGTGGTCACGCTCGGAGTCTACCCGGGGAGGCAGATGCCCTCATTGCGGAGGGATCAGCCTCCCGCTGCGACTCGCGCGGCCGTCGCGACCGCCTCGCTCACGACGCCCGGGCTGCCCAGGACGACGATCCGGCCGGGTTGCAGGCGAGCCAGCTCGGCGGCCGTCGGGGCGGGGATCGAATCGGTCGCCACGAGCAGGATCGGGGCCCCCTGGG
>JBFMEV010000058.1:0-13577 GCA_040752335.1 Chloroflexota bacterium
GCCGGGCCGGAAGTAGAACTTCTCCCAGAAGCCCTTGACGTGCGGGATATGGGTCTTGCGGTACTTGCCCAGGTACGACCCGTCGGCATCGATGACGGCGGCGGTGTTGTAGTAGATCCCGGAGGCCATCGAGTCCTCCTCGTACATCGGCACGACGAGGACCATCCCCGTCTCTTTCGCCAGGGCCTGCATCCGCTTCGTCGTGGGGCCGTCGGGGATGAGCTCGGTGTAGGCGTAGTACTGGGGATCCTGGACCTGGCAGAAGTAGGGTCCGTAGAACAGCTCCTGGAAGAGCATCACCCGGGCGCCCTGGGCGGCCGCCTTGCGGGCGTAGTCCTCGTGCTTCTGGATCATCGACTCCTTGTCGCCCGTCCAGGTCGCCTGGAGCAGGGCCGCCCGCACGATACGGGGCATGCTCGGATACCTCCTGCCGCTTGGGGACGCCGTACGAGGCGGCCGCTCACGGCCGCGTTGGCTCGACCGATCAAGGCTGGCCCGACCCGCGCCCCGTGGCATGGGCCGGAAGCCACGAAAGCACGGGCGGGCCGGACCGCTGTCAGGAGGCGGACGATCGGAGCAGGGTGGCAGCTGCGTCGACGGGCCCGAACGGCCGCTGGATTCGGGACCACCGGCCCTCTCGGAGGGCGCTGCCGGGTGGTTCAATCGGCCATCACCCGTCGCCGGCGGCAGGTCCAGCAGTGGCGTCCACGGCGTCCGACGACAGGAATGGGCCTGTTCACCGACCCGCGGCTGTGCATCATGGAGGCAGCAACGGCGGGAGGGCGTCGCGATCGCCGATCGCGCGCCCGAGGCGACCGACGCGGCCGCCGCGTGACGCGGCGCGTCGCCTGGTTCGAGAACCGTGAGGAGGCGGCTTGAGGAGACGAACCACCCACATCCACGGCGCGTGATCCATCGCCGTTGCGCAGCCCGCGCACGGCCGGACTCCATGGAGGGAGGCTATGACGGCCCGAACATTCGACGGGGAGATCGTCCACCCCGACGGACGGCATGAGCTGACGCCCGAGGCGGACGCCGCGCTCACCGATCCGAGACTCCACAACGAGGACCTGGCCCCGGTCCCGATCACCCGGCGCAATTGGACGACCTACAACTACCTGGCCTTGTGGGTCGGGATGTCGATCAACATCCCGAGCTGGCTGCTGGCCTCGGGCCTCGTGGATCAGGGCATGGCCTGGTACCAGGCCATCATCACGATCGGGCTCGCGAACGTCATCGTGCTGATCCCGATGCTCCTCATCAGTCACGCTGGCACGAAGTACGGGATCCCGTACCCGGTCTTCGCGCGCGCGGCGTTCGGCGTCTTCGGCGCGAACCTGCCGGCCCTCATCCGGGCCGGCGTGGCCTGCGGCTGGTTCGGGATCCAGACATGGATCGGCGGCGGCGCGGTGTTCGCCCTCTTCACCGCCCTCCTCGGGGCGGACAGTTGGTGGGCGACCGCCGACAAGTTCGCGATCGGCTTCGGTGACCCGCAGCCCTGGACCCTGTGGCTGAGCTTCGCGGTCTTCTGGGCGATCAACATCCTCGTCATCCTGCGCGGGATGAACGCGGTCCGGCGGTTCGAGAACTGGGCCGCTCCGTTCCTCATCGTCGTCTTCGTCGGCCTGCTGCTGTTCATGGTCGGCCAGGCCGGCGGCCTCGGGCCGATCGTCAACGAGCCCGGCAGGCTCGGCTGGGGCCCCGACTTCTGGGCCATCTTCCCGATCTCCCTGATGGGCATGATCGCCTTCTGGTCCACGCTGTCGCTGAACATGCCGGACTTCACCCGGTTCGGGCGAAGCCAGCGTGAACAGGCCTACGGCCAGGCGCTCGGCCTGCCGACCACGATGACCCTCTTCCCGCTCGTCGGGGTCCTGACGACGTCGGCCACGGTCGTCGTCTATGGCAGCGCGATCTGGGATCCGGTCGAGCTGGCCGGCAAGCTCGATAACGCGATCCTGCTCATCCTGGCAATGTTCACGCTGGCGGTCGCGACGCTCTCGACGAACATCGCCGCGAATGTCGTCAGCCCGTCCTATGACTTCTCGAACGTCTGGCCGTCGAGGATCAGCTTCCGCACCGGCGGCCTGATCACCGGCGTCATCGGCATCCTCATCCAGCCCTGGATGTTGCTGGCGAGCTCCGACCTGTACATCTTCACCTGGCTCGCCTTCTACGGCGGCGCGACCGGCGCGATCGCCGGCGTCCTGATCGCCGACTACTGGCTGCTCCGCCGGACGAGCCTCCATCTCGCCGACCTCTACAAGGCCAATGGGATGTATCGCTACGCGAGCGGCTGGAACTGGAAGGCCGTCGTGGCCCTCGCCGTCGGCGCGTTCGTCGCGCTGGGCGGCGCGCACAGTGCCCCCGGCGCCGGGCCGTTCCCGGTCGACGGATACGTTCCGTTCCTCAAGGGCGTATACGACTACAGCTGGGTCGCCGGCCTTGTCGTCGCCTTCATCGTGTACTACGGACTCGAGCGGTTCCTCCCGTCCCGGGAGGCCGTCCGTTCCGAGGTTGCGGGACAACCCGTCGCCTGATCGGGTGCCCGGGCATCGCCCGGAACAAGGCAGCGACGCTCGTGAGGCCCCTCCTCCGCGGAGGGGCCTCACGCTGTTGCAGAAACGTCCGGCTCAGCGTCGCCCGCCGACCTCGGCGAGCAGGGCGGATGATCGGGCCGGATCGGGGAACGAGGCCTGCGTGCCGGGCCGGGTGACGCTGTCGGAGGCGCAGGCGATGCCGAGCCGGACGGCGTCGAGCTCGGGGAGGCCGAGCGCCAGGCCGACGGAGAACGCGCCCACGAAGGCATCGCCGGCCCCGGTCGTGTCGACGGCCGTCACGGGCGCGGCCGGCACGCGCGTCACCGTCCCGTCGCGGCTCACGAGGGCGGCGCCGCGCGCCCCGAGGGTCACGACGAGGCGCGTGTCCGTCGAGCTCGCGAAGGCCGCGAAGTCGGCGTCGGTCGGGTCGGCGCCGGTCGCGGCGATCATCCCGAACTCGACCTCGTTGGGGATGAGCCAGTCGGTGACCGCAAGGAGCCCCTCAGCGATCGGGGCGGCGGGCGCCGGGTTGAGGACTGTCAAAGCCGCCCGTGCCCGGGCTGCCGCGAAGCCGGCCGCCGTCGTCGCCTGGGGGATCTCGAACTGTCCCACGGCCACGTCGACACGGGCCATCGCCGCGACCGCCGCGGCCGCGTGCGACGGCGTCACGAGGTCGTTGGCCCCGGACACGACGATGATCCGGTTCGTGCCGTCGGCCTCAACCCAGATCGGGGCGACGCCGCTGGAGCCGGCGACGCGCATCACGCCCGACGCGTCGACGCCGAGCCGGGCGAAGTTCCCCAGCGTCATCGTCGCGTAGAGGTCGTCGCCGAGCGCGCCGACGAACGACACCTCCGCCCCGAGCAGTCGGGCCATCACGGCCTGGTTCGCGCCCTTGCCACCGAAGCCCGACTGGAAGCGCTCGCCGATGACGGTCTCGCCCGGCCCGGGGGCCCGCTGAGTGTAGGCGATGAGGTCGATGTTCATGCTCCCGACGACGGCGACCGCCGGCACCCGCCTCGATCCAGACCCCTCGACCACGCGCTCCTCCTTCGTCGCTCGAACGCCGACACGATACCGTTTGGCCATGCACCTCCGACGCCTCGCGAGCCTGGCCGCATTCGTGGCGACCCTGGCCGCCTGCAGCGGCGCGCCGGCCGATTCCGGCGTCACGGTGCCGCCGTCGGCGCGGCTCCAGAAGATCGCCGTGGCCTATGACATCTCGGGCCGCGGCGACGGCGGGTTCAACGACATCGCCTACAACGGCGCGAAGCAGGCGGCCGATGAGCTTGGGATCGAGCTCCAGGAAGTCACCGCCAGGCTCGACGACACCGACGACGACCGGGCCGAGCGCCTGCGCCTGCTGGCGAGCTCCGGCCACGAGGCGATCATCGCGGTCGGATTCACCTACGCCGAGCCGCTGAAGGTCGTCGCGGCGGAGTTCCCGGACGTCGCCTTCGCAATCGTCGACGACGGCACGGTCGAGGCGCCGAACGTCCAGGGCATCCTGTTCGCCGAGCACGAGGGCTCATTCCTCGTCGGCGCGGCGGCCGGCCTCAAGAGCCGGACCAACCACGTCGGCTTCATCGGGGCCGTCCAGATCCCGCTGATCCAGAAGTTCGAGGCCGGGTTCACCGCCGGCGCGAAGCACGCCAAGCCGGGCGTCGAGGTCGAGGTCACGTATCTCAGCCAGCCGCCCGACTACTCGGGCTTCGGCGATCCACCCCATGGCCGGGAGGCGGCCCTCGGGATGTACGACAACGGCGTCGACGTCATCTTCGCGGCGGCTGGCGGCTCCGGCGCCGGCGTCCATGAGGCGGCGGTCGCGTCGAACCACTGGTCGATCGGGGTCGACGCCGACGAATACGTCCTGGCTCCCGAGGCGGTCCGCAGCCACATCCTGACCTCGATGCTCAAGAACGCGAACGTGGGCACGTATGCCTTCGTCAGAGCCGTCGCCGACGGTACGTTCGAGGGCGGGATCGTGACCTACGGCCTTGCCAACGGCGGCGTCGGCTATGCGACGTCGGGCGGCTTCGTCGACGACATCCGGGACGAGCTCGACGCCTTCTCCGCCGACATCGCGGCCGGGAGGATCGCGGTCCCCGAGACCCCCTGACGGCGCCGATCCCGATGCCCCGACTTCGAGGCGCCGCGTACCTCCTGGTCGCGCCCGCCGCGGCCGCGATGCTGGCCCTCGGAGTCGCCGCCGGCATCCTCGCCGCGGCCGGCGCCGATCCCATCGCGACGCTGCGCGACGCCCTCGCCTACGGCCTCCGGCCCGAGACCCTCGTCGCCGTCGTCAACAAGGCCATCCCGTACTACCTCGCCGGGATCGCCGCGGCCGTCGGGTTCCACCTCCGCCTCTTCAACATCGGCATCGACGGGCAGTATCGGCTGGCCGCCTTCGCGGCTGCCGTCATCGGGGCGGCGGTCGACCTGCCCGCCCCGCTCCACCTCGCCGTGATCGTCGCGGTCGCGCTCGCCGTCGGCTGGGGCTGGGCGGCGATCGCCGGCCTGCTCCTCGTCCGGCGCGGGGTGAACGTCGTCATCTCGACGATCATGCTCAACGCGGTGGCGACCGGGATCATCGCCTGGCTCCTCGCGCCGGACCGGCTCGGCACCCTCGCGCCGGGCAGCAACAACGTGACCACGCCGTCGATCCCCGAGAGCGGCTGGATCCCAGCGATCCCGACGCCGGCGGGCGAGCTCAACGGGCTCATCGTCATGGCGCTGCTCGTCGGCCTTGGCTACTCGTTCGTCCTGGCCCGCACGACCGTCGGCTTCGAGGTCCGGGCGATGGGCATGGCGCAGCCGGCCGCGGTCGTCGCCGGCATCCGGGCGCCGCGGCTGGCCCTCCTGGCGATGGCCGCGTCCGGGGCGATCGCCGGGCTCGTCGGCCTGCCCCAGCTCCTGGGCGCCTCGCACCGGTTCGGCCTCGACTTCCCGACCGGGCTGGCGTTCACCGGCCTGTCGGTCGCGATCCTCGGCCGCAACCACCCACTGGGCGTCGCGATCGGGGCGGTCGTGTGGGCCTTCCTCGAGCGATCGGCCCAGGTCCTCGATCTCGCCGGGATCTCGAAGGAGATCGTGACGATCCTCCAGGCGGTCATTGTCCTGTCGATCGTCGTGGCCTACGAGCTCGTCCGGCGGCTCCGAGTGCGGCAGGAGCGCCGGGCGGTTGCCGTCGCCGTCGAGGGGCTGCCGGCATGACGGCGGCTTCGATGCCCGTGTCCGCATCACGGCGGTCGTGGGTTGCCGGCCCGGTAGCCCGTGTCGTCCTGGGCTTCGCCGTCCTGTCGCTGCTCAGCGGGGCCTTCGAGGCGCCAGATCTCTTCTCGCGCGGTGGGATCGGCGCCACGCTCCGGTTCGCCGCGCCGATCCTCCTCGCCGGGCTCGGGGCGCTGTGGGCCGAGCGATCCGGGGTCATCAACCTCGGGCTCGAGGGAATGATGATCGCCGGCACCTGGTTCGGGGCCTGGGCGGCGATCGAGTGGGGGATCGGGCCCGGGCTGATCGCCGGAATCGCCGCGGGCGTTGCCTTCGGCCTGCTCCTCGGCGTGCTCAGCGTGACGTTCGGGGTCGACCACGCGATCTCGGGTCTGTCGCTCGGCCTCCTCGCGGCCGGCCTGACCCGATTCCTCTCGTCAGTCACCTTCGCCGTCGCCCCCGGTGGCTCGATCACGACCTCGCCGCCGGTCCCCGACCTCGCGAACCTCAGCCTGCCCGGCATCGACGCGCTCCTCGCGCCGGCGGAGCGGGCCGGCATCCCGATCCTGTCGGACGCGGCGGCCGTCGTCCTCGGCCTGCTCACCGACGTCTCTGTGCTCACCGTAGCCGTCGTCGCGCTCGTGCCGCTGTCCTGGTGGCTGCTGTGGCGGACGCGGCTCGGGCTCCGGATCCGGGCCGTCGGCGAGGCGCCCGAGGCAGCGGATTCACTCGGCGTCAGACCCTGGCGCTACCGGTACCTCGCGCTCGCGGTGTCCGGCGGGCTCGCGGGGCTCGGCGGCGTCTATCTCGTCTCGGTCGCCTCGAGCCTCTATCGTGAGGGCCAAACCGCCGGCCGCGGCTTCATCGGCCTGGCGACGGTCATCTTCGGCAACTGGAACCCCTGGTCGGTCTCCCTCGGCTCGCTCATCTTCGGCTTCACCGACGCGCTGCGGACGCGGCAGGAGCTCACGGTCGGCGTGCTGCTTGCCGGCCTCGGCCTCCTCCTCGCCTTCGTGGCGATCCGTCGCGGCCTCGGCCGGGATTGGCGCGGGGCGTTCCTGTTCGGTGTCCCGGCCGTGGCGATGCTCGCCTGGTTCTGGCTCGTCCGGGTGGTCCCATCCGAGCTCGTCAGCTTCGCCCCGCACCTGACGACCCTGCTCGTTCTCGCCTTCGCCCGGCAACGGATTCGTCCACCCGCGGCCCTGGGTGAGCCGTTCCATCGCGGGGACTCGGGCTGACGATCAGTCGACGTCGGCGGTCAGCGTCGTGACGGTTTGCTGGATCCTGTGGTGCATCTCGATGTAGGTGCGGAGCTCCGCGTCGGAGAACGATCGCATCCAGTCCTGCTCGTGACGATGGACGAGGGTCCGCAGCTTCTGGAGCACGACGAGCCCGTCGGGCGTGATCTCGACCATCAGGCTCCGGCGATCGTCAGGGTTGGCCGAGCGTCTCACGAAGCCGCGCCGCTCGAGCGAATCGATGAGGCCAGTCACCGTGGCCCTGGTCACGATCAACCGTTGGCCGAGCTCCGAGGGCGACGTCGCTCCGTGATCGCGGAGGATGCCGAGGACGAGGCCACCGGCAGCGCTGACGTTCAGGGGACGAAGGAGGCGGCCGATCCGGTCGAAGATCAGATCGGCTGTCTTGATCGTGTTCATGACGGCCTCGGTTGCCCGGACGTTGGCATCCGGCGTCTGGGCGTAATAGTCGGCCGGCATCTCGATCTTCTTCATCGCGGCCCATGATAAGGGTATTGACAATACGGTACCTAACTATATAGTTAGGGACCTAATAACCGGCTCGATCGGGTCGGTCGGGGGCAGAAAGGTGAGGCGTCCGCACATGGCCAAGGTCATCGTCCAGCACAGCGTGGCCGACTACGACACGTGGTTCGCCGTCTTCACCGAGCACGGCGCGGTCCGGCGCCGGCATGGCGCGACGGGACACTCGGTGACCCGTTCGGCCGCCGATCCGAACTCGATCGTCATCGTCAACGAGTTCGCGACCCTGGAGGGTGCGACCGCCTTCTCGCAGGACCCGTCGCTACCCGAGGCGATGGCCCGCGCCGGCGTCACGAGCGCGCCCCAGATCTGGATCGTCAACGAGGCCGACGACGCGACGTACTGAGCTCGGCCTCGATCACGGGCGATCACGGGCGTGGTCGCCCGTTCGATTCCCGGCCCTTGACGCTCGGAGCGGCCTCCGCCTAGACTCGCGCCTCAACTGAAGACGGGCTGTGAACGGGACGAGTACCCCTCGGGCGTCGGCAGAGAGATCCGGTGGCTGGTGGAAACCGGAACGGCGACGGCGGCGAATGGACCCGGGAGCCTCCGGACCGAACGACGGCGGGAGATCCGCCGCAAGTAGGCTCCGGCGCAGAGCGCCAGCGATAGAGGGCAGCGCCGATCGGCAGCTCGCAGGGGCAGCCCGTCGGTCAGCGAGTGCGGCAATCGCCGAATGAGGGTGGCACCGCGGAAGGCACGACCTTTCGTCCCGGGAGGACGAAGGTCGTTCTTGATTCCCGGGCCCGAGGGCCGGGCCGACAGCAGAGGCGATGTCGACGATGAACAGCAGCGCGGACCCGCTCAGCCTGGCCGAGGCCAAGCGCCACTCGGCGACGGCCGACACCGTCCTGCTCCGCGCCACCCGCCCGGCCGACCTCGAGACGCCGATCGGGGCGTTCCTCCGCCTCGACGACGGCACGACGCCGGCCTACCTCCTCGAATCGGTCGAGGGCGGCGAGCGGCTGGGTCGATACTCCTTCCTCGGCATCGGCCCGCGGCGGCTGCTCGAGGTCCGCGACGGCCGGGCCCGGATCCAGGACCGGCCGGTGACGGTGCCGGAGTACGCCCCGGACCTCCCGATCCGCGATGTCGAGGCGCCCGACCCGCTCGAAGCCCTCCGCCAGTTTGTTCGGCGACGGCGGGTTGCGCCGCGGGACGGCATGCCCCGCTTCACCGGCGGGGCCGTCGGTGCGCTCGCCTACGACGCCGTCTCGATCTTCGAGCCGTCCGTCCCACTCCCGGCCGCGGATCCCACCGGGGTCCCGACGGCGGCGTTCATCGAGACCGACCTCGTCCTCGTCTTCGACCATCTGACCCACACCCTCTCGGCGATCGCGTCGCTCCACACCGACGCGCCCGACTTCGAGGGCCGCTACCGGATCGCCGAGGCGGCGATCTTCGAGGCCCTTGAGCGCACGGCCCGCCCGTCGCCGGCCGAGATGAACGGGCGGCCGACACCACCCGTGTCGGGACCGTGGCGCGGGGCCATCGACGCCAGCCTCGGCCGCGACGAGTACATCCACGCGGTCGAGGTCGCCAAGGAGGCGATCGCGGCCGGCGAGGCGATCCAGGTCGTGCTCGCCCGCCGCCAGTCGTTCGACCTCCCGACGGATCCGGCGACGGGCAAGCCCCTCGACGGCATCGGGCTGTACCGCAGCCTCCGCCGTGTCAACCCGAGCCCCTACCTGTTCTTCACCCGCGTTCCAGGGTTCGAGGTCGTGGGGGCGAGCCCCGAGCTCCTCGTCCAGCTCGACGGGGACCGGCTGACGACGCACCCGATCGCCGGCACCCGGCCCCGTGGCGCCGATGCCCAGGAGGACGCGATCCTCGCCGAGCAGCTCCAGCGCGACCCGAAGGAGCGGGCCGAGCACGTCATGCTCGTCGACCTCGGCCGGAACGATCTCGGGCGAGTCGCGCGCCCGGGCACCGTGACCGTGAGCAAGTACATGGAGGTCGAGAAGTACAGCCACGTCCTCCATCTCGTCAGCCACGTCGAGGGCCGGCTCCGGCCCGACCTCGATGCCCTCGACGCGCTGCGCGCCGTCTTCCCCGCCGGGACGCTCAGCGGCGCCCCCAAGGTCCGGGCGATGCAGCTCATCGCCGCCGCCGAGGGCGAGCGGCGGGGCCTGTACGGCGGGGCCGTGGGCTACCTTGGCTACGACGGCAACCTCGACACCGCGATCACGATCCGGAGCGCCGTCCTGAAGGACGGCCGGGCCCACATCCACACCGGCGCCGGGATCGTCGCCGGCAGCGTTCCCGAGAAGGAGTTCGAGGAGACCGAGCACAAGGCGGCCGCGATGCGCCGCTCGATCGAGGTCGCGGCTGGCCTGCCGGATGCCTCGCGGGCCGCTGCCGACGCGGCCGGAGCGCCGGAGGCGACGCCCGCGGCACGGATCCAGGCCCCGACATGATCCTCGTCGTCGACAACTACGACAGCTTCACGTTCAACCTCGTCCAGGCCCTCGAGGCCACCGGGGCGACCGTCACCGTGCTTCGGAACGACGACATCGACCGGGCCGGCCTCGAGGCGATGGCCGACGACCCGGCCGCGGACCTCCGGGGGATTGTCATCTCGCCCGGGCCCGGCGACCCCGACGACGCGGGGGTCTCGGTCGACGCCATCAAGGTCGCCGCCGAGCGCGAGATCCCGCTCCTCGGGGTCTGCCTCGGGATGCAGTCGATGGCCGCGGCCTTCGGGGCCCGGATCGTCCGGGCCCCGACCCTCGTCCACGGCGAGGCGTCCGAGGTGACCCACGACGGGGCCGGCCTGCTCGAGGGCATGCCGCCGTCGTTCATGGCCGCCCGCTATCACTCGCTGGCGATCGACCCCGCGACCCTGCCGGCGGAGCTCCGGGTGACGGCGATGTCCGAGGTCGACCGCGTGATCATGGGCATCCGCCACGTGGCCCTGCCGCTCGAGGGCGTCCAGTTCCACCCCGAGAGCGTCCTCACGCCCCAGGGTCCGCACCTCCTCGCGAACTTCCTCCGCCTCGCCGGGGAAGGCGAGGCCTCACGGCTCGATGCCGCGACCGGCTCGTTCGCGACGTCCGGGCTGGTCGAGGCCGGGACGGAGGCGGAGCGATGAGCGACGCCGTTCGCGCGGCCCTGGCCGCGGTCGTCGAGGGCCGGACCCTCGATGCCGAGACGGCCCGCGCCGCGATGGGCTCGGTCATGGACGGCGAGGCCACGCCGGCCCAGCTGGCCGCCCTCCTCGTCGCCCTCCGGATGCGCGGCGAGACGGTCGAGGAGCTGGCGGGCTTCGCCGCCGCGATGCGTGAGCGGGTCCTCCGGGTGGAGGCGCCGGAGGGGACGATCGATGTCGTCGGGACCGGTGGCGACGGCTCCGGCACGTTCAACATCTCGACGACGGCGGCCCTCGTCGTCGCGGCGGCCGGCGTGCCCGTCGCGAAGCACGGCAACCGGGCGGTCACCTCGCGGTCGGGCGCGGCCGACGTCCTCGAAGCCCTCGGGGTCCGGATCGACCACACGGCGGAGTCGGCGGCGGCGGAGCTCCGCGAGCTCGGCTTCGCCTTCCTCTTCGCGCCGGGCTTCCACCCGGCGATGCGCCATGCTGGCCCGACCCGCCGCGAGATCGGCGTCCGGACCGCGTTCAACCTGCTCGGGCCGCTCACGAATCCGGCGGGGGCGCGCCGCGCCCTCCTCGGCGTCGGCGACGCCGCCGTGGCGCCCCGGATCGCCGAGGTCGCCCGGCGGATCGGGACGGACCGGACGCTCGTCGTCCACGGGGCCGGCGTCGACGAGCTGCCCCTCGACGGCTCGGGGGTGATCCTCGACGTGACGCCCGAGGGAATCGCGGAATCGCACATCGAGCCCGGGCGGCTCGGCCTCCGCGCCGCGGCCACGACCGAGCTGAGCGGCGGCACGGCCGACGGCAACGCGGCCCTGACGATCTCCATCCTCGACGGCGGCGGTGGTGCCCGCCGGGATGTGGTCCTCCTCAATGCCGGGGCGGCCTTCCTCGCCGCCGGCCGCGCCGACTCGATCCCGGAGGGAATCGCCCTGGCGGCCGCGACCATCGACGCCGGGGTAGCTCGCGAGCTCCTGGAGCGCCTCCGGACGTCGAAGGTCGCCGCCGACGCCGCCCGCGCCGAGGCGGAGGGCGCGGCGTCGTGACGATCGCGTCGAGCCCACCGCGGTCGCGCCGACGGGCCGGCGTCGTGGCCGAGATCGCGGCACGGCGGCGGGTCGACGTCCTCGCCGAGCTCGCGGACATCGACCGGGCCGATCTCCGGCGTCGCGTCGTCGTCGCGGCCCCACCGCGGCCGATCGCCGCGCCGCTGGCCGCGCCCGGCCTCCATCTCATCGCCGAGATCAAGCGGGCCTCGCCTTCTGCCGGGCCGATCGCCGCCGCGGGCGATGACCTGATTCGGCGTGCCCGGGCCTACGAGCGCGGCGGCGCGGCCGCGATCTCGGTGCTCTGCGAGCCGCACTGGTTCGGCGGCTCGGTTGCGGACATGACCGCCGTCCGGGAAGCGGTCGCGGTCCCGGTGCTCGCCAAGGAGTTCGTCGTCGAAACCCGCCAGCTCGAGCTGCTCCGAGCGGCCGGCGCGGACCTCGTCCTCGTCCTCGCGGTCCTCCATCGAGGTCGGACCCTTGCCCGGCTCGTCAGGGCCGCCCTCGACCTCGGCCTCGAGCCGCTCGTCGAGGCCCACGACGCGCGCGAGCTCGACGCTGCGCTGGCGACCGGGGCCCGGCTCATCGGGCTCAACAATCGTGACCTTCGGAGTCTCGACGTGGACCCGGAGCGGGCCGCCCGGCTCCGCGAGCTCGTGCCCGAGGACCGCCTCGTCGTTGCCGAATCGGGGGTCCGCGACGCGGCGACGGTCCGGGGCTGGCGTGCCCTCGGCTTCGATGCCGCGCTCGTCGGCGAGGCCCTCGTCCGGGCCACGGATCCCGAGGCCGCCGCCCGCGCCTACGTCGCCGCCGGACACCCGCCGGTTGACCCGGCGAACCTCGACCGGATCCCGTTCGTGAAGATCTGCGGCGTGACGGACGCCGCGGGCATCGATGCCGCCGTCCGGGCCGGCGCCGACGCCATCGGCCTCAACCTCGTCCCGGGCACGCCCCGCGCCCTCGAGCTCCACGAGGCCGCCGGGCTTGCCGCGCGCCTCCGGGCGATCGCGCCCCCGGGCGCCCGACCGAAGGTCGTCGCCATCACCGTCGACCTCTCCGCCGACGAGCTCGACCGGATCGGCGCAGCTCTCGACGCCGACGCGATCCAGCTGAACGGCAGCGAGGCGCCGGCCGTGATCGCCGCCGTCGAGCGGCCGGCCTGGAAGGTGCTTCACCTGCCGCCCTCGACGGGTGGCACGTATGGCCGGGCCGCGACCGAAGCCGTGGTCGGCGAGGTCGTCCCGGCGGCTCGGGCCTTCCTGACCGCCGGCGCACAGCGGGTCCTGCTCGACACGGCGGGCGGGCCACATCCCGGCGGAACCGGCATCCGCGCCGACGCCGGCCTCATCGCCGCCGTCGCGCGCGAGGTCGAGGTCACCCTCGCAGGTGGCCTCCACCCGGGGAATGTGGGTCCGGCCCTGCGGGCCGCCGCGGTCGTCGGCGTCGACGTCGCGTCGGGGGTCGAGGCGCCGCGTCGGTCCGGGGAGCGCCCGGTCAAGGACCCGCTGAAGGTCGCCTTGTTCGTGAAGCGGGCCCGCGCCGCCCGCCTCGATCGCCCGAACCTGCCCGCGCGGCCGTCGCCCGTTCACCCCGGGCTCGTCGAGGCCGACGCTCGCGGGCGCTGGGGGATGGAGCGCGACTTCGGCGGCCGCTACGTCCCGGAGACGCTCATGGGCGCCCTCGAGGAGCTCGAATCCGCGTACGACGCGATCCGCGACGACCCCCGCTTCTGGGCCGAGCTGCGGGAGCTCCTCGAGCACTTCGCCGGCCGCCCGACCGCCCTCTACCGCGCCGATCGGCTCGCCGATGCCGCCCGCCGGGAGGCGGATCGGCTGGCCGCCGGCGGCCAGCCGGCTCCCGCGCTCCGGCTCTAACTGAAGCGGGAGGTCCTCGCCCACCCCGGGGC
>JBFMEV010000059.1:0-13433 GCA_040752335.1 Chloroflexota bacterium
TCGTCCGGCTCCGGCTGCTGCGGCTCAACGGTGACTGGAGCCGCTACTGGTCCGGACGCTTCGGGGCGACCCTCCGACCCTGGCCGTCCGCCGCCTGATCGCTCAGCACAGAGAATGGGATGCTTCCCGGCGCGACCTGAGCGCGACTGCTGGACCGGGGCCCCGGGTCAGGCGGCGCGCGTTCCGTCGCGGTCGACAGACTCGACGACGACCGGCCCGCCCAGCGCTGCGAGGGCTCGGAGGTGAGTCGAGCACAGGGGTCCCGCAATCTCGCCGCCGGGCTCCCGGAGGGAGAACCAGCCGCGCCGCCGGCAGCGATGGGTCGAGCGCCGGTCATGGATCAGCGCCCGGCAGGGACCGGCCACGATCGCAAGGGGTTTACCGTCCGGTTCCACGGCGACGCGGCCGCCGGGGCGGATGCGGCGACTGTCCGGCGGACGATCGAGCAGGGACGCCATCGGGAACTCCATTGACGCTGGGCCTGATGGCGATGGTCCGGTGTCGCGCGTCGCGGCGGATGGGCCGACCGGACCGTCGCGCGGGGGCCGGATGGTGCGTCGAGGCACCATTGCTACCGTGGGCATCGTTCGACAGCGGGCGCCGGGTCAGTTCAGGCCGAGCCGGCCCGGGCGGCCGGGCGCCGGGTCAGGCGCGGCCGCGAACCAGGTCGATGAGGCGACCGAGGACGCGCTCACCGTCGGCCCGCAGGCCGTTGTGCTCGAACTCGTTCGTGATCCACGGCCGGAGGCCGCGGATCGCCGCCGCCGTCTCCTCGGCGAAGGCCCGCTCGACGTAGAGGTCGTTGACGTAGATGGTCGCCGCGACCGGCACCTCGTTGTTCGCCAGGACGTCCGGATCGTAGAGCCGGGGCCACTCGCGGTCGGCCAGGAGGTCGGCCGCCTCACGGTGGGGTCGGAGCGCCGCGTAGTCCTCCCACATCCAGCGGAAGATGTGCTCGGCGGTGAAGAATCCCTCGGCCTCGATCTCGTCGGGCAGGAGGCGATCGGACGACCAGCGGGTGGCGACGCCGTCGGCGTAGCAGGCCTCGTGGAGGGTCGCGTAGATCGGGTTGCGGGCGAACCGGACGCCTTCCTCGGCGTCGTGCAGGAACGCGCTCGAGCCGAACGGCAGCTCCAGGACGTGGTGGAGGAGCTCGAAGCCGGCGCTGTCGCCGAGCCACAGGCCGAGCTGGCGGAAGCGGCGCGCCGTCAGCCGATCGCCCGACGGCAGTCGGATGTCCTCGGCCTCCAGCCGCTCGAAGATGCTCCGAGCCCGGGCTCGATCCTCCGGGTAGCGCTCGAAGTAGGCCCGGTTCTTCTCGAGGAGGCGGACGTACGTTGCCCGGTAGATGTCGTCGACCGCTCGCCCGATCGGGGACAGGCCGCCGGTGATGAACGCCTCCCGGAGGCCCTCCGGCGCGATCGACAGGTAGCTCATCGCGGTGAAGCCGCCGAAGCTCTGGCCCAGGACGCTCCAGCGCTCGACATCGAGCTCGCGCCGGATGGTCTCGGCGTCGCGGACGATCGAATCCGCCCGGAAGTGGGTCAGGTACTCGGCCTGGCCCGCTCCGGTCTCGCCCGGGATGAGACTCCCGACCGGGGTCGAGCGGCCGGTTCCGCGCTGGTCGAGGAGGAGGACCCGGTAGTCGGCAAGGGCCCGCTTCAGCCAGCCCGAGGGCGGGCTCGTCGGTCGGGTCGCCTCGAAGCCGGGGCCGCCCTGGAGGAAGACGAGATACGGCCGATCGGTGCCGTCGGGGTCGGCGACCTCGCGGGTGAAGACGCTGATCGTCGGGCCGTCCGGCCGGGCGTGGTCGAGGGGGACGCGGTGCTCGCGCTCGGTCAGGATCACCCCGGGGGCTCGGACGGTCGTGGCCACCGAGGGAAGATAGCCGAAAGCGAGCGCCCGCCGCGCGCCGGTCCCCGACCATGGGATCGCGGCGTATTCGGACCGCGTGGCCGAGGTTCGCGCGGCTGCGGGCACCCCCCCGGTCGCCTGGCTGGGCTCCTGTTCCTGCCGATCGACCACCGGGATGTCACGCGACGAGGCGCGCCGGGCGGGCAGCCGAGGTGAAGCCCCCGTTGGTGTTCATGCGACCACCCAGCGGTCGGATGGCAACCACGAGGTCCACTAGCAGGTCGAAATCCGCGCGGTTCGGAGCCCGGTCCTCCTCCCGTGGCATCGGGCTGGTCAATCGGCAACTGTCGTCGGCCGGGGCGGGAAGGCGACCGCGCAATGGCACCTCGTGCACGGCGCTGCCTGGCCGGCGCTGGGGTTCGTAGCCGGGCCGGCGCTGGACGTTCGTAGCCGGGACGA
The DNA here is from genome assembly GCA_040752335.1 of Chloroflexota bacterium. GTDB lineage: Bacteria > Chloroflexota > Limnocylindria > Limnocylindrales > CSP1-4 > UBA5189. The sequence continues at coordinate 2,314 of JBFMEV010000059.1, forward strand.
AATCGTACGTTCGCAGCCGGGCCGGCAATGGTTGCCCGAAACGGGGTGCTCCCGTATCCTGTCGGGACAACTGAAGACCGACTTATCAAGAGTGGCGGAGGGACCGGCCCGATGAAGCCACGACAACCTACCGGCGAGTTGCCGGCAAGGTGCCAAGTCCGAGCAGGCCCTCCGCCTGCGAGATAAGGGAGCGTCTCGAGACCCTTCCGAACCCGGAGGGGTTCTTCTTTTCCCGGTCCCAGGCCATCGATGCCGTCCGGCATGCGCACGTCGTCCGAGCAACGAGCTCGGGGCGTGGCGCTCGCCCGACGGGTAGACGGAAGGGATATCGATGAAGCGGTTCTGCGCCGACTGCGGCCACCTGACCTCGCAGCACGAGGGCTCGGCCGTCGACGAGTTTGCCGGCTCGCACGGCGGGGTCGGCTACGCCTTCTGTCAGGAGATCGTTCGGACCGGCGAGGCGGCGAGCGTGTGCGGCTGCCGGCTCGTCGTCGGTGCCGCGCCCGACGACGGTCGGGGGCGGCTATGGCCGACCGACCGCCCGGCGATCGCGACCATCCCCGCCCCGGGCCCGCCCCTCGAGCGGGTCCGCCTGGTCTCGACCGAGGTGACGACCACCGACCCGCTCAACGGCCAGCCGGACTTCGAGACGGTTGAGATCGTCTACGTCCCGACCGACCGCCTGATCGACACGAAGTCGCTCAAGGCCTACTGGCGATGGTGGCGCGCGCGGGGCGCCTCCATGGAGCGGCTCTCGACCCTCGTCGCCCAGGACGTCGCGAGGGCGACGAGGGCGACGTCGGTCACGGTCACCGTCGTCGAGGCGCCGCGCGGTGGCATCTCGATCGAGGCAACGGCAACGATCGGCCGGACGGCACCGCGGGGCGACCGCGGAGGGCGCGCCGACCGCAACGGTCATGCCTCCTCGACCGACGGGCTGCGACCGTTCCTCCCGGTGCCGGCGGGCGACGCCTGACCGCTCCGCCAGGCGGGCACGGACTGGGCCTCCAGCCACGCGGCGGGCTCGATCCGGCGGCGGATCAGGGCTGCCCGACCGGCGCTGATGGCGACCTCCGGCGGGACGGGGTGGGACAGGAAGAAGGGCATCGATTCGGTGTAGCCGTAGGCCCCGACGTCGAGGACGGCGACGAGCTCACCGACCGCCGGGACCGGCATGACCGCCTGGGCGGCGAGAATGTCGAGGCCCGAGCAGAGCGGGCCCGCGATCGTCACCGGGAACGCCCGCGAGCTCGAGCCGGCGCTCCCGCCGAGGGCTCGGATCCGGTGTTCCTGGCCCACGAGGGCGGGCCGCAGGACGTGGTGGATGCCACCGTCGAGGACGACCACGTGGCTGCCGGCGACCGACTTTCGGTCGACGACCCGGGCGACGTAGGCGCCGGCCGGACCCACCAGGAACCGGCCGGGCTCCAGCAGGATCCGGGCCCCCCGGGTACCGGCGTCGGCCTCGAGCCGGGCGGCGACGACCGCCAGGCGAAGGCCCAGCGCGGCGAGGTCGAGCGCCCGGTCGTCGAGCTCGTAGGGAACGCCGAGGCCGCCTCCGACATCGACGAGGCGGAGCCTGAAGCCGACTCGCTGCGCCAGTCGCCGGGCCTGGTCGACGGTCCGCTCGACGTGATCGCCCAGGACGTCGGCGTCCACGACGTTCGAGGCGCCGAAGGCGTGCAGCCCGATGAGGTCGAGGTGCGGCGACCGATGCGCCGCCCGGGCCGCCCGCTCGAGATCGTTCTCGTCCATCCCGAACTTGCCGGCCCCGTCGTCACCGACGAGCCGGACCCGCTCGCGCCCGACCGCCGCCGGCACCGCGGCCCGCAGCAGCACGGGGATGACGCGGCCGGAGATCGCCGCCAGCCGCTCGAGCCGCGCCAGCTCACCGTTGGATTCGACGGTCACGGCGCGGATGCCGAGGTCCACCGCGGCCGCGAGCTCCGCGTCTCGCTTGCCCGGCCCCGTGAACACGATCGACGCGGGCGCCAGGCCCGCCCGTGTCGCGACCTCCAGCTCGCCGCCGGAGGCCACGTCCGCTCCGAGCCCGAGGCGTGCCAGGTGATCGACGATCGCGAGAGCCGGGTTGGCCTTGGTCGCGTAGGCGAGCTCGAAGGCCGGCGGCAGGATGGCCCGGAGGGCCGCCACCTGGCGGTCGATGACATCGAGGTCGTAGGCGTAGAACGGCGTCCCGAACTCCGCGGCGAGGAGCTCCGGCTCCAGGCCGCCGAGGCGCCCGCTCCGGAGGATCTCGTTGCGGGCCGGGGGCCGGCCGCGGCGCGGGCGATCGTCGGTCGTCGCTGTCGATGTCGCCGTCGCCGTCGCCGCCGGCGCCGGCGCCGGCCGACCCTCGGCCCGCGGCAGCGCCCGCATGCGGGTGGCCGTCATCGGAGCGCCTCCTCGAGGGCCGATCGGGCGTCGGTGCGCTCGTCCCGGTCCTTGACGATGACCGCCGTGGCGATCCCGAGGCCGTGGGTCTGGCCGAAGCCGGACGCCACGTTGCGGGTCCCCGGGACGACGACCGCCCGCTCCGGCACGGCCAGGGGGGCGTCGGGCGTGCCCTGGATCACCCGCTCCCGGACGAGGTCGTACAGGCGCGACGTCCCGGTCAGGACCACGCCCGCCGCGAGGACCGCGCCCCGGCCGACGAGGACGCCCTCGTAGAGACCACAGCCGCCGCCCACGAAGGCCTCGTCCTCGACGATGACCGGTCGGGCCCCGGGCGGCTCCAGGACGCCACCGACGATCGCGCCGGCGGCGAGATGGACCCGCGCCCCGATCTGGGCGCACGAGCCGACAAGGACGTGGGAGTCGATCATCGTGCCCTCGCCGATCCAGGCCCCGACGTTGACGAACGACGGCGGCATGACGACGACGCCCGGCTCGAGGTGGGCCCCGGCCCGGATGCTCGTGCCGCCCGGGATGACCCGCCACGGCCGACCGGCGGCCGCCGCGGCGCGCGCGTCCGGTCCGTCGCCGAGGCGCTTCAGCGGCAGCGAGACCCGGTCGGCGAAGCCGAACGGGCCCACCTCCCAGCTCCGCTCGGCGCGGTCGGCGAAGAGGGCCAGGATCCCGGCCTTGACGGTGGCGTCCACGCGCCAGCCACCTGGGACCGCGGGGTCCGGCCGGGCGGCCCGGGCCAGGCCGCGGTCGAGGTCCTCGAGGAGGCGCCCCGGCTCGATCGCTTGCGTCCGCGCCGGCCCGCGCCGGCTCGGGTCCGGCACCTCGAGCGTGACCCCGCTCATGCGACGGCCTCCCTGCCGGCGTCGATCGCCGGCGCCGCCCGACCGCCTGCCGTCGGCACGCGGACACGCCCGCCGGACTCCACGAGGGCGATCTCGCGGAGCAGGCCGACGAGCCGCGCCCGGTCGGCCGGAGCGAGCTCCAGCAGCGGCCCCCGGACGGCCTCCGATCGGAGGACGCCCATGGCGGCGAGGGCGGCCTTGACCGGCACGGGGTTCGGGCCGCCCCGGAAGTTGGCCTGGAAGAGGGGCAGCCAGCGGGCGTGGATCCGGCGAGCCATGTCCCAGTCACCGGCCCGCGCCGCGGCGCACAGCGAGACCATCTCGCCCGGGATCTCGTTGCTCGCGACCGAGATCACGCCGTCGCCGCCCATCGCCATGACCGCGAGGGTCCAGGCGTCGTCGCCCGCCAGGACGGCCACGTCGCGCGGTCGGTCCCGACAGATCGTCGCGATCTGGTCCAGGTTGGCCGAAGCTTCCTTGATGGCCACGATCCGGGGGTGCTCGGCCAGGCGCAGGAAGACGTCGGCCGGGACGTTCGTGCCGGTCCGCGACGGGACGTTGTAGACGACGACCGGGAGGTCACCCTCGTCGGCGACAGCCGTGAAGTGGGCCTCGAGCATCCGCCCGTCGGGGCGGTTGTAGTACGGCGCCACGACGAGCGCGGCGTCGACCCCGAGGGCCGTGGCCCGCCGGGTCGCGGCGATGGTCGAGGCGGTGTCGTTGGTCCCGGTCCCGGCGATGACCGTCACCCGGCCGCGCGACGGGCGCTCGGCGACGGTCTCGACGGTCAGGCCGATGACCCGGTCCCGCTCGGCGGGCGAAAGGGTGGGCGCCTCGCCGGTGGTCCCGCACGGGACGAGGCCATCGATGCCGGCCAGGACCTGGAGCCGGACGAGCTCGCGCAGGCCGGTCTCGTCGAGGCTCCGGTCGGGCAGGAACGGGGTCACGAGGGCAGTGAACGCGCCCCGAAGGTGGTTCAGGGGCGGGCGAGCCGGATTGGGTTGCGGTGTCATCGAAGACGCTCCTGTTCGTTTGCTCGGTGGGGTGGGTGACTGGTGGCTTGGGGGTGGCTGAGCGGTGCGACGCGGCGGTCAGCCGGCGATCCCGGCCACCGCCCGAGGCTTCGCGCTCGACGCCTGTCGGTCGGCGACGAGGTCGTCGACGACCTCGTCGAAGGGGTGGATCCCGGCCGACCTCGGCTCCCGGCGCAGCCAGTCGGCCGCGGCCAGGGCGCCGGTCACGTAGGCGCTCCGATCACGGGCGGTCAGGCGGAGCTCGATCGATTCCCCGGGCGCATCGAAGCCGACGAGATGGAGGCCCGGCGACGCGCCGGCCCGGATCGAGGCGACCTCGAGCTCGTCGGAGGCCGGCGGCCCGGCCGGGCCGGCCACCCGAGTCTTCCGCGGATGCGTCGCCAGCACGCGACGCGCGATCTCGAGGGCCGTGCCGGACGGCCGGTCCGGCTTGTCGCGGCGGTGCCACTCCAGGACATACGGGTCGTAGCCGTCGAGACGACCGAACAACTCGCTCGCCGTCTCGATGAGCCGGAGGAACAGGGCGACCCCGAGGCTGAAGCTCGGGGCGACGACGGCCGACGCACTGCGGGCTCGAAGACGGTCGTCGACCGCGTCGCGTGCCTCCGACCAGCCCGTCGTCGCGACCACGAAGTGCCGGCAACCCGCCGCCAGGGCGACCTCGAGGTTGGCCACGACGGCCTCGCCTCGCGAGGCCTCGAAGGCGAGCTCGGCGCCGGCGAGATCATCGGGCCGGTGGCCACCCTCGGCCGGGTGGCCGAGGACCACGGGCGCCGGCTCGCCGCGCGCCACGAGGCCCGCCGCGATCGCGCGGCCGAGGTTGCCGCGTCCGAAGATGACCGTTGACATCGATGGTCCTCCGCTGCTGGGTCGTTGCGGAGGACTCCGAACACGAAGAAGCCGCGGTCACCGGGTGGTGTGTCCGCGGCCCCTGGAGCCTCCGCGCCTGAAGGCTCCGGTCGGTCGTCGCGTGCGCGCCGTCAGAGCCCTGGCGCCCGTACCTCCCGGTAGGGCCGCCAGCGCTTCTTCATGCACGCCGTGATGAATATGCGATCCATGACAGCGCAAGTCTTTCATGAATCGACGGGTTCGCGCAACCATTCCGGGGTTGCCGTTCGGTGCCGAATGATCGCCAGGGGTGGGACGATCGGGCCGGGTCGGCGCTGGGCCTCTTGGGTCGTGGCGGCGGGTGGTGCGCCGGCGCCACGCTGGCGGCCTCGTGATGAACGCTCTTGCCACAGCGCCGCGGATCTCGAACATCGGGGCCCATCGAACGGCCCGGCTCGTGCCGTTCCTCGCGGCCGTCGTCGCCGTGCTGGTGCTCGGCGGGCTCGCGGTCGGGACCGCCCGGGCGGCCTCCCAGACGCTCGTGCCGGCCTGTGACGGGGTGAACATCCGGACCGCGGCGTCGACGAGCTCCACGATCAAGGTCCGGCTGGGCACCTCTGCGACGGTCACTGTGACGGGCACGGTCGCGGGCCGTTCGTGGGGGACGAGCTGCCCGACCTGGAAGTCCGGCAGGTCCTGGTACCTCGTCTCGCACATCAACGGCAGGCCCGTGTCGACCGCCTACGGGGTCGCGACGCTCTACGCGGCGACGGGCGTCCTCAGGGCAGCGACGTCGACCGTCACGCCCACGTCGACGCCGGCACCAACACCGTCGCCGGCACCAACACCGTCGCCGACGCCCGCCGCCACGCCGACCCCGACGCCGACGCCGTCGGCCGCTCCGACGGGCAGTCCCGCCGCGGCGGCGACTGCGACCCCGACGCCGGCGCCCTCGAGCTCGACCGGCATCGTCCTGGTCCCGGCCTGCGATGGGATCAATCTCCGGACGGCGACGTCGACGACCTCGACGATCAAGGTTCGCCTCGGCCGCAACAACAATGTGACCGTGAACGGCACCGTGGCCGGCTCGAGCTGGCGCACGAGCTGCCCGACGGCGAAGGCGGGCAGCTCCTGGTACCGCGTCACCCACGTCAACGGCAGCCCCGTCTCGAGCCTGTACGGGACGAGCGTCCTCTACGCGGCGACCGGCATCCTGACGACGCCCGCGACGCCCACGACGACCGGCACGAGCGGCGTGACCCCGCTCGGCGGGTCGACGACGTTCCATGGGCGCGGCTACGGCCACGGCGTTGGGATGTCGCAGTACGGCGCCAGGGGACGCGCGCTCGCCGGCCAGGGCGCCGCCGAGATCCTGGCTCACTACTACCCGTCGACGGTGCCGGGCACGATCCCGGTCGAGACGCCGATCCGCGTGCTCGTGCTGGACGACTTCGCGCCGACGGCGACGGCGCCACTCACCATCGTCGGCCGAGGCGGCACCTGGTCGGTGAGCGGCGTCGACCTCGTCTTCCCGGCCGACGCCCGCCTGCGACTCGTGCCACCGGCGACGTCGACCGCGCCGTGGCGACTGGTCGTCGACGCCGCCACGACCGTCCTCTTCGACGGCCCGGCCGCGGCCGACTTCCGGATCAGCGGAACCTCCGCGGCGACGACGATCCAGCTCGATTCCGATCCCTCGTACTACGACCTCTTCCGCGGCACCCTCCGGGTGCTTCGCTCCGACAACAGCGTCGATGTCATCAACGAGCTGCCGCTCGAGGACTACCTCCGGGGCGTCGTCCCGGCCGAGATGCCCTCGTCGTGGCCGCTCGAGGCGCGGCTCGCCCAGACGATCGCCGCCCGGTCGTACGCGGCCTACCGCCTCCACCCGGCGACCGGCACGTTCGATGCCTACGACGACACCCGGTCCCAGGTCTACGGCGGCGTCCGCCGCGAGACCGCGGCCGCCGATGCCACGGTCGCCGCCACGGCAGGCCAGGTCCTCCGCTCCGGGACGGCCATCGCCAACACCCTCTTCCACTCGACCGGCGGTGGCGCGACCGAGCATAACGAGAACGTCTTCACGTCTGCGAGCGGCGCGATCGCGGCCGGGTCGGTCGGCTACCTGCGAGGCTCGCCGGACCGCGACGCCACCGGCGTGCCGTACGACGCGGCCGCGCCGTACTCGACATGGCAGACCCGGGCCTACACGATCGCCGAGCTGTCGGCGATCTTCGCCAGGGACCCGCGGACGAACGTCGACACCCTGTCGGGCCTCGATCTCCGTCGTCGCGGCGTGTCGGGCCGGCTCATCAGCGTCACGCTTGTTGGCTCGGGCGGGACGAAGACCGTGTCCGGCTCACTGTTCGTCTCGATCTTCAACGCCGGGCGGCCCGCCGGCGACGCGCCGCTCAGGGGGCCGCTCCTGGACGTCCGGCCGATCCCCTAGGATCGGCGGCGCGGATCAAAGCTCCGGTGCGAGCTCCTCGAAGAGCATCAGCCGGAGCCCGGCCGGCGCTTCGAGCCGGGCGTTCAGCGACCGCCACGGCGTCTCGGTGGGTGGAATTGCATCGACCTCCCGAACTGCGCCGTCATGTTGCGCCCGCTGCTACGCTCTCCGTCCCCGAGGAGTGGATCGAGGAGGGCTCGCACGATGGCCGCTGACCGGACGAAGTTCACCCTCGACGAGGATCGCATCCCGCGGGCCTGGTACAACATCGCGGCCGACCTGCCGACGCCGCCGCCGCCGGTCCTTCACCCGGGCACGGGCCAGCCGATCGGCCCGGCCGACCTGGCGCCGCTCTTCCCGATGGAGCTCATCAAGCAGGTCGTCAGCCAGGACCGCGAGATCGAGATCCCCGAGCCGGTCCGCGACGCCTATCGCCTGTACCGGCCGAGCCCGCTGTTCCGGGCTCGCCGCCTCGAGCAGGCGCTCGATACCCCGGCCCACATCTACTACAAGTACGAGGGCGGGAGCCCGTCGGGCAGCCACAAGCCGAACACCGCCCTGGCCCAGGCTTTCTACAACAAGGAAGAGGGCGTGACCCGCCTCGCGACAGAGACCGGGGCCGGGCAGTGGGGCAGTGCCCTGGCCTTCGCCGGCGCCGTCTTCGGCCTCGAGGTCAAGGTCTTCATGGTCCGCAGCTCCTACGACCAGAAGCCGTACCGGCGCGTCCTCATGGAGACCTACGGCGCCACCGTCGTCCCAAGCCCGAGCGAGGACACCCAGTACGGCCGCGCCGTCCTGGCCGACGTGCCAGACCATACCGGCTCGCTCGGGATCGCCATCAGCGAGGCCATCGAGGACACCGTCAGCCACCCCGGCACGAAGTACTCGCTCGGCTCGGTCTTCGACTTCGTCCTTCTCCACCAGACGGTCATCGGCCAGGAGGCGATCGAGCAGATGGCCCTTGCCGGCGAGGAACCAGACGTCGTGATCGGCTGCGCCGGCGGCGGCTCGAACTTCGCCGGGCTGACGTTCCCGTTCCTGGGCCGGGCGTTCCGGGGCGGGCCCCGGCCCCGGATCATCGCCGCGGAGCCGGAGGCGGCCCCGTCGCTGACCCGGGGCGTGTACCGCTACGACTTCGGCGACACCGCCCGGATGACGCCGCTGGTGAAGATGCACACCCTGGGCCACGACTTCATCCCCGAGCCGATCCACGCCGGTGGCCTCCGCTACCACGGCATGTCGCCGCTGGTCTCCCTGCTCAAGGAGGAGGGCCATATCGAGGCCCGGGCCGTCCACCAGCGGGCGTCGTTCGAGGTCGGCGTCCGGTTCGCCCGGACAGAGGGAATCCTGCCCGCACCCGAGCCAACTCACGCCATCAAGGTCGCCATCGATGAGGCCATGGAAGCCCGGGCCGAAGGCCGGTCCCGGGTGATCCTCTTCAATCTCTGCGGCCACGGCCACTTCGACCTGTCGGCCTATGAGCGGTACCTGTCGGGGATGCTGGAGGACTACGAGTACCCGGCCGAGAAGGTCGCCGAAGCGCTCAAGGCCCTCGAGGGCCTGCCCGTCGCCTGAGGGCGCTCACGAAACCTCCATAGCGCTGTCATGTCGGGTCCACGACGAGCGGCTAGCCTTCGCCCGTGACCACGGACGGGCTGGCCCTCGCGACCCGGGGCCTCGTGAAGCGCTACGGGACGCGGCCGGCACTTGCCGGCCTGGACCTGTCCGTGCCGACGGGCGTCGTCTACGGCTTCCTGGGCCCCAACGGGGCCGGCAAGACGACGACGATGCGGCTCCTGACGGGGCTGATCCACCCTGACGCCGGCTCGATCGAGGTCCTGGGTCGGCCCTTCGGGCGGAGTGATCGGCGGCGCCTGTTCGAGGTCGGCGCGCTCATCGAGTCGCCGTCGTTCTACCCCTACCTGTCCGGCCGCGAGAACCTCCGGGCCCTGGCCGCGACCGGGGCGGCCACGCCGCGCAGCCGGATCGAAGAGCTGCTCGAGCTCGTCGGGCTCCGCGAGCGAGCCCGAGACAAGGTCCAGACCTACTCGCTGGGGATGAAGCAGCGACTCGGCATCGCCGCGGCGCTGCTGTCCGATCCGCGGCTGCTGCTCCTCGACGAGCCGGCGAACGGCCTGGACCCGGCCGGGATCGTGGCCATGCGCGAGACCCTCCGCCACCTCGCCTCGACCGGCAAGACAGTCTTCGTCTCCAGCCACGTCCTGGGCGAGGTCCAGCAGCTGGCCGACGTCATCGGAATCATCGCCGCGGGCCGGCTCGTCCGGGAGGGCCCCATCGCGAGCCTCCTCCATGGCGCCGATGAGGTCCGGGTCCGGGTCGCCGCCGACGAGGTCGAGACGGCCCGGGGCGTCCTGGCCTCGCTCGTCCCGCCCGGAGCGATCGAGGCCGACGCCGAGGGCTGGCTGACGGTGGCGATCGAGGGGAATCGCGCGGCCGAGGTGAACAGGTCCCTGGCGGGGGCCGGGATCTTCGCCTCGGCGCTGAAGTCCGGGAGCGATCTGGAGTCGCTCTTCCTCGAGCTGACCCAGGCCGAGGCAGACGCGGCCCACGAGGGCCTCTTCTTCGGCTCGGCGGGGACGGGCACCCGATGAGGATCTTCGTCGCCACGCTCCGCAAGCTCGTCCGGCGGCCGGCGACCTTCGTCACGTTCGGCCTCCTCGTCGGGCTGCTGGCGCTGATCCTCCTCGCCGTCGGTGCAACGGCCGGTCGAGCGGAGGCGGGGCCGGGCTCCCGGCAGGCCCTCCTGATCGTGACCTTCCCGGGGGCCTACTCGCTGATCCTGTCGTTCATCCTCGGCTTCGGCGGCCTCTTCGCCGTGATCTTCGCAGCGGCCGTCGCCGGCTCCGAATGGAGCTGGGGGATGCTCAAGTCGGCCGTCGCGCGCGGCGAGAGCCGGGGCCGCTACCAGCTCGCGACGTTCGCCGCGATCGCCCTGATGATCGGCGTCGGGCTCGTGGCGGCGATGGCCATCGGCGTGGCCGTCGGGGTCGTGAGTGCCGACATCGCCGGTGTCTCGACCGCCGGCCTCGACGACTCGGAGACCCTCGGCACGCTGCCGGAGCTGCTGGCCAGGGCCTGGCTGGCCATCGTCGAAGCGGGTGCCCTCGGGTTCGCGATTGCGACGCTGGCCCGCAGCCAGCTGGCCGGCATCGGGGCGGGGATCGGCTCCTTCTTCAGCGAGCAGTTCGCCTCGATCTTCCTGCCCGACATCGTGAAGTTCCTGCCATTCAACGCCGGGCAGGCGGTCGTCGCGACGCCGGGCGAATTCGCCGGCAGCACATCCAATCTCTCGCCCGACACGGCCCTTCTCGTCGTCACGGCCTGGCTCGTCGGCGCCCTCGCCGTGGCCACGATCTTCACCGAGCGGGCCGAGATCTCGGGCTGACACCGGCCCCGCGGTGGCGAGCTCCCGGGGCACACCTCGCCTCCGCGCCCACGTCGCCGCTCGCGCCGCCCACGCCGCTCGCGCCGCCCACGCCGCCGCTCGCGCCGCCCACGCCGCCGCTCGCGCCGCCCACGCCGCCGCTCGCGCCGCCCACG
>JBFMEV010000060.1:0-12980 GCA_040752335.1 Chloroflexota bacterium
AGTGATCTGGTACCTCCGAGTGGAAGGGGTATCACTCAACGGATAAAAGCTACCCCGGGGATAACAGGCTGATGGTGCCCAAGAGTTCACATCGACGGCACCGTTTGGCACCTCGATGTCGGCTCGTCGCATCCTGGGGCGGAAGTACGTCCCAAGGGTTTGGCTGTTCGCCAATTAAAGCGGCACGCGAGCTGGGTTCAGAACGTCGTGAGACAGTTCGGTCTCTATCCGCCGTGGGCGTAGGGAACTTGACAGGAGCTGCTCCTAGTACGAGAGGACCGGAGTGGACGAACCGCTGGTGTGCCAGTTGTCCCGCCAGGGGCACTGCTGGGTAGCTATGTTCGGCAGGGATAAGCGCTGAAAGCATCTAAGTGCGAAGCTCGCCTGGAGATGAGGTTCCCCACCGGGTCAACCGGGTAAGACCGCAGGGAGACCACCTGTTCGATAGGCCGCATGTGGAAGTCCGGTGACGGATGAAGCTGAGCGGTACTAATGGTCGAGGGCTTGACCACTTCCAGCACCTGACCCAGGGTCAGCGGCTGGGGATCTGGATGGATCCACAACACGCGAGATCGATCGATCTCGGCTTCTCTTCGGCGCCCCGGGCACGAGCCCGACGGCCGTCGCCGATTCACGTCCAGCAGCAAAATCCTGGTGGCTCTAGCGGAGAGGCCATACCCGTTCCCATCCCGAACACGGAAGTCAAGCTCTCCAGCGCCGAAGATACTGAGAGGGCAGCCTTTCGGGAAAATAGGTCGTCGCCAGGATTTTGTGCGTCCAGGAGCGGAAACGCTCAGGTGGCGGCGGGCTACGGGCGGGCGTGACGGCCGCCGCCGGGACGAGGCGCTATCCTCGGTCTGATGTCCGACGACGCGGCGATCGACACGGCCCCCGAGCCCGAGAACGAGGCCCCGCCGTCGGCGGGGCCGGAGCCCGAGCCGGCATCGGAGCGCGCGTCGCCACAGGGCGCGACCTTCGGGGCCTGCCCTTACCTGGTCGCGGTGGGTGGCGGGTGGCGGTCCAGCTCACCGAACCGCGACCACCGCTGCGCGGCCGTCGCGCCACCGGCGCCGCTGGCCCCGGAGAAGCAGCGGCGGCTGTGTCTCGCCGCAGCCCACACGTCGTGCGCCACGTACGTGGCGGCGCTGGCTGCCCGACGCGACCGCGGGACGCCCTCCGACGGCCCGTCCCCGATCCGCTGGGAAGTAGCCCGGACGACGCCGGTCGTCGACGTTGGCGTGGGCGCGGGTGCGATGGTCGCCGGGCTGGTCGCCGACCGACGCGCCTGGCAGGTGATCCCGGCGATCGTCCTCGTCGTGGCCCTTGCCGCCCTCGGGCTCTCCGGCCTGGGCCGCGACCAGCCCACGACGGGCGCAGCCGCCACCGCCACGCCCACGCTCCACCCGACATCCTCCCCGGCGGACACCGCCGCGTCGACCGCCACGCCGGCGCCGAGCGGGACGCCGACGCCCACACTGTCTCCCAGCCCGACGCCCAGTCCGACGCCCAGCCCGACACCCGCGCCGACCGCGACACCCGCGCCGACCGCGCGAACGTCCTACACGGTCAAGAGCGGCGACAGCCTGTGGGCCATCGCGGCCGTATACAACACGACCGTCGCCGCCATCAAGGAGCTCAACGGCCTGACCTCGAACACCCTCCACGTCGGCCAGGTGCTCCTCATCCCGTAGGGCCGGCGGTCATTCCTTCGATCACCGCTGGCAGCCCCGGCACCACGATGTCGCCTCGCTCCGCGACGAAACCTCGCTGATCCTCGTACCACAGCGCGGGCAGGCCTGGCCGCCCTTCCGGTGGACCGCCAGGAAGTCGCGGACCTCGGTTTCGAAGGCCGGCGGCACCCGTCGCCGGAGGACGGCAACCGCGTCGGTGAGCGTCCGGCGCATCGCGCGATACAGCTCGTCGACCTCCTCGGTCGCGAGGCTCGAGCGCTTGCGGAACGGGTTGAGGCGGGCAACGTGAAGGATCTCGTCGCTGTAGGCGTTGCCGATCCCGGCGACGAAGGCCTGGTTGCGGAGCAGCGCCTTCAGCTCGCCCGGGTGGCGGCGGATCCGCTCGCGCCACGCCTCGAGCGTCAGCGCGGGGTCGTCGGCGTCGGGGCCGAGCGACACGTCGTACCCGGGGATCGGGCGCTCGAGGCCGGCCGGAACGAGGTAGACCTTGCCCATCTGGGTGGGGTCCCGGTATCGGAGCTCGACCCACGCGTCATCGGCCGGGCGCCAGCTCGCGGCGCGCGTCCAGCGGGCCGCGTCGCGCGGGCCCCCCGCGCGCGTGCCGAATCCCAGGACCAGCGCCGTCCTGGCCGGAAGCTTCGCACCCGGGGCGGCGAGCTGGAAACGGCCCGTCAGCATCGCGTTGAAGACGACGCGGTCGCGATCCAGGGTTAGCTCGACGAACTTGCCGCGACGCGTGATCGCGCTCAGGCCCTGGCCGACGAGTGCCGCCAGCTCCGCCGGCGTCCCCCGCACAGCGAGGGGCCCGGGAGCCGTCGCCGAGACGACCGGACGACCGGCCAGGGCGGCGTGGAGGGCATCGACGACGACGGCCAGGTCGGGCAGCTCGGGCACGTTCCGGGCGATTGTAGCCACGTAGAGCCCTGTGCTAGACTCCCGTGGCCCTCCGGGCAGGACAGCTGAAGAGCCTCGTTCACCCCGATTCGACTTCGAAGGAGCGGACCGCGGCAGACCATCCACGGACCACTTGATCGCAGACCGACGGCTTGAGCGGCGCTCAGGCCGTTTCTGATTCCTCGAGGGGTCGATTGCAGGAGACCAACACTTGACCGAAGAGCAGCAGGGCGGGACGACGCCGCCGGCCCAGGCGACCGCCGAGGCCCCCGCGTCCGAGCAGACCGTCGCGACCGTTGCGGTCGCGGACGATCCCGCCGAGACAATCACCGAGGCGTCGGAGGTCGTCGTCGAGACCGCCCCGGACGCGACCTCATCGTCGAGCGACGGCGTCGTGTCGGCCGTCGCGACCGACGGGACCGACGCCATCGAGCCTGAGGCGCCCGCCACGGGCGAAGCCACGGATGGGACATCGGCCGAAGAGACGACCGCTGCCCCCGAGCCGGCGGCAGTCGCGACCGCCCCGATGTCGGAGGCGACCCTGGCCGAAGCCGCCGCGTCCGAGCCTGTCGCACCCGAGGCCGCTGCATCACCGCCTGCAGCACCGGAGCCTGCGGAGCCCGCGCCCGAGCCCGCGCCCGTCCCCGCGCGCCCGAGCGGCCCGGAGCCGACCACGATGGAGGAGCTCCTCGCCGAGCAGGACGCCGACATCAAGAGCTTCAAGCACGGTGACGTCGTCGAGGGCTCGGTCGTCCGAATCGACAAGGACGAGATCCTCGTCGACATCGGGGCCAAGAGCGAGGGCGTCGTCAGCAACCGCGAGCTGTTCGGCCGCCACGGTGAGTCGCAGCCGGCCCTGAACATCGGCGACACCGTCCTGGTCTACGTCCTCCAGCCGGAGTCGCCGGAAGGCCACGTGGTCCTGTCGCTCCGCCGCGCCGGGCTCGAGCGCAAATGGCGGGCGATGCAGGAGCAGTTCGAGGCCGGGGTCATCATCGAGGCCCCCGTCATCGACCACAACAAGGGCGGCCTCATCGTCGACTGTGGCATCCGTGGCTTCGTGCCCATCAGCCAGATCGTCGACTTCCCGCGCCGGCCCCAGAACGACCAGCCGCGCGACGCCGCCCAGGAGATCGCCGAGAAGCTCCAGCCATTCGTCGGCCGGAAGCTCCGCCTCAAGATCCTCGAGGTCAACCGCAAGGCCAACCGCCTGATCCTGTCGGAGAAGGTCGCCCTGTACGAGGAGCGCCGCGAGAAGCGCGACGAGCTGTTCAGCAGCCTCCAGGTCGGCCAGAAGGTGACCGGCACCGTCCGGAGTATCGCGCCGTTCGGCGTGTTCATCGACCTCGGCGGCATCGATGGCCTTGTCCACAAGAGCGAGCTGTCGTGGAACAAGGTCAACAACCCCGAGGCCGGCTACCGCGTCGGCGAGGAGGTCGAGGCCGAAGTCATCGACATCAACCACGAGCGCGGCCGGATCAGCCTGTCCATCCGCCGCCTCCAGCCCGACCCATGGCACTCGACGGTGGCCGACTTCAAGGTCGGCGACATCATCGACGGCACGGTCACCAAGCTCGTCAACTTCGGTGCCTTCGTCCGCGTCCGCGACGGCCTGGAGGGCCTGATCCACATCAGCGAGCTGAGCCACCAGCGAGTCGCCCACCCGGGCGATGTGGTCCACGAAGGCCAGAACCTCAAGCTGAAGATCATCAGCCTCGACTCCGAGCGCCACCGCCTGGGCCTCAGCCTGAAGCAGGCCGAGGAGCCACCCGCCCGGCCGATGCCGGAGCCGGGCGTGCCCCCGATGCCGCAGCCGTCGCAGCCGCGCCCGGAGCGGCGCCCCCGTGCCGGCGACCGGGATCGCGACCGCGGCTACTCCGCGGCCGACGCAATCCAGGAGCCCGAGGGCGGCATCGACACGACGCTCGCGGCGGCCTTCGCGGGCGTCCGCGAGCAGCTCGCCGCGGCTGAGCTCGTCGAGGTCGAGCCCGAGGCCGTCGCCGAGGCCGAGCCCGTGGTGACCGCCGAGGTCGAGCCCGAGGCCGTCGCCGAGGCCGAGCCCGTGGTGACCGCCGAGGCCGAGTCCGAGGCCGTCGCCGAGGTCGTCGAGGCCGAGCCCGTGGTGACCGCCGAGGCCGAGTCCGAGGCCGTCGCCGAGGTCGTCGAGGCCGAGCCCGTGGTGACCGCCGAGGCCGTCGTGGAGCCGGAGGCGCCGGCGCAACCGGAGCCCGCCGCTACGGAGCCGGAGCCGGAGGCCGCCGCGACCGTCGAGCCGGAGACGGCTGAGCCAGAGGCGCCCGCCGAGGCGCCCGAGCCAGCCGCGTCCGAGGCGGCCGCCGAGCCTGAGGCTGCGGCGAGCGAGGACGAGACCGGCACCTCGGCCTGATCTCAACCTCCGCCAGGACTGAGAGCGGCCCGCCGGCGACCCCGGCGGGCCGCTCTGCGTCTCCCGAGAAAACCACGCGACCCTCGGCCGCGTACGAATCGGTGACGACCGCGGCCTCGGCAGGAGCGTCCGGAGAGGGCCGTCGGGCCGGGCTTGTGCGGGGGGACCGCGTGCTACGATGGCCCAGCGTCCCGCGAGGCGCAGAAGGGGAAACAGGCGTTCGATCCGATGGAGCGCTTCGACAAGTTCACTGATCGCGCGCGCAAGGTCCTGACGCTGGCCCAGGACGAGGCCCAGCGGTTCAACCACAACTACATCGGGACCGAGCACCTCCTCCTCGGGCTCGTCCGTGAGGGCGAAGGCGTCGCCGCGCGCGTCCTCGAGAACATGAACGTCGAGCTCGCCAAGGTCCGGACCGCCGTCGAGTTCATCATCGGTCGCGGCGACCGGCCGGTCGTGGGCGAGGTCGGGCTCACGCCCCGTGCGAAGCGCGTCATCGAGCTGGCCATCGACGAGGCCAGACGCCTCGGCCACAACTACATCGGCACGGAGCACCTGCTCCTCGGCCTCGTCCGCGAGGGCGAGGGGATCGCCGCCGGCGTCCTCGAGTCGCTCGGGGTGAACCTCGACAAGGTCCGTCACGAGGTCATCCGGGTCCTCTCGCAATCGTCGTCGGTCGGCCCGGCCCAGGAGACGAAGCGGACCTCCAAGACCCCGACTGTGGATGCCCTCGGGATCAACCTGACCGACGCCGCCCGGGCCGGCAAGCTCGACCCGGTCATCGGCCGCGAGAAGGAGATCGAGCGGGTCATCCAGATCCTCGGCCGGAAGCAGAAGAACAACCCCGCCCTCATCGGCGAGCCCGGCGTCGGCAAGACCGCGATCGCCGAGGGCCTGGCCCACCGGATCGTCGCCGGCGATGTCCCCGACATCCTGCTCAACAAGCGGGTCCTGACCCTCGACATCGGCTCGCTCGTCGCCGGCACCAAGTACCGCGGCGAGTTCGAGGAGCGACTCAAGAAGATCATCGAGGAGCTCCGGAACACCAACGACGCGGTCCTCTTCATCGACGAGCTCCACACCCTCGTGGGGGCCGGCGCCGCCGAGGGCGCGATCGACGCGGCGAACATCCTCAAGCCGCCGCTCGCCCGGGGCGAGCTCCAGTGCATCGGAGCCACGACGCTCGACGAGTACCGCAAGTACATCGAGCGTGATGCCGCCCTCGAGCGGCGCTTCCAGCCCGTCATGGTCGACGAGCCGACGATGGAGCAGGCGATCGACATCCTGTTGGGCATCCGAGAGCGCTACGAGCAGCACCACAAGGTGACGATCACCGACGATGCGGTCAAGGCGGCGGTCGACCTCTCGATCCGGTACATCACCGACCGCCACCTGCCCGACAAGGCGATCGACCTGATCGACGAGGCGTCGAGCCGCGTCCGGCTCCGCCATGCCTCGGCCCCGCCGCCGCTGCGCGACGCCCAGCGCGAGCTCGAGAAGGTCACCAAGGAGAAGGACGCCGCGATCAACGCCCAGGAGTACGAGAGCGCGGCCAAGCTCCGTGAGTCCGAGGCCGAGGTTCGGGAGCGGGTCGATTCGCTCCGGGAGGCCTGGCAGTCGTCCGTGGCCGGCGACGCCCCGACCGTCGACGACGAGGAGATCGCCCAGATCGTCGCGATGTGGACCGGCATCCCGGTGACCCGGATCTCCGAGGCGGAGTCGGAGCGGCTCCTCCACATGGAGGACGCCCTCCACCAGCGCGTGGTGGGGCAGCAGGAGGCGATCGAGATCGTGGCCAGGGCCGTCCGACGGGCCCGCGCCGGGCTCAAGGACCCGAAGCGGCCGATCGGCTCGTTCATCTTCCTGGGGCCCACCGGCGTCGGCAAGACGGAGCTCGCCAAGGCCCTCGCCGAGTTCATGTTCGGCAGCGAGGACACGCTCATCAAGATCGACATGAGCGAGTTCATGGAGCGCCACAACGTCAGCCGCCTGGTGGGGGCGCCGCCGGGCTACGTCGGCTTCGATGAGGGCGGCCAGCTGACCGAGGCCGTCCGCCGCAAGAACTACGCGGTCGTCCTCCTCGACGAGGTCGAGAAGGCCCATCCCGAGGTCTTCAACATCCTCCTGCAGATCCTCGAGGACGGCCAGCTCACCGATGCCAAGGGCCGCCGCGTCGACTTCCGGAACTGCATCATCGTGATGACCTCGAACCTTGGCGCCAAGCAGCTTCAGTCCGGCGCCTCGCTCGGCTTCCGGGCGGTCGGCGACACGGACGAGGCCCGGGCCCAGAATTCCTACGAGATCATGCGGGACAAGGTCCAGGCCGAGCTGAAGAACAACTTCCGGCCCGAGTTCCTCAACCGCATCGACGCGACGGTCGTGTTCCGGACCCTCACCCAGGAGGAGATCCGGCAGATCGTCGACCTGATGCTCAAGCGCGTCCGCGATCAGCTGAAGGCGCAGGAGATGGGCCTCGAGGTCACCCAGGAGGCCAAGGACCACCTCATCAAGCTCGGCTGGGACCCGGCCTACGGCGCCCGACCGCTGCGGCGCGTGATCCAGAACCTGATCGAGGACGTGCTCGCCGAGCACCTCCTCCTGGGCCGCTACGAGCCGGGCACCACGATCGTCGTCGACCGCGGCGAGGAGTCCGGCCTGGACGTCCACGCCGCGGAGCCCAAGACACCCGTCGAAGTCTCCTAGCCGCCCGTGGCTCGGGCGAGCAGCCGCTACGTCTGCCAGACCTGCGGCGAGTCGTTCCTCCGGTGGGAAGGCCAGTGCCGCGGCTGCGGCGCCTGGAACTCGCTCGTAGAGACCGTGGTCCGGGTGCCGTCCCGGGCCGAGCGCTCGGCTGCCGTCCGCCCCATCCGGGACGCTGCCGCGGCCGTGCCCCTCGGCGCCGTCGGGACGGCCGACGCGCCGCGGGTCCGGGCCGGCATCGGGGAGCTCGACCGGGTCCTCGGCGGTGGGCTCGTCCCCGGCTCGCTCGTCCTCCTCGGCGGGGAGCCCGGGGTCGGCAAGTCGACCCTCCTGCTCCAGGCAGGCGCCGGGGTGGCCGCGGCCGGGGGTGGCGTGCTCTACGCGACCGGCGAGGAGAGCGCCGCCCAGGTCCGCCTCCGGGCCGGCCGGCTCGGCCTCCTCGACGGGCCGGCGGCGTCGGCGATCGCGGTTCTCGCCGAGAGCGAGGTCGGCCGGATCGCCGAGGTCGCGAGGGCCGACCGACCGGCCCTTGTCATCGTCGACTCCATCCAGACGGTCACCGTGGACGAGCTGGAAGGCCCGGCCGGCAGCGTCGGCCAGGTCCGCGAATCGGCGCTCCGGCTCATGGACCTGGCGAAGGGCGAGGGCATCGCGGTCATCCTCGTGGGCCACGTCACGAAGGACGGCTCGATCGCCGGGCCCAAGACCCTCGAGCACCTCGTCGACGCCGTCCTGGAGCTCGGCGGCGAACGGTCGGGGGTGCTGCGGGTCCTGCGGGCCGCCAAGAACCGGTTCGGCTCGACCGAGGAGATCGGGGTTTTCGAGCTCGGCGAGCGGGGCATGACCGAGGTGCCCGATCCCGCCCGGGCCTTCCTGGTCGAGCATGACTCGCCCGAGGCAGGGAGCGTCGTCGCCGCGACGATGGAGGGCACGCGGCCCCTCCTCGTGGAGGTCCAGGCGCTCGTGGCGCCGGCCGGCTACGGGACACCGACGCGCCGCTCGTCGGGTCTCGACGGCAACCGGCTGGCCCTCCTGGTCGCCGTTCTGGGCCGGCGGGCCGGCGTGCCCCTCGCGACCCACGACGTCTACGCCAACGTGGCCGGCGGCCTGGCCGTCGCGGAGCCCGGCCTGGACCTGCCGCTCGCCATCGCCCTGGCCAGCTCGCTCCGCGATCGGCCGGTGGCGCCCGGGACCGTTGCCGTGGGCGAGGTCGGTCTCCTCGGCGAGCTGCGGACCGTGGCCGGCCTGGAGCGCCGCCTGCGCGAGGCCGCTCGCCTGGGCTTTGTCCGGGCGATCGTGCCGCGACCTGGCCGTGGGGCGGCGCCGCACCCGACGGACCTCGAGGTCATCGAGGTGGCGTCCCTCCGGGAGGCGATCCGGGCGGCCATCGGCGAAACCGGCGGCCCGGGCGATGGGCGGCGGGACGGCGGTCGTGGCGGCGGGCGCGGCGGCCCGGAGGACCTCCGGCTGGGTGCGCCGAAGATGGCGGAGGCCCCGCCGCCGATGCTAGGCTGACCACCCGTGATCCGATCGATTCGTGTGCTCGGCGCCGCCCTCGGCGGGCTTGTCGGGATCGTCCTGGTGACGACCGACGCGCTCCAGTTCCGGGATGTGGCCGGGGCCGGCGCGCTCATCACCGCCTGGATCGTGGCCTGGTCCGTGCTCGGCTTCTCGCTCCTGCCCTACGTCACGGTCGTGCCGGCCCTGCGGCTCGTGCGCGGCGTCCAGGACCTCTCGACGGCGGAGTTCGTCACGGCCGTCATCGGCCTCCTCCTCGGGCTCCTGATGGGCCTCCTGCTCGGCTCGCCGCTGTCGGCCTTCGACGACCCGCTCGGGACGTGGCTGCCGATCGGCGTGTCGATCTTCCTGGGCCTCGGGATGATCGGCCTGACCGTCGCCAAGCGCCAGGATCTCCTCGTCGCGGCCGAGGCGATCGGGCTCGTCCGCCGCGGCGACCCCGAGGCCGCCGGCCGCCGCGGCGACCCGCACATCGTCGTCGACAGCAGCGCGATCATCGACGGCCGAATCGCCGAGATCGTCGAATCCGGGTTCCTGTTCGGGACCCTCGTCGTGCCCCGTTTCGTGCTCGACGAGATCCAGCACATCGCCGACAGCCCGGACGCGCTCCGCCGGAATCGCGGCCGGCGCGGCCTGGAGATCCTGGCCCGGATGCAGAAGGATGCCCCGACCCCGGTCGTGATCGTCGAGGACGACGCCCCCGAGGTGAACGAAGTCGACGCCAAGCTCGTCGCCCTCGCCAAGCGCTACAGCCGGGCGGTCCTGACCAACGACTTCAACCTCAACCGGGTCGCCGAGCTCCAGGGCGTCCGGGTCCTGAACATCAACTCCCTGGCGAACGCCGTGAAGCCGGCGCTCCTGCCGGGCGAGGAGCTCCGGGTCCGGGTCATCCAGCAGGGCAAGGAGGCCGGCCAGGGGGTCGGCTTCCTCGACGACGGGACGATGATCGTGGTCGAAGGCGGCTCACGGTTCATCGACGAGGAGGTGGACGTCGCGGTCACCCGCGTCCTCCAAACCGTCGCCGGGCGAATGATCTTCGCCCAACCCCATCACGACTGACGCCATCATGGCCGACCCGGTGACGGCCGACGCGATCGTCGTCGCGGCCGGCGAATCGACGCGCATGGCCGGGGCCGACAAGATCTTCGCGGCCCTGGCCGGGCGGCCGCTCCTGGCGTGGAGCCTGGCGACGCTCGCGGCGGCATCGGTTCGCCACCTCGTGGTTGTCGTGGCACCCGGGCGCGAGTCCGACGCGGCCGCCCTCGTCCCCGGTCGCGGGGCCACGGTCGTGGCGGGCGGCAACCATCGGGGCGCGTCCGTGGAGGCGGGGTTCCGGGCCCTCGAGACGCTGTGGTCCCGGGACGTGCCGCCGGGCGACGCCGGGCCGCAGGAGGGCGACCCGGTCGTGCTCGTCCACGACGGCGCCCGGCCGCTGGTGAGCCCGGCGCTCGTCGGGGCCGTGATCCGCGCCGCCGCCGAGCACGGCGCGGCCGTGCCGGTCGTGCCCGTCACCGACACCCTAAAGCGGGTCGTCGACGGGCGCCTCGATGCGACCCTCGACCGGTCCGGCCTCGTCGCAGCCCAGACGCCGCAGGGCGCCCGGGCGTCGCTGCTCCGGCGGGCGTTCGCCGCCCATCCGGCCGGCGGCGGGACGCGCTTCACCGACGAGGCGGCGCTCCTGCAGGCCTGTACAATCCCCGTCCACGCCATCCCCGGAGACCCCGTGAACCTCAAGGTGACCGTGCCCGCCGATCTCGCCCGCGCCGAGGCGCTCCTCGGCGGCGCGGCCGCGCGGCGGGTCGGGCTGGGCAGTGACACGCACCCGTTCGGGCCCGGCGCGCCACTCCGGCTCGGCGGCATCGAGATCGCCGACGCCCCGCGGCTCCACGGTCACTCCGACGGTGACGTGGCCCTCCACGCCGTGGCCGACGCCCTCCTCGGGGCGGCGGCGCTGGGGGACCTCGGGCGCCTCTTCCCGGCCGACCGCCGGACACCGCGCGGCATCGACAGCCGCGAGCTCCTCGGCCAGGTGGTAGCCCGCCTCCGTGCCGCGGGCTGGGCGCCGGAGGCCGTCGACGTGACGATCACGGCCTCGCGGCCACGCCTCGCGGCCGTGCTCGAGCCGATGCGGGTGTCGATCGCCCGGACCCTCGGCCTGCCCGTCGAGCGGGTCGGCGTGAAGGCCTCGAGCGGCAACCTCGACGCGTCCGAGGGTGCGGGCCGGGTCGTGTCGGCGACGGCGGTCGCCACCATCGTCGCTCTCGACGGGGGCCGGCCATGACCCTCCGTCTCCGCGACACCCTGTCCGCGGAGCTCCGGCCGCTCGAGCCACTCGAGCCCGGTCATGTCCGGATCTACTCCTGCGGACCGACGGTCTACGGGCCGGCCCACATCGGCAACTTCCGGTCGTTCCTGTTTGCCGACCTGCTCGTCCGCTACCTCCGCTACCGCGGACTCCGGGTCACGTGGGTCATGAACCTGACCGACATCGACGACAAGATCATCCGTGGGGCGGCCGCCGCGGGCGAGTCGATCGAGGACCTCGCCAACCGCTGGATCGCCCGCTTCCTGGCCGACGCCGACGCCCTCCGGATGACCCCGCCCGACATCCTGCCCCGTCCGACCCGCCACGTCGACGACATCGTCCGGCTCATCTCGATCCTCGAGGCCAGGGGCCACGCGTATCGAACCGAGGATGGCTCGATCTTCTTCCGGATCGAGTCGTGGCCGGCGTACGGCCGCCTGGCGCGGCTCGATCCGGCGCAGCTCAGGGTGGGGGAGCGGGTCGAGGCCGACGAGTACGGCAAGGACGACGTCCGCGACTTCGCCCTCTGGAAGGCTCCCAAGCCGGGGGAGCCGTCGTGGGATACCGCGATCGGGCCGGGCCGGCCCGGCTGGCACATCGAGTGTTCGGCGATGAGCATGCGCCACCTCGGCGAGTCGTTCGACATCCACACCGGCGGCGTCGACCTCGTGTTCCCGCACCACGAGGACGAGATCGCCCAGAGCGAGGCGGCCACGGGCAAGCCTTTCGTCGGGACGTGGCTCCACTGCGCCCACCTCCGGATGGGCGGCGAGAAGATGGCGAAGTCGACCGGCAACATCGCCCGGGTCGCCGAGCTCCTCGATGCGGGCGTCTCGCCGCGGGCGCTCCGCTACGTCCTGCTGGCGGTCCACTATCGCCAGGGCCTCGACTACAGCGAGGCCGCGCTCGACGCGGCGACCGCCGCCCTCGACCGGCTGGATACGCTCCTGACGACGCTCGAGGGCTACGTCGAATCGCGCGACGACGACCCAACCCTGCCCGCGTCGCTCGACGAGGCGCGCTCCGGGTTCGAAGCGGCCCTCGACGACGACCTCAACGTCTCGGCGGCCCTCGCGGCCCTCTTCGACCTCGTGCGCGAGTCCAACCGCCGGATCGCGGCCCGCTCGATCTCGACAGCCGACGCCGGCCGCATCCGGGACCTGCTTCGCGACCTCGACCGCGTGCTGGCGTTCCTGCCGGCCGAGACCGACGTCCTGGAGCCCGAGCTCGCCGCCCTCGTCGAGGCCCGGGCCGCCGCCCGCGCCGCCCGGGACTGGGCGCGCTCGGACCAGCTTCGCGACGAGCTCGCCGGGCTCGGGATCGCCGTCGAGGACACCCGCGACGGCCAGCGCTGGCGACGGCTGGAGCCGGTCCGATGAGCCCTCGGCCCCGACCCGACCGGAGCGGCGACCGCGACCGCCGGACCGGACGCGGCCGGGGACCCGACCCGATGGCGGGTCGGGACCGCCCGGGAGTGCCGAGATCG
>JBFMEV010000061.1:0-12167 GCA_040752335.1 Chloroflexota bacterium
CCGGCGCCCGAAGCTTCGCCCGGGTCAAGGTCCCGCCCGTCCTGCCCCGGCTCCTCGAGCTCTCGCCCCTGCCCGGCCAGCCGGCCGGGCATCGCCGCTTCGTCCTCCTGGACCAGGTCATCGAGGCCAACCTCGACCTCCTCTTCTCGGGCATGGAGATCGAAGCCCATCACCTCTTCCGGGTGACCCGCAACGCCGACTTCAACCTCGAGGAGGACGAGGCCGACGATCTCCTCCTGGCGATCGAGGAGGAGCTCCGCCGCAGGCGCTTCGGCGAGGCCGTCCGCCTCGAGGTCGAGCGGACGATGCCGGCCACCCTGCGCCAGATCCTCATGGCCGGGATCGGGGTCTCGGAGGACCAGGTCTACGAGGTCAGCGGGATGCTGGACCTGACCGGGCTGAACCTCCTCGTCGAGCTGGATCGCCCGGACCTCAAGGCCGCGCCCTGGAGCCCGGCGACGCCGCCCGCTCTCCAGGACTCGCCCGACGGCGACCCGCCCGACGTCTTCGCGGCGATCCGGGCCGGCGACATCCTGCTCCACCACCCGTACGACAGCTTCACCACGACTGTCGAGCAGTTCCTGGCCCAGGCGGCCGACGACCCCGACGTCCTGACGATCAAGCTGACCGTCTACCGGACCTCGGGCGACTCGCCCATCGTGGCCCACCTCATCCGGGCGGCCGAGCAGGGCAAGCAGGTCGTCGTGCTCGTCGAGATCAAGGCGCGCTTCGACGAACGGGCCAACATCGCCTGGGCCCGCAAGCTGGAACAGGCCGGGGCCCACGTCGTCTACGGCCTCGTCGGCCTCAAGACCCACTGCAAGACGATGCTCGTGGTCCGGCGCGAATCCGGGGTCCTCCGCCGCTACGTCCACATCGGGACCGGCAACTACAACCCCCGGACCGCCCGCCTGTACACCGACCTGGGCCTCCTCACCTGCCGGGCCGAGATCGGCCAGGACGCGACCGACCTGTTCAACGTCCTGACCGGGCTGTCGCGCCAGCGGGCGTTCCGCCGCCTGGTGGTTGCCCCGATGGGCCTCCGCCAGCGCTTCCTGGCCCTCGTCGACCGCGAGATCGGGCACGCCGCCGCGGGTCGACCGGCGTCGATCATCCTGAAGATGAACGCCCTCGTGGATCGCGAGTGCGTCGACGCCCTGTACCGGGCCTCGACCGCGGGAGTCACGATCGATCTCGTCACCCGGGGCGCCTGCACCCTCATCCCCGGGGTCGACGGCCAGTCCGAGCGGATCCGGGTCCGCTCCATCGTTGGCGAGCTCCTCGAGCACTCCCGGATCTGGCGCTTCGAGAACGGCGGCGAGGTGGAGTGGTACATCGGCTCGGCCGACCTCATGGAGCGGAACCTCGACCGGCGGATCGAAGCCCTCACCCCGATCCTGGAGCCGGCCCTCCAGGCCGAGCTCGACGTCATCCTCCAGACGATGCTGGCCGACGACCGGCGGGCCTGGATCCTGGGCCCGGACGGCCGCTGGACCCGGGTCGACCGCGACGGCGGGCCCACGACGACCGACACCCACGTCACGCTCCGCCAGCGGGCCCTGCGGCTCGCCGCGGCGGGCGGCCGGCGGGTGGAGGCCGAGCACCGGGCGGGGTCGATGGAACCCTGGGCGTGACGCCCCACCCGGGCCTCGAGGTCGAGGCCAAGTTCGACGTCCTGGCGCGGCCCCCGACACGGGCGCTCGTCCGCGGCTCGGACCTGGCCGGGCTGCCCGGGATCGGCGCGCCGCGCCGGGTCCAGCAGCTCGATCGCTACCTCGACACGCCCGACGAACGTCTCCGGGCCGCGGGCTGGGCGGCCCGCCTCCGGACGATCGCCGCCGAGACGCGGATCCAATTGAAGCGGACCTCCGCCCCCGGGACCGACGGTGTCAGCCGGCGAACGGAGCTCGACGGTCCGGCCGGCCCGGACGACGACCCGGCGTCCTGGCCTACCTCGGCCGCCCGGCGACGGCTGCTCCAGCTCCTCGGCGGTGAGGCCCCCACGACCCGGCTGACCCTCCGCCAGGACCGCCTGGTCCGCGACTTCGGCGACGAGGGCACCCGGGTCGAGCTCAGCCTCGATCGGATCTCCGCCGTCGCGGGCGATGCGACCGTCGGTCGCCTGGCGATCCTGGAGCTCGAGCTTCGATCCGGGGACGGGGCCGGCTTCGAGCGGGCGGTCGCTCACCTCCGAGTCCAGCCGTTCCTGAGCCCCTCGAGCGCCACGAAGCTCGGTTGGGGCGCCGCGCTCGTCGCGAACCGGACCCGGGCCGAGGCGTTGCCGGTCATCGGCGCGGAGGACCTGCCGATCGCCGGCGACGACCCGACGGCCGAGGTCGGTCGCCGGATCCTCCGGACCCAGCTTCGGCGACTGCTCGAGCGCGAGCGTGCCGTCCTGGGATCGCCAGGCCCGGAGGAGCTTCGCCGGATGCGCGTCGCGACCCGCCGCCTCCGGGCGACGTGGCGGGCCTTCGGACCGCTCTTCGCCGGACGGACGCCGGATCGTCTGCGGCGGCGCCTCGGCCGCCTCGGCGACGAGCTCAGCGCCGTCCGGGACCTCGACGTCCTCCTCGGCCGCGTGGCGGGCGACGTCACCGGGCCGAGCCGGCCGGATCCAGGCGCCCTGGCCGGTCTCGTCGCGGCCATCGAGGAGCGGCGCGCAGCGGCCCTCGCCCGCCTCCAGGCCGAGCTTGCGACGCCGCGCCACGCTCGCTGGCTCGAGGCCTTCGTCGAGTTCGTCGAGACGCCCGGCCTTGGCGCGGTGCCGGCAAGGCCACCGGCTCCGCGACTGGCCCGCGAGCAGGTTGGCGGCTGGATCTGGGCCGCCGTGGAGCGGCTCCTGGCCTGGGAGCCGGTCCTCGCCATCGCCGACCTGCCGACGCTCCACCTCCTCCGGATCGAGGCCAAGCGGCTCCGCGATCTCGTCCAGGTCGCGGCGCCGCTGTCGGTGGCGCCGGCCGCGACGACCGCGGCGATCGTCGCCTCGCTTGTCCGGATCCAGGACACCCTTGGCGCCGTCAACGACGCCGTCGTCACGGCCGCGACGTGCCGGGCCTACCTCACCGAGCGCGCCGGGACGCTCGCGGCGGGTGAGGCCCGGGCCATCGAGCGCTTCGCGATCGCCCAGGAACGAGTGGCCGAGCGGGGACGGCGACGTGCGCCGGCGGCCTGGCGCGCGGCGACGAGCCCGGCGGCGCGACGACGCCTCGGGCGGTTCATCGGCGGGATCTGAGCGGCGCCGCGAGGCCGCCCGGGTCGGGCTGGGTCGAGGTGCGGCGGGCGGGACTGGCGCTACAACGACCAACCGTGGGCGAGCCAGGCCAGCTCGTCCCGCCAGCGAGCGCCGGCGTGGACCGAGGCGAGGATGAGGCCCTCGCGCAGGCCGTCGTTCGAGATCCGGATCTGGTCGCGGCCGTAGCGTTCGGCGACGGCCAGCAGGATCGCAGCCCCGGCCGGCAGGACCCGCGCCCGCGACAACCGGACGCCGAACTCCTGGGAGATGGCCTCCGCTGGAGCCGCCATGAGTCGCTCGAGGATGGCCTGGATGCGCCGGACCGTCAGGACCCGGCGGGTCGCGGGCGGGCCGATCCGCAGCAGGTTGTCGGCGGTGCCACCGACCGCGACCAGGTCCTTCGGCGCTGCGTCGGGGGCGGTCGCGAGGACGCGCCGGGCCTCGCCGAGCAGCGCCTCCACATCCGACCTCCCCGGCGGATCCGACTGGACGTGGACGCGGCTCATCCGCGACGCGCCGAGCGCGAGCCCGATCGCGACCGGATCTGTCCCGGGCCCGGAGATCAGGATCTCGCTGCTCCCGCCGCCGACGTCCACGAGGGCCATCTCGCGAAGGATCGGCCGCCCGGCCTGGACCCCGAGCAGGGCGAGGAGCGCCTCCTCGTCGTGGCGCAGGACCTCGATCCCGACCCCGGTCCGGGCTGCGACCGCCGTGCCCACCGCCACCGCGTCGGCGGCCCGGCGGAGAGGGTCGGTGGCCACGAAGGCGATCGAGGTGGCGCCGAGCCCGCGGGCCGTGTCGGCGTAGGCCACCAGGGTCTCCACGAGGCGATAGCCGGCCTCGAAGCCGAGCTCGCCGCGCTCATCGACGACCGCCCCGAGACCGAGGGTCGACGATTCGTCGAGCAGCGGCGCGAGGCGATGGCCGTGGACCTCGGCCACGAGGAGATGGACCGAGTAGGCGCCGACATCGACGGCGGCGCCGACGGGCACGCGTCGGCGGGCGGACGGACGGGGGGCGGGCATCGCCCTGAGTGTGCCACGCGGCACGGCTGGACCGGGCCGTGGGCAGCCGCCTCTGCGGACTCGTTAACGATTGATCGTCCGTTAACACGCCGCCCACTCCCGGTTGACCCCCTCCCCCGAGCCTTGGCTCGTCAAGAGCCGGCACAGTTCGCCGCGGCCGCCCGCGCGGGCGGTGCTCCCCGACACAGGAGGAACCATCGAGTGACGACGACCAGGCCGAGCCGCCTCGCGGCGCTCGCGCTGACCGCCACCTTCGCCTTCGCCGCCTGCGGCGGCGGCGCCACCCCGAGCCCCACAGGCGCCGCGCCGAGCGACGGCCCAACCGACGAGCCGAGCAAGGCCCCGCTCAGCGGCACGGTCATCATCTCGGGCTCGTCCACCGTCGAGCCGATCTCGGCGCTCATCGCCGAGCTGTTCAACGAGGAGATCTCCGCCGACGTCGCGATCGAGGTCACCGGTCCGGGGACGAGCGACGGCTTCGAGCGCTTCTGCGCCGGCGAGACCGACATCAGCGACGCCTCGCGCCGGATCAAGGACGCCGAGATCGAGGCCTGCGCAGGCGCCGGCATCGAGATCATCGAACTGAAGGTCGCCATCGACGGCCTGTCGATCATCACCTCGGCTGCCAATGATCAGGTCGCCTGCCTGACGTTCGCCGACCTTTACGCGCTCCTTGGTCCCGAATCCCAAGGCTTCGACAACTGGAGCGACGCCCAGGCCCTCGCCGCGGAGCTCGGTTCGAGCAGCCAGTTCCCCGACGCGCCTCTCGTCGTCACCGCCCCAGGCGAGGAGTCCGGGACGTGGGGCAGCTTCATCGAGATCGTGATCGAGGACTTCAACGAGGATCGCGGGCAGGACGCGACAACCCGCCCCGACTACACGGCCTCTGCCAATGACAATGTGATCATCGAGGGCATCGCCGGGACCGAGACCTCGCTCGGCTGGGTCGGGTACGCCTTCGCCGAGGAGAACCAGGATCGCGTCAAGCTCCTCGAGGTCGACGACGGCGAGAGTGGCTGCGTCGCTCCCACACCCGAGACGATCGCGAGCAACGAGTACCCGATCTCGCGCGACCTGTGGATCTACATCAACAAGGCCAAGGCCGAGGCGAACCCCGCCGTGGCCGCCTACGTCGACTTCTACATGGCCGACGGCACGATCGCCACCGCCCTCGAGGAAGTGCCATACGTGCCCCTCGACGACGCGGCGCTCACCGAGAGCCAGGCGGCCTGGGCCGACCGGACCGTCATCGGTCAGTAAGATCCTCGCTCCTCCTCCGCGCTGCGGGCCGGCCCGCTCGGGGCCGGCCCGCAGCGCTATCCTGAGGCCTCCCCGGTCATGGACGGATCTCCAGTCAGCCAGATCGCGATCTCGTTAGCCGGCCACCCGGGCCGGCGGCGGCGCGAGCGCGCCTTCGGGGGTCTGTTCCTGACCGCCGGGCTGACGTCGGTCGTGATCACGGCGTTCATCCTCTACACGGTCCTGTTCGAGGCCCTCAAGTTCCTCGGTCTCATCGACCTGTCCGCGCTCATCGCGGACGGTTGGTTCCCACGGCGGGGCATGTTCGACATCGCAACTGTCCTGGCCGGGTCGCTCCTCGTGGCCCTCATCGCGATGCTCGTCGCCGCCCCGGTCGGCCTCCTGACCGCCGTGTACCTGTCGGAGTACGCCAACGCCCGGGCCCGGAGGATCATCAAGCCGATCGTCGAGATCCTCGCCGGCATCCCGAGCGTCGTCCTTGGCTTCTTCGCCCTGACGTTCGTCAACCCGGCGTTCGTCCAGCGCCTCTTCAGCGACGCCGCCGGCTTCAACCTCCTCGCCGCCGGCATCGGCGTCGGGATCCTCACGATCCCCCTCGTCGCCTCGATCGCCGAGGATGCCATGCGGGCGGTGCCGGTTGCCTTGCGGGAGGCCTCCTACGGCCTGGGCGCGCGAAGGATGACGACCGCCGTCCGGGTCGTCTTTCCGGCCGCGATCTCGGGTATCGTCGCCGCCCTCGTCATCGCCCTGTCGCGGGCGATCGGCGAGACCATGGTCGTGGCGATCGCCGCCGGCGGGACGGGCGGTTCCCTCTTCACGCTGGACCCCCTGGGACCGGGTCAGACGATCACGGCCGCGATGGCCGCCTTGGCCACCGGTTCCGACCAGGTCCGCGGAAACGACGGGGCGTTCGAGAGCCTCTTCTTCCTCGGCCTCCTGCTCTTCGTCCTGACCTTCCTGCTCAACGTCGTCGGCGACGTCTTCGTCCGCCGCACCCGTCAGGTGTACTGAGAAGCCCACGATGGCGACAGCATCCCCGGCCGCCATCGCCGTTGAGCGACGCCTCCGGTCCCACGCGATCGACTGGCGTGGAATCGCCTTCCAGCTCCTCCTGCTGGCCAGCCTGCTCCTGACACTGGCCGTCCTGGCGGCGCTCGTCGTCGACGTCGCCCTCCGGGGCTGGACGACCTACGGCGAGCGGGGGGTGGACTTCCTCACCTCACCCCTCTCGACCCGGCCGGCCCAGGCCGGAATCGTCCAGGGCATCACCGGCACCGCCCTGATCGCCGTGCTCGTCGCCCTCACGGCCTTCCCGCTCGGCGTGATGACCGCGGTCTACCTCGAGGAGTACGCCCCGGACAACCGCCTCAGCCGGATCATCAACATCAACATCCGGAACCTTGCGGGCGTCCCCTCGGTGGTCTACGGCCTCCTGGGTCTGGCGGTCTTCGTGCCGCTTGTCCAGGGCCTCGCCGGCGGGACCGGGCGGAACATCATCAGCGCTTCGATCACCCTCGGCGTGCTGGTGCTGCCGATCGTCATCATCACCGCCGCGGAGGCCATCCGCGCGGTGCCGCGGACCCTTCGTGAGGGCGGTTACGGTGTCGGCGCGTCACGCTGGGAGGTGACGAGCCGGCTTGTGCTCCCGGCCGCCGGACCCGGAATCCTGACCGGCACCGTCCTGGCCCTCTCGCGAGCCCTCGGTGAGACGGCGCCGCTCGTTGTCATCGGTGCCAGCTCGACGTACTTCTCGACGGGCGATCAGTCGTTCTTCGAGTCGCTCTTCGGCAGCTTCACCGCCCTGCCGATGATCGTCTTCGGTTGGTCGACCCGTCCGCAGGACGAGTTCCGGGCCCTGACCGCAGCGGCGATCATCGCCCTCCTGGTCGTCACCCTCGCGGCGAACGCCGTCGCGATCCTGCTCCGGAATCGATACGAGCGCACCTGGTAGATGGCAACGCCCGAGGACCACACGATGCAACAGACGACCACCGCCCCGCCGGCCCGCGATCCGGTGGCGATCCGGATCGAGCGGCCCGACCCGATGCCCGGCATCTCGACGGCCGTCGCGGCTGAGGCGCGGGCGACTGAGAACGTCGTGGAGCTCCGGGACGTGTCCTTCTACTACGGGTCCTTCCGGGCCGTCCGGGACGTCTCGATCGACATCCCGGCCCGCCAGATCACCGCCCTCATCGGGCCGTCCGGCTGCGGCAAGTCGACGCTCCTTCGGACGATGAACCGGATGAACGACTTGATCCCGGGGACCCGCCTCGAGGGCCGTTTGCTGTATCACGGACTGGACCTCTATGCCCGCGACGTGGACCCTGTCGAGGTTCGGCGGCGCGTCGGCATGGTCTTCCAGAAGCCCAACCCGTTCCCGAAGTCGATCTACGACAACGTCGCGTTCGGGCCGCGGATCACCGGCGTCAACGGCTCCCTCGACGACATCGTCGAGTCGTCGCTCCGCCGGGCCGCCCTCTGGGACGAGGTGAAGGACAAGCTCAAGCAGTCCGGACTCGCCCTGTCGGGCGGCCAGCAGCAGCGTCTCTGTATCGCCAGGGCGATCGCCACCGAGCCCGATGTGATCCTGATGGACGAGCCGTGTTCCGCGCTCGACCCGCGCTCCACCCTCCAGATCGAGGAGCTCATGGCCGAGCTGAAGGAGAATTACACGATCGTGATCGTCACCCACAACATGCAGCAGGCGGCACGGGCGTCGGACACGACGATCTTCATGACGATGGGCGACGACCGGGCCGGCTACGTCGTGGAGACGGGCCAGACCATCCAGATCTTCACCAACCCGAAGCACCGGCTCACCGAGGACTACGTGTCCGGTCGGTTCGGCTGAGCGAGGAGACGCCGATGGACGACCAGAAGCCCCTCGCGAACGGCGAGCGAACCGGCGTCGGCCTCGCGGCCGGCGACCGCGACGCGGCAGCCGAGCTCGCCGGATCCGGGCCGCAGACCGCCCGGCCGACCCTCGATCGCGACGAGCAGGAGATCAAGGACAGCGTCCTTCGAATGGGCTCCCTCGTCGAGGCCCAGATCCTCGCCGCGATCGATGCCCTCGTCGATCACGACGCCGCCGGGGCGGAGCGCGTGATCATCGGTGACCGGCGCGTCAACGACGCCCAGCGCGAGGTCACGACGCTCATCGCCCGGACGATCGCGACCCAGCAGCCGGTGGCGCGGGACCTCCGCTTCCTGCTCTCCCTCGATCACGTCGCCTACGAGCTCGAGCGGATCGGCGACCATGCCGCCTCCGTCGCCAAGGCCGTCATCAAGCTGTCCGCCGAGCCGCCGATCAAGGCCTACATCGACCTGCCCGAGATGGGACGCCTGGGGGCGGAGCTCGTCCGCGGCATCCTCCGCGCCCTGGTGACGATCGATGACGAGCTGGCTCGCCAGGTCGCGACCCGGGACGACGAGATCGACCACCTCTACCACCGGATCTTCACCGAGGTCGTCGACCTCATGCGCGCGGATCCCGCGAACGTCGAACGGGGCACCCGGATCCTTCTCGCCTCACACTACCTGGAGCGGATCGGAGATCGCGTGACGAACATCGCCGAGGATGTCGTCTACCTCGCCAGCGGCGAAGTCGAGGACCTGAATCCATGACCGACGAGCGGGACCATCGGCCGCTCCGAGTCCTCTTCGTCTGCACCGGGAACTCCGCCCGGAGCCTGCTCGGGGAGGCCCTCCTCCGCCACCACGGCGGCGGCCATTTCGAGGTCTTCAGCGCGGGGACCCATCCGGCCGGCGTCAACCCGCTCACGATCCGCGTCCTGGCCGAGGCCGGGGTCCCGACAGAGAGCCTCCGCTCGAAGTCGGTGACCGAGTATCTCGACCAGTCGTTCGACTATGTCATCACCGTCTGCGACGACGCCCGCCAGGTCTGCCCCGTCTTCCCCGGCGTCCACGAATCGCTCCACTGGGGCTACGACGATCCGGTCGCGGTCGACGGCGACGAGGCCACCCGCCTGGCCGCGTTCCGGCGAACCGCCACGGCCATGGGCGAGCGGGTCAAGCAGTTCGCGACGGTCGTCCATCGGGCGGCGGTGACCGCCACCGAACGTGCCTGAGCTCCTCCTCGTCCGGCACGCCGACGCCGGCGATCCGCTGGCCTGGAGCGGCCCGGACGCCGACCGGCCGCTGTCGCGCAAGGGCCAGAAGCAGGCCGAGCGGCTCGCGGCCATGCTCCGTGGCCTGCGCGCGGCACCCGATACGCTGGTGAGCTCGCCGAAGGCCCGGGCCGCCCAGACGGCCGAGATCCTCGGCGCGGCGCTGGGCCTCGAGCTTCGCCTCCACGACGGCCTCGGCGGCCCGCTCGACCTGGAGGTCCTGGCGGCGATCCTGGCCGACAACGGCGATCCGCACCGGCCGATCCTCGTCGGCCACGATCCCGACTTCAGCGACCTCGCCTCCGAGCTCGTCGGCTCGGCAGTCGCGCTGCGGAAGGGCGCCCTGGCGAGGATCGACCTGGAGATGCCCCCGACGGCCGGCGAGGGCGTCCTCCGCTGGCTCGTGCCGCCGGAGCTGTTCGCCAGGTAGCTCGTCGCTCGGCAGCTCGTCGCTCGGCAGCTCGTCGCTCGGCAGCTCGTCGCTCGGCAGCTTGTCGCTCGGTGTCGCCCGGCTGAGCCTCGCCCTCCGGGCGAGCGTGTTCGCCACGAATGAGCACGACCGCCCCCCGACTTCCTGCACTATTCGCGCGAACTCGGGGGTGGGTTACGGTCGTTCGTAGGAGACGTGCTCGCCAGGGGAGCGCCCGAGGAGGGCCGCCCTCGCCCGTGCCATTCGAGATCGCAGGGACGAAGGCCGCTAGCCGGTCGGGCCGACCTGGACGAGGGGCTGGGGTCCGGCGTCCGCGGCGCCCGCGCGCCGGCGCGTGCGGAGGAGGTCCGCGGCCGGGACGAAGTCGCCCGGAACCAGATCTCGGGCGATGCCCGAGAGCCGGCCGATCGCGTCGGGCGAGAGCCGGTACCAGATCCACGAGCCCCGCCGCTCGGACGTCACCACGCCGGCTTCGCGCAGGACGCGGAGATGGTGCGACACGGTCGGCTGCGTGACGTCGCAGGACTCGGTGAAGTCGCAGGCGCAGATGGGCCCTCGACCGGCCAGCTGGCGGACGATCGAGAGGCGGATCGGATCGGCCAGGGCGGCGAGGAGGCGGACGTCGGGATCGGTGGTGCGGGCCATGTCGGGGGCAGTCTAATCGATGAGCTTCTATATTGACAAGTATCAATCTGTCTGGCATATTGACGTCGATCGATACACAAGCCAGCGTGCCGCAGGGCACGGGAAGGGAACCACGACGATGATCCGCATGGATGGGACCTGGCTCATCGGACGACGCGATGCCCAGGAAGAGCGCAACCAGATGCACCTCGCGGCGATCCGCGAGGCCCGGATCGCGACCGAGCACCACAAGGGCCTGGCCGCGACTACCCGGCCTGCCGCCCCGGCCCGGCGCGTCGCGCTGGCGTCGGCCGGCACGGCATCCACGGTCGACCTTTGCGCCAGCTGCGCATGACACCCCCGGCCGGCGTCCCAGCGACGTCGGCCGTTTGATTCCGCGCCCAGACGACGTCCCGAGGAGCTAGATCGATGGTCACCGAGCTCGAGCCGACCCGGACCACCCTCCCGGAGGACGATGTCCACGCGGCCGTCAGGGCCCGTTATGCCGAGGCGGCCCTGGCCGTCGCCGGGTCCGAGACCGCGGCCGAGGCGGCCGCTCGCTCCGGCGCCCTCAACGATTGCTGTGGCGAAGATGGCTCGCAGACCTGGGGCTCGCTCCTCTACGCCGACGCGGACCGGGCCGCCCTGCCCGATGCCGCCGTCCTCGCCTCGCTCGGCTGTGGCAACCCGATCGCGGTCGCCGAGCTCCGCGAGGGCGAGACCGTCCTCGACCTCGGGTCCGGCGGCGGCATCGACGTCCTCCTCTCGGCCCGCCGGGTCGGCCCGACCGGCCGGGCAATCGGGGTCGACATGACCGACGAGATGCTCGAGCTCGCCCGGCGCAACGCCGCCGAGGCCGGCGCCACGAACGTCGAGTTCCGGAAGGGCACGATCGAGGCGCTGCCGCTCGACGATGCGTCGGTCGACGTCGTCATCAGCAACTGCGTCATCAACCTCGCGGCCGACAAGGGCGCCGTCCTCGCCGAGATCGCCCGGGTCCTGCGCGAGGGCGGGCGGATGGGTGTCAGCGACGTCGTCGCCGATGACAGCCTCGGCCCGCGGGAGCGAGCGGAACGCGGCACCTACGCCGGCTGCATCGCCGGCGCGCTCTCCTTCGACGAGTATCGCCGCGGGCTCCTTGCGGCCGGTCTCGTCGACGTCGCGGTCGAGCCCACCCACGCCGTCGGCGATGGCCTGTACGCGGCGATCATCCGGGCCACGAAGCCCGCCGGCTGGGGCGGTGCGGACACCGCGACGCTCGGGGCCACCCTTCCCTCCCCGACCCTCAACCGTGAGCTGGCCATGCTCGACGGCGGCGGTTGCTGCGGCGGCGGAGGCTGCAGCTAGTGTGACACGCCGGAATGGGCTTGATTCTTGAATCGGTCAGGCGTACCGTGCCCGGCATGGCTGCACATCCCGCGCCTCCGTTGGCTGTGAGCGAGTCCGAAGCTGAGGCCCTCCGGGCGATG
>JBFMEV010000062.1:0-11984 GCA_040752335.1 Chloroflexota bacterium
GGGGGGGCCCGCCCCCGGGGCGGCGGGGCGCGGGGGGCGCGCCGCGGCGCCCGCGGCGCCGAGCCCGTATGCTCCACGCACCTATGAGCGAGCCGACGCCCCCCGGGACCGGCGGACCCGCCGACGCGACGCTCGCGATCGCGTCCGATCGTGACGCCGCCGGTGTCCCGGTCCACCGCGGCTGGGCCCCGCTCGGCAGCCACCATCGCTGGATGGAGCCGTTCGTGATGGTCCTCCTGGCCGGCGGCGCGGCCCACGGCTACGCGATCGTCGGTGAGCTCGCCGGTCTTGGGATCACGAATGGCTCGGTCGACGTCGGCCAGGTCTATCGAGTCCTCCGCGACCTCGAGGCGGCGGGCCTCGTCAGCTCGTCGTGGACGACCGGCTCCGGCCCGGCCCGCCGCGACTACGAGCTCACCGATGCCGGCTATACCGCCCTGGACGAGTGGGCGGCTGTCATGAAGGAGCGGACCCGCCTCGTCGGCGAGTTCGACGCCCGCTACCTCGAATCGGTGGCCGCTCCACGCCGCTGAGCCCGGCGGCCACGACACCCGGCCGAACCTCGCCCGCGCGAGCCGAACCTCGCCCGCGCGAGCCGAACCTCGCCCGCGGTCGCGGTATGAGGCTGGCTCATGAACCTCGCCCAGAACGAGCGCAACCGGGTGGCGATCCGCCGCAATCCTGGCCTTGCGGAGAGCGCGCCGAGCGCGAACGGACCTGATGTCATGAGCCACATCGATCGCCGCCGCGGCCAGCGCGGACCGACGGCCAGCCGCCTTAGAGCGGCTCCGTCATGGCGTGGTCGATGGCTCGGGCGAGGCGCTCCTTCTCGACCTCGCTGAGGTTCCGGTCGAGGACTCCCAGGTAGAGCTCCTCCTCGGCCAGGTGGACCTTCAGGATCGCGTGGAGCCGGTACAGCGCCCGCCGCAGCGCCAGGCCTTCCACGGCGGTCCAGCGGCAGCCCTCGGCGTGCTCGCGATAGCGGCCCAGCTCCTCGACGAGGCGAAGCATCGCGCCGTGCTCCTGGCGCATCGGGGCCATCGAGTGGCGGCCGTCCATGAGCTCCTCCAGCCGGCCGTAGAGCGCATTCTCGATGGCCTGGATGTGGGGCACGAGCTGGCCGACGATGAACGCGTACTCGCCCTCGAAGTGGGCATGGATCGAGGAGCAATCCACCGTCCCGACCATTTCGGCGAGGGCCAGCAGCCCATCGACGTGCGGCATCAGCCGGGCGCGGTGGTCCTCGCTCGCGGCGCGGAGCGAGACCGGCGTGGGGCTCGCGGTTCCGGGCGCAGACGCGGTCGTCATCGGGCTCGATGATCCATCGCCCTCGGGCGGGCCGACAGTGCCGTCCGGCCCCGGCCGGTCGGCCCGAGGTCACGCCGGAGCGCGATCCTCCGACCCCTCGCCGGTGTCGTCAGCCTCGAGGACGTCCTCGGGCAGCTCGGCGGTCTCCTCGGGCTCGGTGATCTCCGGGCCGCCCTCGATGGCGATGTGGGGCAGCCAGTTCAGGAACCGCGGCAGCCACCAGTTCCAGTCACCGAGCAGCTGCATCGAGGCCGGCAGGAGGACGCTCCGGACGATCGTGGCATCGATGAGCACGGCCACCGCCAGCCCCAGGCCCAGCTGCTGGATGAAGACGAACTTGAGGGCCACGAAGGCGGCGAAGACGACGACCATGATCGAGGCCGCGCTCGTGATCGTGCCCGAGGTCACGCTGATCCCCCGGGCGGTGGCCGCCCGCGACGGGAGCCCTCGATCCCGGGCCTCCTTGATCCTCGTCAGGATGAACAGGTGGTAGTCCATCGACAGCCCGAACAGGATCGTGAAGATGAAGACCGGGACCCAGCTCTCGATGACCCCGCCCGACGTGATCCCGAGCGGCTCGGCCAGCCAGCCGTCGTGGAAGACCAGGACCATGACCCCGAATGCCGCCCCGGTCGAGAGCAGGTTGAGGATGATCGCCTTGATCGGGATGACGACCGAACGGAAGGCGACGAGCATCAGGAAGAAGGACAGGCCCAGGACGAAGGCGAAGATCCGGGGCGTCCCGTCCACGTAGACCTGGGTCACGTCGAGGGCGATCGCGACCTGACCCGCGACGAGCATCCGGACACCGTCCGCCCCCAGCTCGCCGAAGAGCTCCGGTCGGAGGTCTTCACGCACCGTCCGGACGATGTCGCGGTTGGCCTCGTCGTTGCGGTTGCCGCCGAGGGTGAAGCTGATGAGGGCGGCATCGCCGTCTGTCGAGAGGCGCTCCCGGGGCGGGCCGCTGACCCCGGGGATCTCGAGGACGCGGGCCTTCAGGTCTGCGATCGCCGCGGCCACGTCCGCGCGATCCGGCTGCGTGACGACGACGTCGAGCCGGAGGTCCTGGCCCTCCGGCCACTTCTCGTTGAGGAGCCGGACACCCGCCACGCCGTCGATCGTGGAGGGGAAGCCGGTGATGTCGGTCAGGCCGATCCGGAGGTGCAGGATCGGGACGGCCAGGGCAATGAGGAGTGTGGCCGAGGCCAGCAGCGTCCGGACCGGCCGAGCCATGACCGCCGTCACGAGGCGGGCCCAGACGCCGCTGCCCTCGGGCCGGGCGGCCCGCTGCTCCAGCCAGGCGAGGGCATCGGTCCCCCACATCCGCGGCCCTCCGAGCGGCTGGCGGCGGGCCAGCCGCGGGATCCATGTCGCCGGGCGGCCGAGGTTGACGCGATCGCCGACGATCGCGAGCGTCGCCGGCAGGAACGTCAGGCTGCCGACGATCGAGACGAGGACCACCCCGATCGTCCCGACCGCCATCGAGGTGAAGAGCGTGATCCCGAGGGTGAACAGGCCGGCCAGCGAGATCATCACCGCCAGGCCGGAGAAGAAGACCGCCCGGCCGGCCGTGCTGCTGGCGATCTCGATGGCGAGGGGCACGGATCGCCCGTGGCGGCGCTCGGTCCGGAACCGGGTGACCATGAACAGGGAGTAGTCGACGGCGACGGCCAGGCCGATGAGGACAATGAGCTGGGTCGCGTTGGCGCTGACCGGCCCGACGACCTGGCTGTAGAGGCCCACGAAACCGAAGGCCGCGGCGAGCGCGGTCATCGCCAGGATCAGCGGGATGAGGCTGGCCACGATCGCCCCGAAGGCGAGGAGCAGGATCGCGAACGTCAGCGGCAGGGTGATCCGCAACGAGCTGTCGAGGTCGTGGGTGATGAGCTCGTTGATGTCGCGGTTGATGAACGTCCGGCTGACGACGTGGATTCGGGCATCGGGGAGGGCGGCGCGGGCGGCGTCAACGATCGGCTCCACGGGGGCGAGCAGGACCTCGACCGCGGGGTCCTCGCCGGGCACGTTGCCCACGACCTGAACGGTGGAGCCGTCGGCCGACACGAGGCCCGCCTGGGGTGGCGCGGTGAACGGGTCCAGGAGCTCGTCGAACGTCGGGCTGTCCGAGCCGTCGACGGTTGCATGGGCGGCCCCGAGGTCCGCGACGAGGTCCGCGATCGCCGCTCGGAATCCGGGGTTTGTCGTGGCGCCGGCGCCGCCGTCGATGACGATGACGATCCGCTCGCCCGGTTCGACCGGTTCGCCGGCCCCGAACGTGTCGTAGGCCTCCTCGGCCTCCAGGCGTGGGCCGCTGGGATCCTCGTTGACATCGATCGTCTTCGTCCCGCCCGCCGCGATGCTCGCGGCGAACAAGCCGAGGGTCAGGACGAACCAGGCACCGAACACCGGCCAGCGGTGGCCGGCGCTCCACATTGCGACCCGGACGGTCCACGGCTCGCGGGCCACGGCCGGCTCGAAGCGCTCGGCTGGCGCGGTTGGCTCGGTCATCCGGGGAGAGTACGAGATCGATTGACGATCGATCCGTCACTCGCTCGCGACCGTCGAAGCCGACCTCCGATTGTGATGCCCGTGCCCGCATCAGCGGGTGCGGGAGCCGTCGGATGGCGAGCTCCCCCACGTCGTCGATGCACATACGGGCATCAGGAATGGACGTTGTCTTCGGCGCGCAGCGCCGCGGGGCAGCCCCTAGATCGACCGCTGGTAGATCCGGAACGCTCGGGTCGCCCAGGCCATCGAGAGCAGCGTGAGCACGGCGAGCCCCAGGATTCGCGGCGCGATGAAGCCCCAATCCGGTGACGCCAGGAGGGCCTCGCGCCCCGCTTCGACCGCCCAGTTCACGGGATTGAACCCGGCCGTCGTCTCGATCCAGTCGGGCGCCAGCGCCAGCGGCATGAACGCCGCCGACAGGAAGGTCAACGGCAAGGTGAGGAGCGTGTTGATCCCGATAACGGACTCCCGCTGGCGGAGCATCAACGCCATCGCGCAGGAGAACGCCGTAACGGAAGCCCCGATGAGCCCGGCGCACAGGGTCAGGGCCGCGAACCCGAGGACCCCGCCCTCGAACTTCGCGCCGAGGAGCCAGGCCAGGCCGCCGATGATCGCGGCCTGGATGCCGAAGGCGACGAGCTCGTAGCCCGTCAGCCCGGCGATGATCGAGCTCCGATGGATGGGCGTGACGAGGAAGCGGTCCATGATCGAGCGGTCGAGGTCCTCGATGATCGACATCCCGCTCCAGCCACACGAGAAGAGGGCGGTCATGATCAGGACGCCGGGTACGAGGTAGTCGAGGTAGCTCGCCGCGGTCGTGAAGCCGGGGATCTCGGTGACGCTCCGGAACAGCGCTCCGAACAGCAGCAGCCAGATCACCGGCTGGATCAGCGCCATCATCACGAACCAGGGCTGGCGAAGGAAGAACCGCAGGTGGCGACCGGTGATCCAGGTCGTCTGCGCGAGGGCAGTCATCGGGCAACCTCCTGGAGTCGTGGGGCGGGTGCCGCATCCGGCCGGTAGGTCCGGCCGGTGTGGCGGAGATAGACGTCGTCGAGCGACGGCCTTGCGACGGTCACCGAGGCGACCGAGATGCCGGCCCCGTCGAGGGCGGCGAGGACGGACGGGACGGCCGAGGCCGCCCGATCGGCGCGGGCCGAGAGGGTGGTCCCGTCGAGGCTCGCCTGGCCGAGGCCCTCGAGGCGGGCGAGGACGCCGGCGGCCTCCGGGCCGGAGGCGGCGGTATCGAGCTCGACGTGGATGGCATCGCCGCGGAGCTCCGCCTTCAGGGCCTCGGGCGTGCCGGCGGCCACGATCCGGCCCTCGTCGACGATCGCGAGGTTCCCGGCGAGGCGGTCTGCCTCCTCGAGATAGTGGGTCGTGAGGAGGATCGCGAGGCCGTCGGCCTCGAGGCGGCGGATCTCGTGCCACAGGCTCGCGCGAGCCTCGGGGTCGAGCCCGGTCGTCGGCTCGTCGAGGAAGAGGACGACCGGCCGATGGACGAGGCCCATCGCGACGTCGAGCTTGCGCTGCATCCCGCCCGACCAGGTCTGGACGATGCGATCGGCCGCATCTGTCAGGGCGAAGCGCTCGAGGAGCTCGGCAACGCGGTTGCGGAGCTCGTGCCCACCAAGGCCGTGGACGCGGCCCTGGAGGACGAGGTTCTCGCGGCCGGTGGCGTGGGGATCCACCGCCGAGCGTTGCCCGACGGCGCCGATGGAGCGACGGACGCGGTCGGGGTGGTGGAGGACGTCGTGACCGGCAACCCAGGCGGACCCGGAGTCCGGTCGGGTCAGGGTGGTCAGGATCTTCACCGTCGTCGACTTCCCCGCCCCGTTCGGGCCGAGGAGGCCGAAGATCGAGCCGCCAACCACCTCGAGGCTGACGCCGTTCAGCGCCCGAACGTCTCGTGGGTACGTCTTCACGAGATCGACCGCCTCGATGAGCGGCTCGCCGACGCGAACGTGCGAGCCGCCGTCGTGCTCGCCCGCGCCGCCACCGCCGCCTCCGGCGAGCGGCTTGGCCGATGTATGATCCGCTCCGTGCATCGCTTCCTCCTAAAGTATCTCATGTACTAAGATATCCACAGCATGAATGATATCGCCCGGATCCGTCAAGCCGTCCGCTCGACCGCCTATGACGAGGCCCTCGCCGAGCACCTTGGCCTCAACGCCACGGATTTCCGCTGCCTCGAGCACGCGATCGCGGAGCCGGGGCTCACGCCGGGGCGCCTCGCCGAGCTGTCCGGCCTGACGACCGGCGCCGTGACCGGCGTCCTCGACCGCCTCGAGAGGGCCGGCTTCGTCGAGCGGCGTCCGGGTCCCGCCGACCGGCGGAGCGTGACCGTCCAGCCCTCCCCCACCCGTTCGGTCGAGGTCCACGGCGCCGGCGAGCCGCTCGACCGGGCGATCCACGCCCTTCTCGGCAAGTACTCCCCGGCCGAGCGCTCCGCGATCGCCGTCTTCGTCGAGGCCGCCGCCGCCGTGGTCGCCGAGGAGACGGCTCGGCTGCGGACCGGATCGCGCGGCGGCTTCCAGGGCAACGTCTACACGGCGCCGCTCGGTGAGGCCGCTCGCGGCCGGCTCGTCTTCGTCAGTGGCGCCCCCCGGCTGGCCCTCAACGTGGCGCCCCTCGGGCCGCAGGCGGCGGCCCGGATGATCATGGAGACGAGCGCGTCGCGACTCGGGTTCTGGGGCGCCGCGCCGGCCGGCGATCTCGTCCGGGCGACCTTCAGCGGTCCCCTTCCCGACGTCCGCGTCTCGGGCGGTGTCGTCACCGTTCGCTACCGGCGGAGCGCCCTCGCCGCGTTCGCGACGAGGGCGGCGAAGGTCACCCTGAGCGGCGCGATCCCCTGGTCGATCGAGATCCTGGGTGGGCTCACCGATCTCGATGGATCCCTGGCGGGCGTCATGCTCTCGCGCCTCGAGGTCGCGGATGGGGCGAATCACATCGACCTCGTCCTGCCGGCCCCGTCCGGGACGATCGCCGTGGCCATCGCCGGGGTGGCCAGCAGCGTCCGGCTCCGTCGGCCGGCCGGCGCCGCCGTGGGTCTCCGGGTCGCCGGCGGGATCTCGC
Organism: Chloroflexota bacterium; assembly: GCA_040752335.1. Taxonomy (GTDB): domain Bacteria; phylum Chloroflexota; class Limnocylindria; order Limnocylindrales; family CSP1-4; genus UBA5189. Next base: position 6,889 of record JBFMEV010000062.1, read on the forward strand.
ACCTGCGCCTCGACGGCACGAAGCACGAGAACGTCGCCGGTGAACGCCGCTTCACCTCGCCTGGCTACGCCGGCGCGACCGATCGCTACGAGATCGAGATCAACGGCGGCGCCAGCGACGTTCGCATCGCCGGGACCTGACGTCCGGTGACCTCCCGCCCCGCCGCGATCCCCGTCCGACGCCGACCCGTCTGGAGCGGGTCGCTGACGACGCCGCTCGCCCGACGCATCCCGGATGCGCGGCGGGGCGTCGCCATCGTCGCAATCAAGGCCTTCCACTCCGCCGCGTTCGTCTCGATCGCCGGGCTCATCCTCCTGTTCACGTGGGACGGCCTGCGCGGGCGACTGAGCCGGCGGACCGCCATCGCGGCGACCGTCGCCGTCGCGGAATCCGCGGTCTACGCGAGCAACAATCAGGTCTGCCCGCTCACGCCCCTCGTCGAGGAGCTTGGCGCCGAGAGCGGCTCGGTGACCGACATCTTCCTGCCCGACTGGCTGAGCCGGCGGATCCCGCCGATCTTCGGCGGCCTCGTCCTCGTCCTGTAGCGATCCCGGCGTCATGCTTCCTTGTCGCCGGTGCGGTCCTTCATCACGGACGGGACGTCGTCCGAAGCGCGCCGAAGGTCGCATGGGCCTCGTCCTCGCCGCCCTCGTCGGCTGGGCAGTTGTTAGGAACATACGGCGAGCGGCCGCGGGCTGAGCGCCGAGCGACAGCCGGTTGACATGCGCCGAGCGGCGGCCGGCGGAGGTGCGTCGCGCGGCCGCTCGCCGCGGCTTCATGACCGGAATCCGACAGGTGAACCCGCTTCGTTTCCGCTATGACCATCGGCGTCATGCGACCCGGGGTGCAGTCGGCAGTGCCCTAGATCGATCGCTGGTAGATCCGGGAGGCCCCGGTCGGCCGGTGCCGGCTGGTACGGTCGCGATCCAAGCCGGGGGCGTGGCCAGCAGCGTCCGCGTCCGGCGGCCGGTGAGCGCCGCCGTCGGGCGGGCGGGCCGCCGGGGGGATCTCGCACCTGCGGCTCGACGGCACGAGGCACGAGCAGGTCGCCGGCGAGCGGCGTTTCACCTCGCCGGGCCACGCGGCCGCCGGGAGTGCACGGGCCCGGCCGGGCGGACTGCTGGCCGGCCTCGGCCGTGGCCCGGCCCCGGAGCTCGCTCGCCGACGCGGCCGCGAGGATCTCGCACAGGCTGACCGCGACGTCCGGGTCGCTCACCCACAGGCGGGTGAGGGAGTCCATCCCGACGCAGCGCCAACCCGATTGACATCGCGCGTCGCATGGTCATGCCTCCGGGACGCATGCGGATCCCGGCATCGCGGGGCGATCTCGCCGCCCGTCGTGTCGCGGCCGATCGATGTCATCCGCCGCGCCCGGAACGATTCGATGACGCGGAGTGCGGTGGCCTGTTACGGGCTCGACCGCGGCCCTCCGGCCACTCCGACCCGGCACGCACCGAGCCCTCGGCCAGGAACGCGCGGTGGCATCTCCGGGCCGGAGCCCTATGCTCCGTGCTGCTGCTTCCAAGCCGCACCGAAGCGAGGCCGCGGTCGCCACGCCGACTTGATGCGGACACGCACATCAGGAATCGATGTGGTTGTCCGGCGCCGAATGGATCGGCGTCGGCTGCCAACCCGGAGGCACCCGATGACCGAGACCCTCATTCCCGCGATCGACGAGGCCCGTGACGAGGCCAAGCGCCTCACCCCCACCCTCCGGACCCGCCTCTTCATCGACGGCGACTTCCGCGACGCCTCGAGCGGTCGCCGCTTCACGACCGAGAACCCGGCCACGGGCCGGCCGATCACCGAGGTCGCCGAGGGTGGCCCAGCCGACGTCGATGCCGCCGTGAGCGCTGCCCGCCGCGCGGCCGACGACGGCCGCTGGTCGCGCCTCTCCCCCGGGGATCGGAAGCGGATCCTCATCCGCTGGGCCGATCTCATCGAGGCCAACGCCCGCGAGCTCGGCCTCATCGAGACGATCGACGCCGGCAAGCCGATCAGCGACACGGTCGGCCTGGACATGCCCGAGACCGCGGCCTGCATCCGCTGGCACGCCGAGGCGGCCGACAAGATCTATGGCCAGGTCGCGCCGTCGCCCGAGGGGACGGTCGCGACGATCACCCGCGAGCCCGTCGGGGTCGTGGGCGCGGTCATCCCCTGGAACTACCCGGCCCAGATGGCGGCCTGGAAGCTGGGGCCGGCCCTCGCGACCGGCAACACCGTGGTCATCAAGCCGGCCTCGACGACCTCACTGAGCCTCCTCCGGATCGCCGAGCTCGGGGCCGAGGCGGGGCTCCCGGACGGCGTCCTCAACGTCGTGACCGGCCCGGGCGACACCGTCGGCGAGGCGATCGGACGGCACCCCGACATCGATGCCGTCGCCTTCACCGGCTCGACCGAGGTCGGGCGCCGCTTCCTCACCTACTCGGCTGAGACGAACCTGAAGCGCGTCCTCCTGGAGCTCGGCGGCAAGAGCCCCCAGCTCGTGTTCCCGGATGTGGTCGACTTCGGCGCGGTCGCCGCAAACGTCGCGGTCGCGATCTTCTGGAACATGGGCGAGAACTGCAGCGCCGGCTCGCGCCTGGTCGTCCATCGTTCGGCCAAGGACCGCCTCCTCGAGGCCGTGGCCGCGGAGCTCGAGGCCTGGCGGGTCGGCGATCCGCTGGACCCCGCGACGAAGATCGGCGCCCTCATCTCGCGCGGTCACATGCAGCGCGTCCTCGACTACATCGACGTCGGGCGCTCGGAGGGGGCCCGGGTCGTGACCGGCGGCTCCCGGATCCTCGAGGAGACCGGCGGCTGGTTCGTCCCGCCGACGATCCTCGACGGCGTCCGCAACGAGATGCGGGTCGCCCAGGAGGAGATCTTCGGGCCGGTCCTGTCGGTCATCGAGTTCGAAACCGAGGCCGACGCGGTCGCAATCGCCAACGCCACGCCGTATGGCCTGGCCGCCTCGCTCTACACCCGGGACCTCAATGTAGCCCACCGAGTCGCGCGCGACCTCAAGGCCGGGGTCGTCGGGGTCAACGCCTACGCCGAGGGCGACATGACGACGCCGTTCGGCGGCTACAAGCTGTCGGGCTTCGGCGGTCACGACAAGTCGCTCCACGCCCATGACCAGTACACCGAGCTCAAGACGATCTGGATCCAGCTCGCGGACGGGTAGCGCGGGAGGTCGACCTAGCGGCGCCGCCGGGCTGCGAGCAGCCCGATTCCGACGATCAGGCCGACGGCGAGGGCGAGGGCCACGTCGCCCGGCGACGTGCTCGTCGGGGCCGGAGTCGGCTCCGGGGCCGGAGCCAGCGGCGGGGTCGGTGCGGCCGCAGGCGGTGGTGTCGGCGCGAGGGTCGGTGCGATCGTGGGAGCCGGGGTCGGTCGGGGCGTGGGTGCCGGCGGGGCCGCGGTCGGCGGCGGCGTGGCGGCGGCCTCGGCCGCGAGCTCGTCGTCGGTCAGTGGCTGGATCGAGACGAAAGTCGCGTCCCAGATCATCGGCAGCGGGTCGTAGTGCCAGCGGGTGAAATACGTCCTGAGCTGGTCGTAGGTGAGCGTCGTGTTCGGCGGCATGTCGTAGCCGTTCTTGCTCTGGAGGCCCCAGAGGGGTCCGGTGACGCTGACCGAGGTGATCTCGAAGTCGCTGGTCAGGGCCGGGTCCGCGGTCGCGGTGAAGCCGTTCAGGACCCAGCCGTGGTTGCCGTGGGCGACCGCGAGGGCGACCGGCATGTTCGTCGCCCGCAGCCGCTGGACCGCGAGCTGGAGGCTGTACCCGAACGAGTCGCTCGAGACGAGCCGGTAGCGATCGGCGACGAACTGGCGCATCCCGGCCGTCCAGCCCGCGGGATCGACGCCCGCGCTGAGCGGCAGGTCGTAGCGGTTCTGCGCCCGCATCCAGTCGAAGTACGTGGTCTGGGCGGCGGCGGAATGGTCCTCAGTGCCCTCGATCATGTTGCGGGTGATCTGGACGTCGGCGGCCGTGCAGTAGAGCCACGACGACTGGGTCGTGAAGACGCCGTCGCGGTAGAGGTTGACGCCACCGGTCCAGGGGGCGAGGGCCTGGACGATAGTTTCGCGGTGCGGCGGTGCACCACTTTCTGCCGCGCCCGGGGGTGGCGCGGCGAGGGACGTGGCGGCCAGGGCGAGGGCGGCGAGCGCCGCCCCGACTACGCACCCGAGCATCCGCGCGGGCAGACGCTGCGATCGAGCCCCGAGTTCGATCATCCGGGTCATGTTGCCCCCGATCGGGGATCCGTGCCACGGTGGCGGTCGGCCCAGCTCGGGAGAGGGGCCCCCTGGGGCGCGACCGCCACGATCCATGCCCACGTCGAGCCCGGCGATTTGACCTTCCGTTTCTGATGCGCGTGCGTGCATCACGCGCGCGGCGGAGGACGAGCGGCGCGCGGCGGAGGACGAGCGGCGCGCGGCGGAGGACGAGCGGCGCGCGGCGGAGGACGCAGGGTGACGGTCCGCGGTGACCCGCACCGCGACGTCGGCCACAACCACCTTGATGCGCATACGGGCATCAAGAACGGAAGTGGTTTCCGCGGCGGCCGTTCTCGCGACGGCCCGTTCTCGCGACGGCCCGTGCCGCGGCCGGGGCGGGGTTGACCCTCACAACCCTCCGGGGGCGACGATGACCATGGCGGATCGAGCCCGGCGCGCGCCACGTCGAGTGCGGCACGAGCGATGCCTGCCAGGTCGTGGCCGACGGCTTCACCTCGATCGTGGACCTCAACTTCGGGCCGGATGGGACGCTCTACGCGACCGAGCGCGATGAGGCCAGCTGTGGGCGGTCCGAGGTCTTCCAGGCCCCCACCGGCGGGACGATCAACGCCTGCGCCTGGGGCTCCTTCCGGCTCGACTGCGACGAGGTCGCCACCGGCCTGCCGATCCAGATGTCGACGACGATCGACAAGGACGGGACGCTCTGGACCACGATCCTGTCGCTGGTCCCGGTTGACGCCGACGTGATCCCGGCGCCGTGGCGGGACATCGGCGCAGGCGGCCTCGGCCGCGGGCGATCGCGAGCGCAAGCGCGCAAGCGAAGACGGGCCGCCGCCCGACGCGCCGGGCGCCGGCCCTGGGGACAGCCTAGACCGGCA
>JBFMEV010000063.1:0-10641 GCA_040752335.1 Chloroflexota bacterium
GTGGCGCCGGCCGCCGTGGCGCCAGCCGGGGTGCCGGCCGCCGTGGCGCCGGCCGCCGTGGCGCCGGCCGTGGATGCGGTCGAGGTCATGGCCGGGGACGCTAGCGGCTCGGGCGGGCTGCTCACAATCGGCCGATCGTCCCGGTCCGTCATGGGCTGGCCACGGGCCTGACCCGGCGTCGGCCCCGGAGGCGCTGGACAACCTTGGCGGCCGGGGTCACGAGGCGAACGTAGAACGAGGCCCGGCCGATGGCCAGGATTGGCCCGGCGGCGAGGGCGGCACGCAACCCCTCGGGAGTCGAGGCGTCGCCCTGGAGGATCGTGGATGCCACGCCGACCTCGAGGGTGGTGTGGGCGTCGGACACGGCGACCCCGGGCACGCCGGCGGCGAGGGCGAGCTCCGCGGCCCGGGCGTTGCCGTCACCGACCATGAGGCGCGCGTTCCAGCTCTCGATCCAGTCGACGCCCGCGGCGAGGGCCTCGATCGCCCGGGGCTCCTCGCCCCTGGCCAGCGAGCCGCGGAAGCGATCGAACGGATGGGGGATCCCGACTAGGCCGCCCTGGGCCCGGACCGCGACGATCGTCTCGGCCGCGGACAGGCCGGGCGGAACGGCCTCGGCCAGGAAGACCGCGATGAGGTCGCCGTCGCGGGTCCGGATCTCCTCCCCGACGAGGACGGTCAGGCCGACCGGCGCGGCGGCCCGGGCCTCCAGGGCGCCCTCGATCGTGTCGTGGTCGGTGATCGCGACGTGGGTCAGGCCGCGCCGGGCCGCGGCGGCCACGACGCTCCGCGGCGAGGCCAGCGAATCGAAGCTCGCCGAGGTGTGGCAGTGGAGGTCGACGAAAGTGCCGGCGGGAGCCATGGGCGCGCCGGCCGGCCCTAGAGCGACTGGACGAGCGACTTCTTGAAGAAGCCGTAGTGCTTGAGGGCCTCGCCTGTCCCGAGGGCGACGCAGTTGAGGGCATTCTCGGCGACGTGGCAGGGCACGCCCGTCACCTGGGTCAGCAGCTTGTCGATGTTTCGCAGCAGGGACCCGCCGCCGGACATGACCATGCCCTTGTCGATGATGTCCGAGCTGAGCTCCGGGGGCGTCTGCTCGAGGACCTGGCGGACGGCGGCGACGAGCTGCTGGAGCGGGCCCTCGATCGCCTCCATGACCTCGGACGAGGTGATCGGGATCGTCCTGGGCAGGCCGGCGATGAGGTCGCGACCACGGACCTCCATCGACAGCTCGCGCTCGAGCGGCAGGGCCGTCCCGATCGCGATCTTGACCTCCTCCGCGGTCCGCTCGCCGATCATGAGGTTGTACTTCTTGCGGATGTACGAGGCGATGTGCTCGTCGAACCTCGTGCCGCCAACCCGCAGCGAGGTCGAGACGACGATCCCGCCGAGGGCGATGACCGCGATCTCGCTCGTCCCGCCGCCGATGTCGATGACCATGTTGCCGGACGGCCCGCTGATCGGGACGTTGGCCCCGATCGCGGCGGCCAGGGGCTCCTCGATCAGGAAGGCCTCCTTGGCCCCGGCCTTGAGGGCGGCGTCGCGGACGGCCCGCTTCTCGACCGAGGTGACCCCGGCCGGGACGCTGATCATGACCTCGGGCCGGCTGAACTGGAGCTTGCCCTTGGTGGCCTTGCCGATGAAGAACCGGAGCATCGCCTCGGTGATGACGTAATCGGCGATGACGCCGTCCTTCATCGGCCGGATGGCGTGGATGTTGCCCGGAGTCCGGCCGATCATCTCGCGGGCCTCCTCGCCCACGGCCCGGATGCGGTTGTCGTCATCCACCGCCACGACGGACGGCTCCTGGATGACGATGCCCTTGCCCTCGACGTGGACGAGGACGTTGGCGGTGCCGAGGTCGATGCCGATCTTCATGCCGGTGTGCCGGAATCCCCTTCCAGGACGTGCTCGAACCTGGCACCGAGGTCCAGGAATCGCCGCTCGATGTTCTCATACCCTCGGCGGACGTGGTGTCCGCCGTGGATCGTGGACGTGCCGGAGGCCGCCAGGGCGGCCAGGATGAGCGAGGCTCCGGCCCGCAGGTCGGAGATCTCGACGTCGGCGCCCACGAGCCGGGCCGGGCCAGAGATGATGGCGTGATGGCCGTCGGGGATGTCGATCTCGGCGCCCATCCGGCGGAGCTCGGTCATCCACTCGAGGCGATCCTCGAAGATCGTCTCGTGGACGGTGGAGCGGCCGTTGGCCTGGGTCAGCAGGACGCTCGTCGGCGGCTGGAGGTCGGTCGCCAGGCCGGGGTACGGGGCGGTCTCGATGTCGACCGGGCGGTACGCGCCGGGACCCACGGTGGTCGCGTCGACGGTCAGGGTATCGGTGCCGCAGGCGACGTTTATGCCCATCCGGCCGAGGATCTCGACGAGGGCGTCGAGATGGTCACAGCGGGCCCGCTCGAGGGTCACGACGCCGCCGGTCATCGCCGCGGCGATGGCGAACGTGCCGGCCTCGATCCGGTCCGGCACGACCGAGTGATCCGAGCCGCGGAGGCGCTTGCGGCCGTCGACCTCGATCGTGTCCGGGGCCGTCCGCTCGACCTCGGCGCCCATCTTGCAGAGGAACTCGATCAGGTCGTCGATCTCCGGCTCGCGTGCCGCCGGGCGGATCACCGTGTGGCCCTCGGCCAGGGTCGCGGCGAGCATCGCGTTCTCGGTGCCCATGACCGAGACGAACGGGAACCGGACCTCGGCGCCACGGAGGCGACCGGGGGCCTTGGCGTAGTAGTAGCCGTAGCGGTAGTCGATCTCGGCGCCGAGGGCCCGCATCGCGTCGACATGAAGGTCAACCGGCCGCCGCCCGATCCGGTCGCCGCCGGGGTTGCTGATGATGACCTCGCCGAAGCGGGCCAGGAGCGGGCCCAGGAGCATGAAGCTGGCCCGCATCTTGGCGGCCGCCTCGAGCGGCACGAACAGCCAGTCGACGTCGCCGGCGGCGACCTCGTAGGTGTTCGGCTCGGGGTGGTCCACGACGACGCCGAGGTCGCGCAGGGTCTCGGCCATGACCCGGACGTCCTCGATCTCGGGGACGTTGGTGAAGCGGCAGCGTTCGCCGGTCAGGACGGCCGCGGCGAGGAGCTTGAGGGCGGCGTTCTTGGCCCCGGCCACGGCGACGGTCCCGTGGAGGGCCGTCCCGCCGGTGATGCGGAACGCCTCGTGCTGGACCGGCTGAGGAACGTATTCCCAGTGAAACGGCCGCGCCTCAACCAAACTCAGACACCCTCAAACTCTGAGCCGTATCTTGCTCTCCGAGCGCCGATCTGAGCGCCGCGTGCGCCCGGCGCGAGGATTCGCGTGGAGGCCAGCTTGCCTGCCATCTACCCGCGGCGGCGGGGACCCTCCCGGTGACGGCGCTCGGCGACACGCTGGCGGAGGAGCGCGACCTGGAGCGCGGCCCGAGCCGCGGCCAGGTCGGCGCCCTCATGGAAGCCGCCCTCGAGGGCCCGCTCGGCCTCGCGCCGGGCCTCCGCGGCCCGCTCGAGGTCGATCTCGGCGGCCATGTCGGCCATCTCGGCCATGACCACGACCTTGTCCGGCCGGACCTGAAGGAAACCACCGGCGATGGCGAACGTCTCGACCTCGCCGTCCTTGCGGATGCGCAGCTCGCCGAGGCCCAGCATCGACACCAGCGGGGTGTGGTGGGGCAGGACCCCGAGCTCGCCCTCGACGCCCGGCAGCTGGACCGAATCAACGGTGTCGCTGTAGGCCAGCCGCTCGGGCGTGACGATCTCGAGGAGGAGGGGCATCGGCGTCAGCTCGCGAGCTTCGCGGCGTTGGCCCGGACGTCATCGATCGTGCCGGCCAGGAAGAAGGCCTGCTCGGGCAGGGTGTCGACGTTGCCGTCGAGGATCTCCTTGAACGACGCCACCGTGTCCTTGATGGCCACGTACTGGCCGGGCCGGCCGGTGAACACCTCGGCCACGAAGAACGGCTGGCTCATGAACCGCTGCAGGCGGCGGGCCCGGGCCACCGTCGCCTTGTCGTCCTCCGACAGCTCGTCGATGCCGAGGATGGCGATGATCTGCTCGAGGTCGCGGTAGCGCTGCAGGACCCGCTGGGTCTCGCGGGCCACGTCGTAGTGCTCCTGGCCCACGACGAGCGGGTCCAGGACCCGGGAGGTCGAGGTCAGCGGGTCCACCGCCGGGTAGATCCCCAGCTCGGCGATGCTCCGCTCCAGGCGGATCGTGGAGTCGAGGTGGCCGAAGGTCGTGGCCGGCGCCGGGTCGGTGTAGTCGTCGGCCGGGACGAACACGGCCTGGAGCGAGGTGATTGAGCCGGTCTTGGTCGAGGTGATCCGCTCCTGGAGGGCCGCCATCTCCGTCGCCAGGTTCGGCTGGTAGCCGACCGCGGAGGGCATCCGGCCGAGGAGGGCGGACACCTCCGAGCCGGCCTGGGTGAACCGGAAGATGTTGTCGATGAACAGGAGGACGTCGCGGCCCTCCTCGTCCCGGAAGTACTCGGCCATCGTCAGGCCGGTCAGGCCAACCCGCTGGCGCGCCCCCGGGGGCTCGTTCATCTGGCCGAAGACGAAGGCCGTTTTGGCGATGACGCCCGACTCGGTCATCTCGTGGATGAGGTCGTTGCCCTCGCGGCTCCGCTCCCCCACGCCGGCGAAGACCGACACCCCGGCGTGCTCCTGGGCGACGTTCCGGATGAGCTCCTGGATGATGACCGTCTTGCCGACGCCGGCGCCGCCGAAGATCCCGATCTTGCCGCCCTTTCGGAAGGGGCAGATGAGGTCGATGACCTTGAGGCCGGTCTCGAAGACCTCGACCTCGGTCGACTGCTCGTCGAAGGCCGGGGCCTTGCGATGGATCGGCAGGCTGGCCTGGGCCTTGACCTCGCCCTTGCCGTCGATCGGCAGGCCGAGGACGTCGAAGACTCGGCCCAGGGTCGCCTCGCCGACCGGCACGGTGATCGGCGCGCCGGTGTCGCGGGCGGCGCCGCCGCGGGGCAGGCCGTCGGTCGTGGTCATGGCCACGGTCCTGACCCAGTTGTTGCCGAGGTGCTGCTGGACCTCGACGGTCAGGGGGGCCTGGCCCTCGCGCTCCAGCTCGACCGCGTTGTAGATCGCGGGCAGCCGGCCGGCCGGGAACTCGACGTCGACGACGGGGCCGGTGATCTGGATGACCCGGCCGGTCGCGGGAGCGGTGGCGGTCGCCATGGTCTCTTGGATGCCTCCTGGGTGTGCGGCCGCTACTGGGCGTTCGCGCCGGTCGCGATCTCGATCATCTCGCGGGTGATGTTGGCCTGGCGGACCTTGTTGTAGGCGAGGGTGTACTCCTCGATCAGGTCGTCTGCATTCTCGGTCGCATTCTTCATCGCCACCATCCGGGACGATTCCTCGGACGCTTTTGCTTCGAGGACCGCCTGGTACAGGCGGGTGGCGACGTAGCGCGGCAGGAGCTGCTCCAGGACCGCGCCGGCGTGGGGCTCGAAGATGAACTGGTTGCCCGGAATCCCCTCGGTGTCCTCGGCCGGGGCCACCGGCAGGAGGGCTTCCATCGTCGGGCGCTGGACGAGGGTCGAGACGAACCTCGGGTAGACGATGTCGATCTGGCCGAACTCGCCGGTCACGAAGCCGTCGGTGATGAGCCGAGAGAGCGGGATGACGTCGGCGAAGGTGGGCCGATCGCCGTAGCCGGCGAAGTGGGCCTCGAGCGGCACCCGGGCCCGGCGCATCGCGTCGCGGCCCTTGCGGCCGACGCTGACGACCGCCAGGTCGCCCTGGTGCTCGGTGATCGTCCGGGCGGCGAAGCGGATGGTGTTGGTGTTGAGGGGCCCGGCCAGGCCGCGGTCCGAGGTGATGAGGACGAGGAGGCGCTTGCCGCCCTCGCGTCGCGAGAGGAGAGGGTGCTCGTCGGCGCCGAGGACCGCCGCGAGGTCGGCCAGGACCTCGTCGATCTTCTCGCTGTAGGGCCGGGCCTGGAGGGTCGAGTCCTGGGCCCGCTTCAGCTTGGAGGCGGCCACGAACTGCATCGCCCGGGTGATCTGCTTGATCCGCCCGACGTCGCGGATCCGGCGCCGGATGTCACGCTGGCTAGCCATGCGTCAGAGGACTCGGCCGCCGGGTTGCGGTTCGACGTGCCATCGTCATGCCAGGAACGACTCCCGGAAGGCGGCAATCGCGTCGTCGAGGCCCATCGCGACGTCGTCGGTCAGGGTCTTCGTCTCGGCCAGCGTCGTCAGGATCGCCGGGCGCTCGGTCTCGAGGAAGCGGTAGAACTGCGACTCGAACTCCTTGACCCGGGGCGTCGGGACGTCGTCGAGGGCGCCCTTCGTGGCCGCGTACAGGATCGCGACCTGCTTCTCGACCGGCATCGGCTGGTACTGCGGCTGCTTCGTCACCTCGGACAGCTTCTCGCCCCGGGTCAGCTGGTCGCGGGTGGCCTTGTCCAGGTCGGAGGCGAACTGGGCGAAGGCGGCCAGGGCCCGGTACTGGGCGAGGTCCAGCTTGAGGGGGCCGGCAACCTTCTTCATCGCCTTGGTCTGGGCCGCCGAGCCGACCCGGGAGACGGAGATGCCGATGTTGAGGGCCGGTCGCTGGCCGGCGTTGAACAGGTCGGTCTCGAGGAACAGCTGGCCGTCGGTGATCGAGATGACGTTCGTCGGGATGTAGGCCGAGACGTCGCCGGCCTGGGTCTCGATGATCGGCAGCGCGGTCAGCGAGCCGCCGCCGTTGGCCTCGTTCATCCGGGCTGCCCGCTCCAGGAGCCGGCTGTGAAGGTAGAAGACGTCGCCGGGGTAGGCCTCGCGGCCGGGCGGTCGGCGGAGGAGGAGGGCCATCTCGCGGTAGGCCCAGGCGTGCTTCGAGAGGTCGTCGTAGACGCACAGGGCGTCCTTCACGAGCCGGCCGTCGATCTCGACGCCGACCTCCATGACCTCCTCGCCCATCGCCACGCCGGAGTACGGCGCGAGGTACTGGAGCGGCGCGGCCTCCTCGGCCCCCGCGACGACCACGATGGTGTGCTCCATCGCGCCGTACTTCTCGAGCGTCGCGACGGTGTTGGCCACGGTCGAGAGCTTCTGGCCGATGGCGACGTAGATGCAGACCAGGCCCTGGCCCTTCTGGTTGATGATCGCGTCGATGGCGATGGCCGTCTTGCCGGTCTGGCGGTCGCCGATGATCAGCTCGCGCTGGCCGCGGCCGATCGGGATCAGGGCATCGATCGCCTTGACCCCCGTCTGGACGGGCGTGTCCACGCCCTGGCGGACGATGACGCCCGGGGCGATCCGCTCGACCGGACGGGTCTTCGTGGCGGCGATGGGGCCCTTGTCGTCGAGCGGCCGGCCGAGCGGGTCCACGACCCGCCCGACGAGGGCCTGGCCCACGGGGACCTCCACGACCCGGCCCGTCGTCTTGACGGTATCGCCCTCCTTGATTGCCCGCGAATCGCCGAGGATGACCGCGCCGACGGTCTCCTCCTCGAGGTTGAGGGCCATGCCCATGACCCCGCCCGGGAACTCCAGGAGCTCGGACGAGAGCGCGCCCTCCAGGCCGTAGACCTGGGCGATGCCGTCACCGACCTCCACGACCGTGCCCACGCTCCGCGATTCGGTGCGGGCGTCGAAGGTGTCGATCGCCGACTTGATGATGCTGATGATCTCGTCCGAGCGAATGGCCATCGGTTCTCCGTTTCGGGCGCGTCCGGCCCGCTGGTGCCCCGGCGCCGGGGCGGTGGGCTAGCGCGCGCTTCCTGCGAGCTGGTGGCGGAGCCGCTCCAGGCGGCCGCGAAGGCTGGCGTCGAGCAGCTGGTCGCCGACGCGGACGGTGAGCCCGCCGATGAGCGTCGCGTCGACCTCGGCGCGGAGATCGACGCCGCTGCCGGTCATCGCCTCGATCCGGGCCCGGAGGGCCTTCGTCTCGTCGGCGCTGAGCGGCTGGGCGCTCGTCACGACGGCCTCCACGATGCCGCGGCGGCGGTTGAGCAGGCGGGTGTACTCCGCGGCGACCGCCGGGAGGGTCTCGAAGCGGCCGCGCTGGGAAAGCAGCCGGGCCAGGTTCAGGACACCGGGCAGGACCCGGCCCTCGAGCAGCGTGGCCACGACGGCCAGCCGCTCGGCGTGGGGGATCGAGGGGTTGTCGACGACGCGGACGACCCCCTCGTCGACCGCGAAGCGGGCGGCAAGGGAGAGGCCCGTGGCCCACGCGTCGAAGGCGTCGTCGCGCGCGGCCAGCTCGAAGGCGGCCTCGGCGTAGCGGCGCGCGGCGGTCGTAGGGCGGGCCATCAGTTGCGGGCGTCTCCGGCGGGCCCGGACCCGGCGGCCGCGTCGCGGAGGAACTCCTCGACGAGGCGGCGCTGGCGATCCCCGGTCATCGATTCGCCGACGACGACCCCGGCCGCGGAGAGGGCCAGGTCGGCCACCTCGGCCCGAAGGTCGGCGATGGCCCGGTGCTTCTCCGCGTCGAGCTCGGCCGAGGCCCGCTCGCGCATCCGCTCGAGCTCCTCGCGGGTCGCGGCGATGTCCGCGTCGCGCGTTTCCTGGGCGACCTTCTGGGCCCGGGCCAGGATGTCATTGGCCTCGCGGCGCGCCTCGGCCAGCGTGGCGAGACGCTCCTGCTCGGCCGATTCCCGGTCGCGGCGGGCCTGCTCGGCGTCCTTCAGGCCCTGCGCGATACGCTCGCGGCGGGTGGCCAGGATCGCGGCCACGGGCCTGAACGCAAAGACCCAGATGATCACCAGGAAGACGAAGGCGTTGGCCGCCGCAATGATCACCTGGAACAGGTTGATCTGGAACAGCGCCTCGCCACCCTCCTCGGCGGTCAGGCGCACGACCTCGCGCCCGACGACGGACGCGACGGCCAGGAGGTCCACGATCCCGACTCCCTGCCCGCTCGGCTACGCCGGCTGGATGAAGATCGCGAGCAGGCCCACGACGATCGCCAGGACGCCGAGGCCCTCGGCGAAGGCCGCGAGGATGATCGCGATGCCGCGGATCTGGCCCGCGGCGTCGGGGTTCCGGCCGATCGCCGTGGCCGACAGGCCGGCCAGGATGCCGATGCCGATGCCAGGGCCGACGACCCCGAGGGCGGCGAGTCCGGCGCCGATGTACTCCATGCGTTGCTTCCTCCTGCGCCCGGGCCAGTCGCCCGGGTCCTTGCTCCCTTGGTGGTGGCTTTCGATCAGGCGGCCGCCGTGGCGGCCGGGGCGGGCTCTCCGTGACCGGCGACCCCGGCCGGGGCGTGCTCCTCCTCGTCGTGGTGGCCCTCGATGGCGAGGGTGATGAAGATCAGGGTCAGGACGCTGAAGATGAGGGCCTGGATCGCGTTGAGCATGACCTCGAGGCCGATGAGGGCGACCGGGATGAAGGCGATGGTCAGCGAGGTCATGACGCCGAGGGCGACCTCGCCGCCGTAGATGTTGCCGAAGAGACGCATCGACAGCGTGACCGGCTTGACGAACTCGAGCATCAGCTCGATGAGGCCGACGAACAATCCGATGATGCCGGCGCCGATGCCTTTCCGGAACTCCCCGAACGGGAAGAACTTGCCGAGGTAGCCCCGGACGCCCAGGCGCCGGAAGCCCTCGACATGAAAGAAGGTGAAGCTGATGAGGGCCATCCCGATCGTGATGTTGACGTCGGAAGAGGGCGCCCGGAGCTGCTCGACCTTGCCGACCGGCGGCACCAGGCCGATCCAGTTGTCGAACAGGACGAGCAGGAAGAAGGCGATGAAGACCGGCACGTACGGCCGGGCCTTTGGCCCGGCGATGCCGACGCCGAAGTCCCCCATCGACTCGTAGACGAGCTCGAACAGGTTCTGGCCGCGGCCCGGCAGGAGCTTCATGCCCCGGGTCATGAGGATCGCCCCGCCGAGCAGCAAGGCCATGACCAGCCACATCGTCAGGATCGTGTTGCTGATCGCGGGGTAGAAGGTCACGAGCTGGTCGGCGCCGGGAGCGGGTGCGTCGGTCAGGGTGATGACCGCGTGCGGCGCCGGGAACTCCAGGCTGCTCTCGATGAAGCAGGCCGGGAAGGCGCACGGGTCGCCGGGCTCACCGCCTCTCGGGAACGGCGGGAACAGGATCAGGGCGACGACGTCGAGGGCGATGACCCCGGCGATGAGGGCCAGCCAGCGCGTCGACAGCCGCCGACGCCGCGCCGGCGCCGGGGCCGCCTCGTCGCCGCCCGCGACCGGGTCGGTCGCGATCCGCTCGCTCGACACGCTCCCTCCACATGCGTGAGCGCGGCCCGGCGCCGCGCTCGTCCATCCTCGGCGCGGCTCGGGAGACCCGCGCTATTCGATCGTCTTCAGGAACCGGCTGATCAACCGGTAGATCATCACCGTCCCGGACCCGGCCCCGGCGAGGAACCCGACGATCAGGAAGATCGGCAGGGTCCCCAGCTGCCCGTCGGCCCAGTAGCCGGCGAGCACGCCGATGAGGGTCGTGACCAGGAGAACGATGCCGATCTCCGAGAAGAGCGCGATGTACGCGCCGGCACGTCCGGGCTCGATCATCGGCGACCTGGCAAAGCCCGGGGAGTATACCAGAGGCCCTTTCACGACCGCCGTCGGACCGTTCCGATAACCGCCGCTTGCGGCGGTCTTCACGGCCTACGGGGCGGGTGTGGGGGTGTCGGTCGGCGTGGGGGCCGGCGTCGGGGGGTCGGTCGGCGTGGGGGCCGGCGT
>JBFMEV010000064.1:0-9923 GCA_040752335.1 Chloroflexota bacterium
AGGACGACGACGAGGCCGAGGACGACGACGAGGCCGAGGACGACGACGAGGCCGAGGAGGCCGCAGCCGCCTCGATGGCGGCCGTGGCGGAGGTCGAGCGGACGCGGGGTCTGCGCCCGGCCGAGCGCCGGGCGCTCCGCACGTCCGGCCCGGCCCAGATCGCGATCGACCCGTCGCTCCGGATCAAGGACCGCGCCTCCGCGGTCTTCGTGCTCGTCACGGTCGGGGTGTTCGCACTCATCCTCGGCAACGCCCTCGTCTTCGGCCATGGCGGCCTGCTTGCGCCCCTGCCCACCCCCACGCCCATCCCCAGCCTGACGCCAAGCCCCAGCCCGACTGCGGCCCCGAGCGCCTCTCCCACCGCCAGCGGATCGCCGGCGGCCAGCGGCTCGCCCGCAGCCAGCGGCTCGGCGACGCCGGCGCCCACCGCCACGCCGGCGCCCACCGCCACGCCGGCGCCCACGGCCACGCCGGCCGCCTCGCCCGCACCGTCGCCGACCGCCGAAGCCTCCTGACGGCCCGGCGTATCCTCGCCGCGTGCCGAGCGAGGAGGAGCGTCCCGAGGATCGGGCGCGTCGCCGGATGGTCGCCGACCAGCTGCGTCGACGGGGGATCGCCGACGAGCGGGTCCTGGCGGTGATGGGCGATCTGCCTCGCGAGCGATTTCTGCCGCCGCGCTACGAGGACCTCGCCTACGCCGACGCGGCGGCGCCGATCGACGAGGGCCAGACGATCAGCCAGCCCTACATCGTCGCCCTCATGACCGAGCTGCTGCGCGTGGCCCCGGGCGATCGGATCCTGGAGATCGGCACCGGCTCCGGATACCAGGCCGCGGTGCTGGCCGGGCTGGGGGCGAAGGTGACCTCCATCGAGCGCTTCCCGGCCCTGGCCGAGGCAGCCCGGCAGCGGCTCGCCGGCCTGGGGATCGAGGGCGTGGAGATCCGGGTCGCGGATGGTAGCGCCGGCGACCCGGCCGGGGCGCCGTGGGACGGGATCGTGGTCACGGCCGCGGCGCCCGCGGTCCCGGGCCCGCTCCGCGAGCAGCTCGCGATCGGTGCCCGGCTGGTCATCCCGGTCGGCGGCCGCTGGGACCAGCAGCTCCTCGTCATCGAGCGGCGCGGGCCGGCCGACTGGTCGGAGACATCGGGCGGGGCGGTCGTGTTCGTGCCCCTGGTCGGGGAGCAGGGCTACGCGGATCTCGACGACCGCGAGCGGGCCTGACCGATCGGTATACTCGGCCGGCATGTCGCACGTCTTCATTGCCCCCCACCCCGACGACGTCGCCCTGTCCTGTGGCGGCCTGGTCGCCTCGCTGCGCGAGCTCGGCCAGAACGTCGCGATCGTGACCGTCTTCTCGGGCGGCGGGACGGACGCAGGCCTGACGAGCTACCAGCGCGAGGCCCTGGGCTTCGGCTCGAAGGCTCTGTGGCCGAACACCGAGTCGTTCAACCGGGCGGCGATCCGGGCCGACTACCCGCCCGACGGCGACGCCGACGCCACGCCGCCGTGGGCGGCCGAGCCGGACCGCCTGGATGCCACGCAGGAGGATGCCGACGCCGCGGCGAAGCGCTTCTGGCAGCGCGCCTCGTGGTACCGGCGAGCGAGCATCCGCAACCAGCCCCTCGCCGGCCAGGCCCTCATCGACGACGTCCCGACCCAGGGCGCGACGATGACCGGCGAGCTCGTGGACGCCGCCGCCGCGGGCGACGTCATGGCCCGGCGCCGGGTCGAGGACGAGCGCTACGCTTACTTCGCCGAGGCGTCGATCGTCTTCCTTGACCTGCCCGACGCGGTCTTTCGGGGCTACGAGGGCGACGACGAGCTGCTCGGCTCGCCGCGCCTCGACGACGAGCCGCCGCTGGCCCGGATCCGCCGCGAGATCGCGCGCCTGGAGCCCCAGACGGTCTACGTTCCCCTGGGCGTCGGCAACCACGTCGATCATCAGCTGTGCCGCGACGTGGGCCTGGCCCTCGCGACGGAGCCGCGCTCGTGGGTCATGCCCGGCCCGGACTGGGCCGGCAACGTCGTCTTCTATGAGGACTTCCCGTACGCCTGGTGGCACGGCTTCGATCGCCTGGAGCAGCTGCCCGACGGGGCCCTGAACGGCCTCGACCGGGGCCTCCTCCTGACCCCCCAGTACGCCGACATCAGCGACCAGGTCGAACGCAAGATCCGGGGCGTGGCCCTCTACGAGAGCCAGCTCCATCGGCTGTTCGGCGGCGAGGCCGAGATGGCCGCGGCGGTCCGGGCCCACGGAGCGAAGACGGCCGAGCTCGGCGGGCACGGCGGCGCCGCGGAACGGTACTGGCACACGATCCGGGCCTGAGCGGGCCCCGCCCGGGGGTTGCCCACCCGGCGCGCCTCGGGCGGCGCGACTGGCTCGCGCTCGGCGCGGGCCTCGCCGCGGCCCTCGCGATCCGGGCGATCCTCCTCCCCCAGCCGGGCCTGGCCGGCGACGTCGACGACTTCCTGGCCTGGGCCCGGGCCATCGGCGAGAACGGGCTGGGGCGAGCGTACGACGAGCCGGTCTCGTTCCCGCCGGTCCTGCCGTGGCTGTGGTGGGTCCTCGGATGGATCGCGCCCGGGCTCCTCAACCCGGCGCCGAACGACCCGGTGGCGCTGGCCCTGATCAAGCTCCCGGCAACGCTCGCCGACATCGGGATGGCGGCCGTCGCGGGCTGGTCGCTCCGGGCCCGGCCCGGGTGGGCCGTCGCCGGCGCCCTGGCCGTGCTCCTCCACCCCGCGATCTGGTATGTCTCGGCGTGGTGGGCCCAGTTCGAGTCGCTGTACATCCTGCCGATGCTCGTCGGCTGGGCGCTCGTCGTTCGAGGCCGGCCCGGCTGGGCCGCCGTGGCGATCGCGATCGGGCTGATGACGAAGCCGCAGGCCCTGCCCCTGGCGATCCCCTTCGCGGCCTTCTACCTGGGCCGGTTCGGCCTGGGCGGCTCGATCCGGGCGGGCGCGGTGGCGGTCGCCACGGCGGCGCTGCTGTGGGCCCCGTTCGTGGCCGCCGGCGGGCCGGGCAACTACCTCCGCCACCTGGCCGACTACACATCGCTGTTCGCGGTCCTGTCGCTCCGGGCCTGGAACCCGTGGTGGGTCCTCCAGGACCTTGCCAGCGGTGGCCAGCTCGTCGCCGACAGCATCCCGATCCTGGGACCGGTGACCCTGCGCTGGGTCGGGTTCGCCATCGCCGGCCTCCTGGAGCTGGCCGTCTTCGCCTGGGTCTGGCGACGCCCGACCGCCACGGGCCTGGCCTGGGGCCTGGCGGCGGCGTCCCTCGCCGCGTTCGTCGGGCTGACCGCGATGCACGAGCGCTACGCCTACGCCGCGGTCGTCTTCCTGGTCCTGTGCTGGCCGGACCGGCTGGCCGTCTGGACGTGGGTCGTCGTCTCGGTGACGGTGGCCCTGAACATGGTCGCCGCGGTGCCGCCGGCCGGCCCGCCCGGCTCGCTGATCCCGGTCGGCGGGATCGTGGGGATCGCGGGCTCGGTGGCAATGAGCGTGTCGTTCGTCGTGGTGCTGTCCGGCCTACGGCGAGTCCAGGGGCCCAGGAATCTCGATCTTCACGGTTGAATCGGCCCGAGGCCGTCGATCGGCTGGCACGTCGCCGACCAACGACGCGAGGGTGACCGCGACGAAGCCCATGAACAAGGCGCTGGCCCGCAGGAGCTCCAGGGCGACGGCCCAGCCGAGGAGGTGGCTGGTGCTAGCGACCACGAGGACCAAGCGCCAGCGATCGGAGACATTCGGCCAGGTTGCGATCGTGATTGGGACCATGACCGCGAGGTAGTGGTCCCACAGGGTGGGGTTCAGCAGCAGTGCAGACGCGACAGCCGCCGTGACCGCCCGGCGAGACAGTCCTTCGCGACGTACCAGCCAGATCGCCGTGACACCGACGGCCACGCCCGCGATCGAGCTGCTGAGAAGGGCGGTACCCGCGACCGGCGTGTACCGGAACATTGAGGCAAGCGAGACGCTCGATGGTGAGTCGCCCGGCGGCAGCCGAAGGATGTTGGGAAGCAGCTCAAGCCACGCGATCCACGCTCGAGGGGAGATCAGGCAGCTCGCCGCGCAGACGAGGGCCACGACTGCGAGCGCCGGCCAGCGACTTCGTCGTTCGGCGAGCGACGCAAGGAGCAGCGGGGTGTTGGTCGTTTTGAGCAGGCCGAGGCCACCGATGAGCACGCCCTTCTGCCGCGGCCGCGTCACGAGGACCGCAGCAACGAGCAGCGCGATCCACACGCTGACGTTCCCGACCACCAGCCCGAGCTGGAACGGGTACGAGCCGATCGCGAACGCCATCAGCCAGAGCAGCGGTGCCAAGCCCGCCCGGCCCCCGGACCGGCGCCAGACGACGGGCAGCACGACGAACGCCAGCGCTGCCTGCGAGATCGCCCAGGTAGCCGCCAGGACAACGTGGTCCACTCCTCGGACCAGGGTGAATACCTGGGCTAGGGGCGGCGGATAGAAGTAGCCGATCGGGACGTTGTCGGGTTCATTGGCAATTGGGCCGGCCCGCAACTCCTCCGAATACGGGCTACCCGTATCGACGAGCCGATCAGCGGCGGCTTCGTAGGCGAGGAGGTCCAGACCCAAGACTGGCGAGCCGATGGCGGCCCACGCCCAGGCCAAGGCCAGGATCACCGCACCTGCAAGGACAGCGACACCACCCGCGATGACAAGCCGCTCTCGGTCGATCACGGTCGCTTGAGGATGGCCGCGTAGGACACGCCGAACGGCAACGGAACGCGGCGGACGATCGGGCCCTCGAGAGCGAAGAGCCAGCTGAGGGCCGCATTGACGAGGCTCGGCGGCATCCTCTCCTGGTTACCGAACGAGATCGGGGCAATCCGTTCCAGCAGGCGCAGCGTGATGGCGATCGGCGCGAGGATCGTGTTGAAGGCCGTCAGGAGCCGGAGCTCGCCGCCCGTCGCTGCGCACATCCGCTCGAGCTCGCGTCGCCGATACCTTCGAAGGTGATGGAGTCGCCGATCGTGGGCACCCCACAGGATGGGATGCGCTGGCACGGTCACGAGAATGAAGCCCCCCGGTCTGGCCATCGAGACGAGCGCCGCGAGCGCTTCCTGGTCGCGCTCGATGTGCTCGAGGACGTCGAGTGCGACGACAAGGTCGAATGACCCGGTCTCGAACGGCAACCTGTCCGGCAGCTCGCCGTCCGCGATGATCCACGTAGTACCGCCCTTCGTGGCTGCGATCTCGCGGGCAATTACGGACGGCTCAAACGCCGAAACGCGGCCGCGCCGCTCCAGCATGAAGAGGTTGCCACCGGTCCCACAGCCGGCCTCGAGCACATCGCTTGCGGCTGACATGGGTATTCGGTCGAGCATCGCATCGATCACGGCACGACGACCCACGAACCACCAGTGATGGGCCTCGTGCGACGCCATCAAGTGGAAGGCATCACGATCCATCGAGAGTCCCGTCGTCGGGCGGGCTGGGCGCCGATCCACGTCGATTCCTGCGGTCAAGACGACCACGCAGCGCCACGAAGTACCAGCGGAGGTACTGGGGGAGCCACTTCCGGAGCTTGAAGTTGCTCTCGCCCGCAGTCCGGTCGCGCCAGGTCGTGGGAACCTCGGCGACCTGACGGCCGGCGAGGGTGGCCTTCACGGTCAGCTCGAGGGCGAGCTCGAAGCCGGCCCGGCTATCGATCGTGACCGAATCGAGGAAGTCGCGGCGGTAGAGCTTGAAGTTGTTCGTCGGGTCGTGGGTCGCGACGCCGCCGAACCAGTGGAGGGTCAAGCCGGCTGTCCGGCTGAGGAGCCTCTTGAGCCGCGGCCCACCGACCTGCCGGCCGCCGCGCATGTAGCGCGAGGCGGCGACCACGGCCGCCCCCTCCCGGCCCAGCGCGACCATCAGATCGACGACCCCGGGTTCGTCCGAGCCGTCGGCCATCGAGACGAGCACGAGAGAGCCACTCGCCGCCGCGATGCCCGCGCGCATGGCGTTGAGCACGCCGCGCCCGAGGTCGTTGCGATGGCCTCGCAGGCCGGGCAGATCGGCGGCAAGCCGCTCGACGACCGGTCGCGTCGTGTCACCATCGAAGTCCCAGACGACGATCAGCTCCTTCGGCGTCCGGACGCCCGAGTGGAGGGCCCGAAGGACCGGCGCCACGCGCTCGCCCTCGTTGTAGACCGGAATGACGATCGAGAGCTCGGGCAACGGCTCGGCAGTCACGCCGCCTCCGGGCTCTGCCGGTCGCGGAGCCAGACCGCGATCGGGGCGATCAGGATGACCAGGCTGCCCCAGTAGAACGCCGGGATCGCGATCGTCGCCGCCAGCGCCCGCGCCGATGGGCGGCGGAGCGCCAGGAGCCCCATCGCGAGTGCCCATCGGACCAGCAATGGGATCGGGAGCTGGGGCCCGAGCGCGCTGCCGACGTTCGCGGCCAGGTGGTCGATCCAGGCCGGCCAGAGTGACAGCCAGGGCAGGGTGATGAGCGCCGCGACGAGGGCGACCGGAAGCACCGTCCGCCACTGCCGAGGGTCGATGGCGAGGAGCGGTCCGAACTTCGCGAGCGAGGCAACGACGGCGAGCTCGGGACGGCCCCGGACGGCCGCCACGATCGCGGCCGCCATGAGCAGGTTGAAGCTGCCACTGGCGAGGTCGAAGGCCACGAGCGGGAACCACGCCGCCAGGCCGGCACCGAGCCACGATCCGGCGATGACCCGGAGTGACAGGACCTTGACCGCGACGAACACCAGGTGGAGCCCCCACGTCGGGAGCCACGAGGTCGCCGCGAAGAGGACGGCCCAAGGGGGCGCGTACCAGAACGAGTCGGTCAGCGGCTCGGCCGTGTAGTAGATCGAATCGCCGTCGCGAAGCCCATCGCCGACTCGGTCCCAGATCAGGGTGTCCCCGGGCGGGATCGGGAACAGTCCCGCCTGGCTGCCGATGACGATCTGGATGAGGGTGAAGGCCGTGCCGCCGGCGGCGAGGGCCACGAGCGTCGCGCGGGGCCATCGACCCGGCCAGGTGAGGTGCCGTGGCACGGCCACGGTCACAGGCGCCCGGCCTCCACCTCGGCCCGGATCCACGGCACGACCTCCTCGAGCATCGTCTCGAGCGTGGTCGTGGCCTCGAAGCCGAGGACGTCGCGGGCCTTCCGGACATCGGGCACCCGGCGCTGGACGTCGTGCTCGAAGGGCTCATCGGAGATCCAGTTGAACGGCCGGTCCGGGCCGTGGACCGTCCGCCAGATGAGCTCTGCGAGCTCGAGGACGGTTGTCGAGGTCGCCGTCGAGAGGTTGAAGTCCTCGTTCACCGCCTTCGGCGATTCCATGACCATCCGGATCCCCCGGGCGAGGTCGCCGCCGTACGTGTAGTGCCGGACCTGCGAGCCTTCGCCCAGGATGTGGAGCGGGTCCTGGCCCTTGAGGGACTTGAGGGCGAGGTCCGGGACGACGTGGCTGAGGGCGAGCTTGACGTTGCCCGACATGACGTCGGCGTCGCGGCTCGCGCGGCGCTCGCCGATGCCCACGCAGTTGAACGGCCGGACGATCGAGTACGGCAGCCCGTACTGCTGGCGAGCGCCCTTCGCGAAATACTCGGACGCGAGCTTCTGGAAGCCGTATGTCGAGACCGGCGGCGGCGAGCTGGCCTGGGCGCCCTCCGGGGTCGGGAAGACGGTCGCAGATTCGTAGACCATGGACGAGCTGACGACGACGATCCGCTCGAGGGTCCCGGCGAGGTAGGCGTCGATGGCGGCGTCGAAGGTCGAGGCCAGGATCCGCTCGTTCTCGGCCAGCAGCTCGTATGCGAAGCGGTGGAAGTACGAGATCCCACCGATCATCGCCGCCGCTGCCACGACCTGCTGGCAGTCCTTCGCCAGCTCCTGCATCAGCCGGACGTCCTTGGCGTCGCCCTGGACGAAGCGGTAGCCGGGGTGGTGGTCGTACGACCGCGTCAGGGGCCCGTACTTCGAGAAGTCATCGATGCCGACGACCTCGTGGCCGGCCGCCAGCAGCTCCGGGATGAGATAGCCGTTGATGAACCCGGCGGCGCCGGTGACGAGGACCTTCACAACCGGATTCCTCCGCCCATCAAGCCCCACACGTCGACGACGTCGCGGCCGCCGACATCGAGGGAACGGTACGCCCCGTGGGGCGCCCCCAGGATGAGGATCTCGCTGCCGGCCACGACCGCCTCGAGGCTGACGAGGCGCGCGTCGCCGACGTATGGGTCGGTCGCCAGGACGGTCGCGCCGGCCCAGGTCAGGAGCTTCCGGAGCTTGTACGAGAGCGACGCCCGGGGATCGTCCGATTCGGCCTTGAAGGCCATCCCGAGGATGCCGATCCGGCGCCCCGTGAGGTCGCCGTAGCGGCGCCGGAGCCGATCGACGATGAACCCGGGCAGACCCTCGTTGACCTGGACCGCGGCCTGGCCGAGCGGGAAGTGGTCCGTCGTGAAGGCGGCGAGCTGCATCGTGTCCTTGAACAGGCAGGGCCCGGCAGCGAAGCCCGGCCCGGGCAGGTCGGCGGCGCGGGGGTAGTCCTCGCGGACGGCCCGAAGGACGTTCGTGTAGTCGACCCCGGCCTCCTCGGCGATCATCAGGAACTGGTTGGCGACGGCGAACTTCATGTAGCGCCAGGTGTTCGTGAAGAGCTTCGCCAGCTCGGCCTCTCGGGTCGTGGTCCGGATGAACGTCGTCGCGAAGCGGGCGAAGACGGCCTGGGCGCGGTCGCCGGCCGTGTCGTCATCGGCGCCCACGATCTGGGGCAGCGAGGCGAGCTCCTCGATCGCCCGGCCCTCGGCGATCCGCTCCGGGCAGAAGGCAACCTGGACGTTTGCGCCGCGCTCGCGGAAACGCTCCTTCACGTAGGCGGTGGTACCCGGGTAGACGGTGCTCCGGAGAATGATCAGGGCCCCCGCGCGGAGGTGCGGCGCGATCTCGTCGACAGCGTCCTCGAAGGGGGCCATGGACGGGCCGAGAAACTCGTCGACCGGCGTCCCGACGACCACGAGGACGACGTCGGTCCGGGCGCACATCGCGGGATCGGTGGACAGCTCCAGGCGGCCGGTGGGCAGCATGTCGGCGAGGAGCTCCGTCGCGCCAGCTTCCAGGAACGGCATCTCGCCGGCCCGGATCCGGTCGAGCTTGGCACCGTCACGGTCGAAGATGCCGACCCGGGCCCCGGTCCGGGCGAGGACGAGCGACAACGGCAGGCCGACGTGGCCCCCGCCACCGAGGACCACGATGTCGAGCTCGGTCGGTGTGTCGGCGGTCACGTCGCTCACGAGGGTGAGGATAGCCGGGTGAACATCGGGACCTGACGGTGCCGTGCGACCCAGATCGAGCCGTCCTCGTCGCGGGTGGCCAACGTCCAGCCCCCGCTCGCGGCGAGCGCGGCGGCGAGAGGTCCGGTCGGTGGGCCCTCGACGACGACGATCGTGGCGCCGTAGGCCTCGAGGATCGCGTCCCAGCCGGGTGCGGCCGCGAGGACGGTGTCGCCGGCGGCCCAGGCCTCGGCCGGGATCAGCTCGATCCGGGAGTCGAAGGCGTAGCGCGGGCCCGGGACGGCCAGCTCCAGCCACGAGCCCCAGGCCTGGGGGTTCCAGACGCGGTCCTGGGGACCGGCGGTCGCGCGGAGGACCGCGGTGATGCCGGGCGGAGCGTACGTGAGGAGGCCCGCCGGGGCTCCGGTCCGGGCGTCGAGCGGTCGCCAGGCCGGCAGGGCGGCCGCGATCCCGACGACGAGGGCGGCCGCGAGCCCGGCGTTGAGGACGCTGCCACGGGGTCGGGGTCGGGGGCGGGGTTGCGGGCCCGCCGCGACGGGCGCGATGAACCCTGCGACCGTCACCGCAGCGACGAGCGGCCACCACGCGATCCCCCGGCCGGTGACGGCACCCAGGGAGGCGAAGGCGAGGAGGGTAAGCGCGGCCGGCCACGGCGGTGGCCG
>JBFMEV010000065.1:0-9480 GCA_040752335.1 Chloroflexota bacterium
GACGGTCAGGGTAAGGAGGAAGAGGAGCAGCACCATGCCGAGCGTCCGCCGCACGATGTATCCGGCCACTCAGCGTCTCCTCGTTCGGTGAAGCGACGTCTCGGGGAGCGGCGGTGCCGCTCCCCGCGACCCTGATCTCAGCGCGCCAGCCATACGGCGTGACGTACATCTCCGCGTACGGCCACGAGCCGTACGGGGCCCACTGGTAGAGCGGCTGGACCTTGGTGCCACCGAAGGTCTGGCTCAGGCCGAACGTCGTGGGGATGACGTAGACCCGCTCCATGGCGAGCTGGTTGAGGTCGTGCCACATTTCCGCCTGGGCGGCGTGGTCGAGCTCCGCGATCGCATCCTGGACCGCGCTCACGAAGTCCTCGTCGTGGACCCGCGAGAGGTTCCAGCCACCCTTGTCCGTGAACAGCGGCGGGATGACCGTCGAGGCGTTCGGCCAGTCCGGACCCCAGCCGGCCCAACCGAACTCGTGGGCCGCCTCATCGTCGAAGACGATGCCGTAGTACTGGCCCGGCTGAATCGGGTTGGGCGTCACGGTGATGCCGGCCAGGCCGAGCGAGGCGACGACGATCGCTGCCTCCTGGTCCCGGACCGCGGTCTGCGGGTAGTCCCACGTCAGGGCGGGCATCGGCTCGCCCGATTCGGCGATGAGCTTCTTGGCGAATTCAGGATCGCCGTTGTCCGGGATGGCCTGGCCGAAGAGATCGGTCCACATCCCGGTCGGGGCGTACTGGTCGCCGAGGTTCGGCTTGATGACGCCGTCGCCGAGGTCGCCGGCGAAGTCGCCGCCGAGGTTGGCGCGGATGGCGTCGCGGTCGAGGGCCACGGCCATCGCCTGGCGGTGCTTGACGTTCGAGACCTTGTTGGTGTCGATCCAGTAGTACCGCGCGAACGGGTCGAAGTCGCTCGTCGCCCGAGTCGCGAAGTCCGGGTTCGGAGTCGACGGATCGGCGAAGACCGTTGCGAGGTTCTCGGGCTGGACGGAGCCGTACTGGATGGCAAAGGCGTCGTCGCCCTCGCTGGCGATGATCCGCTGGTCCATGACCTTGGCATCGATGCCGAAGTCGACCTGCCACACGTCGGGGTAGGCCTTCCGGATCGGGTCGCTGTCGGCATTCCAGGCGTCGTTGCGGACCAGGATCAGGTGGCCGCCGTTGCCCTGGGTGTACTCATCGATCTTGTAGGGGCCGTTGGACCACGGGTGGAGCGTGTACTGCTCGCCGGCGTCCGGGAGATCCGGGTGGACGGTCGGATCGGGCACCGGGCTGAAGCCCAGGGTCACGGTGTAGTTGAAGTCCGCGACCGGCTGGTTCAGCTTGAAGGTGATGACGTTGCCGTCGCACGAGACAGCCTCGTCGAAGAGATCCTGGCCGGTCCCGTCGTAGGGGCCGTAGTACGCCGACAGGAACACCGAGTCCGGGTCAGCTTCGTCCGAAACCGGGTTCGAGGGGATGTCGAGGTACTGGACAGCGTACGTCGGGCCGTTGACGATGACGTCGTTGGCGAACGTCCGCGAGACGCCGTACTTGACGTCCTCGCAGACGAGCTCCGAGCCGTCCTCCCAGGTCAGCCCGTCGCGGAGGGTGAAGCTCCACTCGGTGGCGTCGGGGCTGGCGGTCCCGATATCGGTCGCCAGGTCGCCCTGGAGGGTGTTGGCCACGGCGTCGTCGTCCGTGTAGATGTACGACGTCAGCGAGCGCATGATCGTGGCCCCGAAGAAGGCCAGGTCCTCGCCCGTGTATGCCCGCTGAGGATCGATGTCGTCGAACTCCTCAGCCTGGGTGAGCATGTAGATGGTGCCGCCGGACTTGCCCTCTTCGGTCGGGCCCGGCGTGGCGCCCGGCGGCGGCGTCGCGCCGATCGTCGGGCTGGCTGTGGGGGTGGTTCCGCCACAGGCCGCGACCACCAGGGCCATCGTGGCCCCGATGGCGAGGGCGCGACGCAACCACGCATCAGATCTAGGCATGCTTCTCCTCCAATGTTCCGGGATGGTCCCGGCACAACCGACGCGATGATATACACCATGAGCACGCCGGAGCGTGCCCGTCAATACGCCAGATGCTGTCCTCCGGTTCGTGCGGCCTGGGCCGTCAGCGGGTGACCCGCGGGTCGAGCGCGTCTCGGAGCGCGTCGCCGAGCAGGTTGAACGAGACGACGAGGACCGCCAGGATGGTCCCCGGGATGAATAGGTAGATCGGGACCTGGGCGAAGAAGTTCACCGAGTTGGCGAGCATCGACCCGAACGTCGTGTCCGGCGGGATGACGCCGACGCCGAGGAACGACAGGGCGGCCTCGAAGCCGACGTAGGCCGGCAGCAGCAGCGTCGTGTAGACGATGATCGGGGCCCACAGGTTGGGCAGGATCTCGGTGAACAGGATCCGTCGCCGGCTGGAGCCCATGGCCACGGCCGCCTCCACGAACTCCCGCTCCCGGAGGCTGAGGACCTGACCCCGGACGATGCGGGCCAGGTACGGCCAGCCGAAGGCGCTGATCACGACGATCAGGTAGACGATCCGAGTCGGGGTCCCGGCCGGCACCCCGAGGTTGGTGATCCGTTCAGTCACGACGTTCGTGAGGGCCAACACGATCAGCAGGAACGGAAACGCCAGGACCAGGTCCATGAACCGGCCGATCACCAGGTCCACCCAGCCGCCGGCGTAGCCGGCGACGATCCCGATGACCGTCCCGAGGAAGACCGTGAGGAGGGTCGCCGACGTCGCCACGACGAGCGAGATCCGGAGGCCCCACAGGAGCTGCGACAGGATGTCCCGGCCCGTCCCCCACTCCACCCCGAACGGGTGCTCCGGGCTGATTCCCCCGTTCGGCAGGACCGGCCGGCCGCCGAGGTTGCTGATCGCCTCGCGATCGAAGGCATAGGGGTCGAGGCCGAGCGACGGACCGACGATCGGGCCGATCATTCCGATCGCGTAGTAGGCGATCAGAACGAGGAGGCAGAACATCGCGAGGCGGTCGCGGCGGAGGCGGGCCCAGACGATCTGCCGGAGGCTTCGACCTACCATGTCAGCGAGAGGATAGTGATTGCGAGGCGCCCGTCAACCGGCCAGACGACGCAAGGGTCACAGGTTCAGGCCTCGCTGATGAGGGCGTCGTAGGCCGCTGCGTCGAGCAGCGAACTCACCTGGGCGGGATCGGCGAGACGGACCCGGATCATCCAGCCGTCGCCGAACGGCTGGCCGTTCACGAGCTCGGGCTGAGCCTCCAGCGCGGTGTTGACCGCGGTCACCGCGCCGGCCAGAGGCGCAAACAGGTCGCTCACCGCCTTGACCGATTCCACCACCCCGAAGGAGGCGTGCTGCTCGAGGCTTCGGCCGATCGCCGGCAGGTCGACGAACACGACGTCGCCCAGCTGGTCCGCCGCGTACTGGGTGATTCCGACGGTCGCCTCGTCGCCCTCGATCCGGACCCACTCGTGATCCTTCGTGTAGCGCAGATCGCCGGGGACCATGGGGCGGGCTCCTCCTTGGATGCTGTCGGGGCCCCGGCCGCGGGCCGGGGTCAGGCGGGGCGCTTGTAGAAGGGCAGCGGCACGACCTGGGCGGGAACGCTCGTCCCACGGATCTCGACGGCCAGCATCGTAGCGGGTTCGGCGTCGGGCGGGGCGACGTAGGCCATGGCGATCGCCCGGCCGAGGGTCGGCGACATCGTTCCGGACGTGATCGCCCCGGTGACACCCGCCGAGCCCAGGACCGGGTAGCCGTGACGGGCGATTCCGCGCCCGGTGATCGCCAGGCCGACGAGCCGCTTCGAAGGTCCGTCGTGCTCGACGCGGGCCAGGGGCTCACGACCCACGAAGCCGCCGGGCTTGCCGAGCTTGACGACCCGGCCGAGACCGGCCTCGAACGGGTTGGTGGCCCGATCGAGCTCGTTGCCGTAGAGCGGCATGCCGGCCTCGAGCCGAAGCGTGTCGCGGGCTCCCAGGCCGCATGGCACGACCCCGGCGGGGCGGCCGCCGACCTCGAGGGCCTGCCAGATCTCCGGTCCCCGATCCCACTCGACGAAGACCTCGAAGCCGTCCTCGCCGGTGTAGCCGGTCCGGGCGACGAGGGCCGGGATGCCGGCGACCGTGCCTTCGGCGATGGCGTAGTAGCGGAGGCTCGCGAGATCGACGTCGGTCAACGGCCCCAGGACGGCGGCGGCAGCAGGGCCCTGGATGGCGACGAGCGAGGTGGCCAGCGAGCGGTCGTCGAGGACCGCGCTCCAGCCATGGAGCCGGGCCGCCAGCTCGTCTGAGACGATCGCCGCGTTGCCGGCGTTGGCGACGACGAGGAACCGCTCGGCGGCGAGGCGGTAGACGATGAGGTCGTCGATGATCCCGCCGTCGGGCGCGCAGATCATCGAGTACTGGGCCCGCCCCACCGCCAGCGTCCGTGGGTCGGAGACGACGGCCGCCGCCAGGGCGTCGCCGGCGGCGGCGCCCGCCACGAACAGCTCGCCCATGTGCGACAGGTCGAACAGGCCGGCCCGCTCCCGGACCGCCCGGTGCTCCTCCATGATCCCCGCGTACTGGACCGGCATGAGCCAGCCGGCAAAGTCGATGAGCCTGGCGCCCAGCCGTCGGTGGACCTCGACCATGGCCGTCTCGTGGGCCGGGAGGACCTCGGCGTCGGTCATCCCGCGCTCGCCCCGGGGTTGAGACTCGCCAACGAGCCGAGACCGCCCGCCACCTGCAGGGCGGTGGCCGCAACCTCGACCAGCCCTCGCTCGGTGTCGAACGTCAGGAGGCTCCTGGCGTCGTCGAACCGGACCCAGCGGACTCGCTCGAACTCGTGGTCGTGGCGGTCCAGGTCTCCGCCGATCGGCTCCATGAGGAAGTAATGGACGGTCTTGTGAATCCGGGTCCCACCCTGGACGAAGGTGTACTCGATCGACCGCAACGGGGCGACGATCCGGACCCGCAGGCCGGTCTCCTCCTCGACTTCGCGGACGGCGGTCTCCTCGAGGCTCTCGCCCGAGTGCGGAGTGCCCTTCGGGAGGGTCCACGTCCCACTGTGCCGGTCGCCCTCGCGGCGCCGGAGGCCGGCCACGAGCGACGGGCGGTCACCTTCGATTCGGACGACGATCCCGCCGGCGGACGTCGCGGTGGCGGACCTCAGGGGCGCCACGGCGCCGAGGCGGCGCTCGATCGTCCCACCGGGACCGACCGCGACCAGGTCATCGAGACGACCGGGTGCGGGCGGCCCGTCGCCGGTCGGCGCGTGCGTGTCGGGGTGATGGAGCGGGACCCGGCCCGGAGCCGGGCGTATGCGGACGCGGGCTCCTGGCGGAGCTCGGTCGGGCGCCAGGCGGCCGCCCGGAACGCGGTCTCGACGCGCAGCCCGAGGCGGCGCTCGCGGGTTCGGGACGATGGTCGGGGGAACCGGGCCGCGGGGCGCGCTGCGTACTTCGCGGCGATGCTGTGCTCCATCGGCCGTATGGTAGCGCGTCAGGTCGGCCGCGCAAGGGAAGCCCGCATCGCCGCGGCGACCTCCGGTGCCAGCGCGCCCCGCCGTTCGGCCAGCGCGATCTCGCGCTCCGCCGCGGCGACGTAGAGGGCCAGGGCCGCCGGGGCGTGGGTCCGCAGCGTGGCCAGGTGGCGGTCCAGCGTCCCGATGTCGCCGCGGGTCATCGGGCCGGTCAGGGCCCGGGCGATCCCGAGGGCCCGGGCGTTGGCCAGGGTCTGCTCGGCCAGCCGGCCGTAGATCGAGAGCGATCCGACCTCGTCCAGGCCGGCGACGCGACCGAGCTCGGCGATCGCGTCGAGCAGGGCGATGAATCCGCCCGCAGCCAGGACCGCAGCGGCGTGGTAGGCGGCCTTCGTCCCTGGCGCCAGTCGGACCGCGTGGGCGCCGATCGCCTCGGCCATCCGGGCCAGGAGGTCGGCCAGCTGGTCGTCGCCCTCGATCGCCACGGTCGCGCCGTGGAGGGCGGCGACGGCCAGCTCGGTGTCGGCGAAGGCGACCAGTGGATGGAACGCCCCGGCCTGGGTCCCGGCCGCCATGGCCGGGGCCAGGGCCTCGGCGCCGAGGGCTCCCGAGGTGTGGATCAACGCCTGGCCGCTGTACAGCCGGAGCTGGCCGGCGAGCGCCGGGATGACGTCGTCCGGTACGGCCAGGATGACGAGCTCGACCTCGTCGAGCAGGGCGCTGGCCTCGGCGAAGGCGCGGGCTCCGGGAACCAGCGAGCGGAAGCGCTCCCGCCGGGCCGGGTCGCGCGACGCGACCGCGCCCACCGGCCAGCCGGCCCGGGCAAGGGCCAGCCCGAGCGCGGTCCCCACGGCCCCAGCGCCGACGATCCCGACGACCGGCGGCTCGTCAGGCCCGGAATGGACGTGGGGATGAGCGTGGTCAGAGGCGTGGACCTCGTCGCCATGG
This sequence comes from Chloroflexota bacterium, assembly GCA_040752335.1. GTDB lineage: Bacteria > Chloroflexota > Limnocylindria > Limnocylindrales > CSP1-4 > UBA5189. The sequence goes on from JBFMEV010000065.1 coordinate 6,381, forward strand.
CGGTGGTGGCCCGGCGGCAGGGGGTCCAGGTCGATCCCGCGATCGCGCAGCTCGCGGAGCGTCGCGTCGTCGCCGGCTTCGTCGCGCGATGCCTCTCCGTCGGCATCCCCCCGCGCCTCTCCCAGCCGGCTCCGGAGCTCCTCGGGGTCGGGCCAGGCCCTCACCCTGAGCCTGTCAGGAGGCGCTCGGCTCGGGCGCGGTACGCTTGCACGAAGCGAGTGTAGCCAGCCCAGCAGAGGATCGAGCCCAGTGCCATCACACGACCCCTTCGGCGCCCGCGGGCCCCTCGGACCCGGCCTGCCCGATCGCTACCGCCTGGACGTGCTCCATGACCGGATCGACCTCGAGCGCACTCCCGTCACCCTCAAGATCCTGCTCGAGAACGCCATCCGCCACGCCGGCGGCGGGATCGTCGCGCCCGAGGACGTCGAGCGGCTCGCGGCTTGGCGCCCGGGCGCAGCCGGCGAGGCCGAGATCCCGTTCATGCCCTCGCGGGTCGTGCTCCAGGACTTCACCGGCGTGCCGGCCGTCGTGGACCTGGCCGCGATGCGCGACGCGATGGCCGACCTCGGCGGCGATCCGGCCCGGGTGAACCCCCTCGTCCCGGCCGACCTCGTCATCGACCACTCGGTCCAGGTGGACGCCTTCGGGACGCCGGCGGCCTTCGCCTTCAACGTCGCCCGGGAGTACGACCGCAACGGCGAGCGCTACCAGCTGCTGCGCTGGGCCCAGACCGCGTTCCGTGACCTTCGGGTCGTGCCGCCGGGGACCGGGATCATCCACCAGGTCAACCTGGAGTTCCTGGCCACGGTCGTGGCCGACCGGGAGGATGCCCACGGCCGGGTCGCCTTCCCCGACACACTCGTGGGGACCGACTCGCACACCACGATGATCAACGGCCTGGGGGTCCTCGGCTACGGCGTCGGCGGCATCGAGGCCGAGGCCGTGCTCCTGGGCCAGCCGCTCTACCAGCCGATGCCCCGGATCGTCGGCGTCCGGCTGACCGGCGAGCTGCCGAGTGGATCCACCGCCACTGACCTCGTCCTTGTCGTCACCGAGATGCTGCGGCGTTTCGGGGTCGTCGAGTCGTTCGTCGAGTTCGCCGGCGACGGCCTGGCCGGGCTGACCCTCGCCGATCGGGCGACGATCGCCAACATGAGCCCCGAGTTCGGGGCGACCTCGACCCTCTTCCCGGTTGACGACGAGACCCTTGCCTACCTCCGGCTGACCGGCCGATCCCAGGAGCTGATCGCGCTCGTCGAGCGCTACACCAAGGACCAGGGCCTCTGGCGCGAGCCCGGGCCGGGCCCCGACTTCGACGCCCTCCTGACGCTCGACCTGTCGACCGTGGAGCCGTCCGTGGCGGGACCGCGCCGGCCCCAGGACCGGGTCGTCCTGCCGGCCCTCCCGGCGAGCTTCCACGCGGCGTTCCCGCAGACGGGGGCCGTCGAGGCGCCGCCCACCACCATCCCCGTACAGGTCGACGGCGAGCGCGGCGAGGTGGGCAACGGCTCCGTCGTAATCGCCGCGATCACGTCCTGCACGAACACCTCGAACCCGACGGTCATGGTCGGCGCCGGGCTCCTCGCCAGGAACGCGATTGCCCGGGGCCTGACCGTGGCCCCGACCGTCAAGACGTCGCTCGCGCCGGGCTCCCGGGTCGTCACCGGCTACCTCGAGGCGGCCGGCCTGATGGCGCCGCTCGAAGCCCTCGGCTTTGCCCTGGCCGGCTACGGCTGCACCACCTGCATCGGCAACTCCGGGCCCCTCGACGCCCCCATCGCCGAGGCGATCCAGTCCCACGAGCTCGTCGCCGCCGCCGTCCTGTCCGGCAATCGCAACTTCGAGGGCCGCATCCACCCGCTCGCCCGCGCCAGCTACCTGGCCTCGCCGCCGCTCGTCGTCGCGTTCGCCCTCGCCGGCCGGGTCGACATCGACCTGAGCAGCCAGCCGCTGGGCATCGGCGACGACGGCCGGCCGGTCTTCCTGGCCGACGTCTGGCCGGGACCCGACGAGATCCGCGATGTCATCCGCGAGGCCGTCGACCCGGAGCTCTTCCGCCAGACGTATGCCACCGTCTTCGACGGCGACGATCGGTGGCGGGCGCTGCCGATCCCCGACGGCGACCGCTACACCTGGGATCCTGACTCGACGTACCTCGCCCGGCCGCCGTTCTTCGAGGGCATGTCGGCCGAGCCGACACCGATCGCGCCGATCGCCGGGGCGCGGGTCCTGGCCGTCCTGGGCGACAGCGTCACGACCGACCACATCTCCCCTGCCGGGACGATCGCCGCGTCGTCGCCGGCCGGGCAGTGGCTCCAGGAGCGCGGAGTGACGCCGCTCGAGTTCAACTCGTACGGCTCTCGGCGGGGCCATCACGAGGTCATGATCCGCGGCACCTTCGCCAACATCCGGCTGCGCAACCGGCTGGTCGACGAGCGGGAAGGACCATTCACCCGGCACCTGCCCGACGGCGCCGAGACGACGATCTTCGAGGCCGCGCGGCGGTACGCCGCCGACGGCGTGCCGCTGATCGTCCTCGCCGGCCGCGAGTACGGCACCGGATCGTCGCGCGATTGGGCGGCCAAGGGCCCGGCCCTGCTCGGGATTCGGGCCGTGATCGCCGAGAGCTTCGAGCGGATCCACCGGAGCAACCTGGTCGGGATGGGCGTGCTGCCGCTGCAGTACCTGGCAGGCGACACCGCGGCGGGTCTGGGCCTGACGGGCCGGGAGTCGTTCACCATCGAGGGCGTCGCCGGCGGCCCCGAAGCCCGCAGCCGCCTGACCGTCCACGCGACCGACGACGCGACGGGCCGGACGACGACGTTCGAGGTCGATTGCCGCCTCGACGGCCCGATCGAGGTCGACTACTACCGCCACGGCGGGATCCTGCCGGCCGTCCTGCGCCGCCTCGCCGCCGAGTCGCCGGCGGCCGGCTGATCGGCCGCTTCGCCCTCCGGCGAGCATCGGCGAAAGCCATGTCGGTTCCTGATGCCCGTGCGCGCATCAGGGGTCGAGCGGCCGTCCTGCAGCCGGCAACGCCCGCGCGGCCCGGCCAGCCAACACCTGCGAGCGGCGCGTCAGCCGAGGCCGGGCGAAG
>JBFMEV010000066.1:0-8913 GCA_040752335.1 Chloroflexota bacterium
CGAAGGCCGCGCCCGCCGATGCGGAGGCCGCGGCAGACAAGCCCAAGCGCCCTCGCGCCACGAAGAAGGACGAGTAGCGAGATGGCCCACAAGAAGGCCGGCGGGACCTCCAAGAACGGCCGCGACAGCGTCGGCCAGCGCCTCGGGATCAAGGCCGGCGACGGCCAGCTGGTCCCGGCCGGATCGATCATCGTCCGCCAGCGCGGCATGACCTTCCTGGCGGGCAAGGGGACCGGCCTTGGCGACGACTACACCGTGTTCGCGACGGAGACCGGCAGGGTCAAGTTCGAGTTCGCGACCAAGACCAAGAAGCGCGTCCGGGTCATCCCGGTCGAGGCCGCACCCGCGGCCGAGGCCTGACCTCGAGACGCCTGAGCGGCGACCACCGGCGGGGCAGCGTGACCCCGCTCGGACGGCGTCGAGGAGAGCACCCGTGAAGCCCGACATCCATCCCAAGTACAACCAGGCGACGGTCCACTGCGGGTCCTGCGGGACCGAGTGGACGGTCGGCTCCACGCGGACCGAGCTGCGGGTTGACGTGTGCGGCAACTGCCACCCGTTCTACACGGGCAAGCAGACGATCATCGACACGGCCGGCCAGGTCGAACGCTTCCAGAAGCGCCTCGAGCGCCAGGTCCGCGCCGGCTGACGCCGGCCCGCCGGCTGACGCCGGCCCGCCGGCTGACGCCGGCCGACCGGCGTCCTGCCCGGCACCTCGGCGGAGGAGCCTGACGCCGACCTCCGGGCCGGCCTGGCTCCGCCAAGCCGAAGGGCCGGAAGTCAGGATCCGCGGATGCTCCGCCGTGGGTCCCCTCGGGGCCCGCCGGCGAGGAGTCGGACGCCCGCGCCGCTAGACTTCCAGCCATGGCACGGTTCAACTACGGCGGCCAGGCCCTCATCGAGGGCGTGCTGATGCGCGGTCGGAACGCGATCGCGGTCGCCTTCCGGCACCCCGATGGGCACATCGTGTGGGCCTCCGAGCCCCTCGTCACGGGGCCCCACGGCTGGCGCTTCGCCGGCGCACCGTTCGTTCGGGGCCTCGTGGTCCTGTACGAGACCCTCGTCATCGGGACGAGGTGGCTCATCCGGAGCGCCAACGTCCAGGTCGGTGAGGACGAGGAGCTCGGCAAGGGCACGGTCGCCCTGATGCTCGGCTTCACCCTGGTGATCGGGCTTGGGATCTTCTTCCTGCTGCCGCTGGTGATCGCGACCTTCACCACCGCCGACGTCGAGTCGGACGTCGCCCAGCACCTCGTCGAGGGCCTCGTCCGGGTGGCCATCTTCCTGGGCTACCTCGCCCTCATCTCGCGGGCCCCCGACATCGCCCGGGTCTTCCAGTACCACGGCGCCGAGCACATGACGATCCACGCCCTTGAGGCCGGCAATCCCCTGACGACGGCCAACGTCCGCCGCTACCCGACCGCTCACCCCCGCTGCGGCACGGAGTTCCTGGTCGTCCTCATCGCCCTGTCGATCATCGCCTTCAGCCTCGTCGGGAAGCAGGAGCCGCTGGTGATGGTCGGCAGCCGGATCGTGCTCATCCCGGTCCTCGCCGCCGTTGGCTACGAGGTCCTCCGGTGGGGCGCGAAGCACCGCGCGAATCCGATCGTCAGGGCCATCATGTGGCCCGGGATTCTGGTCCAGATGATCACCACGAAGCAGCCGTCCGACGACCAGATAGAGGTCGCGATCGTGTCCATGCAGCAGGCCCTCGAGGCGGACGGGGAGTCGGTCCCCGAAGGCTCGGAGGTGCCGGAGCGCTCACCCCTCGATCCGGTCGAGCCCGCGACCGCCGCGGCATGAGCGGCCTGGAGGCCAAGCTCGCCGAGGTCGCCCGCCAGTACGACGATGTCCAGGCCCAGCTGGCCCGGCCCGAGACGAGCACAGACCCGGATGCCATCCGCCGGCTGGGCCGCGAGCTGGCCCGACTCGAGCCGGTCGTGGGCGCCTATCGACGCCTGGAGGCGACCCGGACCGAGCTGGCCGGGGCGCGTGAGCTCCGGGACGGCGAGGCGGACGACGAGATGCGGGCCATGGCCCGCGAGGAGATCGAGCGGCTCGAGCTCGAGGAGACCCGGCTCGTCGACGAGCTGAAGGTCCTGCTCCTGCCGCGCGATCCGGCCGACGACGGCGACGTGATCCTCGAGATCCGGGCCGGGGCCGGTGGCGAGGAGGCCGCCCTGTTCGCCGCCGAGCTGCTCCGGATGTACCTCCGCTACGCCGAGCGTCACCGCTTCCGGACCGAGGTCATGAGCCTCAACGAGACGGGCATCGGCGGCGTCAAGGAGGCGATCGTCGAGGTCTCGGGCGACGGCGCCTACTCGCGGTTGAAGTTCGAGGGCGGGACCCATCGCGTCCAGCGAGTCCCGGCGACGGAGTCGTCGGGCCGGATCCACACCTCGACATCGACCGTGGTGGTCCTGCCGGTCGTCGAGGAATCGGAGATCGAGATCGACGAGGAGAGGGACCTCCGGATCGACGTCAAGCGCTCGTCCGGGCCCGGCGGCCAGTCGGTCAACACGACCGACTCGGCGGTCCGGATCACCCACCTGCCGACCGGCCTGGTCGTCGAGATCCAGGACGAGAAGAGCCAGCACAAGAACAAGGCCAAGGCCCTGGCCGTGTTGCGGGCCCGCCTCCAGGAGGCCGAGCGACGTCGCCAGCGGGAGGCGGACTCGGCGGCCCGACGCTCGATGATCGGGGCCGGCGACCGGGCCGACAAGGTCCGGACCTACAACTTCCCGCAGGACCGGGTCACCGATCACCGCGTCCACCTCGACCTGTCCGGCCTGCCGCGGGTCATGGATGGCGAGCTCGATCGCCTGATCGACACCCTCATCACGATCGACCAGGCCGAGCGACTGGCCGACCTGACCGACGGCGGCGGTGCCGGCGCGGCCGGCTGACTCGGCGATGGCGACCGTCGAGGCGCTCATTCGCGACTCCGTCGAGCGGCTGCGCATCGCGGGCTCAGAGACGCCCCGGCTCGACGCCGAGGTCCTCCTCGCGAACGTCCTGGGCATCGATCGGACCGGGGTCATCGCCCATCCCGAGGCGCCGGTCGGCGAGGGCGCCGCCCAGCGCTTCGAAGCGGCCCTCGTGCGGCGCGAGTCCGGTGAGCCGGTCGCCTACATCCGCGAGGTCAAGGAGTTCATGGCCCTGGCTTTCGCGGCCGACGCCCGGGCCCTCATCCCGCGGCCCGAGACCGAGCGCCTCGTGGAGCTGGCCGAGGAGGACATCGCCGAGCGGCTGGTCGGGGCGCCCCTCCCGCCCGGCGCCCCCCGGATGCGGGTCATCGACGTCGGGACGGGCGGCGGGACGATCGCGGTGACGCTCGCCGTTCGCCTTCGGGCGCGGGGGATGCTCGACGAGATCGAGTTGCTTGGGACCGACGACGCACCGCAGGCCCTGGAGCTCGCCCGGGAGAACGCCGTGGGCCACGCGGTCGGCGATCGGGTTGCGTTCCTCCTTGCCGACCTCGTCCCGACCGATGAGCGGCCGTTCGATGTCGTCCTCGCCAACCTGCCGTATGTCCGGACGGCTGCCATCGCCGGACTCCCGGTCGCGGCGTCGTTCGAGCCGCGCCACGCCCTCGACGGCGGGGCGGACGGCCTCGGGGTCATCCGCCGGCTGCTCGCAATCCTGCCGGACGTGCTCGCCCCGCGCGGCATCGCCCTGCTCGAGATCGGGGCCGACCAGGAGGCCGGGATCGCCGCCGCCGTGGCTGAGATCCCCGGCCACTGGAGCTGTTCGGTCGAGACCGACCTGGCTGGCCTGCCGCGCGTCGCCCGCGTCAGCCGCGCTGTTCGCCTGGAGCCCTGAGCGTGGCTCGTCCCTTCGTCCCTCGCTCGGTCGAGCCGGTGTTCCCGATCCGGATGATCGCCCTCGACATCGACGGAACCCTCGTCGACGACGACCTCGCCCTCGGCGAGCGAACCCGCAGCGCGATCGGCCGGGCCGTCCATCGGGGCATCCACGTGTCGCTCATCACCGGTCGGATGACCGCCTCGGCCCTGCGCTTCGCGGCGTCGCTCGGGCTGCGCGACCCGATCGTCGGCTACCAGGGGGCGCTCGCCCGCGAGATGCCGGTCCGGGCCGATCGCGCGGGCCGGCTCCTTCGCCACACCCCGCTGCCGGCCGCCGTGGCCCGCGAGGCGGTGGCCTGGAGCCGGTCCGTCGGCCTGGACCCCCACGCCAACCATCTCGAGGAGCTCATCATCCCCGCCGACGACCCCCAGGTCGACGACTACTCGGCATTCCTCGGGACGCGGGCGATCCGGGTGCCCGACCTCGCCGACTGGATCCAGCACCCGATTACGAAGATCGTCGCAGTGGGGGCGCCGGGACGGCCGCACGCCCTCCTCGCAGCCGCCCGCGACCGGTTCCGGGGCCGGGCCGACGTGACCGTCGCCCATCCCCGCTTCCTGGAGTTCATCGCACCGGCCGTGTCCAAGGGCCAGGCCGTTCGATGGCTGGCACGCCGGCAGGGGGTCGCGCTGGGCCAGGTCCTGGCGATCGGCGACCAGCTCAACGATCTCGAGATGATCGCGGCCGTGGGGCACGGGACGGCGATGCCCCAATCGCCGGCCGAGGTCCTCGCGGCGGCCCGCTACATCGCCCCGCCGATCGCCGACGAGGGTGCCGGCGACATGATCGCCCGGCTCGCGTTGAACCCCCCGTCGGAGGCGCGAGCCGCCGCGATCCAGCTCGAGGATGCCGCTGCCCGCGTTCGCGAGCGGGTGCCCGCGGTTCGCTGAGGGACCACCCGAGCCGCCGTCTGCCGGGCTGCCGCGCCTCGCAGCCGCTCTCGCCGGGGCCGAGCGCCGCAGCTTCGTGGCGGTCGCCTTGCGCGCGCTTCCGGCGGACGAGCCGTCGGACTGCGCCGTGGGCGGAGCTGCCCGTAGCTCGATCAGCGTGAACCGGCCCACACGAGCCCGCGCCGCATCTGCGACCATCGGTCCATGGTGGCTCGCCGCGTCGCCGCAGCAATCGCCACGGGCAGGACGCGCGGCGTGCCCGCGGACGCCGCCCCGGCGGCCCTGGCCCGGCATCCATGAGCCCGCGCGTCGTCCCGGACGCCGAGCCCGGCCGAGCCGAGGCCGTGGAGGTCCTTCGGTCCGGCGGGATCGTCGCCCTCCCCACCGACACCGTCTACGGAATCGCGGTCGCCCTCGGGACCGCCGATGGGATCGAGCGACTGTTCCACGTGAAACAGCGTCCGCCGGACAGGGCGATCGCGCTGCTCCTGGCCGCCGCCGGCCAGGCCGCCGAGCTGGCCGAGGTCTCCCCGGCCGCCCAGGCGCTCGCGGCGGCGTTCTGGCCGGGCCCGCTCACCCTCGTGCTTCGGGCGCGCGATGGCGCGGCGCTTCCGGCCGTCCTCCGGGCCGGGACGGCGACGGTCGGGGTCCGGTTGCCCGACCATCCAACGCCGCGAGCCCTGGCGACGGCGGTCGGGCCGCTGCCGACGACGTCGGCGAACCTGTCCGGACGGCCGGACGCGCTCGATGCCGCGACCGTGATTCGCGAGCTCGGCGACGCCGTCGACCTCGTTCTCGACGGCGGCCGTACGCCGGGCGTCCGCCCCTCGACCGTCGTCGACCTCACGACCGACCCGCCGACGATCCGCCGGGTGGGGCTCATCGCCGAGGCCCGCATCCGGGCCGTGCTGGAGGCCGTCGGCCTCGGTTGACGCCATCGCTCGGGCCAGGTGTCCCCTCCCGAACCGCAATGTGGCTCCGGGGCCGGCGGGTGTGGGACCATACCGGGCGCAGCAGCGGCGGGCGAGGAAGGAAGGCGCAGCACGATGACGGTGGCCGTGAAGCGGGGACTCGGTTGGTCGACGCTCGCCGAGGTGGACCCCGGGCTGTGGGCGGCGATGCTCGGCGAGCGTCATCGCCAGCACGCCAAGATCGAGCTCATCGCCAGCGAGAACTACACCTTCGCGGCGGTCATGGAAGCCCAGGGCTCGTGGCTCACGAACAAGTACGCCGAGGGCCTTCCCGGGAAGCGCTACTACGGCGGCTGCGAGTTCGTCGACATCGCCGAGACGCTCGCCCAGCAGCGGGCCCTGGCCCTCTTCCCGGGCGCCGAGCACGTCAACGTCCAGCCCCACTCCGGGGCCCAGGCCAACATGGCCGCCTACTTCGCGGTTCTCCGGCCGGGTGACCGGATCCTGGGGATGAGCCTGGCCCACGGTGGCCATCTCACCCACGGCTCGCCGGTGAACTTCTCCGGTCGGCTCTACGACGTCCAGGCCTACGGCGTCGACGAGATCACCGGGCGGATCGACTACGACGCCCTCGCGATCCAGGCCCGAACGGTCCGACCGAAGGTCATTGTCGCCGGTGCGTCCGCCTATCCGCGGGTCTTCGACTTCGAGCGGCTCGCGTCGATCGCCCACGGCGTCGGCGCACTGCTGGTCGTCGACATGGCCCACATCGCCGGCCTCGTCGCGGCCAGGGTTCATCCCAGCCCCTTCCCCCACGCCGACATCGTCACGACGACGACCCACAAGACCCTGCGTGGCGGCCGTGGCGGCCTCATCTTCAGCCGAACTGAGCTGCCCGACGCCGTGGATCCGGCCGACTTCCCGATGGTCAAGTCCACCCTCGCTGCCCAGGTCGACAAGTCGGTCTTCCCGGGCGTCCAGGGCGGGCCCCTGATGCACGTCATCGCCGGCAAGGCCGTGGGCCTCCTCCTCGCCGCCGGCGAGGACTTCCAACGCGACCAGGTGCGGACGGTCGAGAATGCGGCGCTGCTCGCCGCCGAGCTCCAGGCCCGCGGCGCCAAAGTCGTCTCGGGCGGCACGGACAATCACCTCATGCTCGTCGACGTCACGCCCCTCGGGGTGACCGGCAAGGAGGCCGAGCACCTCCTCGACGAGGTCGGGATCACCGTCAACAAGAACGCCATCCCGTTCGATCCGCTGCCGCCCAACACGGCATCGGGGATCCGGATCGGCACTCCGGCCGCCACGACGCGCGGCTTCGGGCCGGACGAGATGCGATCGATCGCCCGGCTCATCACCGAGACCATCGCCCGGCGCGACGATCCGGACGCGCTTCGCGCCGTGGCGGGGGAGGTCGCGGAGCTCACCGCCCGCTTCCCCGTCCCGGGCCTGACCGACGAGGTGGCGTGACCTTCGTCGCCGACGTCGGCGCCGTGCTGCCCCTGCTCGTCGGGGGCTTCCTCGCCGCAGCGGTCATCTCGCTCGGGCTGACGCCGCTGATCCGGACCCTCGTGCGGCGACGGGGGATCGTGGACACCCCGAATCACCGGCGGGTGAACGTGACCCCCGTCCCGCGCGGTGGCGGCGTCGCGGTCGTGGTCGCGTTCCTGGCTGTCGGTGGCGGGCTCGTCCTGTTCAACGCCGAGATCGACGCGATGCCCGCGCCCCGCGGGATCCCGGCTGGCGAGCTCCTGGCGCTCTTCCTCGGCGGGGCGGTCGCCGCCCTCATCGGCGCCATCGACGACCTGTTCGACCTCCGCGCTCGCTGGCAGCTCCTCGGCCAGGTCGGCCTCGCCGCCCTGGCGGTTGCGCTGGGCGTGGGCGTGGAAGCGATCAGCAACCCCTTCGGGCCGGGCACGATCACCTTCGGGGCGCCGTTCGCGATGGCGTTCACGGTCGTCTGGGTCGTCGGGATGATCAACAGCATGAACTTCATCGACGGGCTGGACGGCCTCTCCACCGGGATTGCCCTCATCGCCGCGATGACCCTCGGCGTCCTCAGCCTGACGGCGCAGGTGGCCCAGCCGTTCGTGGCCGTCCTGTGCGTCGTCCTGGCCGGCGCGCTGCTCGGCTTCCTGCGCTTCAACTTCCAGCCGGCCTCGATCTTCCAGGGCACCGCCGGCGTGATGTTCATGGGCTACACCCTGGCGATCCTCTCGATCATCGGCGCGGCCAAGGTCGTCGTGGCCGTGCTCGTCCTGGGCGTCCCGATCATCGACACCTTCTGGGTCATCGTCCGGCGCCTCCTCGCGGGGCGCTCGCCGTTCACTCCCGACCGGGGCCACATCCATCATCGACTGCTCGACCTTGGCCTGGGCCACCGGGGCACGGTCTTGCTGATCTACGCGATCTGCGCCAGCCTTGGCCTCATGTCGCTGCTCGTCTCCACCGCGACCCAGGTCTACGCGTTCCTCGGCGCGCTCGTGGTGTTCGGCCTGGTGCTGTTCCTCATCACCCGCGACTCGCGCGAGGCGCTCGAGCCCGGCGCCTACGAATCGGGGCCCGATTCGTGACCCCCTGGCGCCGCGGCCCGGGGGGAGCGCAGGGGCGCGATGACGAGGACGGGGGGCCGATCTCGCCGGAGGACCTGGCCTGGCGGATCGGCGTGGCCGATACCCGTCCGGAGCGACCCCGCGGCTCCGCCGCCGACGGGGGAGCCGGCGACCGGTCGGCCCCGGACGAGCCACCGGCGCCGACGGACCGCGCCCGCCGTGACGCCGCCGCCGAGCGACGAGCCGCCCACGCCCACCCCGTCGTGACCGGGACGACCCGCCGGATCCTCCTGTGGCGCGACGCATCGGCGCTCCTGTTCGCGGTGCTCCTCGTCGCGATCGTGATCCAGCTCGGCTTGTCGCGCGGCCCCGCGGAGACCGCCGCGGAGCCAACGGGATCCACCTCGACGCTCCCGAGTCAGGCGGCCCTCGGCTCGACCGCGACGCCCGGTCCTGACGCGGCCGCGCCATCGGTCGGCCCGGTCGTTGATCCCAGCCTCATTCCCGTGATCGAGGCGACGCCAACGCCACGGCCGACGCCCGTCCCCCGTCCGACGCCGCGGCCAACGCCCAGGCCGGGCGGCACGCCGATCCCGACGGGCGGTCCGTCACCCGCTGCGACGCTCGCTCCGACCGAGCCACCGACGCCCACGGACAGCCCCACCCCGACCGCCACCCCAACACCCACGGACA
>JBFMEV010000067.1:0-8127 GCA_040752335.1 Chloroflexota bacterium
CGCGACCCGGGCGCTCGGGGCGACCCGCAGCGTCGCCGGCGCGGCCGCTGCGGGTCGGCGAGCGTCGCGGGACTTCCGACTCAGCCCGGCCGATGCTGCCCGCCTCCGGCAGCGTGGCCCCCTCGGCATCGCCTGGCCGGCATCGTGGGCCACCCGACGGTCTCGCGGTCTTGGTGGGGCCCTGGCGACGCTCGGGCTCGTGGGCCTGCTCGTGGCGGCCGGGCTGCCCGGCCTGGCCGGCGGGACGGCGAGCGCGCCCGACGTCATCGAGATGGGAACCAACTGGCAGAAGGCCAGCGCCGCCCCGCACGTCGGTCCGGCCGCCGGCGACAGGCCGGCCCCGGCATCGAGCGGCGATCCCACCCGGGCCGAGGACCAGGCCCGCGAGCAGGTCGCCCCGCCGTCGCCGGTCACCGTCCTCGCGGTCGGCTCGGCTGCGGCACTCGTCCTCGGCCTGGTCCTTCTCATCGCTGGCAGCCGGCGAGGCCGCGCCGGACCGTGATCCAGGGCCGAGGGAACCCGGGCGGCCCGAGGGCCGTCAGACTGGCGAGATGACCGCCCAACTGCCGGGTCCGGGTCCGGCCCCGGATTCCGGCCTCCACGAGACGCACGATCGCGAGCTGATCGCGGCGCGTGCGGCCGGCGACCTCCTCGGAACCGAGCTCGCGCGAGCCGATTCGCTCCGCGCGACGTGCGCGGCATGCCGCGCCCTCCACGATGACCTCGTGGCGATCGCGACGGCCACCCGGTCGCTGCCGGCGCCCGTCCGGCCAGCGGCGCTCGAGTTCACGATCTCGCCGGAGCGGGCGGCGGCGCTCCAGCGTGGCGCCGCCTGGCGACGGCTCCTGCGACCCTTCGGACCGTCTGGGAGCGGCACCGTTCGGCCGCTCGCCACCGCCCTGACCACGCTCGGTGTCGCCGGGCTGCTGCTCGCGGCCCTGCCCGGGCTCCGGCTCGGAGCCGGCGCCGCGCTGGCGCCGATCGGGGCACCTGCGGCCGCGTCGGAAGCTCCCAGGGATGCCATGGGCCAGACGGCGGCCCCGGAGATCGTGGCGCCTGGCGACCTGGCGAGTCCCGGCCCGAGCGGCGGCGACACGGCCGGCGGCGAATCGACGATCGACACGACCGGCGGCTACGGCCCGGCCGCTCCCTCAGCCGGAGTCGAGCAGGGTGCCCCGACCGCGGCGCCCAACGCCGCGGGCGGCAAGGACTCCGCCGGCCCGGACCCGACGGGCGACGACCGGCGAACCCTGGCGTTCGCCGGCGAGGCCGATGGGCGAGGACCCCTCGTGATCCTGAGCCTTGCCTTCCTCGGCGCCGGGCTGGGCCTCTTCCTGGTGCGACGGGTCGCCCTCCGCCTTCGCTGAGGCAGGGCCGCGGCGCAGCGCGCCGGTACACTTGACCCACGTCCGCACGGTGCCGGACACACCCGCCGAGGCTCGCCCATGGAACGCCTGATGCTGCTCGACGGCTTCGGGCTCGTGTATCGCGGCTACTACGCCCTCCCGCCGCTCACGACCGCGAAGGGCGAGCTGGTCAACGGCGTCTTCGGCTTCTGCAGCATCGTCCTGCGGGGCTTCGCCGACCTGAAGCCGGACTACGTCGCCGTCGCGTTCGACCTCTCCGGGCCCACCTTCCGGCACGAGCAGTACGCCGACTACAAGGCCACCCGGACGCGGATGCCGGACGACCTTGCCGCCCAGTTCCCGAAGGTCCGGGAGGTCGTGAAGGCCCTCCGGATCCCCGTCTATGAGCTCCAGGGCTTCGAGGCCGACGACGTGATCGGGACGCTCACCGGCCAGGCCGACGCGCGCGATCTCGAGACCACGATCGTGTCCGTCGACCTCGACATGCTCCAGCTCGTCAGTGAGAAGACCCGGCTCATGACGACCCGCTCGGGCGTCGAGAACACGGTGATCTACGATCCCGCCCGGATCCGGGAGCGGTTCGGCCTGCGACCCGACCAGATGATCGACTACAAGGCCCTCAAGGGCGACCCCACCGACAACATCCCGGGCGTGCCCGGGGTGGGGGAGAAGACGGCCGCGAAGCTCGTCGCCCAGTTCGGCGATCTGGATGCCCTGTACGCCCGGATCGAGGAGGTCAAGCCGGACAAGCTCCGCGAGAAGCTTCGCGAGCACCGTGACCAGGTGTACGAAGGGCAGTCGCTGTCGCGGATCGTCCGCGATCTGCCGGTCGAGCTCGACCTCGAGGCCGCCCGGCTCGGGGACTACGATCGCGACACCGTCATCCGGCTCTTTCGCGAGTACGAGTTCAGAACCCTGATCGAGCGCCTCCCGGCAATGTCGGGCGAGTCGGCGGTCGAGAAGATCCAGGCCCTCCGCGAGGTGGCCGCGAGCGGCACGGTCCCCGCGGCCCGGGTCGGGACGGAGCGGCCGGCCGGTTGGGGCTCGGGCCGCCCGATCCGGGCGGGTTCGATGGGCGGCGACGGCCTCCAGCTCTCGCTCGACTTCGACGCGATCGGCGGCGGCCAGACGCCCGCGTCGGGCCCGGCCGCAGGCGCCGGGCGGCCGTCGTCGTTCGACGATCTCCCGACCGCGCTTGCCGCGGCGATCGAGGACCCCGGCCACATGGAGCTCCACGAGGGCGACGGCATCGACGCGCTCGGCCCGTGGCTCCACGACCAGCCGGTCCTCGGGGTCGCCCTCATCGCCGACGACCCGCGGCCGCGCATGGGCTCGGCGCTGGCGTTCGCCGTGGCCGGGATCGACGGTCGGGTTGCGGTCTCCGGCGGGGCAGAGGACGCCGACCGCCTCCGGCAGCTCGTCGAGGCGAGCGGCGTGGCGATCGCCGGGCACGAGGTCAAGCCGGTCCTCGTCGCCCGGATCGCTGCCGATCCGGCGGCCCCGCCGACGGCCATCGACTTCGACACCCAGATCGCGGCCTACGTCCTGAACGCCGCCCTCCGGTCCCAGGCGATCGACGACGTCGTGGCCGAGCGCCTCGACCTCGTCCTGCCGGCGGCGAAGGAGATCGCCCCGGTCCATCGCGCCGGCCTGGAGGCCCTCGCGGCGCTGGCAGTCCGGGAGCCGCTGGCGCGGTCCCTCCAGGAGGCCGGCCTGGACCGTCTCTACCGCGAGATCGAGCTGCCGCTCATCCCGGTCCTGGCCCGGATGGAGGCGGTCGGCGTGGCCGTCGACCTCGACGCCCTGGCGGCCCTCGACCGGGAGTTCGGCGTCGAGATCACCCGCCTCGAGCAGGAGATCTACGACGCGGTCGGCCACGAGTTCACGATCGGCTCGCCCAAGCAGCTCGGCGTCGTGCTGTTCGAGGAGCTGCGGCTGCCGAAGGGCCGCAAGACCAAGACCGGCTACTCGACCGACGCCACGGTCCTGGAAGAGCTCGTCGAGGTCCATCCCGCCATTCGGCCGATCCTCGACTGGAGGATCTACACCAAGCTCCGCTCGACCTACGTCGAGGCCCTCCCGGCGCTCATCGCCGCCGACGGCCGGGTCCACACGACCTTCCACCAGGCGGTCGCGGCCACCGGGCGTCTCTCCAGCTCCGACCCGAACCTCCAGAACATCCCGATCCGGACGCCCCTCGGCCGGCGCATCCGGGGTGCGTTCGTGGCCGGCGCGCCGGACCTCGTCCTGGTGGCCGCCGACTACTCCCAGATCGAGCTCCGGATCATCGCCCACGTGTCCGGCGACGAGCACCTCAAGGACGCCTTCGCCCGTCAGGCCGACATCCACCGCGAGACTGCGGCCCGGGTCCTCCACAAGGCCGCCGCGGACGTGACTGCCGACGAGCGCTCGATGGCCAAGATGGTCAACTTCGGGCTGGCCTACGGGATGAGCGACTTCGGCCTGTCGAGCCGGGCCGGGATCAGCCGCCAGGAGGCCCAGGAGTTCATCAACTCGTACTTCGCGGCCTACTCCGGGATCAGCTACTACATGCTCCACATCAAGGACACCGCCCGGCGGGACGGCTTCGTCCAGACGCTCCTCGGCCGGAAGCGCCAGATCCCCGAGCTCCATGCCTCCAACCCGGCCCTCCGCGGGGCAGGGGAGCGGATGGCCATCAACATGCCGATCCAGGGCACGGCCGCCGACATCGTGAAGATCGCGATGATCCGGCTCGAGGCCCGGCTGGCGGCCGAGGGCTTCCGGGCCCGGCCGCTCCTCCAGGTCCACGACGAGCTGCTCCTGGAGGTGCCGCGCCACGAGGTCGACCGGCTCGTGCCGGTCCTGCGCGAGGTCATGGAGGGCGCGCTGCCGCTGACCGTCCCGCTGACGGTCGAGGTGAAGGTCGGCGACGACTGGGAATCGATGGCCCCGGTCTCGCGCCGCGACGCGGTCCTCGCCGAGCTGGCCGAGGCCGACGAGGTCGCGGCGGGGACCTGAGATGCCCGAGCTCCCCGAGGTCGAGACGGTCGCGCGCGACCTGCGACCCCTGGTCACCGGCGCGACGATCGCCGGCGTCCGCTGCACCTGGCCCCGGACCCTCCGGTCGGGCGACCTCCGGGCCTTCGCGGCAACGGTCGTCGGCCGGACGATCAGTGGGACGTCGCGGCGGGCCAAGCTCGTCGTCCTCGACCTCGACGACGGCGGCGCGATCACGATCCACCTGAAGATGACCGGCCAGCTGTTCGTCGTCCCGGCGGCCTCGACCGACGATCCGTACGTCCGGCTGGCGATCGCCTTCGACGACGGCCGCGAGCTCCGGTTTCGCGACATCCGGAAGTTCGGCCGGGTCGGGCTCGCCCGCCGAGACGGTCCCGCGGGCGAACTGACGGGCGAGCTCGGCGGGCCGCGGACGTTCCGGGGCTTCGGCCCGGAGCCGCTCGACCCGGCCTTCGGCCCGCGGGCCTTCCGGGCCCGGCTGCTGGCCCGGCGCGGCAGGCTCAAGCCGACACTTATGGACCAGGGCTTCCTTGCCGGCGTCGGCAACATCTATGCCGACGAGGCCCTCTGGGCGGCGAGGCTCCATCCGCTTCGAACCGCCACGACCCTCCGGGCGAGCGATGCCGTGCGGCTCTACCGAACGCTCCGGGCCATCCTGGCGGAGGCGGTCGAGCGACGCGGCAGCTCGGTCGACGACTACACCGCCCCCGATGGCGACGGCACGATGCAGGAGTGCCTCCTCGTCTACCAGCGGGCCGGCGAGCCGTGCCCGCGCTGCGCTCGGCCGCTCCGCCGGATCGTCGTCGCCGGCCGGGCGACCCACTTCTGCTCGTGGTGCCAGCGGCTGCCGGCGAGCGACCGACCGGGCGCGGCCGCGGTCCTGCGGGGGATGACGCCGCGGCCGGGTCGTGAGCCGGGCCGGCCCGGCCGGCGCTGGACGGACCTGCCGCGGGACCTCCGCGGTGAGGTCGGGCGGCGGCCGGACGGTGAGGCGCGGGCGCGACGCGAGCGGGTCCGGCAGGCAGCGGCCACGCGGCGAGCCGCCGCCCGGCGTGCCGCCGCGGGTGGGGCCTGATGTCCATCCTCCGACTCTCGGCGGTGACCCGCGAGATCGGCACCTTCGTCATCCTCGACGCCGTCGACGCCGCGATCGCCCTCGGCGACCGGATCGGCCTGGTCGGGCCGAACGGGGCCGGCAAGACCACGCTCCTGCGAATCGCCGCCGGCCTCGACGAGCCGGATCGGGGCAGCGTTGCCCGGAAGCGTGGCCTGAGCCTCGGGCTGCTCGCCCAGGAAGCCCATCTCGACGAGCGGTTCATGGCCGCGCCGGATCTCAGGACTGCGGTCCGCCATGGCGCGGCCCACCTCGAGCGGATGGCCGACGAGCTCGCCGCCCTGGAGCACGCCGGACATGCCGCCGATGCCCGCTACGCGGAGCTCCAGCATCGCTTCGAGGTCCTCGGCGGCTACACCCTCGACCAGCGGGTCGACGCGGCCCTGTCCGGCGTCGGCTTCTCGGCGAGTGACGTCGTCCGGCCGCCGGCCTCGCTGTCGGGCGGTGAGCAGACCCGGGCGGCCCTCGCCCGGCTCGTCATCGCCGACCCCGAGCTGCTCCTGCTCGACGAGCCCACCAACCACCTCGATCTCGGCGCCCTCGAATGGCTGGAAGACCACCTCCGGCGACGGGCCGGGACGCTCGTCGTGGCGTCCCACGACCGGGCCTTCCTCGATGCCACGGTCACCCGGGTCTGGGAGCTCCGCGATCGGCGCCTGGCGACCTTCCGCGGCGACTACAGCGCCTACCACCGCCAGCGCGAGGAGCGCGACACCCTGGCGGCGAAGATGGCCGGGACCCACGAGCAGCAGATGGCCCGGGAGCGGGAGCTCGTCCAGACGTACCGAAGTCACCGGAAGATCACGAAGATGCACGAGCACGAGGCCCGTCTCGCCAGGCTCCAGGCCGAGGCAGTCGAGGAGCCCAGGGTTCGCCGCAGGCTCCGCCTGCCGGGCGGGGGACTTGCCGGTGGCGGGCCGTCGCGGTCGGGCGAGATCGTGGTCCGGGCCGACGACCTCGCGGTCGGCTACCTGCCGGCGCCAGGCGAGGGAAGCGGCCCGGTCCTCGTGGCCCGAGCCCCGTTCCTGGCGGCCCGTCGTGGCGAGCGGATCGGGATCGTGGGCCCGAACGGCGCCGGCAAGACGACCCTCCTCCGAACGATCGCCGGTGAGCTGCCGCCGCTCGACGGCGGCCTCGGTTTCGGAAGCGGCGTCCAGCTCGGCTACCTGGCCCAGCTCCGGGCCGCGGCGATCCCCGGGGCGACCGTCCTCGACGCCCTCCTCGAGGCGATCCCCGTCACGCCCGGCGAGGGTCGCGCCTATCTCGCCCGCTTCCTGTTCCGGGGCGACGACGTGCTCAAGGAGGTCAGGCTCCTGTCGGGCGGCGAGCGCAGCCGCCTCGAGCTGGCCCTCCTCGGGATCACGCCCTCGAACATCCTGCTCCTCGACGAGCCGACCAACCACCTCGACGTCGACGCCCGGGAGGCGATCGAGACGTTCCTGGCCGAGACCCCGGCCACGATCCTCGTCGTGTCCCATGATCGGCGCTTCCTCCAGACGATCTGCGAGCGGCTGTGGGTCGTGGACCGCGGGCTCGTGGCCCCGTTCGACGGCCGCTACCGGGCCTGGCGCGACGCCGTCGTTGGCGGCTGGACGGTCGCTGCGGCGGTGGACCAGGAGCAGCGCCGGCTCCACCCCGAGCGACGGCCGACCCACCCCGCGCCGCCCGCACCAGCGTCCGTCGCGGTCGCCCGCGCCGGCACGACCGTCGGTCCGGCCAGGGCGGCACCCGAGGCCGGCCGGACGAGGGTCGCGGCGGTCGGCTCACCTCGCCTGCCGAAGCTCTCGAAGGACGCCTACCGGCGCCAGCGCGAGGCGGTCGACGGCGAGCTGACGCGGCTCAACCTCCGCAAGAACCACCTGGAGCTCGCCGTCGGCGACCCGGTCGTCAGATCGAACTTCGTCGAGCTCCGCCGGATCACGAGCGAGCTGGCCGATGTCGAGGTCGCGCTGGCGGCCGCGGAGGACGCCTGGCTGGCCCTCGAGGAGCGGGCCCCATGACGGTCCGCATCGGGATCACCGGGCCCATCGGCTGTGGCAAGTCGACGGTCCTCGCCTGGCTCGGGGAGCTCGGAGCGACCGTGATCGACGCCGACGCGATCGCCCGGGACGTCGTGGAGCCGGGAGGCCCGGCCCTCGCCGCCGTGCTCGAGGCCTTCGGCCCGGGGATTCGGAGCCCCGATGGGGGCCTCGACCGGGCGGCCCTCGGTCGGGTCGTCTTCCGGGATCCGGCGGCCCTGCGACGCCTCGAGACGATCGTCCATCCCGCGGTCCGGCAGCGGATCCTGGCGGCTCTGGCCGCCGCCGAGGCGGTCGAGGCCCCGGCCGTCGCGATCGAGGCGATCAAGCTCATGGAGGGCGGCCTGGCGGCGCTCTGCGACGAGGTCTGGCTCGTCACCTGCGACGTGACCGTCCAGCGCACCCGGGTCATCGCCCGGGGCGCGGATCCGGCCGACGCGGACGCCCGCATCCGGGCCCAGGGCGACCTCGCCGCCCGTCACGGCCGGGTGGCCGCGAGGGTCATCGACACGTCGGGCTCGCTCGAGGACGCCCGCGCTGCGACCGCGGACGCCTATGCCGCGGCGCTCACGGTGGCCCGGGGCCGGCGACCCTGACACGAGGGGCCGCGCGGGGCGCCGGGGGGGGG
>JBFMEV010000068.1:0-7989 GCA_040752335.1 Chloroflexota bacterium
TCGGCCGGGCCGAGGCCGCCCGCCGAGTCGCGGCCGCGACAGGAATCCCGAGGCGGCGCCTGTATCGCGTCCACGGTTCCCGGTAGGATCGACCCTCCCATGACGAACGTCAGCCGCACTCCGTCCAGGCTGCCCGTGATCGGCATCCTCAGTCCGCTGGGCCAGGTGATGCTCGCCGGAACCGTGCTCCTGAGCGCGGCGGCGATCGTCCTGGAGTGGCTCGTCCAGGCCGACGAGACGCTCGTCTTCCTCGTGGCGGCGGCGGCGATCCTCGGCCTGGCCTGGGTCGTGGGCCTCGGGACCGAGCGGCTGGGGGCCGTCGCGGGTCCCCAGGTCGGCGGCATCCTCAACGCCACATTCGGCAACATCGCCGAGCTGATCATCGCCTTCTTCGCCCTCCAGGCCGGCCTCCTCGACGTCGTCAAGGCGTCGCTGACCGGCTCGATCATCGGCAACCTCCTGCTCGTCCTCGGGTTCAGCGTCCTCGTCGGTGGGTTGCGCCACGGGACCCAGCGCTTCGACGCACGCATCGCCGGCTCCAATGCCGCCCTCCTCGTCGTGGCCGCGATCGGGCTGTTCGTGCCGGCGATCTTCGCCATCACCGTCGGCGAGCGGGCCACCGACACGCTCGTCGAGGAGTCGGTCCTGGTGTCGATCCTGCTGATCGTGGGCTACGGTCTGTCGCTCATCTGGCAATTCACGAACCCCGATCGGACGCTCGGGGGTCACGGCCCGTCGGAGGGCCACGAGGGTCCGGCATGGGGCGTCCGTACGGCCATCGGCGTCCTCCTCGGCGCGGCAATCCTGCTGGCGGTCACCTCGGAGATCCTGGTCGGGGCGATCGAGCCGTTCGTCGATTCGGTCGGGCTGTCGGCGTTCTTCGTCGGCGTCGTGCTGATCCCGACGATCGGCAACCTGGCCGAGCATCTCGTCGCGGTCCAGCTGGCGGCGAAGAACAAGATGGAGTTCGCGATGGCCGTGACGTACGGCTCGTCGCTCCAGGTCGCCCTGTTCGTCGCCCCGGTCCTCGTGATTCTTGGCGCCCTCATCGGCCAGCCGATGGACCTCGTCTTCACCCCGCTCGAGGTCGTGGCCGTCGGCGCGGCCGTCGGGATCAGCGCCCTCATCGCCCTCGACGGCGAATCGAACTGGCTCGAGGGCGCCCTCCTCGTCATCGTCTATCTGATCCTCGCCGGGTCGTTCTTCGAGCTGCCCGGCTGAGACGCGGCGAGGCGGCGCCGGAGGGGATGACGCCGCCGCGACCGCTGGGAAGGGGGAGCTCGCCGCTGGGTCAGGCCGCGACGGCCTCCGGGATGGGGTCCTCGACGGTGGCATCGTCGGCCTCGCCCTCGGCCGAGCCCTCGAGCCGGGTCGCCTGGATCTCGAGACCCTCGGCCGCCGATTCCGCGGCGTAGTCCTTCTTGCGCCGGCCTGAGAGCATCTCGACCGAGTTCGCCACGATCTCGGTCTTCCAGTGCCGCTTGCCGGCCTCGTCGTCCCACGTCCGCGTCTGGATCCGGCCCTCGAGGGCGACCTGCTGGCCCTTGCCGAGATAGCGTCCGCAGATCTCGGCGAGGCGGTCCCAGGTGACGACGTTGTGGAACTCCGGGCGTTCCTTGCCGTTGCCGGCGTACTCGTTGGTAGCCACGCTGAACTGCGTGACATGCTTGCCGGAGGCGAGTGCGCGCATCTCCGGGTCGCGCGTCAGGCGGCCGGTCAGGAGGACCTTGTTCACGGTCCGTTCTCCTTCTTCGGTCGGCCGACGGGTCACGGGCCGACCCTGCGTGCGGCGGGCGGGGCGAGGTGCCGGCCTCGGCGGAGCGGCCCCTGGGCGGGTCGACGGTCGGCGAGGCCGGCGGTGCGTTCGGCGAGCGACGCGACCCTAGCAGGGGGCGCTCACCGGGCGGTCATCGCCGGCTCACCCCCCGATCACCAGGGCGCCGCGGGCGGGTGCCCGGGAGGCGACGGCCCAAGCCGCCGGCGGACCGGCTCAGCGCTCGGACGCCGCGACCTTCCGCGCGGCGCTCCGGCGCCGCCCGATTCCGCCCGCCGCCGCCTCCCGCTGGCCCTGGGCCGCGGCGATGAAGCCGACCGCGGCCGGGTCCGCCTCCGGGGCGTGGTCCGCGTAGATGTCGCAGAAGATCTCGACGAGCTCCGGGTCGAACTGCGTCCCGGCGTGGCGCTGGAGCTCCTCGATCGCGGCGTCGTGGCTGATCTTCCGCTTGTAGGGCCGGTCCTGGATCATCGCGTCATAGGCGTCGGCGATGGCCACGATCCGGGCCCCGAGCGGGATCTCGTGGCCGCGCAGGCCGTATGGGTAACCGGCGCCGCCGAACCGCTCGTGATGGTGGAGGATGATCGGGACCGCGTCGCGGAGCATCGTCGCCTGCTCCAGGATGACCTGGCCGATCCGGGGGTGCTGGACGACCGAGCGCCACTCGGCCGGGGTCAGCGACGAGGGCTTCTCGAGGATGTCCTGGGGCACGCCCACCTTGCCGACGTCGTGGAGCAGGGCCGCGACCCGGATCTTGTCGATCTCGTGCTCGGGCAGGTCGAGCTGGCGGGCGAGGGTCGTGACGATCGTGGCGATGAGGGCCGACGGCTGGCCGCGGTAGTGGGGCAGCGGCGAGATGATCCGGGCGAGGGCGTCGGCGGCCGCGCCGTGGGCCCGCCGCCCGAGCTCCATGGCCTGGCTCCGGCCGGCCGGTGAGATCGGCGAGCGGATGATCGTCGAATCGTCGTTCGGCTCCTCGAAGGCGTAGACCTGGTCGCGCCCGAGGGCCTTGGCCGAGTACATCGCCGCGTCGGCCTCGCGGACGAGGGCATCGACGCTGAGCCGGTCGCCGGCACCGCCGGTCACGCCGAGCGAGACGGTCACGCCGACCTCGCTGCCGTCCGGCAGATGATGGTGCTCGCCGGCGACGATGAGCCGGAGCTTGTCGGCCAGGACGGCCGCGTCCTCGACGCTCGTCTCGGGCAGCAGGATCATGAACTCCTCGCCGCCGTAGCGGCCAACCCGGTCGGACGAGCGGAGATTGCGCCGGAGGGTCGCCGCGACGCCCTGGAGGATGGCGTCGCCGGCCTCGTGGCCGTAGGTGTCATTGACGGTCTTGAAGTGGTCGATGTCGGCGAAGGCGACCGCCAGCGGGCGGCGGTAACGCACCGATCGCTCGACCTCGGTGAACAGTGCCCCCACGATCGCAGGGCGGTTGGGGATGCCGGTCAGGCGGTCGGTGGTCGCTTCGGACTGGGCCTCGGCCATGGTCGAGCGGAGGGCCGTGACGGCCGCGGCCAGGCGCCGCCCGAGGGCGTCACGACGGGTCGGCACGGCCACGTCGGGGTCCCCGGCGGCGAGGCGCTCGGCGGCCGCGACGAGGGGCTCGATGCGGGACCGGATGTAGGCCCGGGTGACCGCCGCCGCGAGGCCCACGGCGATGAGGGCCGCGAGCACCGGCCGGGCGATCGGACCGGCCGTGTCGGGGGTCGCGAGGAGCAGGACGGCGGCGATCGCCGGCACGACCGGCCAGAGCCCCCAGAAGTACCGCATGTGCGATCGAGGCTACGGCCGAGGGACCCGTCGACAACACGCACCGGAGGTACCATGCCCGTCTACCGAAGGTCCCGGAGTGACCGGGTGATGAGCTCGTCCGGCGCCCTGGACGCCGGTCCGGGGCGGCTCGCTCGGCAGGTCCAGGCGTTGGTATACTCCGCGGGTCCCCGGGGACGCACAGCAGCGGCCCGGGCAGGGAGGTCCAGCGATCGCGCGTGGAGGGCGCATCGGTCGTCCCGTGAGGCGGCCGAGCGACCAGCAGCATCGGCCCCGCCGCGCGGGCGGGCGAACGTCGCGGGAGATTTGCATCCAGGTCCCGGAACCCACCGGGGCCTTTTCGTTTGTCTCGCGACACGGAACTAAGCCGGCACGCCTGGGAATCGGTCGCACCCGCCAGACGGGCCAGGCCAAGGCGCCGGCCGAGCAGGCGCGCGAGCGCACTCAGACGTGCGTGAGCGTGACGCGCAGGCCGGTAACGCCGGCATGGCCCGAGATGGCGGGCGCCCTCTGATGCCGGCAACAGTGATCGTCGGGCTGCAGTGGGGCGACGAGGGCAAGGGCAAGACGACCGACTTCCTGGCCGAGCAGGTGGCGATGGTCGTCCGCTACCAGGGTGGCGACAATGCCGGCCACACGGTGGTGACGGGCGACGAGGTCTTCAAGCTCCACCTCGTGCCCTCGGGCGTGCTGTACCCGCATATCACGTCGGTCATCGGCAACGGCGTCGTCGTGAACCCGGCGACCCTGATCGCCGAGCTCGACATGCTGACCGCCCGGGGCATCGACGTCGCCCGGGTCAAGGTCAGTCGGAGCGCCCACGTGATCATGCCCTACCACGTCGCCCTGGACCGCGGCAACGAGGCCCGATTGGGCGCGGCGCGGGTCGGGACCACGGGTCGCGGGATCGGGCCGGCCTACGGCGACCGGGCCTGGAGGATCGGTCTGCGGATGGAGGATCTCCTCGACCGGGCGGTGCTCACCGACCGCATCTCGCGGGTCCTGCCGGACAAGAATCTCCTGCTCGGCGCGATGGACCTGCAGGCGATGACGGTCGACGCCCTGGTCGACCAGTGCCTCGCCTGGGGTCAGCGCCTGGCGGCTCACCTCGACGACTCGACCTGGCTGGTCCAGGCGGCCCTGGCCCGGGGCGAGCACGTCCTCCTCGAGGGCGCCCAGGGCACCCTCCTGGACCTCGACCACGGGAGCTATCCGTTCGTCACGTCCTCGAACCCGGTCGCCGGCGGTGCCTGCACCGGCGGCGGCATCGGGCCGCTCCAGGTCGACGAGGTCATGGGCGTCATGAAGGCCTACGCGACCCGCGTCGGCTCGGGCCCCTTCCCGACCGAGCTCCTCGACGAGGTCGGGGCGGGCATCGCGGCCCGCGGCCACGAGGTCGGGACGACGACCGGGCGGCCGCGGCGGGTGGGCTGGTTCGACGCCATGCCGCTGCGCTATGCCGTGGCGGTGAACTCGATCAGCAGCATCATGCTCAACAAGCTCGACATCCTGTCGGGCATTCCCACGATCCGCCTGGGGGTGGCGTACGACGTCGCGGGGAGGCGGGTGGAGCACTGGCCGTCGAGCGCGTCGGCGATCGCCGATGCCACCCCGATCTACGAGGACTTCCCGGGCTGGGACGCGCCGATCCACGACGTCCGCTCGCTGGCCGACCTGCCCGAGAACGCCCGCCGGTACGTGACCGCCCTCGAGGAGCTGGCCGGGGTGCCGATCGTCCTCGTCTCGGTGGGCCCCGAGCGGACCCAGACGATCGAGCGGGCCTGGCGGCCGATGCGCCATCGCGGTGGGATGGCCCGGGCGTGAGCGGCGCGCGACTTGTCATGCCGACCAGGATCCTGGTCGTCGGCAGCGGCGGCCGGGAGCACGCCCTGGCCTGGAAGCTGGCAGGCGAGCCGGGCGTCAACGAGGTTGCCGTGGCCCCGGGCAGCGCGGCGATGGCGGCCGAGGCCCGGGTGCGGGTGATTCCTGGCGTGGATCTGCTGACCCCGGCGGAGGTCGTCGCCGCGGCCCGGGCGATGGCCGCCGAGCTCGTGGTCGTGGGCCCGGAGGCGCCGCTCGCGGCCGGTGTCGCGGACGCCCTGGTCGAAGCCGGGATCGCGGTCTTCGGGCCATCCCGGGCCGCGGCCCGGCTGGAGACGTCGAAGGCCTTCTGCCACCAGGTCGCCGCGGCCGCCGGGGTGCGGATGGCGAGGGCGCGGGCCTTTGCCGGTGGGGAGCTCGAGGCGGCCACCGCGTTCATTCGCGAGCTCGACATGTCCGGCGCCGGGATCGTCCTCAAGGCCGACGGCCTGGCCGGTGGCAAGGGCGTCATCGTCACCGAGTCCACCCAACAGGCTCTCGAGCTGGCACCGTCATTCCTCGCCGGCCGGACCCCTGACGCACCGGCCCTCGTCGTGGAGGAGCGCCTGGCCGGCCGGGAGGCCAGCGTCATCGCGATCTGCGATGGGGTCCGGGCGGTGGCGCTCCCGGCGGCCCGCGACCACAAGCGGCTGTGCGACGGCGACCGCGGTCCCAACACCGGGGGGATGGGCGCCTACTCGCCCGTCCCGGACCTCGACGACGGGGCCGTGGCGGCCGTGCTCGAGACCGTCCACCGCCCGATCCTCGCCGAGCTGGCCCGCCGCGGGACGCCGTTCCGCGGCTTCCTGTATGCCGGGCTCATGCTCACTGACCGTGGCCCGACCCTCCTCGAGTGCAACGTCCGGCTCGGCGATCCCGAGGCCCAGGTGATCCTGCCCCGGGTGGCGGGAGCGATCGGCCCGCTCCTCCTGGCGGCGGCCATCGGTCGCCTCCCGGCCGACCTCGCCCCGCTCGTCCCGACGCTCGGCTACGCGGCGGTCGGGATCGTCCTCGCGGCGAAGAGATACCCGGGCACGCCAAGGCGCGGCGATCCGATCGAGGGCCTCGAGGCGGCCGTGGCGGGCGGCGCCCTCGTCTTCCACGCCGGGACGGTCGCCCGACGGCGGCCCGAGGGCGGCTACGGGACGAACGGCGGACGGGTCCTGACCGTCGTGGGCCGGGGCCCGGACCTGGCGGCCGCCCGGGCCGCCGCCGAGCGTGCTGCCGACGCAATCTCGTGGGACGGGCTCCAGCGCCGCCGCGACATCGCGGCGGACCTGCCGCTCCTGGCCGGGGCGGCGCGATGATCCGCCGCTACACCCTCCCCGAGATGGGCGCGATCTGGGAGGACCGGGCCCACTTCGAGCAGATGCTCCGGGTCGAGCTGGCGGCGGCCCGGGTCCTCGCGGCGCGCGGCCGGATCCCGGCCGACGCCCTCGCCACGATGGAAGCCCGCGCCCGCGTCGACGTCGAGCGGATCGCCGAGATCGAGCGGACGACCGACCACGACGTCATCGCCTTCGTCAGCCAGGTCGCGGAATCGATCGGCCCGGAGGGCCGCTATCTCCACCTCGGCCTGACGAGCAGCGACATCCTGGATACGGCCCTCGCCCTCCAGCTGGGGATGGCCGGCGACCGTCTCCTCGGCGATGCCGACCGGCTCGTCGCGGTCCTCGTCGGGCGTGCCCGCGAGCACGCCCGAACGGTGATGATGGGCCGGACCCACTCCGTCCACGCCGAGCCGACGACGTTCGGCCTCAAGCTCGCGGGCTGGGCCTTCGAGGTCGACCGGGGCCGGCGCCGGCTCGCCGCGGCCGTCGACGAGATCCGGACCGGCAAGCTGTCGGGGCCGGTCGGGACATACAGCCACCTCGGCCCGGACGTCGAGGCGGAGGTCCTGGCCGCGCTCGGCCTGAAGGTCGATCCCGTCTCGACCCAGATCGTCCAGCGTGACCGCCATGCCGCGCTCGTGGCGGCGATCGCGATCCTCGGCGGGACCCTGGAGCGAATCGCGACCGAGATCCGGAACCTCGCGCACACCGAGATCGGCGAGGTCATGGAGCCGTTCCGGGCCGGCCAGAAGGGCAGCTCGGCGATGCCCCACAAGCGCAACCCGATCGTCTCGGAGCGGATCGCGGGGATCGCCCGCGTCCTCCGGGGCTACGCCGCGACGGCGCTTGAGGACCAGGCCCTGTGGCACGAGCGCGACATCAGCCACTCGTCGGCCGAGCGGGTCATCCTGCCCGACGCCACGATCCTCCTCGACTACGCCCTCCAGAAGCTGGCGACGCTGGTGAAGGGCCTCCTCGTCCGGCCCGACCGGATGCGCGAGAACATCGAGCGCGGCCTCGGGCTCCACGCCAGCTCCCGGGTCCTCGACGCGCTCATGGATCGCGGCGGGCTGAGCCGGGAGGAGGCCTACGCGATCGTCCAGCGGACGGCCCTCGCCGCGGCCGACGAGCGCCGACCGCTGCGTGACCTCATGGCCCTCGAGCCGGCCGCGGCGGCGCGGCTGTCGCTGGCCGAGCTGGACGCCTGCTTCGATGACGCCCGTCATCTCGGCCACGTCGAGGCGATCATCG
>JBFMEV010000069.1:0-7102 GCA_040752335.1 Chloroflexota bacterium
CGAGCCCGAGCCGGAGCCCGGTGCCGACGAGGGGGGCGAGGAGCCGGAGGAGGAAGTCGACGAGGAAGCCGAGGCAAAGCTGCCTGCCGAGGAACGCCTCCGGCGAGCCGCCGCCCGGCTGCCGAAGCCGATCCGAGCCGACGTCGCCGAGCTCATCCGCGCCGCCGAGTCACAGCTCGCCGGGGGTCCGATCGACATGACCATCCCGCCGAGCCAGATCAACAAGCTCGCGACCGGCTACTCCGGCATGATCGAGGGCGTCCGCCTAACGCGTGGCATCATCAATGTCGAGACGACGTTCGGCACCGCGCAGCTCACCCCCGGGATCGACAACGACGATCGGCTCTTCGCCCAGGTCAAGGGGTTGGGCCCGCTCAACGCGAAGGTCGCCAGGGCCTTCGAGTCGACCCTGAAGACGGTCGCAGAGGCGCTCGAGGCCCGCGGCCAGCGAATCGCCGGGATCTCGATCGAGCCGGAGGGGATCACCCTGCAGACCGAGGCCATCCCGCCGCCGGACTGATCCCCGGGAGGCAACGCAGGACCGCCGCGGCGCGGCTACCCGGCTGGCAGAACCTGGGCGAGGCGGACCCGCGGGTCGCCGAACGGCAGCCGGTCGTTCGGGTCGAGCTCGACGACGGGGTAGGGCGCCCAGGTCACCGTCCCGCGGGCCGCCGCGACCGGCAGGCCCAGGCCGTGGGCCAGCATCTCGACCCCCGCGTGGCGAGCCGGGGCCAGGCCGGTGATCACGACGCCGGCGAGCCTGGCTCCCCGCGCCGAGGCCGCGGCTTCCAGCGCGTCGGTCGTGACGCCGGTGGGATCGGCCGGGTCGACGACCACGAGCTCCCGCTCGCCGATGAGCCAGCCCGGGCCGCGGCGGCCCGGGATCCCGCCGGCCCACGGGGCATCGACCCGCAGCGTGGACGGCCCGATGGCCTCAAGGACGGGACCGCCGGCGGTGGGGCCCGGCTCGAACGCCGCCCGCAGGGTGTCCGCGTCGTCGAGACCGTCGAGCTGCTGGAGGGTCACGAATGTCGGCTGCCACAGCTCGATCCGGCCCGCCGCGGCGGCGTCGAGGGCCCCTGCCGGGCTGATCCAGGTCGTTCCGGCCACCTCCTCCGAGCCGCCGACGACCTCGGTCCCTGCCGGCACCACTGCCGCGAAGAACCTGACGTCGAAGCGCCGTGGCAACGAGGGCGGGGTCACCCAGCGGGTCAGGGCGATGAGCTCGGATGCGCGGATGGCGATGCCGGTCTCCTCGGCCGTCTCGCGGACGGCCGCGACGTGATGGGCCAGCGCGTCGCGCGGCGTCATCCCCCCGTCCGGCGCCAGGCCGAGGCCGAGGTGCGTGGCGGCAGCCGTCTCGGACAGGCCGGCCGCGGCGAGAGCCGCCGAGGACGAGTCCGCCGGGTCGACGCGACCGCCGGGGAAGACGTGGATATCCGGCCCGAAGGCCATCGTGGACGGCCGCCGGGTGAGGAGGACCTCGAAGCCGTGCGGGCCGGCGCGAAGGACGACGACCGTCGCTGCCGGATTCGGGCGGGCGGGCCGGCCGGCGGCCCTCGACCGTCCGACGGCCCTGGACCGTCCGGCCGGGCGCGGGGCCGGTGCCGGTCGAGGATTCACAGCGCGAGCCGGTAGGCGAGCAGGCGCTCGCCGGGCGCGAGCTGCCAGTCGAGGTCGGGCAGCCGCTCGAAGCCGAGCGACTCGTACAGGCCCCGAGCGGCGGTCATGAACGGACGGGTGTAGATCCTGATCGAGCGGGGCACGTACGTCAGCCCGCCGAAGAGTCGACCGGTGCCGGCCTGGACCGCGACGAGGACGGGCACGACCGCCGCTCGGGTCGCGACGTCGCTGAGCTGCGCGTAATACGGCTCGTCGGTCCCCCCGACCTCGCGGTAGGCGGCGACCGTGATCTCGCCGAGTCGCGCCATCTCGGCCGGGGCGATCTCCCGGACGACGATCCCGGGTGCTGTCACAGCGCTGCGGAACGCTCGCGGAGCTGGGCCGCGAGGGCATCGGGGTCCGTGACCGGCAGCTGGCAGGTGAAGCCGCGGCAGACGTACGCGGTGGGCCGATCCTTCACCCGGACCCGGCCCTCCAGGAGCGGCACGACGCTCGCCGTCGGGTCGGGGGCGAGCGTCACGACGCGGTTCGGCCGGTGGCCGGCCAGGGCGACGGCCAGGAGCTCGCGGGTGCCCGGCTCCTCGGGGTCGCCGACGATCGCGATCTCGACGATGTCGGCGAGCTGCAGGTCGATCGCCGACAGCCACTTCGCGAAGGCCGTCGGGTAGCGGGCCGCCAGTGGCGCCACCTGCGCGATTGCCCGTTCGGCGGCGACGCGATAGCGGCCCTCGCCGGTCAGGGCGGCGAGGCGGAGGAGGACGTGGCTCGCCATCGCCCCGCCCGAGGGGCTGGCGTTGTCCTGGACGTCCTTCGGCCGGGTGACGAGACGTTCGTGGTCGTCGGCGGTGTCGAAGAACCCGCCCGACGGGTCGGCGAACCGCTCGAGGACGATGTCCATGAGCGCCCGGGCCGTCGTGAACCAGCGCTCCTCGAAGGTCGCCTCGTACAGCGTCAGGAGCCCCTCGGCGAGGCAGGCGTAATCCTCGAGCACCCCCTCGCCCGTGGCCCGGCCGTCCTTCCACGAACGCTTCAGCCGCCCGTCGCGGTACAGGCCGTCCAGGATCGCCCCAGCAGCCCGCGGTGCCAGCTCCCGGGCCGGCCCGCCGGTGTCGCCCAGGCCCCGCCGCGCGAGGGCCCCGATCGCAAGGCCGTTCCAGGCCGCCAGCGCCTTGTCGTCACGCGCGGGTTGCGGGCGCTGGTTGCGTCGCTCATGCAGCCGCGATCGGATGGCGGCGAGACGGATCTCGGTCTCCGGCGAGCCCTCCGGACGGGTCCGTTGGAGGATCGTCTGGCCCTCCCAGTTGCCGGCTTCGCTGACGTCGTAGTACGCGGCGAACAGCGTGGCGTCGTCCGGGCCGAGGACCTCGCCGATCTCCGCCGACGTCCAGACGAACGTGCCACCCTCCTCGCCGTTCGTGTCGGCGTCCTGGCTGGCGGCGAACGACCCATCCTCGCGGCGGAGCTGACGGGTCAGATAGTCGACCACCCCGTCGGCAACGTCGAGGTAGCGGACATCGGCCGTGACCCGCCAGGCCGCCGTGTAGGCCGAGAGCAGCTGGGCATTGTCGTAGAGCATCTGCTCGAAGTGCGGCACGAGCCACTTGTCGTCGGTGGCGTAGCGGTGGAAGCCGCCACCGAGCTGGTCGTGGATGCCGCCGTCGGCCATGGCGTCGAGCGAGCGGCGGGCGATCGCGAGCGGCCGCGGATCGCCCGTCGCGGCGGCCCGTCCGAGGAGGAACTCGATCGTCATCGGCTGGGGGAACTTCGGTGCACCGCCCCAGCCGCCGGTGGTGGCGTCGAAGCCTCGATCGATGAGCATGACCGCGGTGTCGAGGAGCTCGGGCGTGGGCATGGCGCCGCCGGCAGCGCCGCCGGCAGCGCCGCCGCCGGTGGCCGGCAGCCGGGCACCTTCGGCGAGCGCGGCCACGAGCCGCGAGCCCGACCCCTCCACTCCCTCGCGATCCTCCCGCCAGGCACGGTCGACCCCTTCGAGAACCTGGCGGAAGCCGGGCAGGCCATGCCGCGGCTCGGGCGGGAAGTACGTGCCGCCGTAGAAGGGCCGGCCGTCGGGCGTCAGGAAGACCGACATCGGCCAGCCCCCGCCACCGGTCATCGCCTGGACCGCGGCCATGTAGACCCGGTCCAGGTCGGGCCGCTCCTCGCGGTCGACCTTGATCGGGATGAACCGCTCGTTCAGGTACGCCGCGAGTGTCTCGTCCTCGAACGATTCCCGCTCCATGACGTGGCACCAGTGGCAGGCGGCGTAGCCGATCGAGAGGAAGATCGGCCGGTCGAGGAGCTTGGCCCTGGCCAGGGCGTCCGGGCCCCAGGGCGACCAGTCGACCGGGTTGTGGGCGTGCTGCAGGAGGTACGGGCTGGTCTCGCCCGCCAGGCGGTTGGTGTGGCGGGGTTCGCCCGCGGGAGCCTCGGACATCGCTCGATGGTATGCCAGCGCCGCGCCGACGCCCGGACGCGGTACCGTCAGGGCATGCGCCAGGGCTCGGTCTCCGGCTTTGCGCCGTCCTGTCACGGCTTCGGGTTCGTCAACCGCTGGCCGTCGGGGCCGGCCTTCGAGTGGCGCGCCCGCTATCTCCGGGTCGGGATCGGCGACGTCGCGGAGGGCCTGTGCGGCGGGATGTGCTTCGCGACCGCCGATCGGTTCCTCCGCGGCGAGCCGCCACCCGCCGACGTTGAGCCACCGGCGGCCGGGTCGTCCCTGTTTCGCGAGATCGCCCGGCGGCAGCTCGATTCGCTCGAGCTCGGGATCGTGCCGCTCCGCTTCTGGTGGGTGGCCGCCCGGGTCCGCACCGGCCGCTGGCCAGCCGCCGAGCAGGTCCGCGAGTGGCGTTCGATCCGCGGCGACCTCGACGCCGGCCGTCCGGCGATGCTCGGCCTCGTCCGCTCGGCCGCGGTCAACCCGTTCTCACTGACGAAGAACCACCAGGTCCTCGGCTACGGCTACGAGGCGGGGCGGGATCGAGCGACAATCCGGATCTACGACCCCAACCACCCGGGCCGCGACGACGTGACCCTGGACCTGCGAGTCGACGGCGACCGCGGCGGCAGCGGCGGCCGCGTGGTCAGCCTTGGGCAGTCGAGCGGTGAGCCGCTTCTGGCGCTGCTGCGGCTGCCGTTTCGACCGGCCGGCTAGCGGGCGCCGGTGACCGAGACATTCGCCGGTACCAGGCGAACGCGGCGAGGCCCACGATCAGGCTCCCGGCGCCGCCGACCGCGACCGCGAGAGGCACGCCGAAGGCCGAGGCGAGGATCCCGGTCATGAGCCCGCCGATCGGGGTCGAGCCGGCGAAGACCGTCGTGTAGACCGACATGATCCGGCCGCGCAGGTGGTCGGGCACGGTCAGCTGGATCGTGGTGTTGCAGGTCGCGGCCATCGCGATGGCGCCCAGCCCCACGACGAACATCGCGACGAGCGACACGCCGTACGAGCCCGACGCGGCGAGCACCAGCTCGGCCGTGCCGAGGGCCGCCGCGCCGAGGCCGATGAGCACCGGCCGGCTCCGCCGGGCGAAGGCGATCGAGATCGCGGCCACGAACGAGCCGACGCCGGTCGCCGCCATGAGGAATCCGAAGCCCTCGGCGCCGACCTCCAGGACGTCGCGGGCGAGCGCCGGGACGACGACCGAGAAGTTCATCCCGAAGGTGGCCACCAGCCCGAGGACGAGGATCGGCACGAAGACGAGCGGCGTCGTCCGGACGTACCGGAGACCCTCGCCGAGATCGGCGACGACGCCGCCGACGGTCGTCGGCCGGGCCAGGCGCGGCGAGGCGCCGAGCGTCCCGAGGTTCATCGCCCGGTACGAGGCCAGGACGGCCAGGAAGGTGAGGCCGTTGACGAGGAAGGCGACGGAGATGTCGGTCGCCGCAATCGTCAGGCCGGCCACCGCGGGGCCAACGACGCGCGCACCGTTGAACACCGCCGAATTGAGGGCGACGGCGTTGCCAAGGTCGTCCCGGCCGACCATCTCGACGACGAACGACTGGCGGGTTGGCATGTCGACGGCGTTGACGACGCCCAGGAGCAGGGCCAGGACGACGATGTGGGCGACGTTCACGGCGTGGGTCGCGGTCAGGCCGAACAGGACAAAGGCCAGGATCATCGCCACCGTCTGGGCGGCGACGAGGGTCCGGCGCTTCGGCAGGCCGTCGGCGATGAGTCCGCCGAACAGGCCCAGGACCAGGACCGGGCCGAACTGGGCCGCGGCCACGACGCCGAGCCAGAACGGATCGCCGGTGAGGATCAGGACCAGCCAGCCCTGGGCCACGGTCTGCATCCACGTCCCGATGAGAGAGATGAGCTGACCCACGAAGAACAGCCGGTAGTTGCGGTGACGGAGGGCCCGCCAGCCCCGAAACCCCGCGATCGATGCCCGGGACGGGCGGCCGATCGTCATCGGCCGGATGGGCCGGTGCCGGCCACCGGATGGCTCGGCTCGCGACCGGCGTCAATGTCGGCGATGTGCACCTGCAGATGGCGGCGGCGGCCCTCGGCCTCCTCGATCATCGCCCGCAGGCGGGCCTCCTTGGTGCGCAGGATCGCGACCTGATCGTCGATCCGGTCCAGGGCCCCGACCAGCGCTGCCCGCTGTTCGGCGGGGTCGGTCGACGTCCGGAAGCGCTCCCGATGGCGGGCCCGCGCCGCCTCGTCCTCGAGCAGCCGCCCGATCTCGGCAAGGCTGAAGCCGGCATCGTCGCGGAGGCCCCTGATGAACCGCAGCCGGGCGACGTCATCGGCGTCGTAGAGCCGGTAGGCGCCCTCCGACCGAGCGGCGGGATCCAGGAGCCCCAGCTCCTCGTAGTAGCGGATCGCACGGGGCGTCAGGCCGACCTCGGTCGCGACCTCGTTGATCCTGAGAAGGCGGGCGCCGGCCGGGCTGTCGGCCTCGATGCTCACGGCCGAAGCCTACCACAACCTTTCCGTTTACGTAAACGTTACGATCGAGGGCCCGCCGCTCGAGCAGCCACCGTCATCGACCCGTCACGGGCGAGGTGCACGATGGGACCGAGCGCCATGCGTCCCGCCGCCCTCGATCGACTCCTAGCCGTCATCGTGATTGCCCTCGCCGCCACGGGCCTCGCGAGCCTGCGGGTCGGCGACCCGGCCGGAGCCTGGCTGTTCGCCGTCCACGACCTGCTCGCCGGAGCGCTCGGCGTCGCGGTCGCGCTGAAGCTGCGACGGAGCCTCCCGGCCGCGGCCCGTGCCCGTCGCTGGGCCCGGCTCGCCGTCGCGCTCGCCGTGTCGCTCGTCGCCGCCGCGGCGCTGACCGGCGGCTGGCTGTGGGTCGCGTCGGGCGAGCTGCTGTGGGTCGACGCCGGGACGCTGGGCCGGTGGACGGTCCTGACGCTCCATGCCTGGGCGGGTCTGGCGCTCGTGCCGATCCTCGTCGTCCACCTCATCCCGCGTCGCTGGCGTCTCCTGCGGCCCGGCCGGGTGTCGCTCCAGGCCACCGACCGGCGGCTC
>JBFMEV010000070.1:0-6961 GCA_040752335.1 Chloroflexota bacterium
CCCACGCCCAGCCCGCCGCCCACCCTCCCGCCACCCACCCCACGCCCCACGGGCCTGGATGAGCCGGGCGTCGCCGAGCGCCTCCAGGCGGCCCTCGACGCGGGCCGGATCGAGCTCGCCGCGCCAGGCATCCAGGCCAGTGTCGTCTTCCCGGACGGCCGGCTGTGGACCGGCGTCAGCGGCGTCGCCGACCTCGCGACCGGCCGGCCTCTGGCCCTCGACACGCCGTTCTCGATCGCCTCGATCAGCAAGACCTTCGTCGCCGCCGAGGTCCTCATGCTCGTCGAGGCCGGCCGGCTATCGCTGGACGACACGGCCGCGCGTCTCATTCCGACGACCCGCGTCGGCGGCCGGGCGATCGATCCCCGGATCACCGTCCGGATGCTCCTCGACCACACCAGCGGCCTCGGCGAGTACCTCACGAGCACGAAGCTCGACGTCGCAGTCCGGGCCGACCCACTGGCCGTCTGGACGGCCGACCGGGCGCTGTCGTTCGTCGGTCGATCGGTCGGGGCGCCCGGGGCGGGCTACCACTACGCCAACACCAACTACGTCCTGCTGGGCCTGATCGTCGAGAAGGTCACGGGGCAACGCCTGGCCGAGGAGCTCCGGGCCAGGTTCTTCAGCCCGCTCGGCCTGGCGAGCGCCTCGTACCAGGGCGTCGAGCCGCCCGCGGCCCAGCTCCCGACGGCCTATCGCTACAGCTCGGTCCGCCTCAACGCCCGCCCGACCGATGTCACCGACGGGACGGACATCCGCCCCTTCACCTCGATCACCACCGCGACCGGCGCGGCCGGCTCGCTGGCGATGAGCGCCGCCGACCTCGCCCGCTGGGCCCGGGCCCTGTACGGCGGCGACGTCCTGCCGCCGGAGCTGCTGGACCTCATGATCCAGGACGCCGCCGCGACCCGGACGCTGGCGCCGGCCTACCCGTACGGCCTGGGGCTGCAGGCGTTCATGATCGACGGACGGGTCACGTACGGCCATTCCGGCCGGCTCGTGGGGGCGCGGAGCGTCCTGCGGTGGTTCCCGGTCGAGGGTATCGGGATCGCCATCGTCAGCAACCAGAGCCGTTTCGATACCACCCCGATCCTCGTCGACCTGCTCCGGGTCGTGGCCCCCCGCGACACCATGATCAGCGCCCGCCACGGCTGAGCCGGTGCGGCCCGGAACCGCTTTCGCGGTTGCCGGTACCTCCGGCGCGCGCCGCCCGGTACGGATGGGGCTGTCGCGCGCGCGCGCCGGGCGGGACCATGCCGGGACATCGCTGGGGGGCGACCAGATGCAGATCGAGGCCTTCACCGCCGGGGGGATCGCCAGCGGCGCGGTCGCGCCGCCATGGTCGCCGCGCGACGACCTGGAGGCGGAGCGGGCGGTCGACCTCGACGGCGCGACCTGGTATCCGCTCGCGGGAGGCGCGGCCGAGCGCCGCGGGCGCGTCCACCTGGAGCCGGACGAGATGCTCGTCCTCTGCTCCGATGCGGAAGAGCTGCCGATCCACTCGGCCTGGCACCCGGTCGAGCTCGATCTGGGCCCCTACCGGATCTCCGGTGAGCTGCCGACTCTGCCGGGCTTCGATCCCGGGCGAGCCCTGTCACGCCCGGGCGGCCCGTTCGTCCTCATCCGCGACGTCCGGGTCGAGCTCCTGGCCAGGCCCGACGCCGGTCGGGTGGAGCGGCCCCACGCATTCGTCAACCGCTACGCCGTCGAGCGGGTCGCTGCCGACATCGACCTCGGCCACTTCTTCCCGGGCGCCACGTTCCTGACGGCGGCCGGCCGGCCGCTCGCCTGAAGGCCACCCCGCCTAACCGTCTCGCGCCCGGCGGCTGACCGGGCCCGCCGGCTTGCCGCGACGCCGCGCCGGGTCTATGCTCAGCCAGATGGTTGAATATTCGACCGGCGACCTCGACGCTACCTACCGGGCCTTGGCCCACCCGATCCGCCGGGTCATGCTCGAGCGCCTCACGGCCGGGGACGGTCGGGTCACGTCGCTCGCCGCCGGCTTCGGGATCTCGCTCGCTGCGGCCTCGAAGCACATCCGGGTCCTGGAGTCGGCCGGCCTCATTCGTCGGACGGTGTCCGGTCGCGATCATCACCTCGCCCTGCGGCCGGAGCCGCTTGGCGAGGCCGCCGCCTGGATCGAGCGATCCAGGCAGTTCTGGCACGCCCGGGTCGACGCGCTCGACGCCCTGCTTCGCGAGGATTCGGCGTGACCGCCTCGCGACAATCGGCGGCCGTCGTCGCCCGGGTCGAGCGAATGCTGCCGGCACCGCCGGACGTGGTGTACCGGGCGTTGACCGAGCCCGCGACGATGGTTCGCTGGATGTCGCCGTTCGGCCGGGCCGAGGTCGCTGCCGACGTCCGGCCCGGCGGCCGGCTGCACGTCGCGATGGTCGAGGGCGACGTCCGGATCGAGCACGCCGGCGTGTTCCTGGAGCTCGACCCGCCGCGCCGGCTGTCGTTCACCTGGCGCTCGGAGTACACGGGCACCGAGCCGAGCGTCGTCACGGTCGAGCTCGTTGCCCGAGGGGCGTCGACGTGGCTCGTCCTGACCCACGAGCGGTTGCCAGGCGAGGCGGTGGCCTCGCACGAGGGTGGCTGGCGGTCGATGCTCGAACGCCTGGCCGAGCTGCTCGAACCCCAAGATGTGGAGGAGGCGAGCGGATGAGCAAGGTGGACGTCGAGACGGAGATCGTCATCGATCGCCCGCGGGCCGAGGTGGCGGCGTACGCGGCCGATCCCGACAATGCGACCCGCTGGTACGGCAACATCCGATCGGTCGAGTGGCGGACGCCGCCGCCGGCGCAGGTTGGGTCCAGGCTCGCGTTCGTGGCTCGGTTCCTGGGGCGGACCCTGGCCTACGTCTACGAGGTTCGCGAGCTGGTACCAGGCGAGCGGTTCGTGATGAGCACCGCGGACGGCCCGTTCGCGATGGAGACAACCTATGCCTGGCAGGACGAGCCGGGAGGTGGGACCCGGATGCGCCTGCGGAACCGCGGTGAACCATCCGGGTTCTCCGGCATCGCCGCCCCCCTGCTGGCGAGTGCGATGCGCCGGGCGAACGTCAAGGACCTGGCCCGGCTCAAGGGCGTCCTGGAGGAGGACCGGTCGCGAGCCTGACGCCGAGCTGCCCTCCGTCCGAGGCGACGCCGGCGCGGCGCTCGTCAAGCCCGGGAGCCGCTCCTCGAGCGCGGCCGGGTCGGGCTCCGGTGGGCGTAGTGATGGGTCCGCCCGGGGCGGCCCGTCGACGGGCCGCGCAGCGGCTGGGGCTCGGCGTTGCGATCCGGCACGAAGCCCGCCTCGACCGTCCACGGGATGGCGGTTTTCAGGAGCCGCTGGACGCCGCGGAGGAGATCGGCCTCGTCGATCGAGACGAGGCTGATCGCGTCGCCAGTCGCGCCGGCCCGGCCGGTCCGCCCGATCCGGTGGATGTAGTCCTGGGGTTCCCACGGCAGCTCGAAGTTCACGACGTGGGGCAGGTCCTCGATGTCGAGGCCACGGGCGGCGACGTCGGTCGCGACGAGAACCCGGACCGTCCCGGTCTTGAAGCCCTCGAGGGCCCGGGTCCGCTCCGGCTGGGTCCGGTCGGAGTGGATCGCCACCGCCTCGAGTCCGCGCCGGTCAAGATAGGTCGCGAGCCGTGAGGCCCCGATCTTGGTCCGGGTGAAGACGAGCACCTGGCGCCAGTCGTTGCTCGCGATGAGGTGGGCGAGGAGGGCCTCCTTGCGGTCGCGATCGACCGGGTAGACGAGCTGCCGGACCGATTCAGCGGCGGTGTTCCGGGGCGCCACCTCGACCGTGGCCGGGTTGTGGAGGATCGTCTTCGAGAGCCGCCGGATGTCGTCGGAGAAGGTCGCCGAGAACATCAAGTTCTGACGCCGCGGCGGGAGCAGGGCGAGGATCCGCTGGATGTCCGGCAGGAAGCCCATGTCGAGCATCCGGTCGGCCTCGTCGAGGACGAGGACCTCGACCTGGCCGAGGTTGACGCCCTTCTGGCCGACGTGGTCGAGGAGCCGTCCGGGCGTCGCGACGAGGATCTCCACGCCGGCCCGGAGGGCCTTCGTCTGGGGCTCGATCGGGACACCCCCGAAGACGACCGTCGGCCGCAACGGGACGGTCCGGCCATAGGTCCGGACGCTTTCGTCGACCTGCATCGCCAGCTCCCGCGTGGGGACGAGGATGAGGACCCGGACCGGGTGTCGGGCCGGCGAGAACGA
Source organism: Chloroflexota bacterium (assembly GCA_040752335.1). Lineage (GTDB taxonomy): Bacteria > Chloroflexota > Limnocylindria > Limnocylindrales > CSP1-4 > UBA5189. Next base: position 4,218 of record JBFMEV010000070.1, read on the forward strand.
GGTGTTGGCGTGGTGCCGGAGGCGGTCGAGGATCGGCAGGACGAAGGCGGCCGTCTTGCCGGTGCCGGTCTGGGCGGCGGCGAGGACGTCGCGGCCGGCGAGAACGAGGGGGATGGCGGCGGACTGGACGGGAGTGGGCTCCGTGTAGCCCTCCTCGGCCACTGTCCGAAGCAGATCGGCCGACAGGCCGAGCGGTTCGAAGGTCAAGCTGTCTCCAGGTTGCCGGGCCGCTTTCCGCGGGGCCGCGATGTTGCGGCGCGAACGACCGGCCGGCTTCGCGAGGATAGCGGATCGGCGGCGAACACCCGGCCTGCGTGGGCATGGCCGCTGGCACGCGCCTCGCCTGGCCGCCACCCAGGCCCGCTAGCCAAGCCGCCACCCAGGCCCGCTGCCTGGCCGGCACGAATCGCACGAACGAACGAGCCCCACCCCCGACTTCCTGCGATTCCCGCACGAAGTCGGGGGGAGGTCGTGCTCATTCATCGAGAACGCGCTCGCGAGCGGAGAGCGGTGCCGCGCATCAGATGCGTCGGAGCCTCCGGCCCCTATCCTGCCCCGATGAGCACCCGCGCGACCCGTGCCACCGAGGCACTGACACGGGCCGGCGTCCCGTTCCGCGTCCTCGAGTACGAGGCGCCCGAGCGGCACGGGACGGCCCGCGACGAGCGGCCGGCCTACGGTCGCGAAGCGGCAGCCGCGCTCGGCGTCGACGAGGGGCGGATCTTCAAGACGCTCGTCGCCGTGGTCGACAGGACCCTGGCGCTCGCGATCGTGCCCGTGGCTGCATCACTCGACCTCAAGCGCCTCGCCGACGCGCTCGGCGGACGCCGGGCGGACCTGGCCGACCCCGCCGCGGCGGAGCGCGCGACCGGCTATGTCATCGGCGGGATCAGCCCGCTCGGTGTTCGCCGCCGCCTGCCCGTCATCCTCGACGCCGGGGCGATGGCCCACGCGACGGTCCTCGTCTCGGCCGGGCGACGAGGCCTCCAGGTGGAGCTTGCGCCCGACGACCTCGTGCGGGCGGCGGTCGCGATCGTCGCCCCGATCGCCCGGCCCGTCTGAGCTCGATCGGCGGCAGGGCGGACGTATCCGCCGCGCATCGGCTCCACCGATTCGCTCGGCCGCCGACGGCCGGATCCTTGTCACACATCGGCCCCCGTGATCCAGGGCGTGAATGCGACTCGCCATCGCCGTCCCGGGGCCGGTTGGGAGCCGCCTGCCCTCATGGAACGCACCTCCGGCCGGCGCACGACGACCCTGGGCGCCGCGCTGGACTACGGGTGTCGATATCCGGCGAAAACGAGCGCCCGCAGCGGCGGTCCCGGCACACCGGGCGACGATCTCGACCGTAGCCTTGCGAAAACTGTAAGTGCCTATTGACAAAGTGAAGTATGGGATGCGATAGTGTGACCTGACCACACCGAAGTCGAAGGTCGGGAAGCCAGCCACCCCATGCCGCACGACGTCATCTCCACGTGCCCCGTCTGCTCCGGCGAGCTCGCGGTCACCCGGCTCCACTGCCGGAGCTGCGGGACCACGCTCGAGGGCGACTTCAGCGTCGGCCGCTTCGGCCGGCTGAGCCGCGAGCAGCTGGCCCTCCTTGAGAGCTTCCTCCGCGCTCGCGGCAACCTCCGCGACATGGAACGCGAGCTCGGCCTGTCCTACCCGACCGTCCGCTCCCGCCTGGAGGCGCTCGTCCGGGCCCTTGGCTTCGGGCCCCGCGCCGGGGCCGACGGGGCCGACGGGGCCGATGAGGCGGAGGCCGAGCCGTCCGCCGATCCCGCCGCCACCCGGGCCACCCGCCAGGACATCCTCGAGCGACTGGCCCGCCATGAGATCAACGCCAACGAGGCCGCGGACGCGATCCGCGCCCTCGGGAGGGACGCCCGATGAGCACGACCACCAGGGACGCCTCGATGCTCGAGCACGAGATCGGCGCCACCGGTCGGTTCCACCTCCGCCAGGCCGCCGGGAGCATCCGGCTCCGGGGCGTGGACGGGGCCACAGCCCGAGTTCGCGAGCGGCACGGCCGGTCGCTGGCTGAGCTATTTCAGGTGGAGACCGGCGCCGGCTCACTGTCCTTGACCGCCCCCGACCGGTTCGGCTTCGACATCGTCCTCGGCCTCGGCCGGCGATCGTCGCCGGACCTCGAGGTCGAGGTCCCGCGGACCGCCCTGATCTCGATCGAGACCGCCAGCGGCGACCTCGAGGCCGACGACCTCACCGGTCCACTGAAGATCCGGACGGCCTCGGGCGACGTGACCCTCGCCGGCCTGGCCGGCAGCCTCGAGCTCGACTCGGTCTCCGGCGAGGCCCGCATCGCGGCCGCCGGCACGCTCGAGCTCCGGGCCCGGACGATCTCGGGCGACCTGGCGGTCCGCGGCCCGCGCCTCACCCGGGCCGAGGTCGGAACGACCTCCGGCGACGTCCGCATCGATGCCGACCTGGCCGGGAGCGGGCCGTTCGGCATCGAGACCGTCAGCGGCGATGTCACGATCGTCGGCCGGATGGGGCTCCGGATCGAGGCCCGGACCGTGACCGGCGACCTGAGCAGCGAGCTGCCCCACCGCCGCGACGCCGGCCCCGGCCGCAAGGTCCTGATCGTCGGCGACGGCAGCGTCCCGTTCAGCTTCAAGTCGGTGTCCGGCGATCTCCGCGTGGCGACGCCGCGGGACAGCCTGCCTGACGGCGGCACGACCGGCCGGACGATGACCCCGACCCCGGCCACCCCGGCCGCCACGGCC
>JBFMEV010000071.1:0-6105 GCA_040752335.1 Chloroflexota bacterium
CTCGGGGAGCGGCACCGCCGCTCCCCGAGACGTCGCTTCACCGAACGAGGAGACGCTGAGTGGCCGGATACATCGTGCGGCGGACGCTCGGCATGGTGCTGCTCCTCTTCCTCCTTACCCTGACCGTCTTCCTGCTGTTCAGCCTGATGCCGGCCGACCCGGCCCGGCTGTCCTGCGGCAAGGCCTGCAGCCCCCAGATCATCGAGAACAACCGCCACCGCCTGGAGCTCGACATCCCGCCCATCGAGCAGTACCAGCGGTTCGTCGGCGGGATCTTCTTCGGCCGCACGTATCTGGCGGACACGTCCCGGCCCCTCGAGTGCGAGGCGCCGTGCCTCGGCTACTCGTTCCTCAAGAACCACGAGGTCCTTGACGAGATCACGAGAGCCGCCCCGGTGACGTTCTGGCTGGCGATCGGCGGGTTCGTCACCTGGATGGTCATCGGCCTGACCTTCGGTGTGGTTGCCGCCCTCAAACGCGGCAAATGGCAGGACCGGACGGTCATGGGAATCGCCCTCGTCGGCTACTCGCTACCGTCGTTCTTCATCGGCCTGGCCCTGTTCTTCTTCGTCGTCCTGTGGTGGCACTGGTTACCCATCCCGTCGTGGGTGCCACCGGACAAGAACCTGGGCAAGTTCATCCAGACGATGATTCTGCCGTGGATCACGATCGCGACCCTCAACGCCGCGTTCTACATGCGGTTGACCCGCAACCAGGTCCTCGAGGTGTTCGGCGAGGACTACATCCGGACGGCCCGCTCGAAGGGCCTGCCCGAGCGCGTCGTCGTCATCAAGCACGCCCTCCGGGCCGGCCTGACGCCGATCGTGACCGCCGCCGGGCTGGACCTGGCATATCTCCTGGGCGGGGCGATCATCACCGAGAACATCTTCAACCTGCCGGGCCTCGGCAATCTCGCGATCGGCTCGGTCCTGACGTCCGACCTGCCGATCATCACCGGCATCACCCTCGTGACAGCCTCCCTGATCATCGTCGCCAACCTGGTCGTGGACCTCCTGTACGCGGTGGTCGATCCGCGGGTCCGCGTCGGATGATCAACGCCGAGGAGATGGCGGGGAGAGCGGAGCCCTCCCCGGAGCGGCCGTTCCTGTCGATCGAGAACCTGGCCGTCTCGTTCAACACCGAGGACGGCGTCGTCCGGGCCCTCGACGGCGTCTCGCTCAGCCTCGAGAAAGGCCGGACGCTCGCCGTCGTCGGCGAGTCAGGCTCCGGCAAGAGCGTCACGGCCCAGGCGATCATGGGCCTCGTCAGGGGCATGGGCGGCCACGTCTCGGGCCAGATCTGGCTCGACGGCCAGGAGCTGACCCGGCTGCAGTCCGAGGAAATCCAGGCGCTCCGCGGGTCCGAGATGGCAATGATCTTCCAGGACCCGATGTCGAGCCTCCATCCGTTCTACCGGATCGGCGACCAGATCGTCGAGGCGATCCTGGCCCATCGCAAGGTCGGGCGGGCCGCGGCCCGCAAGGAAACCCTGGAGATGCTGAAGCACGTCGGCATCCCGGCGGCGGAGCGGCGGATCGACGCGTATCCGCACCAGCTGTCGGGCGGCATGCGCCAGCGCGTCATGATCGGAATGGCCCTCATCAACTCACCCCAGCTGCTCATCGCCGACGAGCCCACGACGGCCCTCGACGTCACCGTCCAGGCCCAGATCCTGGAGCTGATCTCGGCCCTCAAGGACGAGTTCGGGACGACGGTCATCCTGATCACCCACGACCTCGGCATCGTGGCCGACGTCGCCGACGACGTTGCCGTGATGTACGGTGGCCGGCTCGTCGAGGTTGGGCAGACTTCGATCATCTACGACCAGCCGGAGATGCCCTACACCCTGGGGCTGCTCTCGTCGATCCCGCGAATGGATCGGGAGCTGCCCAAGCGGCTCGACCCGATCCGGGGCAACCCGCCGTCGCCGATCAACCTGCCGGCCGGCTGCGTCTTCCAGCCGCGCTGCAACTACAGCGACCGGGTGCCCGGCGGCGCCTGCCTGTCCGTCCGGCCCGAGCTCCTGCCGACCTCGCCGAACCACCTCGTCCGGTGCCACCTGCCGGCCGAGGAACGCAGAGCGATCTCCGAGGACGTCCGCCGGATCCTCGCCGGGGCGCCGAAATGACGGCTGCCGTCGAGCGCGAGATCCTGCGGGTCACCGACCTCCGGACCTACTTCCCGGTCCGCTCCCGCGGCCTCCTGCCCCGGGTCGTGGGCCAGGTGAAGGCCGTCGACGGGATCAGCCTGTCGCTCAATACCGGCGAGACGCTCGGCCTCGTCGGCGAGAGCGGCTCGGGCAAGACGACCGCGGCCCGCTCGATCCTCCGCCTCATCAAGCCGACCGGCGGCCAGATCGAGCTCGACGGGACCCAGATCGCGAACCTGTCACAGGCCCAGCTCCGGCCGATCCGGCGCAAGGCCCAGATGATCTTCCAGGACCCCTACAACGCCCTGAACCCCCGCCACACGGTCGGCGGCATCATCAGCGCGCCGTTCCGGATCCAGGGCGTCGAGCCGCCGGGTGGCGTCAAGGCGGCTGTCCAGGAGCTGATGGAGCGGGTCGGGCTCAACCCCGAGCACTACAACCGCTACCCGAACGAGTTCTCCGGCGGTCAGCGCCAGCGGATCGGGGTCGCCCGGGCGATCGCCCTTCGGCCCAAGCTCATCGTCTGCGACGAGCCGGTGTCGGCCCTGGACGTCTCGATCCAGGCCCAGATCCTGAACCTCCTGAAGGACCTCCAGGAGGAGTACGAGATCGCCTACCTGTTCGTGGCCCACGATCTCGCGGTCGTCCGCCAGATCTCGCACCGGGTCGCGGTCATGTACCTCGGCCACATCGTCGAGACGGCGCCCCGAAAGACCATCTATTCCGCGCCGCTCCACCCCTACACTCACTCGCTGCTGTCGGCCGTGCCGGTCCCGGATCCCAGGATCCAGCTGACGCGCGAGCGGATCGTGCTCCAGGGCGACGTCCCCAGCCCGATCGACCCGCCCAGCGGCTGCGTCTTCCGGACCCGCTGCTTCCAGGCCCAGCCGCGCTGCGCGTCCGAGGTCCCGCCGCTCGTGGAGGTGGCCCCGGACCACCTGGTCGCCTGCCACTTCCCGATCACGGTGGACGAGGTGGCGGCCAGGGCCCGGGCCGGCCAGATCGAGGTGCCCGCGGCAGAGGCGCCCGTTGCGCCGGTGGAGGCCCCGCACTTCGTCGAGCCGGGGCCGCCGCACGCCTGATCCGTCGCCGGCGCTCGAGGTCGGTGGACCGACCCGGCCCGCCGCTCCGGTCGCGCGCGTCGACGCCAGGCCCGGTCGGCCCTAGACTCGATCCCGTGCAACCGCTCCGGATCGCCCTTGCCCAGGTCGCACCGCGTCTCGGGGATCTCGAGGCCAACGTGGCTCGCCATCACGAGCTCCTCGACCAGGCTCGCGTCGGCGGCGCCGACCTCGTCGTCTTCCCGGAGCTGGGACTGACCGGCTACCAGCTCCAGGACCTGGCCGCCGAGGTGGCGATGCGCCTGGACGATCCCCGGCTGTCGCGGCTCGCAGCCGCGACAGCCGGCCTGTCGGCGGTCGTCTCGTTCGTCGAGGAGTCGGGCGACCATCGGCTGTTCATCGCGGCCGCACTCCTCGAGGACGGGGAGCTGCGGCACGTCCACCGGAAGCTCTACCTCCCGACCTACGGCCTGTTCGATGAGCGCCGTTTCTTCTCGCCCGGCGACGTCCTGCGGGCCGCTCCGTCGCGGCTCGGGGTGGGCGTCGGGCTGGCGGTGTGCGAGGACTTCTGGCACGTCTCGACGCCCCAGGTCCTGGCCCTCGATGGGGCCCAGATCCTCATCAACGTGTCGTCGTCGCCGGGCCGCGATCTCGCCACGACGAGCGAGGTGGGGCTCGGGACGGCGACGTCGTGGCGGACGCTGATGCGGACCTACGCCCAGCTGACGACCTCGTTCGTCGTCTTCTGCAACCGGGTCGGGGTCGACGAGTCGATCTCGTTCTGGGGTGGCTCGGAGGTCATCGGACCGGCCGGCGCAGCCATCTTCTCGGCCCCGCTGTTCGACGAGGGCCTGTTCTTCGCGGACGTGGATCTGGCCGAGGTCCGTCGCGAGCGGATCGCCCTGCCGCTGCTCCGCGACGAGCGGCCCGAGCTGGTGAGCCGGGAGTGGCGACGGCTCATCGCCGAGCGGGCCGGCCTGGCCCGCGACTCCACGGCCGAGGAGGGGGCCGAGGACGGCCTGGACGTCGCCGCCGAGCCCGGTGAGGGCCGGCCGATCGGTTTCCGGGCCGGGCCGGGGTCGCCGTCGCCGGGATCCGCGCCACCGGTGAGCTCGCGGGCGGCGGGCCCGGCGACTCGGCGGAAGGCCGGCGCCGCGTGACCCGCCAAGCCTCGCCGACCGCGGGCGTCGACGGCAGCCCGATGTTCGAGCTGCCGTCGGAGCTGGCGATCGACACCGACGTCGCCCGCCGGGTGATCGCCGAGTTCATCCGCGGCCAGCTCCGCCAGGCCGGCTTCGAACGGGCGGTCCTGGGGCTCTCGGGCGGTATCGACAGCGCCCTCGTCGCGTACCTCGTCGCCGAGGCCATCGGCCCGGAGCGGCTGCGCTGCGTCCTCATGCCGGCCGGCTCGTCATCGCCGGCGTCGCGGGCCGACGCCGAGACCGTCGTCGAGGCCCTCGGCTGTGCCAGCGAGATCGTCGAGATCGGCGGCCTCGTGGACGCGTTCTTCGGCGCCGGCGAGATGCCCGGCGCCTCGGGCCCCGAAGGGCTGGCCGCGAGCCCGCTCCGGCGCGGCAACTTCGCCGCCCGGATGCGGATGGCCGTCCTGTACGACCGCTCGGTGACGTGGGGCGGCCTCGTCGTGGGGACCGGCAACAAGACCGAGGCGCTCATCGGCTATACGACCCTGTTCGGCGACAGCGCCTGCGCCTTCAACCCGATCGGCGACCTCTACAAGACCCAGGTCCGCCAGGTGGCGGCTGCGATCGGCGTGCCCGAGGTCGTCATCCGCAAGGCCCCCTCGGCCGATCTCTGGCCCGGCCAGACCGACGAGGCCGAGGCCGGCTTCAGCTACCCGGAGCTCGACCGGCTGCTGTTCTGGCGGATCGACAAGCGGCGCTCGGTCGAGGAGGTCGTGGGCCTGGGCTTCGACCCGGCCTTCGTGGCCCGGGTCGACCGGATGGTCGCGACGTCCGAGTTCAAGCGCCAGGTGCCGCCGATCGCCAAGCTCGGGCCGAGAACGGCGGGCGTCGACTACCTGTACCCGCGACGACGCCCCGGCTCGGCGCGCGGCTGACGCCGCCGATGGCGGGAGGTCCGGGCGGCACGCTCTTCCTCGTCGCGACCCCGATCGGGAACCTCGGCGACGTGACGCTCCGGGCGCTGGAGGTCCTGCGCGGGGTGCCGCTCATCGCGGCCGAGGACACCCGGGTCGCGAGGCGCCTGCTGGGTCGCTACACGATCGGGACGCGGACCGTGAGCTACCACGCCCGGAGCGGGCCGGGCCGCCTGGCCGAGCTCGTGGCCCATCTCCGCGGCGGTGCCGACCTGGCCCTCGTGACCGACGCCGGGACGCCGGCGGTCAGCGACCCGGGGATGGAGCTGGCCGCCGCCTGGGCCGCCGAAGGCGGGCGGGTCGAGGCGATTCCGGGGGCGTCGTCGGTGCTCGCGGCGGTGGCGGTCTCCGGGCTGGCCGGGCCACAGTGGGTCTTCGAGGGCTTCCTGCCCCGGAGCGGCCGGGCCCGCCGCGACCGCCTGGCCGCGATCGCCGCCGATGAGCGCGGCGCGCTGATCTTCGAGGCGCCGGGCCGCCTGGCGGCCACCCTCCGGGAGCTGGCGACGGCATGCGGCCCGAACCGGCCGGCGGCGGTCTGTCGCGAGCTCACAAAGCTTCACGAGCAGGTCGTCCGCGGCTCGCTCGCCGACCTGGTGACCGCCCTCGAGACCGGCACGATCCCGGCCCGGGGCGAGGTGGTGATCGTGGTCGGCTGGTCGAGCGGCGAGGACCGGCCGGGCGGTGGCCACCGGGCCGCGAGGACCGGGGCGGCCCCGGCGGCCGACCACGAGGCGGCGGCGCTCGAGGCGGTCGAGGGCCTCGTGAGCGGCGGCCTCGGC
>JBFMEV010000072.1:0-6056 GCA_040752335.1 Chloroflexota bacterium
ACTTCTGTGACCCGCGCGGTCAGTTCATCGGCGCGGTCGGCGACCCCTACGCCGAGGAGCTGATCATCCGAGACATGGACCTCGACGTCATCCAGCAGGTCCGCCAGACCTGGCAGTTCTACCGCGACCGCCGACCAGACCAGTACGGCGACCTCGTTCGACCCTGACCGCGAGCAGGTTCGGCCGGCGGAGGGAGGGGAGCGAACTTGGATCGAGCCCTGTGGCGCTCCGCTCGCGGACCTCTTGCCCTCGCGACCGCGGTTGCCCTTGTCGCCTGCGGCGGCTCGACGGCCACCGAACCGCCCGACGTCGCCACAGCAACGCCGAGCTCGACTCGACCCGCCGCGTTCGCGAGCGAGAAGCCGGAGGCGAGCCCCGATCCGAACAATGCTCCGCGTGACCTCACGGGCACGCTGGACCCGGCCTTCCTCCCGATCGAGGACGTCCAGGGGATAGCCCTCGATGGAGCCACGGCCTGGGTCACGGCGATCAGGAGCGAGACGATCACGGTCTTCGACCTCGCCGGGACGCGGCTCGACCGCTCGTTCGAGGTGGACGGCCGGCCGCATGGCCTGGCGGTCCTCGACGGCACGCTGTGGGCCGTCGACAGCGGCGGGAGAAGTCTCCTCCGCATCGACCCCCAGGCCGATCTCGTCGTCGCCGAGATCAAGGTGCCCGCCGGGCGGGTCCCACGGGCGGTGGCGGCCGGGGCCGGGGCGCTCTGGTTGGCTTCGAACGGCACGGGCGAGGTTGTTCGGATCGACCCAACCACGAACGAGATCGTCGCCACCATCAACGGGGGCGGGATCAACACGAACAGGTTGACGGACGTCCTGTTCGCATTCGACCGAGTCTGGACGATCGATGCCACCGCCGGTTCGGTCCTCGAGATCGATCCCGGTTCGAACAGCGTGGTAAGGACGCATGCCGACCTCGGGGCGGTCAACTCGACCACGAGCTCGGATGCCGCGGGGGCGCTCCGCCTGGCCGCCGACGACACGGTCGTGTGGGTCCTGTCAGAGGTCGCGAGCGGCCGGCGGGCGACGGCCCTCTTCAGCATCGATCCGGTGAGCGGTGCCACCGTCAAGGTCGTCGAGTTGCCGCTGGGACCGGATCCGGGCGGCTTGCCTGGCCTCCTCGTCGACAGCCGCGGCGGTGCCTGGATCGCGCTCGACGAGCGCCTCGTCAGGGTCGCCCTAGCCGAGCGCCGTGCGGACACGGTCCACACCGACATCTCGGTCCACTTCTCGACGCTCGTCGAGCTCGATGGACGGGTCTGGTTCGGGATGGCGTCGTCGTTCGACAGCTCGATCTCCGGGCTCTACGGCGTCCAGTTGAGCCGCATCACCGGTAGCTGAGCACATGACGCTCAGCCGCGCCGCCGGTGGGCCTGGCGTCAGAGGCGACCGATCGCCGCCCGAATGAGCGCGCCGAGCTGGTCCAGCGTGACGTCCCCGAGGCCGCTGACTTCGACCGCGAGCAAGAGGCCGTCCGAGATCGCCACGACCCGCCCGCCGGAGGTCGCGAGGCGCCCCCGCGCGTCGTCCCCGGCGTCGATCGGGGTGCAATCCCGGCAGGCGTTGTCGCCGACGGACGTCTCGGTCGTCGCCTGGACGGTCAGGCTGACGTAACCGAACACGCCCTCCTCGACCCGGCACTCGACAGCCGTCCCGAGATCGACGACCTGCGGATCCGGGACCTCGCCGAAGAACGGCTCGAGATCGGCTCGTGCGAGGAGGGTGCAGGGATCCTCGGGTACGCCGGACCGATCGAGCGTGGCCGCCGGGGTGGGACTCACCTCGGGGGCGCGACTCGGCGCGGCAACGCCCGGCGAGATCGTCGCGGCCTCGCTGATCGCCACGACGTGGCCATCAGCGGCGAGGGCCGCGACACTCCAGGTGGAGTCGTCGCCGACGACCGGGCCGCCGAGCTCCGGATCATGCTCGAAGCCGAGCAAGGTGACCTCGGTGTCGGTACCCTCCCAGGCCCACACGGGGAAGTCGGAGGCATCCAGGAGCACCAGCCGGTAGTGATCGGCACCTTCGACCGCCTCCCAGCGGAAGGTAGGCACAAGACCGACCGAGTCGCCGGGAGGTTCCCGCAGGGTGAGCCCTGTGGGTGCCTCGCTCGACTGCTCTGGTGCGCAGCTCAGCGTGACCAGCACAACCACCGCGATCACCGCGCGGAGGCGACTCATCTGTAGGCACCTGGGACTTTCGCGTACAGCTCGTTCATGCCGTACTGCTTCGCTGCTGTTGCGATCGCCCGGATCTCCCGCTCCAAGACAGCCAGCTCCTCGTCCGCGGCCGCATTGCCTCGTTCGGGGGCAAGTTTGCCTGCCGCTGCGAGGGCGTTCTCGAGCTTGAATCCGAGCGCCGTCTCAAGCGCCTGCTTCCGTTCGCGTGCGACTCCCGTATCCGCGTTCGAGGTCGCCATCACTCCGGCGCCTACACCGATCGACACGGCGCCGATTAGATCGTATGTCGTGAACAACGCCTGTCCGTCAATCACCCCGAGGATGGTCCGATCGGCAGCCGACCGCAACCATGGCCAAAGCGCGCCAGTGGCGTTTTGACCCTCGCGGCAAACCTCGGCCTTGGCCATCGTATTGCCGATATTCGGCAGGTAGGACAGGAGGCCCCTGATCAGTTCGATCGCCTTCAGATAGTCGCCCGCGCTATTCGCGGCGTCGATCTCGTCGAGCATGTCATTGACTGTCTCGACCATGTCGTCTTGGTCGATGACCTCGGTCCGGAACGCCATCCACTCGAACGTGCCCGTGATCGACAGGCTGGTGCCTTCGATCGGGGCTTGATACAGCGCCTGCCGGCCGTACGCCTGGGAGCAGGTGATCGTGATCGGCGCCAGATCGACGTCGGTCAGGAGGAAGCGGTGTTCTACAGTGATGGGTGCGTCACCTACGACGTAGGTGTTCGAAAGGATGACGAGGCAGTCGAACAGGATCGTGAACGAGTCGCCGTGGAGTTGACAGTCCGAGATGCTTGCATCGACCGTGAACGAGCCGATGTCCTCGTCCTCGACACTGAAGACCCCGCCGAAGTCGTCGATGAATGCGAAATCGTCGAGGGTTCCCGAGGTTCCTTTCGTCCCGTACACCCCGCCGACGGCGTCGAGTCGGAACTCGAAGCGGGAACTCAGGACGGACACTGTCGTGACGGTGTCGGGACCTGTCAGGCTGCCCACCATCGACAGGCGTCCGTGCCATTCGCCGGGTACCCATGTGATGGCGCCATTGGCGGCATTGCTCGAGGTCGCGGCGACGAGCACCCCGATCACGACGAGTGAGACGCGGCGGACCCTCCCCCAACCCATCGCGCCAGTGTACGAACGCAAACAAGCCCCCCTCGTTCTCCGGGTCCCCTGGCCGCACCCGCATCGACGTCCGGACGCTCCTCACGCAACGATCGCCGTTGTACGCTGGCGTTTCCGTCGACCACGCGACGCAGCTGGAGGCGCGCCAACGATGCAGTTTGGGTTCACGCTCAGGCCGGACCACCCGCTGGAGCGGACCGTGTCGCTGGCGAAACTTGCCGAGGCGGCCGGATTCGAGTACGGCTGGATCTTCGACTCGCACGTCATCTGGCGCGACCCGTACCCGCTCCTGGTGCTGATGGCGCAGGCGACAACCCTGATGCGGCTCGGCACCTGCGTCACCAACCCGGCGACCCGCGAGCCGTCCGTCACGGCCTCCTCGCTCGCCGTGCTGAACGAGATCTCGGGGGGGCGGATGGATCTCGGCATCGGCCGTGGCGACTCCGCCCGCCGGGTCCTTGGCAAGAAGCCGACCTCGATGCAGGACCTCGAGGATGCGGTCCATGTCATCCGGGCCCTCGTCGAGGGTCGGTCGATCGAGTTCGAAGGCGCGACGCTCAGGCTTCCGTGGACGCCGGCATACCGGCTCCCGGTCTGGATCGCCGGCTACGGGCCGGTGGCCCTCAAGCTCACCGGCCGGATCGCCGATGGAGCGATGCTCCAGATCGGTGACCCCGACCTCGTCCGCTGGTTCACCTCCCAGGTCCGGGCCTCCGCCACCGAGTCGGGCCGCGATCCGAGCGCGGTGAAGGTCATGGCCGCGGCCCCAGCCCACGTCGGTGACCTGGCCGACGGTCGCGACCGGACGCGCTGGTTCCCGGCACTCGTCTCGAACCACGTCGTCGACCTCGTGAACAAGTACCCGCGCGAAGATCTGCCGCCGGAGCTCACCCAGTACATCCGCGACCGGGAGGGCTACGACTACCTCCACCACGCCGAAGTTGGCAGCTCGAACGCGGCGTTCGTCACCGACGAGATCGTCGACCGCTTCTGCCTCGTCGGCTCCGTGGCGGACCACATCGACCGCCTGCGCACCCTCGCCGCGGCCGGCGTCGACCAGTTCAACCTGTACCTGATGAACGGAGGCGAGGAGGAACAGATCGAGATCTACGGGCGGGAGATCATCCCGGCCCTGCGCGACGTGGCGGCCGCGACGGCCTAGGCCGAGTTCGATCGGAGGCGACAGGCATGGACAAGAAGGCCAAGACACCCAAGAAGCCGAAGCAGAACAAGCCCAAGCCCGCCAAGTAGGCTTCAACCCGGTGTCGGTGCGGCCCGACACCGGAACGTTGTTCGCGCACCTCCGGCGGTGACGTCCGGGGTGGTTCAGGGCGGTCGCTAGCCCAACCGTCACTCTCGACGCTGGGACCCCATGTCCCGGCACGCTTGCCCCCGGTCACGGCAGGAGGGCATGCCGGTGGGGACGGTCGTCTGGTCGATCGGAGCGCGGCGGGATCCATGGTGGGATCCCGATGGCCGATCGCGCCGCCGGCGGAGGACACGCCGCATCGCCGAGATCGTCGCCCTGGCCGTCGTCCTCGCCGCGCTGGCAACCGGCCTGGGCGTCGGACCAGCCCGGGCGGCCACGACCGTCAACCTCGACCAGTGGGCGTCCACCGACTTCGCCTGGCAGAACGGCAACCTCAACGGCAACAACTCGCGCTACCCCGAGGGCGGGGTCGTGCCCTTCCGGGTCGCGTTCGAGGGCCTCACCCCGGGCAGCCACGTCGTCCACATCAACTACGACTTCACTGCGGGCGGCCACAAGGCCTACGACTTCCTGGCGGCCTGGAACGTCACGAACGCGAGCGGCGCGATCTGCTCCCCGAGCGGCGGCGCGGTCTCGTCGATGTGCCCGTCGCTGCCGACCTCTTCGACCGCCGCCTTCCCGGCCGACCCGTTCGTCGCCGACGGCCTCAGCGTCACGACCGCCCAGGTCTACTCGGGCGCGCCGCGGCGGCTCACGATCTGGGGCGGCACGATCACCTCGATCGGCGGCCCGGTCCACGCCGGTTCGGCGGCCGGCAACAGCACCGCCGACTTCACCGTCCGGTTCACGAGCATCGGCAGCGCCGTGCTCCTGGCCTGGGGCGGCCACCTGGCCCAGTCGGCGTTCTGGAACCTGGCCGCCGGCGGCGAGCGCGACGGGGCCGGCCAGGTTTCCGGCGCGCCGTGGCACATGCGGACCCTCCAGCTCGACGGCTCGGGCAACAAGAACCAGGACCGCAGCATCCAGCCGAGCGCCATCGTCGGCGAGCTGCCGCCGTTCGCCCTCGCCCCGCCAACGCCGGCGCCGGCGCCGGTCCCGGTCCCTGGTGCCAGCCCGGCGCCCCCGGCGATCGCCGCGCCGACGCCGCCGGGTGGCTCGCGGGTGACCCCGCCCCCGACCACGACCGACGCGACCGAGCGCGCCGCAACCGACGACCCGGACGCCGCGGCCGTGGGGGCGTTCCTCGCGGCCGGAGCCCTGATGGTGACCTGGATGGTGGGTCACCGGCGCCGCGCGCTTCGACCTCGCGATCGCTGACGCCAGCCTGCTCCGCCCGACCCCGACCCCCGACCCCGATTCGGCAACCCAAGCCCCAGCCCTGGAGGTGACCCCCGTGCCCTCGCTCTCGCTGCGCCGCCACGATCCGTTCTGGGACGCCGATGGGCTGGCCGCCCGCCGCCTCCGGCGCCGCCGCCGCCTCGTGGCCGCCGTGGCCTTCCTGGCCTCGCTCGCC
>JBFMEV010000073.1:0-5936 GCA_040752335.1 Chloroflexota bacterium
GCTCGGCCTCGATGGCCGCCCGGAGGCCGGCGTTGACGAGCGGGAAGTCGAGGATCGCGAGGAGCACCCGGAGGGGCTCGCCCGGCGTCATCGAGCCGTTCTGCGTCACCGCGGCCTCACGCTCAGCAGGCAGTGTCATCGAGGCGCCTGCGCACCCTGGCTAAGTCTGGCGCGCCCGGACCACAGAACGGAGAGGGCCAGAGGTCGTCTGATCGGCAGTCACGCGGACGGGCTCGTCGGGCACTCCGGACCCCGGGAGCCCGGCCATCTGGCCGGCCCGTCAGGGCTCGATCGACGGTGATGCCGGGGATGGCGCCGCCGTCTGCAGCGGCTCGTTGAACAGCTCATCGAACTCCGTGCCGCTGTGGCAGATCCAGCAGTTGCTGCGGCCGGCCATGTCCGTCGGGAGCGGCGCGCCACTGGCCGTCGGCTGGGTGCCGTGGCAGGTGACGCAGGACGTGCCGGTCACGAGGTGATGTGGCCGGGGCGGCGCGGTGCCCTCGGCGCTGGGCACCCGGTGGCACGTCAGGCAGTCGGTCTTGTGGAGGCCAGAGTGGCCCGGCGCGCTCCGGACCAGGGAATCGTTCGCGTGGCAGGCCGTGCAGTCCGTCCAGCCCTCGAGCGGATGGGCGAGCGCCGGGATGTCCCGGGTGCCCACGATGCCGCTGGCGTCGAGGTGGCAGGCGCCGCAGTCGGCGTCCGCCGGCATGCCGATCCCGATCGGCGACATCGCGCTCGACGGCGACGGAACGGGCGTCGGCGAGGCCGTCGGCGCGGGCGGGTTCGCCGCGAGGCGGACGACCTCCGGCAGCACCGTGACGAGAACGAACGTCCCGACCAGGGCGATGGACAGGAGCAGCAGGCCCAGGCCGATGGGGTAGGCGTAGCGGGCCACGGGCCGGATCATTGGACGCCCGCTGCCGAACCCGGACCCGGCGCTGCGTCGTCTGCCACCGTTCGTCGCCGGTGGGGGAACAGGGCCCGGAGGCGCTCGAGCGATGGGACGGGCAGCGTCACTGCCGCGTGGGCATCGGATTCGTTGAGATCGACGTATCGCTCGGCGAGGGTGTAGACGAAGGCGACGAAGGCGACGGCCCCGAGGATGATCGCGATCTCGACGAGCGACGGCGAGTAGACCGCGAACGGTGCCGTCACGTTCCCGGCGACCGAGGTCGGGGCGATCTGGCCGGCGGAGACGAACGTCAGCCGGTCGACGAACACGCCGGCGATCGCCAGGAGCGAGGCGGCGAAGGTACCGGCCGGGGTTCGCGTCGCCGGGATCGCGAGGAGCAGGATCGGGATCGCCAGGCCGAGGATCACCCGGAGGCCCCAGAACTGCCAGGCGAGGGGCCCGGCCACGAGCAGCGAGGTGGCCTCGCGGAACGCCGGCAGGTCCGACGTGAGCCCGGCGACGACCTGGCGCCCGACGAGGGCCGCGACGGCGATCAGCCCGATCGAGAGCAGCAGCCGGATCGAGGGGATCGCCAGGCTCGCCGCCCGCTCCGCGCCGGCAAGCCGCAGGCGGTGGACCCCGTAGAACACGACACCCAGGAGCGCCGTGCCCGAGAGGAAGGCCGAGGCGACCATGAGGACGGCCGTGAACGGCCCGTGCCAGAACGGTCGCGCCACGAGCACCCCGAAGACCGCGCCCAGGGTCGCCGGGGCGACGATCGCGGTGCAGGCGGCCATCGTGCAGGTAACCTGGTGGATCCGGGGGTGGTTCGTGAACATGCTCCAGACCTCGACCACCAGGACACACAGGTAGATCCCGTAGAAGACGCCCATCCACCACATCGGCGAGCTCGGCGAGGGGACGAGCATCGCCCCGAAGACCATCCGGACCGGGTAGTGGAGGTCGAGGGCGATGATCCCGAAGGCGGTCGACAGGCACAGCAGAGCCAGCACGGCGTGGCGCTTCTCGAGCGGCCGGAAGCGCTCGATTCCAAAGACGGTGCCCAGCGACGAGGCGAGGCACAGGCCGCTGGTGGTGATGGCGAAGAAGACGTAGCCGACGATGAGGAGGCCCCACTCGAACGTCGGCGTGGTGCCGAGAACCTCCCAGCCCGGCGGCAGCGCCAGGAGCGCCGCCGGAACCGCCACGGCGATCGTCCCGAGCAGGACGGCGAACCACAGCCGCAGACCCCGTGGCATCGAGGCGATCTCACGGCCGAGCGCGTTCGCCGCCTCGCGCGGGCCAAGCGGGATCGGCCGGCCAGCGAAGATCACCGAGCGCCCGGACAGGATCATGGCTCAGGCCTCCTCGACCGCCGGACCGAGGTACAGGACCCTCGGCCGGGTCCCGAACTCGGGCCACAGGGGCTTTGGCGCCCGCTCCCTGACCAGGATCGCGATCTCGCTCTGCGGGTCGGCGGCGTCGCCGAACTTCCGGGCCCCGACGGGACAGACCTCGACGCAGGCCGGCAGGGCGCCCCGGCTGATCCGGTGGTAGCACCAGGTGCACTTGTCGGCGATCCCGGGGGTGTCGTTCGGCGACCGCTCGGCGGCCGGGGTCAGGTAGCGGGCGCCGTAGGGGCAGGCCACCACGCAGTAGCCGCAGCCGATGCAACGCCGCGGATCGACGAGGATGATCCCGTCCTCCGTCCGGTAGGTCGCGCCCACCGGGCAGACCGTCGTGCACGGCGAGCTCTCGCACTGCATGCACAGGCGCGGCTCGAAGTACGCCGTCGCGATCTCCTTGCCCTCGGCGCCCGGCGCGGTCGAGGTCGTCGGGAAGCCCCCCATACCCCCGTCGGGCGAATCGACGTAGGTCGCACCGTCGGCCGTGACCGCGTGGCGCTCGACCCAGGTCCGGGCGAACTCGCCGTCCTCGGTCACGGCGTTCTCGTCCTTGCAGGCCACGACACACAGGCCGCAGCCGATGCAAGAGGCCGAGTCGACGACGAACGTCCAGGCCTTGCCCTTCGGGTCGTAGGCCGGGACAATCGGGGCAACGGCCGGCTCCTCGAAGATCGGGACGAGGCGAGTCAGGGCCGTGGCGCCGGCGAGGCCGCCGAGGAGGGTCAGGCCGAAGCCGAGGAACCGGCGGCGGGACACCGAGATCTCGGTGATCGCCGGGGCCAGGTCCGCGAGCGGGACAAGCTCCGCCGGGGCAGCCGGCACGGACGTCAGGGGTGCAGGCGGCGCAACGGCCGGGACCGGCGCCGGCACCACGGTGGCGACCAGCCCTGCGCGGGCTGCGGCCGGGCGCCTCGTCCGCCGGCGCCGCCGCCGCTCAGGCCCCGGCGAGGGCAGGGTCCGGAGGTCGTCGGACACCGACATCAGTCGGCCTCCGGGCCGCGGCCCGTCGCGTGGCAGTCCAGGCAGCGATCCTCGGGCACGACCGGGTGGCGCTGGTTGCGGGCCTTGAAGCCCTCCGGCCCGTGGCACGTGGCACACGGCGGCAGCTTCGCCAGCGGGTGCAGGACCTCGGGCGGCCGTCGCGAGATCCCGGTGTGGGGGTCGTGGCACTGCAGGCAGACCGGCGCGTAGTGCTCGGCCGGGATGATCTGCCGGAGGCCCTCGGGCCGACCCACCGCGCTGGTGTGGCAGCGGAGGCAGAGCTCATCGGTCGGGGCCACGATCTCTCGCGTGGCGACGTAGGTGCCGCGGCTCGACTCCACGTGGAGGCGGAGAGGACCGTGGCAGCTCTCACAGCCGATCCCGGCGTGGCCGGCCGTGGCAGCCTTCGCCGCCGTGGGCTCGTGGCACTCGGCGCACGAGCCCGAGTCCGCGTAGGCCGGCTGCAGGGCGGCCCAGGAGCGGGGGTTGGCATCCGGGTGGACGGACGACTCGATGTACGGCGACCAGGCCATTGCCGCGCCGACGAAGAACGCAGCGGCCAGGACCCCGGCGCCGCCGAGGACCAGGACGACGCCGAGCACCGCGCCGCGGCGGGTCGTCGGTCGGACGCTTCGCCAGAAGCGGTCGGCCGCGCCGGCCAGCTGCCGCAGGCCATGTCCGAGGCCCCGGATCACCGTCACAGCTGGGTCACCTCGATGACGCCGCGGCGGATGGCGAACTTCAGGAGCTCGACCCGGTCGTGGAAGCCGAGCTTCTCCATGACCGTGGCCCGGATGGAGTGGACTGAGCGCTCGGGGAGCCGCAGCTGCCTCGCGATCTCGCGGTTGGTGTGGCCGACGGCGGCCAGGAGGAGGACCTCGTGCTCCCGGTCGGTGAGGGTGTCGTAGGCGTCCTCGAGGCTGTGCTCGGGGCTCCGCAGGACGTAGGTGTTGACCATCCGGGTGACGAGCGCCGGGGCGACGTAGGTCTCGCCCCGGCGGATGCAGCGGAGGGCCGTCACGACGTCGGCCGGCTCGGCGTCGCGGGACAGGAAGCCGTCGGCCCCGGCCCGCAGGGCGAGGCTGAACTGCTCGGCCCCGGTCCGGCAGTCGAGGGCCAGGATCTTGAGGCCCGGGGCGGTCTGGCGGATGATCTCGATCGCGGCGAAGGCGGCGCAGCCCTCCCGGCTGTAGGGCAGGCACTCGGTCACGATGGCCTCGGCCGGGACGCTCGCCACCAGCTCCCGGAGGCCGGCCTGGTCGGTCGCGGTCCCGACGACGGCCATGTCCGGCTCGGCCTCGATGGCCGCCCGGAGGCCGGCGTTGACGAGCGGGAAGTCGAGGATCGCGAGGAGCACCCGGAGGGGCTCGCCCGGCGTCATCGAGCCGTTCTGCGTCACCGCGGCCTCACGCTCAGCTGCGGGTGCGGCCATGGGGGTCGATCCGGTGGATCACGGCCCTGACTCCGAACCACCACGCCACCGGCGTCGCCACGAGCAGGATGGCGCTGCAGAGCAGGCCGAAGGCCGCGGCGCCGGTGCCCCAGGTGAACAGCAGCAGGTGGACGATGACGAAGACGAGCAGGCCGCCGTAGGCGATCGTGAGGAGGGTCAGCATCGCCCAGGTCGCCAGCTGGGTCAGTCGACCCGGGGCGCGATGGGTCTGCAGCGGGCCCAGGAAGACGACGACCAGGACGAGCGCCGCCCAGAACAGGACGCCCCAGAGCGCTTCGATCCAGTTCATCCGCGTGTCCTTTCGTCGGACGCGGCGTCGGCGGTGATGCGACGCGCCGCTGATCCGAGGCTAGGTCCGACGGTCGCCGGATGGAACGGCACCGCCGCCCCGACCGGGGCCGACGGCGGTGGCGAAGTTCGACGACCGTCGTTGCCATTCCGGCAACGGTCGTCGCAGATCAGGCAACGGTCGTCGGAATCCCGGCAACCGCCGGCGGCTTGCCGACGACGGTCGTGAGTCCCGGCGCGCGCACCCGCATCGCCGGATCCGCGATCCACCAAATGCCGTGGACATCGGCCCTCCGGCCGGCGACGATCGCAGTCATGCGACGCCGGCAGATCCGGTCCCGGTTGCCGGACCGGGTGACATTGGTCCTCGCCTGTCTCGCCGCCGCCCCTGCCGTCCTCGGGTGGCTGCTCGCCGTCGCGCTGGCGATGCCCAACCTCCACAACGACTTCCGCAGCTACTGGTACGCGGGCCGCCTTCTCGCGGCGGGATCGTCGCCCTACGACCTCGACGCGCTCCGTGGGCTTGCCGCCCGGCTCGGCGACGAATTCATCGTCGGCACCGGGTACTCCTACCCGCTGCCATTCGCCCTGGCGATGCAGCCCCTCACGGGCCTGCCGTTCGGCGTCGCACTCGCCATCTTCAATGGGCTGTCGATCGCGGTCTTCGCCGTCGCCGTCGCGGCCTGGCTCCGGAGGTTCCATCCGACGGCCACGACGCGCCGCCTGCGGCTCGCGGCCCTGGCATGCGGCGCCTGGCCGCCGATCATCGGTTCGGTCATCAACGGCCAGGCGACCCTCCTCGTCCTGGCCGCGCTGGCCGCCGGCGCGGCCATGGTCCTGGAGCCGTCGCCTCGCCGGTCTGTCGCCGGCGGCGTGGCGATCGGGCTTGCCGCGGTCGTGAAGCTCGTGCCCGGCG
>JBFMEV010000074.1:0-5476 GCA_040752335.1 Chloroflexota bacterium
GGCGCCACGGCGGCCGGCACCCCGGCCGGCGCCACGCCGGCCGGCACCACGACCGGCGGCCCGGGCGGCGGCTGGAACGGCGCCCCGAATGGCCGCGAGTCGGAGGTTTCCGCGGAGCAGCTCTCGCTGGCCCGGCGGCTGCGCCAGCCGCGGACGATCCTGTCGATCGTCGTGCCCCTGGCGATCATCGTGATCTTCGCCTGGCTCAACCAGGATCAGCTCGGCCGGGTGCCGGGCCTGATCTTCCAGGCCAACCCCGGGCTCGTGCTCCTGGCCTTCCTCGTCTTCTACACCGGCTTCCCGCTCCGGGGCTACCGCTGGGCCCGCCTGCTCCAGGGGACCGGCCTCCAGGTGGGGACCCGTGACGCGACCGAGATCCTGTTCCTGTCGTGGCTGGTCAACTGCATCGTGCCGGCCAAGCTCGGCGACATCTACCGGGCGTGGCTGCTGAAGATCAACAGCACGGCCTCGCTCAGCCGGACCTTCGGGACCGTCTTCATCGAGCGGATCTTCGATCTCTTCGCCATCGCCACCCTCGGCCTCGCGGCCGGCTGGTGGAGCTTCCGCGACGGCCTGCCGCCGCCCATCCAGGCCGTCTTCATCATCGGCTTCGTGGTCGTCGCCGGCCTCGGCCTGGGGCTCTTCACGATGCGCAACTTCGGCCGGCGGATCATCATCGCCCTGCCGCTGCCGGCCCGCGTCCTCGAGCTCTACGACCGCTTCGAGGAGGGCGTCTTCGGGGCCATCGGGATCCGGGCGATCCCGCTCCTCGGCAGCGTCACGGTGGCGGTCTGGGCGACCGAGTCGCTGCGCCTCTTCCTCGTCGTCCAGGCCCTGGCCTTCTCCGACGTCCAGCTGGGCCTCTCGGGCGCGGTCTTCGTGGCCCTCATCGGCTCGCTGCTCACCGCCGTGCCCCTGAGCCCGGCCGGGCTCGGCTTCGTGGAGGCCGGGGTGGTCGGCGTCCTGACCGTCGCCTACGGGGTGCCGCTGCCGGAGGCAACGGCGATCGCGCTCCTCGATCGGGTCATCAGCGTCTTCTCGATCATCGTCCTCGGCTCGATCGCCTACGTGATCTCGGCCAAGCCTCGCGGCACCGGGGTGATCGTCCCGGCCTGATCGTCCCGGCCTGATCGCCGGCCGGGGCCGTCGGCCGGGGCCGTCGGCCGGATTGTCGGCCGGATCGCTGGCCGGACCGTCGGCCGGATCGCTCGCCGGACCGTCGGTCAGATTGACCGGCCGGACCGTCGGCCAGATTGACCGGCCGGACCGTCGGCCGGATCGCCCGGGCCGGGCTCTCGCGTGGCGCCCGCCGCCCGTGGCTCCTGAGCCAGACCGGCAAGGCGCCTGATGCATACACGAGCATCAGGAATGGACGTCGCCTTCGCCGCCTTTCGGCGGGCCCGCGGGCCCCCGCCGAACAGGCCGCGAACGCCCCGGTCCCGGTACCGCAGACTGCCGCCCACCCACCCGGACCGCACACGACCCGACCGCCCGAAATCGACAGTCGGCCGCGATGTCGAGGTACGAACGGGTGATATGGAGCGACAGGCCGGAATCCGATAGTCGGGGCATCGCGGCACCGTCCGCCAAGCACCATGGAGTCCCGGTACCCGCCCGATGACGACCCAGAACGGACGAGCCTTCAACGAGTGGCTCCGAGCCCAGCTCAAGGCGAAGAAGATGTCCCAGCGGCAGCTCGCCCAGCAGTCCGGGGTGGATCACTCGACGATCTCGCGCCTCATCCGCGGCGACCGGATGCCGTCCCTCGGGACGGCCACCAAGCTCGCCCGCGGCCTGCGCGAGATCCGCGAGGACGCCGACGCCGCCCAGTACCTGGGGATCGTGGCGAACGGGACCCAGAACCCAACCGCCCGGGTGGAGTACTCGCTCCGCGCCGACGAGGCGCTGACCGAGGCCCAGGTCCGCCAGATCATGGAGTACTACCTCGCGGTCCGGATGCGCCGCTTCGGGCGCGTCTTCCAGCCGGCCGAAGCCACGGGCTCCGGCGGCGGCCAGGGCCGACCCGATCCGACCCTCCCACGACCGATGGGCTTCCGGCCGTCACCGGCCCAGGGCTACGCGCCCCGGGTGGGCGTCGCGACCCGGGTCCAGACGGCGCCCACCCTGACTCGACCCGGCGGCCGGAGCACCGACCGCTACTGACCCAGCATCCATCGACGTGACCCGGATGCCCTCCACGTCCGGGTCTCGGGGACAGCGAACGCCGGCGGTCGGGGCGCCGGCGTTCGCGATTCCTACGGCTTGTAGATCGAGACCTCGATCCGCGGCGACAGCGGGAACCGGCTGACGAGGTCCGGGATCGCCGCGTCCGCGCCGACGAGCCGGCCCAGGTAGTCCGCCTCGGCCGGGCCGCCGCAGGCGGCGCCCATCACGTCCTCGAAGAGCCGATCGCAGGCGACGACGACAAGCGCGTCCGGTTCGATCGGCCGGAGCGCCGACTCCCGGTCGGTCGCGATGAAGGCCCTGCCGCCGGCGACGATGACCGGGAACCCCACGCCCTCGGCGGTCTTGAAGATCGGCAGCTGGCGAACGTCGACGGGGCTGCCGGCGACATCCAGGATCCGCTCCCCGGCGGCCGGGCCCCCCGGCCAGCCGCCGTTCGGGTCGGCGGGCGGCGCGAGGCGCAGGTCCAGGAGCACGAGCGCGCCGAGGGCGACGACGACGACGGAGCTCGCGCCCCGAACGGCCCACCGACCTGCCCCGGTGGGTGTGCCGTCCGGGGCGCCGACGGCCCGGTCGCCGGCGAGGATCGCCCTCGAGGCGAGCGCCACGAGAACGACGACCACCGGATCGAGATAGGCGTGGTAGTGGTCATTGGGGAGGCCCGCCACGACCGTCTGGAGGGACGGCGCGATGACCGTCAGGGCGATGGCGCTCCAGGCGACCGTGAGGCCCAGCCAGCGCGCGACTGCCCGCTCGGCGCCTCGACCGCGGATCGCCAACCACGTCCCGAGGGCCAGCGTCGCGGCCGTCACCGTGAGCGCCGCGAACGGAGCGTCGGTCACGAGCCCGACGAGGGGCCAGCCGACGACTCGGAGGAGGGTGATCGCCACCTGGAGGGCCGGATGGCGATCCACCTCCTCGGATCCGCCTCCGGCCAGGAAGTCCAGGACGTGGCGGGTCTCCTCGAACCCCGTGGTGAGCTCGTGGACGAGGAGCGGCATGTACAGGAGCGCGACCAGGAGGAGCCCACCGCCGGACATCCCGACGATCGCCCGTGCTCGGCCACGCTCGCCCGCCCGTCGTGCCCCAACGACGTCGACGACCGCCAGGCCGAGGATCGGCGCCAGGAAGACGATCCCGAGGACGTGGAGCTGGACCACCATGCCGGCGCACAGGACTGCGGGCACCCACCAGCGCGGGCTGCCGCCGGCGTGGGCGCGCCAGGCGCAGCCCAGGGCCAGGGCGGCGAAGAGCGGGATCGGGTTGGGGTTCCAGATGAACGTCGATTCCTCGATCGCCGCCGGGGACACCGCCATGAGCAGGCCGGCGATGCCCGCGGCGATCGGGCCGGCGACCATCCGGGCGAACCACCAGGTGGCGGCCACGGCTGCGAGCCCCAGGGCGGCAATCCAGGCCACGACCGCGGTCGGGTCCGCGCCGCTCAGCCAGGCGACCGGGGCGAGGAGGTAGTAGTAGGCCGCGCCGTGATGGAAGTCGCCGATCGAGGTCGGCGGGCCGAGGAGGGGCAGCGTCCCGTCCCGGACGAGCTGCAGGAGGACGAGGACGTCGTGGCCCTGGTCGCCATCGAACCGGCCCCGGGCCTCCAGGCCCACGACCCGGAGGAGCGCCGCCAGGACCAGGATCGCGCCGAGGACGACGGCATCGCGGGCGAGGACCTGCCGGAGGACCGCGATCACGCGACGACCGGGTGCCGCCACCGGCGGGGGCAAGGTCATGCCGTCGCCGGTGGCGTCGTTGCGCCGGCGGGAGCGGCCGCGCCCATGTCCTGGCTGTGTCCGGCGACCTCGGCCGCCCCGGCGACCTCGGCCGGCCCGGCGACCTCGGCCGGCCCGGCGACCGCATCCTCTTCGGTGCCCTCGTTGTCCTCGTCGTCCGGGGCCGGGGCCACGCCCCGCGAGCGGCTGCCGCGGAGCCCGAACGCGGCCGCCGGGAGTGGCGCAAGCCGGCGGCCGGCGAGGAGGTCGCGGGCGCGAGTGACGTTGACCAGGTCGTAGCCCTCGTCCATGCCCGGCGTCTCCATGATGAACGTGGCGTGCCGGAGGGCGGGGTGGCGGATCAGGTGGCCGAGGCCGCGCTCGCCGATCCGGCCGCCGCCGAGGTGTTCGTGGCGGTCGTGGTTCGAGCCCGCCTCCGAGCGCGAATCGTTGAGATGCACGAGAACGAGCCGAGCGAGCCCGATCCGGGAGTCGAAGTCGCCGAGGAACCGGTCGATGGCCCGGGGCTCGTCCACCCGGATCCCCGCCCCCCAGGCGTGGGCGGTGTCGAGGCAGAACCCGAGCCTGTCGTCCGGGACGCCGAGCTTCGCTGCCGCGTCCGCGATCCGGGCCAGCTCCGCGACCGTCGAGCCGATCGTCCAGCCGCCACCGGCCGAGTTCTCGAGGACGGCCATCGCCGCGTCCTGGCCGTCGTCGACGGCCTCCAGGGTGCGCGCCAGGGCGCGGGCGATCCGGCCGATCCCGGCCCGGACGGAGGTGTCGCGATGCGAGCCGGTGTGGACGTTGACGAAGCGCGCCCCATAGCCCGGGGCGGCTCGTAGCTCCGCCTCGAGGACGGCCCGCGACCTCGCCGCGAAGTCGCGATCCGGCCCGGCCAGGTTGATGAGGTACGCGGCGTGGATCGCGACCGGGGCGACGCCGTGCGCGGCGAGAATCTCACGGAAGGTCGGCAGGGCCCGGGGCGGGGCGTCGCGCCGCTTCCAGGCGGTCGGGTTGTCGGCGAAGACCTGGATCGCCGTCGCGCCGATCTCGCCGGCCCGGCGCGCGGCTCGGACCATGCCCCCACCGAGGGGCAGGTGGGCACCGATCCGGGGTTCGTCGGGAGGCACGGCCCCATCGTACGATCTGGCGCCGTCGCGAACGTCGACGCCGACGCCCGCAGCCTCGGGTCTCTCGCCTGCCGCGCTGGACGCGGCGTCCCTTCGGGTCTCTCGCCTGCCGCGCTGGACGCGGCGTCCCTCCGAGTCTCTCGCCTGCCGCGCTGGACGCGGCCGCCCTTCGGGTCTCGCCCGCTGGCCCGCTTGCGCATCCCCGTGACGACGGGATCGTCAATTCCCGGCTTGGGCGGCCCTTAAGGGCGGCGTGGGCCCGGGTCGGCGCCGCAGCCACGCTCGGCCGCCGGGTCCGCGCGCCGTCAACGACCCCCGCGCGAGGGCTTGACGACCCGGATGTCCCCGGTTTGACGATGGCATCGTCATCGGACGTCCGAAGGCCTGGCCTCGCCGGCCGCCCGCCTGCCGCCGCGCCGCCCGCCTGCCGCCGCGCCGCCCGCCTCC
>JBFMEV010000075.1:0-5162 GCA_040752335.1 Chloroflexota bacterium
CGAAGTCGGCCTCGTACCAGCAGTCGCCGACGAGGATCACGTCGACGTCCGGCGGGCTTTCGTCGAGGATGTCCCGCCGGACGACGCTGATCCGCCGGCCGTTGGCCCGGGCGTTGAGCCCGATGGCGGCAGCGGCATGGGCGTCGACGTCGACCGCGACGGCCGAGCCCGCGCCGGCCGCCATGGCAGCGATGGCGCACAGCCCCGACCCGGAGCCCAGGTCGACGACCCGCCGCCCGGCGACCGCGTCGGGGTGCTCCCGGAGGTACCTCGCGATGGCCAGGCCGCCGCCCCAGGCGAAGGCCCAGTAGGGGAGGGCCGTGTCGGGATCGTCCGTCTCGAGCTGGACGGCACGCCACAGCGACAGGGCCTCGTCGGCGAGGTGAAGCCGGATCTCCTCGAGACCCGGCACGGATCGCAGCCGCGTGTGGCGCAGGACGAAGGCTCGGGCTGAGGACGCCATCCCGGCACTCTACGTCGGCTGGCGGCCACCCACCTGCAAGATGTCGGGTGTACGTTGGCTCTCGAGTAGCCAGCCTGCCGCCGGAGGTCGGCGGCCCCGATCGGGTCAGGCGACCGATTCGGCCGGCACCCGGCGCTCGCCCTCGGTGACGCGAGGCCGGCGCGTGGCGAGGATCGAGCCGACGATGACGAGCCCGAAGCCGATGGCCATCGACACCGTGAAGACCTCGCGGAGGACGAGCACACCCAGGACGGCCGCCACGCCCGGATTGACGTAGGTGATGACGGTCGCCCGGACCGGACCGATCTCATCGATGAGTGCGGCAAAGAGGAGGAAGGCGGCCGCGGTGCAGACGACCGCGAGGATCGCGACCGACACCAGGACGTCGTACGACGGCACCGCGGACGGCCACTGCGCCGCGGCGATCGGGACGTAGACGAGGGCGCACAGGGCCAGCGAGACGGCCATGATCCGAGCGACGACAGCCCGCCGAGGCGGCGGGCGAGGATCGCCGGTCCCACGGCATAGCCGACGACGACGACCGCGATCTCGAGGAACGCGACCGGGTCCGCCGTCCCGAGATCGCCGCCCACGATTGCCGCGACCCCGACGAAGCCGACGAGCAGCCCCAGAACGCCGGCCCGTCCGAAGCGGTCGGCGCCGCCGGAGACGAGCGCGACGATCGCCCCGACCAGCGGCACGCCGGCGATCAGGAGTCCGGCCAGCGAGCTCGAGATGTGCTGCTCGGCGGCGCCGAGCATGACCCACGGCACGCCGATCTCGACGACGGTGAAGGCCACGACCCAGTGCCAGCGGGCGAGGATCGGACGGAGGTCCACGCGGGCGAGCGCGATCGGCACGAGGATGGCCGCGGCGACGGCGGTCCGCCCCAGGACGAGGACCGAGGGCGAGATCTCGGCGACCGCGAAGCGAATGAAGAGGTACGGGATGCCCCAGATGACCGACATCAGGGTGAACAGGACGAGACCCCGCCTGGTCATCGGGCCGGCAACCTGGGGGACGTCATGCCCCGATCTTGGCAGAGTCCGTCGACGGCCGCGGCGGTACCCTTGCGGAGTGGCGTTGATCTCGATCCGGAACCTCACGAAGCGCTACGGCAGCTCGGTCACCGCCCTCGACGAGCTCAGCGTCGACATCGAGCCCGGCATCGTGGGGCTCGTCGGGTCCAACGGCGCGGGCAAGAGCACCCTCCTCAAGGTCCTGCTCGGCCTCCTCGCCCCGACCTCGGGCGATGCCAGCGTCCTGGACCTGGACGTCCGGACCCGCGGCACGGACATCCGCCAGCGGGTCGGCTACATGCCCGAGCACGACTGCCTGCCGCCCGACGCCTCGGCCACCGACTTCGTCAGCCACATGGCCCTGATCTCGGGCCTGCCGCGGACGGCCGCCCGGGAGCGGACCGCCGAAGTCCTGCGCCACGTCGGCCTGTACGAGGAACGCTACCGGGCCATCGGCGGCTACTCGACCGGAATGAAGCAGCGGGTGAAGCTGGCCCAGGCCCTCGTCCACGATCCACGTCTCCTCCTCCTCGACGAGCCGACGAACGGCCTGGACCCGACCGGACGGGACGAGATGCTTGAGCTGATCCACCGAATCGGGAGCGAGTTCGGGATCGCGATCATCGTCGCCACCCACCTCCTGGGCGAGATCGAGCGGGTCGGCAGCCACCTCGTCGCGATCGAGGGCGGCCGGCTCCTCCGGTCCGCGCCGCTCCACGAATTCGTGGAGCAGACCGGGACCCTGGCGGTGGAGGTCGACGAAGGCGCCGGGATCCTCGCGGAGCGCCTGGCGGCCGACGGCCTGGCGATCGCCCTCGACGGCCGGGCGGTTCTCGTCGACATCAGCGACGAGCGACCCTACGACCTGGTCCGCGACGCCGTCGCCGACCTTGGCCTGCCGCTCGTTCGGATCGAGCGCCGCCGGCACCGGCTGGAGGATCTCTTCCGCGACGCGACGCCGGGGGCACCGCCAGTGCCGGCGGCCGGGCCGGTCGATCCGGTCGCGACCGAGGGCCCGCCGTGAGCGGCCCGACCAGCGCCAGCGGCGTCGCCGCGGGCGGCGGCCCGGCGGGCTCGATCTACGACATCGGCTACCGCCGCTACGAGGGCACCCGGCTTGGCCGCGGCCACGCGATCCGCTCGCTCTTCGTCCACAGCCTCCGCTCCTCCTACGGGCTGGGGCGCGGCGGCCGGGCCAAGATCGCCCCGATCATCCTCGGCATCCTGGCCCTCCTGCCGGCGGTCGCGATCGTCGCCGCGCTGACCCTGTTCGCCCAGTTCGGCGGCGGCTCGGAGTTCAACGACCGGGTCCCGATCCGCTACGACACCTACGCCGGCACGATCTCGACGCTGGTCGTCCTGTTCTGCGCCGCCCAGGCGCCCGAGCTCTTCGGCCGCGACCAGCGTCACGGGGTCCTGGCCCTGTACTTCGCCCGGGCCCTCCGCCGCTCCGACTACACCCTCGCCCGGATCGGCGGCTTCATGGTGGCGGTCCTCATCCTCGAGCTCCTGCCCCAGGTCATCCTGTTCCTGGGCCGGGTCCTCCTGACGACGGACATCCCGAAGGCCATCGGCGACGACCTGAAATTCGTGGGGCCGGTGGTGGCCCAGTCGGTCCTGGCGGCCGGGCTCTTCGGCGGCGTGTCGATGGTCGTCTCGGCCTTCACGCCGCGACGGGCCTACGCCGTGGCCGGGATCATTGCCCTGTTCACGATCCCGAACGTCGTGGCCGGGATCGTCGTGGGCCTCGGCTCCTCCACGATCGGGACCTGGCTGACCCTCGTCAGCCCGACTTCGATCCTGGACGGCACGAATGCCTTCCTGTTCGACACGCGCCTGGGATCGGACTTCTTCTTCGTCGACCTGCCGGGCATCGCCTTCGTTGCGGCCGCAGGGGTGGGGATCGTGGGCTCGATCGCCATCGCCCTGCGGCGCTTTGCGAGGATCGCGACGTGACCGGGCCCACGGCCGCCCTCGCCCTCGATCGCGTGTCGCGCTGGTACGGCAACGTCGTGGCCGTCAACGACGTGAGCTTCGCCCTGGGCCCGGGCATCACCGGCCTCCTGGGTCCCAACGGCGCCGGCAAGACGACGATCCTGCACATGCTCGCCGGGCTCCTCCGCCCGTCGGCGGGGCGCGTCGCGGTCGGTGGCCAGGTCGCTTGGCGCAACCCCGCGGTCTACCGTGAGGTGGGCCTCGTGCCCGAACGCGAGGCGGTCCACGCCTTCCTGACCGGCCGGGCCTTCGTCGAGATGGCCGCCCGGCTGCAGCGCCTCCCGGATCCGCGGGCCGCGGCGGCCAAGGCGATCGCGACCGTCGACCTGGAGGCCGTCGCGGATCGAGCCGTTGGGACCTATTCGAAGGGCATGCGCCAGCGGGTCAAGATCGCCGGGGCCCTCGTCCACGAGCCGCCGATCCTGCTCCTCGACGAGCCATTCAACGGCATGGACCCCCGCCAGCGGCTCCACATGATCGGCCTCCTCCGGTCGATGGCCGACGCCGGCCGGGCGATCCTCTTCTCGTCCCACATCCTCGAAGAGGTGGAGCGGCTGGCCGACGGCATCCTGGTCATCCACGCCGGCCGGCTCGCGGCGGCGGGCGACTTCCGCGAGATCCGACGGCTCATGACCGACCGGCCGCACACCTTCACCGTCCGATCGTCCGACGACCGCCGCCTGGCGGCCGCGTTCATGGCCCAGCCGGCGGTGTTCGGGACGGATCTCCGCGACGGCCACCTGACCGTCCGGGTCGCCGAGTTCAGGGGCTTCACCCAGGCCGTCGCCCGGGTCGCCCGGGGCGCCGGCGTGTCGCTGTTCGAGGTCGCCCCGACCGACGATTCGCTCGAGAGCGTCTTCGCCTACCTGGTGAACCGACGGTGACGGCCTTCGTCGAGATCGCCATGGTCACCCTCCGGGCGATGCTCGGCCGTCGGCGGACCCTCCTCATGCTCCTCCTGGCGGCGATTCCGATCGTCGTCGGGCTGCTCATCCGGGCCAACGGCCGGCCCGGCCCGGTCGACGTGGGGGCTGTCCTCGACGGGATCGTGATCCGGGTGGTGCTGCCGCTCGTGGCCCTCGTGTTCGGGACCGCGGCCCTGGGCTCCGAGCTCGAGGACGGGACCGCGGTCCACATCCTGACCAAGCCGATCCGGCGCTCGACGATCGTCCTGGCCAAGGTCGCCGTCGCGGGCAGCCTGACCGCCGCGATGCTGGTGCCCTCGACGCTCCTCGCCGGGGTCCTCATCGCCCGGCCTGGCTCCGACCCGATCCCCGCGACGACCGCGATCGCGGTGGGCGTCCTCGTCGGGTCGCTCCTCTACGCCGCGATCTTCGTGACCCTCAGCATCGTCACGAGCCGGGGGCTGCTCCTGGGTCTTGGCTACGCCCTCATCTGGGAGGGCATCCTGGCGGGGCTCCTGCCGGGCAGCCAGGTCTTCAGCGTCCGCGAGTACGTCCGCGGGATCGCGGAGACGCTGGAGCCCTCATCGATCGAATCGATTGTCGGCTCCAGCGCCATCGCCTACGCGGCGATCGCCCTCGTCGCGACGTCGGTCATCGCCTCGCTCCGGCTTGCCGTCTACGAAGTCCGTGGCAGCGACTGAGAGCGGGCCGCCGGCCCGCGTCCGCGCCCTGTCCGCGTTGCTCGCCGTCGCCATCCTCGGCGGCGTCGGCTCGCTCGCG
>JBFMEV010000076.1:0-4851 GCA_040752335.1 Chloroflexota bacterium
ACCGCTCGCACCCGGGCCCGGACCTCGTTGGGTCCCGGCACCGGCACCGGCACCTCCCGGATCTCGAACCGGCCGGGCGCCGTCACGACGAGCGCCGCCATGGTCTCGGGCACGGTTGGACCTCCTCAGACGGGTCGGACCGACACGGATCGGGACGAGGGTCGGCCGGTGGATCCGGCGCTCGGCCGGGATCAGGCGACCGGGACGGTGCGGCTCAGCTTGTCGTAGAGCGTTCCCGCGTTCCAGGTCTGGATGTACTCCATCATGTAGCCCTGCCCGACGTCGACCGGCCCGAACTGGTCCTTGAAGCTGACGCGGGCGACGGTCTCCTCGCGGGTCCAACCCCTGGCGATGGCCGCCTCCACCGCCGCGACCCAGGTCTCCAGATGGGAGCGCTGAACGTCGAGGTAGTCCTTCCCGACGACCGGCCCGTGGCCGGGCACGATCCGATCGACATCCAGCGTCCGGATCCGCTCGAGGGCCTCGAGCCACTGCGGGACGTCCGAGGTCATGAGCCAGGTCTGGCAGCCCGAGAAGATCGTGTCGCCGGTGAAGACGACCCGCTCCTCCGGCACGTGGACAGCGAGCTGGCCGGGCGTGTGGCCCGGCGTGTGGAGGCAGTGGAAGGTGTGATCACCGACGCGCAGGGTCAGGTCGCCGGTGAAGACGATCGTGCCCTTGTTCGGGTCGCGGTAGTACTCGCCCCGCTCGGGGAAGATCGCCTCGCCCTCGGGGTCGTCGGTCGGCAGCGCCTCGTGGGCGTAGGCAAAGGGGTCGAGCTCGGGTCCGACGACCATGAACCGGTCGTAGAGGCCCTGGTGGTTGACGACCGCGCCGGCACCCTTGAACCAGTAGTTGCCGAAGATGTGGTCGACGTGGTGCTCCGTGTTGATGAGGTAGCGGATCGGGCCGTGCGACTCGGCGAGGGCCCGCATCTCGACCGCCCGGCTCGGGAGCTGGGGCGTGTCGATGACGACGACGCCGTCCGAGGTCGTGACGAAGCTCGGGTTGCAGCCACGGAGCTTCGTGTTTGTGAAGACGTTCGCGGTGACGGGCTCCATGTCCATGGGGAAGGGATCTCCGAGGGTCACTGGGTGGCGGTCAGGCCGCCGTCGATGCCCAGGATCTGGCCGGTCACGAACGAGGCGGCATCCGAGCACAGGAAGATGGCGGCACCGGTCAGGTCGGCCGTCGTGCCGACCCGGCCGAGGGGAATCCGGCTCACGACCCCGGCCTTGAAGGCCGGGTCGTCAAGGAGCATCGCGACCTGGGGCGTATCGACGAAGGTCGGGGCGATGGCGTTCACGGTGATCCCGTGCTTGGCCCACTCGGTCGCCCATTGCCGGGTGAGGGAGCTGATGGCGCCCTTGGCGGCGACGTAGGCCGAGTAGCCGGCGTTGATGCCGAGCGTCGCCCGAACCGAGGAGATGTTCAGGACGCGGCCGCCGCGGCCCCCGGCGATCATCGCCCGGGCCGCTGCCTGGGTCGCGACGAGGGTGCTCCGGACGTTGAGCTCGTAGATCCAGTCCCAGGCGTCGCGAGGGTAGGCCTCGGCGTCGAAGAGGACCTTGCCGGCCCCGCCGCCGACGGCGTTGACGATGATGTCGAGCCGGCCGTAGGCATCGACCGCCTCCCCGACGATCCGGTCGGCGTCGGCCTCCTGGGTCACGTCGGCCACGACACCCAGGCAGATTCCGCCGAGCCGGCAGGCACGGTCGGCGGCCTCGACAGCCCGGTCCGGCGTGCGGTCGACGACGACCACCCTGGCCCCGGCCAGGGCGAAGGCATTCGCGATCGCCGATCCGATGGCGCCGCCACCACCGGCGATGAGGGCAACCCGGTCGTCGAGCCGAAAGCGCGAGAGGGGGTCCAGGCCGGGACCCAGGGCCGCGGCTGTCCCGGGACCGGGCGGGGCTGCCTCGTCGGGCATCGTCGTTCCTCCGGGACGGCTGTGGGCTCGAGGTCCGTTGCCGGGTCTGCGGCCGCGCCCGGGATCGTGGCGCCAACCCAGATCATCGATTATCGAGAATACGCACGATCCGTCGCAGCGTCAACCCGGAAGGCCGCCTCGTCCGATGCGTCGATGTCCGACCCCGGCGACCCCCGAGACGTCAGGGCCCGAACGACATGCCGGCCACGATCGGCGCGGCGGCGGGCAGGAAGGCGTCCATGAGCGAGCCCTGGAAGGCATCGATGTCCACGACGACGGTACCCCCGGCGGGCACGTCCAGGATGTCCAGCCGGAGCCGCTCCGTGCCGGCGACGACCCACCGGAAGTCGGCGTCGGTGGGGCTCACGAACAGCGGCACCGTCGGCAGGCCCTCGGCGAACGGGCACGACGCCAGCCAGCCATCCACGATCCGGATGTCGACCCGGAGCCCCTCCAGCCCGCCGATCGTGACGGCCTGGGGGTCACTCACGTCGAGCCCGGGACGGGCGCGGATCCAGTCGACGAGGTCGACCGCAGCCGTCCCCGCGCCGGCGGCCGGGAGGAGCGGGCACTCGATGTCCTGGGATGCCGCGACCGGCGACCGGAAGACGTAGATGCCGGTCACCTCCGATACAGCCGGCTGGAGGGCGACGTAATCGGCCGCATCGGCGGCGATGACCCAGCCGTCGGGCAGGCTGAAGCCGATCCGAGGTTCGAACAGCGCGGTGGTGTAGGCACCGGCCGGAAGCGCCGGCCGCACGGTGGGCGGGGCCGGCGTCGGCGTGCCGGAGGCGCCGCACGCCGCGACGACGACGGCCGCCACCAGGCTGACCCGCGCGAGTCCGGAGGCCTTGTTCAACGTGTCTCCTCGGCCGACATCCGTCGCCGGCCCGGCGCGATGTCGACGGCGCCGGTCGTCGCTCGGAGTCTAGGTCGTCCCGGCCCGCAGCGATCCCCGAGCAAGCCGACAACGTATGACTGGTCAGGAAGCCTCGATCCCGGTACCGTCAGGACGACCGGGCGGCAGCGTGAAGGGAACCGGCGTGGCCTACGACCCGACCCTCACCTCGTTCATCATCGTCGGCCTCGTCGGCGGGGTCGCGGTGGTGATGAGCGTCGCCCCGGGCTGGGAGGCGAGCCACGAGCTGGCGCGCGCCACCGACGACTGGACGCTGCCGGTGGTCACCCGGACCTACGGCAATGACGCGAGGGCCAGCCAGCGGCTGTCGCGGGAGGGCGCCATCCTCGAGGGCCACGGCTACCGGGTCGCCCTTCGGCGCGAGGAGCGCACCGCGGTCACGGTGGGGGATGGCCGCAGCCGATTGACGATCGTCATCACGTACCGCCTGAGCTGACCCCGGTCGCACGAACAGCGTGCGACCGCCGGAACACTGATGCGCCGTCCTATATTGGCGACGGCGCGATGGCCCCAACGGCAAAGGACTGATGCTGCCCGTCCCGACCCCCACCTGTTTCGTGATCGCCGACATCTCGGGGTACACGGGTTACCTCGCCGAGGTCGAGCTGGACCATGCCCAGGACATCCTCGCTGACCTCATCGGTGCCGTCGTGACATCGCTGCGGCCGAGCTTTCGGCTGGCCAAGCTCGAGGGCGACGCCGCCTTCACCTTCATGCCGAGCGAGACGGTCGACGGGTCGATGCTGCTCGACACGATCGAACGCTGCTACTTCACCTTTCGCCGGCGCCGGCGGGATGTCCGCCAGGCGACATCGTGCGAATGCAACGCCTGCGTCCGGATCCCCGACCTCGACCTGAAGTTCGTCGTCCACCACGGGGCGGCCATCCTCCAGAAGGTTGCCGGCCGGCAGGAGCTGCTGGGATCCGACGTCATCGTGGCC
This sequence comes from Chloroflexota bacterium, assembly GCA_040752335.1. Taxonomy (GTDB): domain Bacteria; phylum Chloroflexota; class Limnocylindria; order Limnocylindrales; family CSP1-4; genus UBA5189. The sequence goes on from JBFMEV010000076.1 coordinate 3,791, forward strand.
CATCGGCTCCTGAAGAACGGGGTTGTCCAGCAGCTCGGAATCGCGGCCTATGCCCTGATCAGCCAGTCGTGCATCAACGTGTCGGACATCGACCCGGAGGCCCTGGGAATGCGGCAGCACACCGAGACCTACGAGCGCATCGGCGAGGTGCCGGCGTGGGCCCACGACCTCGAGCGCCGCTGGCAGGAGGAGGAGGCCCGTGCCCGCTTCTTCGTCAGGCCGGAGGAATCGATCCTCACCGTCTCGGTGCCCACGACCGTGCCGCCCCAGGTCGCCTGGGAGTTCCTGACCCGGCCGGGTGAGCGAATGACGTGGCAGCCCTGGGTGACCGAGGTCGCCATCCGGGGTGCCATCGGGGGACGGCGGGGCGTCGGGTCAGCCAACCACTGCCGGCATGGGGCCGACGCCGTCATTGAAGAGATCCTCGACTGGCGTCCCTACGACTACGTGACGGACCGCACGATCGTCGAGACGCCCTCTGGACCGGTGAAGCTGCTCCACACGATCGAGCTGGAGCCGGTCAGCTCGGGGACCGTGATCCACCTCCGCTTCGCCGCGCCGAAGACGAGGCGGGAGAAGGCGCTCATGGAGCACATCGGGTCGGTCTATGGCGCGGCCCTGCAGTCAGCGATCCCGGCGCTCATCTCCCAGCTGGACGCCGCGTTCGCGGCCCGCAACGCGGACCGCGGACCCGAGCCCGACCTGCCGGGGCCGCGACCGGACGGTCAGCTGTCCGGGCTCCCCCTGACGACCGCCGGCTGAAGGCCACGCGCCGCCGGCTGCTGCCCGCCCGGACGGAAGGAGGTGGAGCGGGAGACGGGATTCGAACCCGCGACATTCTGCTTGGGAAGCAGACACTCTGCCAGCTGAGTTACTCCCGCTCGGCAGGGCCCAAGGATAGCGAGGGCGGGCGGTCGCGCCAAGCGACCCGCGGCGCGACGTAAGCATCCCAACGTCTGTGCTGAGCGGGGCGAAACGAGGTGAGCCCATCCATCACGCTGTCGGTGTTGTCGAAGCACCAGCGTGGGGAGGGGCTCGGGATGGAGTGTACGGTGCCGGTC
>JBFMEV010000077.1:0-3891 GCA_040752335.1 Chloroflexota bacterium
AGGAGCTCGTAGTCGATGCGATCGACGCCTTCGAGGAAGCTGTGCCGGCGAGCGTAGTCAAAGATCATCTCGACGACCCCCTCGTCGACAATGGTGGCGCGAGCACCGTCCTCGGCGTGATCGACGCAGGGGTCGCTCTTCCGCTTGCGCTTCATTAGGCGCCGCATGGTCGGCGACCAACCGAGCGTCGCGACATGCGCCAGGTGGAGCACGTCGTGGAACCGGTACCCGTCGTCGATCCTCGCGTTGTCGTTCAAGGGGTCTCCAACCGGCGAACCGTTAATCGTCAGTCGCACGATTGCCATCCCCGTCTCATCGATCGTCTCAGTCACTTCCGCGGTCATCTCACGCGGGAACCGTTCGTGCGAGGGATAGGCAGCGTCGAACAGCAGGGGGTCGGTCGGGTCCGGCTCGCGTTCTGGGCGGTTCCCCCAGCGAGTCCCGGTCTTGGCGAGGTTCGCCTCGGCGATCCGGGAGAGCGACAGGTCGAATTTCGACGCTAGGTTCGCGACATACCAGAGGATGTCGCCGAGCTCTTCGGCGATCCGATCCTCGAAGGCCGTGTAGGCCGGACCATCTCGCAGCCGCTTCTTGTAGGCGGTTAGGAGATCGCCCGCTTCGCCAGCCATGCCTAACAAGGGAACGACGATGGCGTCGCCTTCGCGGCCGGGTTTCTGGTCGGTCGCCTGTGCTGCTGACTGGTAGTTGTCAAGATCCACTCAAGGACCTCCTCACACAATCAAGGTCGGGTGATGTCCATGGGCTTCATGGCGGGGAGCCGCCCACGAGTCCGGCTTGAACGGCGAAGCTCTCCAGGTAGGCGATTGGCAGCCATGCGTATCCTCCCAGTCCCCAGCCGTCACCCCAGCTGTTGCGGATGAGCAAGTGTCGGTCACCCACGAGGTCGGCTGCGCCCACGACAAGCACGGCGTGATACCCGCCAGCGGGCGCGCGAAGGCTTGGAACTCGGATCCGGCCATCCGGCTCGGGGCATTCGAACTCGTCGGTTACCTCGACCACAAGCACGACTGCCGCGCCGACGGTCAAATGCGCCTCGAGACCATCCTCGACACGATCGTGAGCCAGCAGGACCTGCGTGAACGTGGCGGTCAACCACGGCTCAGGGCCGACATCTGGTGGCGGCTCCTCCGTTCCGGGGCCGAGGCTCTCGTTGTATGGCCACAGCGCGAGCGATGGCTGACCGACGGCGCCGAGGGCGGCGGCTACGTCAAGCAGCAGAACCCCATCGGGACCCGTTTGCGCCAGTTGCGTACAACGCCGCCAGAGCGACTCTGGGGCGAGAGCCTCAACACCGGCCCCGTCGAACGCCCGGCGGGCCTCGTGGTTGGCGCCGATCGCAAACGGGACGCACAAAGGTCGAGGGCCCTGTGCCGAAACAGGCGTTGACAAGTACACGCGTAGGTCCGTGGCGGGCCGAGCACCTGTCGCGCGCACGCGACTCCCTCGTGAGCGGGTGGTCACGTTGGTCCCGCTATCGGCTCGGTCCGCCGGGTGCGTCGTCAGCGGGTGCCGCGGCCAGTAGGCTGCGTGCGTGGGCGACGGATGGCGTCGGATGGACGGTCGCCTCCACCAGGAACGTCAGGACAGCGGGTGCCAACGGTTCGTGCGCCGGCGCGTAGGCGAGCTCGTAGCGCCAGGTGCCCTCAGTCCGCGCTTGTACGGACAACCATCGCCGGCCGGTCGCACCGATCCGCGGAGCCGGGCGGTCCAGCACTTGAGCGCTGGCTAGCGCCCGGCGGTGGCTGATGGTCTCACGTGATGTTCGAGGCAGCCCGCCGGGTACGTACTGGTCGGTCACGACTTGGAGCGGTGGCTCCTCGCCCTGTTCGTCGTCACGTCGGCGATCATCGAGTGCCACTTTGTCGCGGGCGACCTGGTCCGGCCGGGCGTCGATGTCCGAAACGGGACTTCCGTCGGCGAAGGGCGGGGGTGCCGGTTGTGGATGTCGCTTGTCACGCGCGATCAAGTCGGTAGGGGTCATCCATCGAAAGCCGGTCGTGCGGTTCTCGGGCAACGCGATGACGATCTCATCCGCGGTCGTGACGTCGAGACGGGCGCCGTTCCAACGCTCGTCGATCGGCCAGACATCCGCGTTGCCGACAACCGGCCGAGCCCCGTGGGCAAGCGCCCGCTTCGCGGCGAGCGGGCTGACGTGAAGTAGGCGGTCTCGGTCCTGGGTCGAGATGACGCCGAGCTCGGCCATCTGGCGGACCGCGGCCTCGTAGCTGACCCCCATGTCGCGCGCCACCAAGTACGCCTGGGGTGGCTCCGGTAGTGGGCCTGTGCCGATCCCGTGATGTGCTGCCGTTGCATCGACCAGGGGCGGTGGCATAACGACGTATGAAGCGAAGAGTTGCGCGATGCGCTCCCGCTCAGGAGCCGACGGCCGCAGGATCGCCTCCTCGTCGTCAACCCACGGACGACCGTGATCGAGGATCCAGTGGCCGATCTCGTGAGCTGCCGTGAAGCGCTGCACCGCCGGCTGCCGACGAGTGGTGATCATGATCCCGCCGCGGCCAACCGGGAGGCATGCCCCAAGCGTCGTGCCAAGCGGAACAAACGTCAGCCAGATGTCGAGTTGTTCGATGAGCCAGAAGACGTCGATTGGTTCGGTCTGGTCGACGCCCAGGTCCTCAAGAAGACCGGCCGCCTCGAGCAACGCGGTTCGACGCCGTCCTAGCCAGGACGCCTGTGACACTTGTCAACTCAGCCTGTGTTGTCCGGTGCACGCCGCCGCCGTCGCGCTCCCGCCGCCCTGCCGCCAACCTCGCCCGGGGACCCCGCCGACGCGAGGAACTGGGCGAATCGCAACACTTGCGCCTTATCGTCCGCGGAGAGAGCCGAAGTGGCGTGGAACAGCGCATCATCGGCATCCACCGTGGGCGGCTCGCCACCGAGTAGCCAGTCGATCGGACGTCGATAGATCCGGGAGAGTCGCCGCAGCTCGAGCCCTGTCACCTTTCGTCGCCCTGCCTCCATGGCCAGAACGCTGGTTCTCGGGATGCCCAATGCGCCAGCGACATCGGCCTGGGTCAGCCCAAGCGTCTCGCGTGCATCTCGCAGCCGTTCGCCGACGACCTGATCGTCGACCTGATCGATGTCGAGGTCTCCGACCGTGCGCTCGTCAGTCATCTGCCTGGTCCCGTGGCAATCGCGGTGGCGATCGCCCATTGCTGGTCGCGCGCGACCCTCACGACGAGTGACGTAATGCCGCGGTCGATGCGAGCGGTCTCTGCCGGTCCGGATAGATGAACGAGTAGATGTAGCTGGTCGTCCATGTCGACCTCCACATCTAGTGGATCGATGTCGCCGATGCCGAGTCCGAGCGCCTTCATCGCGGCCTCCTTGGCAGCCCAGCAGGCGGCCAAGCGAGACGACTGCTGCGCGCATTGAGCTAGCTCCTTCGGGGTCCATGCCGTCTCCACGAAGGCCCCATCCGATGCAGTGAGAAGCTGGCGGAGCTCCGCAACATCAACGAGATCAACGCCCAAGCCAAGGACGGTCGCACTCACGCGATGGCCTCCTCGGCTCGCGCAGCCGCGATGATCGCCTCAAGCCCCGCCCTGCCGCCGTAACTTCCCCGCTCGTCGTCGGCGAGGGTCGCCTGGACGGCGATCTCCCCAACACCGAAACCGGTCTGCTGGGCCAGGAATCTGAGGAGATCCGAGAGGCCGATGAGGTTCCCGTACGCCTTCGTGAGCAGGAATTGGTGCCTGTAGACAGCGAGCATGCTCAGCCTGCCTGCAAGGAGGGTCAGATCGATGTGCACGAGACAGGGAAAGGCGCGCTGACGCCGATCCGTCGCAGCGTAGACCTGCAGACCCTGGTCGGGGATGTCGGCCTCGCCTCCGACTGCGATGTCGGCGGCAT
>JBFMEV010000078.1:0-3146 GCA_040752335.1 Chloroflexota bacterium
GTGGTGGGCCGGGGCCAGCGGCTCGCCAAGGCAGCGGCTCTTGGCCACGAGACGGTGAACACCGCGGCCGGGGACCCCGTCGGGGCCGTCCGGTCGCTGACCGGCGGCTTCGGGGTCGACGTCGTCCTCGAATGCGCCGGCGTGCCGCAGGCCGTCGAGTGGGCCCTCGAGATGCTCCGCCGGGGTGGTCGCTGCGCCGCCGTCGGGATCCCGACCGTCGGTGTCGAGATCGCGATGCAGCGGCTCGTCCTCGACGAGCTGGAGCTCGTCGGCTGCCGCGCGACCGCCGGCGAGATGCGCCGGGTCATGCCGTTCGTGGAGCAGGGCACGATGCGGGTCCGGGAGATGATCACCCACCACTTCGCCCTGGCCGATTACGCCGACGCGCTGGCCACCTTCAACGACCGCTCCAGCGGCGCGATCAAGATCATCGTCCAGCCCTGACCCGCTGGTTCAGGCGCGGCCGGCGGCGACCTCGTCGGCCCGGTTGCGACCGGCGAGGAGAATGAGCTCCTCGTGCAGCTCGAACCAGGCCGAGTGGAAGCTGTCCACCCGGGGCGAAGCCACGAACCGCCCGTCGCCGGCCTGGGCGGCGGCGTTCGCCCGGGCGAGTCGCTCCCGGTACGCGGCCAGGCGCGGCAGCCCCGCCACGAGCGGCGCCAGCCAGGCGTTGGCGTCGGCGTGGAGGGCGGCAAGGTCGGCCAGGACCCCCGCGTCGTGGCCGGCGTCGGCGTGGTCGTTGATGACCGACTGGCCGTCGACCTCGCGCATCTGCCAGGCAGTCACGCTCTCCTTCATCCGGCGGTCGAGGGCCACGAAGGCATCGAGGGCCGCCTCGGCACGCTCCGACCCCCAGGCGGCGGCCTCGGCGGCGATCCGCTCTCGGGCGACGGTCTTCCCGTCGGCGGTCAGCCGGAAGGCACCGGCAGCGACCTCCGCCAGCCCATCGGCGACGAGCCGTTCGAGCGCCGCCGCGGCGGCGTCGGACTGGAGGAGGAGTGCGGTCGCCGCGGCCTCGGCGGTCGCGTAGCCCTTGACGAGGAGCGCCGCGAGGACGGCGCCGCGGGGATCGTCGTCGAGCAGGCCCCCCGAGGCGGCGGGCCCCGCAGCTTCGGGCCCCGCGGCGCCCGCCGGGGCACCTTGGACGACGCCGGCCGGCCCGTCACCGATCGGGATCCCGAGCTCGCGAGCCCAGGCGATGAGCGTCGCGGCCTCCGGCGCGATGACCGTTGACCCGGCCACGGCCCCGGAGAAGACCTCACCGGTCCCGCCATCGATCGTGACGGTCTCGCCGACGGAGAGCCGGCGGCCGCGGATCCGGATCCCGTCCGGATCGACCTCCAACTCGGCGGCCCCCACCACGGCGGGGATACCCCAGCCGCGGGCGACGACGGCGGCATGGCTGGCGAGGCCGCCCGAGGCGGTCAGGATCCCGGCCGCGGCGGCCATCCCGTGGACGTCGTCGGGCGACGTCTCCGATCGGACGAGGATGACGGTCCGTCCTGCCGCCGCGGCCTCGACCGCGGCCTCGGGGGACGTCGCGATCTCACCGGCGGCGACGCCCGGCGAGGCGGCCAGGCCGGTGGTCAGCGGCGGTCCCGCGTCGTGACGCTCGGTGGCGATCCGCGGCGGGGCGGCCAGCAGGTGGGCGACCCGGCGGACCGCTTCATCGCGGGTCACGCCGAGCTCCGGATTCGCCGCGAGATCGACCGCGATCCGGAGAGCTGCCTGGGGGCTGCGCTTCCCGATCCGGCACTGGAGCAGCCAGAGCCGGCCGTGCTCGATCGTGAACTCGATGTCGAGCAGGTCGCGGTAGTGCCGCTCCAGCCGCGCGGCGGCCTCGCGGAGCTGGCGACCGACCGCCGGCAGCCGCTCGTCGAGGACCGCGATCGGCTCGGTCCGATGGGTGCCGGCAACGACGTCCTCGCCCTGGGCGTTGAACAGCACGTCGCCGTACAGGACCGCCTCGCCGGTCGCGGGGTTGCGGGTGAAGAGGACCCCCGTCCCCGAATCCACCGAGCGATTGCCGAAGACCATGGCCTGGACGGTCACCGCCGTGCCGAGGTCGTCGGGAATGCCCTCGCGCCGACGATACGTCTGGGCCCGCTCACTGTTCCAGGACCGGAACACGGCCTCGACCGCGGCCCGGAGCTGGATCCACGGGTCGGCCGGGACGGTCTCGCCACCCACGATGTCGCAATACATCGCCTCGAACCGGCGGCGACAGTTGGCCGCGAATTTCGGGCTGCCCGAGGCCACGGCCAGCCCGGCCGTGGTCGTGCCGTTGAGGCCGAGGTTGAGGATCGTGTCCATCATCCCGGGCATCGAGACCGGGGCGCCGGACCGGACGCTGACGAGCAGCGGATCGGAAGGGTCGCCGAAGCCCCGGCCGACGAGATCCTCCATCCGCGCCATGTGTGCGGCCAGCTCCTCGTCGAGGCCGGCCGGCCAGCCGTGGGCCAGGTATTCGCGGCAGGCCTCGGTCGTGACGGTGAACGCCGGCGGGACCGGCAGGCCGAGCTCGCCGGCCATGACCGCGAGGTTGGCGGCCTTGCCGCCGACGAGGACCGCGACCTCGTCGAGGGGTCGATCGTGGGGATGGTCGCAGTCGTAGACGTAGGGCACCGGGCGGCTCTCCTGGAACGCCCCGGGACCGACCGCGCCGTGGGCTTGCGCGGCCGGTCGCTCGGGGCGCGGCCTCACGGCCGGACGATGATCTTGATGGCCCCGCTGGCGGGGTCGTTGAAGGTGGCCATGGCCTGGCCGTAGTCGGCCAGCCCGAAATCGTGGGTCATGACGTCGCGAACGCGAATCCGGCCCTGCTCGACGAGGGGCATGACCCGACGCATCTCGCCGGCGGTCGCGCGACAGCCGACGAGCTCCAGCTCGTCCAGGACGAGCCGCTGCATGGCGATGTCGACGCCGACGGTCGGGATCCCGACGGCGGCGCAGCGACCGCCGCGGCGGAGCATGCCCAGAGCCCAGCCAACGGTGACCGGGACGCCGGCGCATTCAAGGACGACGTCGACCCCGAAGCCGCCGGTCATCTCCCGCACGGCCGCGACCGGGTCGCCTGTCGTCGCGTCGACGGTCTCGAAGCCCATCTGGCCGGCCTTGGCGAGCCGGGCCGCGTTGGGCTCGATGAG
>JBFMEV010000079.1:0-2646 GCA_040752335.1 Chloroflexota bacterium
CGGCGCCGGCGCGGCGGCCGCAGCCGGCGCGGCGGCCGCAGCCGGCGCGGGGGCGGCAGCGGGACCGGAGGCCTCGATCGGGAGCGGCTCGGGGGTAGCCGGGCCAGTCACTCGATGGCCTCCAGGAGCTCCGGGCCGCCATCGCGAGCCTCGGCGATCTCCTCGGGCGTGACGTACTTGAAGCCGCTGAAGATGCTCGACAGGAGGCCGTTCTTCTCGAGGTGGTCGACCAGGACACAGCTGTAGACGTGGAAGAGCGAGATCGCCAGGATCCCCCACATCGACAGGTGGTGCACGAGCCGGACGAGCTGTGGCCCCACGACGCCGATGATCCAGCCGAAGCCGGTCGCGCCGGGCTCCGAGCCGAGGAGCCCGTCGAGGGCAAAGCCGGTGATCGCCTCGAGCAGCAGCAGCGACCACAGCAGCAGGTAGGCCGACGCGGCGAGCTGGTTGTGGCCCAGGATTCGCGGGATCTCCTTGCGGATGAAGGCGTAGAACGCGGCCTGGCGGAAGATCTCGGTGAGCTGGACGCGCGATGTCGGGAAGAACGCCGACCAGCGGGCGAAGCGATTGCCGGCCAGCAGCCACGCGACCCGCAGGAGGCCCGACCCGAGGAGGGTGTAGGCGGCGAGCATGTGGACCTGGCGGATCGTCGTCATGACTGCACCGCCCGGCGGGATGAGGAAGGGGTCGGCGATGTAGACGCCGGTCACGCTGAGGACGACGATGCAGCCGGCCGTCAGCCAGTGGGTCACCCGCACCGGCAGCTGCCAGATGTAGAGCCGGAACCGCTCCTCGGGGATCGGGTGGGTGGCCGTCACGGCCGTCATCGTCGGCTGCTCCTCGTCAATGGACCGCGCAGGCCGGGCACGGGTCGAAGGAGTGGATGGTCCGGAGGACGTCCAGCGGCACGCCGGGGTCTGGCACCGGCACGCCCACCAGCGCCTCCTCGAGCGCCCCGCGGCGGCCGCGACCATCGCGCGGCGAGAGGTTCCAGGTGCTGCCGTCGATGACCTGGTAGGCCGCGATCCGCCGGTCCCGGATCCGCAGCCAGTGGCCGAGCGCGCCGCCGGGCGACTCGCCGAGCGACCAGCCCTCCACCTCGGCCGGCCAGCGTGACGGGTCCCAGGCGGCGATGTCGACGAACGCCAGGTCGCCCGAGGCGAGGTGGGCCCGGAGCTCATCCAGCCAGGCGTCGAGCCGGTCGACAACGAGCTTCGCCTCGATCGCCCGGGCGACGAGCCGGCCGAGCGTGGTCCCGAGCGCCTCCGGCGCGAGGCCGAGGTTGGCGAGGATCGGGGCGATCACGGCGAACGCCTGGCCACGGGTCGCGTAGGCCACGGCCATTCTCGCCGCCGGCCCGACCTCCATCGGATCGTCCCAGTACCGCGGAGCCTTGGCCCAGCTGTAGCGGGCGGCATCCTGGAGCGACGTCACCGGCGGTCGCGGGCCCTGGTAGCGCGGTTCCGTTCGTCCCTCGGACGGGTGGACCAGGTCGGCGCCCGCGTCGTAATGGGCGTGACCCGCGCTCTCGGCGATCCCGGCCTCGACGACCGTGTCGATCGTGGTCAGGCCGCCGTCCATGAGCCGACCCCTGGGCAGGAGCAACGCGGGCGCGTCGGAGTCGTCCTCGGGGAATTCGCCGAAGACGAGGACGTTGCCGAGGCCACGCCCCAGACCGGCCGTGTCGCGATGGGCGCCTGCGAGGTAGAGGACGTCGGGCAGGTAGACACCCTCGACGAAGGCCCGGGCGTCGTTGACGATGCCCTGCAGGGCGATGAGGCCGCGCTCGCTCAGCGCCGCGGGCGCCGTGGTCTGGGGTCGTCGTGGGTGCTCGCCGGTCGCCCGGACCGGCCCGCCCCACGGTGGCGTGAGGGCCACCCCGCCGACGACGAGCGTCTGGGGGTGGGGGCTCTTGCCGCCGAGGAAGGTCTGCAGGCGGGCCATGTTCCGGCGCCAGTCGAGCGCCTCGAGGGAATGCGCCCCGAGAACCAGCGCCGCGGCCGGCGTCAGCCTGGATCGGGCCCCGCCGGCGCTGGGGCCGAAGATGCCAGGCTGGCCGGAGTCGACGAGCGCGGCGAGGCGGTCCTTCACGCGGCGGAAGTACGGCGCGCTCGAGGCCGGGCTGTCACCGATCGAGCGGGCCAGCTCGGAGGCCGCGGTCGCGTCGGCGGAGGCGCCGGCCACGAGATCCACCCAGTCGGGCAGCTGCCGCCGGTAGAAGCCGGTCACGTGGCCGGTGACGAGCTGCGCGCCGGCGGCCAGGTTGCGGACGAGCCGGGCATTGGCCGGGATGGCGATCCCGAGGGCCCGCTCGACGGCCCGCACCGACGCCAGCCCGTGAACCCCGTTGCAGGAGCCGCAGATGCGCTGGGCCATGAGCCACGCATCGCGCGGATCGCGCCCGACCAGGGTCCGCTCGAGGCCGCGGAACATCGTCGCCGCAACCCAGGCGTCGACGACGGCACCACCCTGGACGTCGAGGTCGACTCGCAGGGCTCCCCCGACGCGGGTGACTGGATCGATCGCCAGCCGGGTCATCGCCGTGCCTCGACTGGCTGGGGCTCTGGGTCGCGGTCCGGGCATGGCCCGGACTCGACGGACTCGACGGCGGGCTCCGTGCCCGGCTCCGTGCCCGGCTCCGTG
>JBFMEV010000080.1:0-2463 GCA_040752335.1 Chloroflexota bacterium
GCCACGGCCGCCGCGGCGACCCCGACCCCGGCCACCGCGGCCGCCGCGGCGACCCCACCCACCCCGCCCGATGGCGGCGCCGGCAGCCGCGAGGTCGCCCGAATGGACGTCCTCCGGGCGCTCGAGCGCGGCGACCTCAGCGTCGAAGCGGCGATGCGGCGAATCGCCGAGATCGAGGAGGCCTGACATGGAGCTCGCCCTGGAGCGCGTCCTGCGCCTCGTGGCCGAGGGCCGGCTGACCGCCGACGAGGCGGGCCCGATCCTCGATGCCCTCGGTTCGACGGATCGCGGCGGCGGCCCGTCGGCGACGGCGGGGGGTCCTGCCGAGACGGCCGCCGGGAGCGAGACGAGCCCACGCTACGCCCGGATCGAGGTCCGGGACGGCGGCAAGCGCGTCGTGGACCTGCGGATCCCGATCTCGCTCGGGCGCTTCGCCCTTGGCCGCGTGCCCGGGCTGTCGGTCGACCAACTCGCCGAGATCGAGCAGGCGGTCGCGACCGGGACTCGCGGCCCGATCCTCGACGTCGAGGACGCCGACGGCGACGGCGTCAGGATTCTCCTCGAATGACCTCGATCCCCACGCACCAGACCACGGAAGGGACGGACTGATGCTGACCATCTCGAACCCGGCCGACGACCGGATCCGGGACCTCCACGCGGTCGCGGCCGGCCTCCGCACGGAGCGGCTCCTGGCCGCCAGGAAGCAGTTCGAGGCGGGGCCCGCGACGAGCCTCCGCATCCGGCTCGGTCGGGCGCTCATGGCGGCCGGTGCTGCCCTGGTCAACGGGGCGAGCCCCGCGAGCCCGAGTCGGGCCAGCCGCTAACGACACACCCATCCTGCCGCCGGGGCGGCTCCTCCGGGCCTGGCGGCGGACACCGAAGACCCGCGCTCCCAGAGGGCGCGGGTCTTCCTCGTTTCTGAAAGGTGGTGACCGTGGAGCAGGTTGGGCTCCCCCGGATCACCCGGCACAGCCCGCGCGGGTGTCGGTGCTGATGTTGCCCGCTCGGGGCACGGAGGCGAGGTTGCTGCGGCCGCGACTGACATCCGCGGTATCTGCGAGGCTCGGGACCCAGAGGTCCGCTGGCCTGCGTCCGGACTCGGGAGCCGGGGAGCGGTGCTGTCCCGTCATCGGTTCAGGCAACCTCCTGACGAGCCAAATCCTACGACCCCCGCGCAACCCCCGACAAGGGCCCCGACAAGGGCCTCCGACGCCCGCCGCTGTACCATCGCCGCCATGTCCACGACCGCCGATCGACTCCCGTTCACCGGTGACGATGTCGCCGACCGCTACCTCGTCGAGGAGCCGCTGGCGCTCCTCGTGGGCTTCGCTCTCGACCAGCAGGTGACCGTCCAGAAGGCATTCGCCGGGCCGGCCGAGCTGCGACGCCGGCTGGGCCACCTGGACGCCGCCCGGATCGCGGCGCTGCCGGCCGAGGACCTCGATCGGGTCTTCCGGACGCCGCCGGCGATCCATCGCTTCCCGGGCTCCATGGCGGCCAGGGTCCAGGCCCTTTGCGCGGTCGTCGCCGAGCGCTACGGCAACGACGCGAGCCGGATCTGGCGCGAGGCCCGCGATGGGCGCGATCTCCGGGAACGGCTGGCGGCGCTGCCGGGCTTCGGGCCGATGAAGGTCTCGGGCACGCTCGCCATCCTCGCCAAGCGGCTCGGCGTCACGGTGCCCGGGCTCGACGACGTCCTGCCGCGGCATCCCACGCTCGGCGACGTCGATTCGCCCGAGGCGCTCGCCCGCTACCAGGCCGGCAAGCGGGCGGCCAAGGCCCAGGCTCGCGCGGTCGGGGGATCGGCTCGCCGCTGAGCCGGAGGTTGACGGCGCGCCGCGCCGGTGGCAAGATCGTTGCAACGTCAACTACAATCCGGGACGCCGCAGGACGCGACGAGCCGAGCCTTCGAGGCCACCCAGCGATCACCATGGACGACGCCATTCGCCGAGCCCTCGCCCACGGGCACGTCATCGACATCACGACCACCGGCCGTCGGAGCGGCCTGCCCCGCCGGATCGAACTCGTGTTTCACGTCTTCGGCGGTCGGATCTACGTCAGCGGCATACCCCGCGCCGACCGTGTCCGGGCCTGGCTCCGGAACCTGGAAGCCGACCCCCGGCTGACCTTCCACCTCAAGGCCATCGTCCAGGCCGACCTGGCCGCGACCGCCCGGATCATCACCGAGCCGGCGGAACGTCGCGAGGTCCTCGAGAAAATCGCCCGCGTCTGGCGCCGGACCGACGTCGATGCGATGGTCGCCCACAGCCCGCTCATCGAAGTCTCGATCGAGGGCCACACGGCCGACCGCGCCGCCTGAGCCCCCGCGGACCGGCGTCCGCCGTTGACGAGCACGAGGTCCGCGGACATCCTCGGGCCATCTGGCCCCGGCGGACCGGCCGACATGCGGTCGCGGGCCGGGCCGCGGGGGGGGGGCGAATGGGGGGGGGGAGGGGGGGGCTA
>JBFMEV010000081.1:0-2403 GCA_040752335.1 Chloroflexota bacterium
TCCCCGGCCTCGTCGAAGGGCTCCTCCTCGAGGTCCTCGTCCTCCGGTCCGGGGGTCGCCTCGGGCTCGAGGTCGGTGCTCCCGTCCTCGATCGGCCCGTCGGAGGCGTCGTTCGGTCGCTCGCTCATGCGGGTGGTGGGTCTCCAGGTGAGGGCGGCGCGAGGTCGTCGGGCTCGGCCGTTGCGCGCGCCAGTGTACGCGAACGCCTCGACCCAAGGCCGTCAGGCACCTGAGGTCGTCAGGCGTCGCGGACGGCGGGGACCAGCAGGCCCGCCAGTCCGGCCACGACCGTGACGAGCCCGAAGGCGCCAAGGACCGGCGCCGCCCCGAAGGCCTCGCCGAGGATCCCGCCGACGCCCATCGCCACCGTCATCGAGCCGTAGACGAGCGAGAACCGGAGGCCCAGGAGGCGCCCCATGAGCTCGACCGGCGTCCGGCGCTGGACGAGCGTCTGGCTCGGGATGACGAACGCCAGGTTGCCGACGCCGGCCCCGAACGACAGGCCGATGGCGAGGCCCAGGTTGCCGGTCAGGGCCAGGGCCGCGACGCACGCCCCGGTCCAGGCGTAGCCCAGGATGATCATCCGGCCGAGGGCCATTCGTGACCCCACCAGCCCGATCGCGAATCCGCCGAGCAGGTTTCCGGCCCCGATCGCGCCCTCGATGAACGAGTAGGCGGTGCTGGCGGTGAGGGTGCCCAGGTCGATCGAGTCCTGGGCATATACCGGGGTGAGGGCCAGGAAGATCCCGAGCATGAACTGCCCGACCGTCGCCTGGAGGGTGTTGGCGAGGAGGACCGACTCGCCCCGCAGGAAGCGCCAGCCCTCGCGCAGCTCGGCGACGAAGCTCGCGCCGCCGCCCGTCTCATCGCCGCCGGTCGCCCCCTCGACGGCGTTCCGCGCGGCCCGGGTGATCGGCGCCACCGAGATCGTGGCGATGAGGAGCGCCGAGGCGACGTAGGTGACCGCATCGGCCCAGAAGGCGAGCGGCAGCTGGCTGCCCAGGAGGGCCACGAACAGCCCGGCCAGGACGTAGCCGCCGATGTCGGCGAACGTCTCGGCGACCCACATCGCCGAGTTCCCGGCGACCAGGTCGTCGCGCGAGATGAGGCGCGGCAGGATCGCCCCCTTGGCCGGCCGGAAGAAGACCGAGATCGTCGTCACGAGGAAGACGAGCGGGTAGGCGAGGACGACGTTCGTGACCACCGCCATCGGGATGAGGAGGACGATCCCGGCCCGCAGCAGGTCGGACACGATCATGACCTCGCGGTGGTCCCAGCGATCGACGAGCGTCCCGGCGATCGGCCCGAACAGCAGGTTTGGCAGGGTCGCGACCAGGAAGACCGCGCCAACCGCGATCGGCGAGCCGGTCGCGTTCAGGACGACGAACGCCAGCGCCACCTGGTGGATGCGGTCGCCGAGGAGGCTGATCAGCTGGCCCGTCCAGAGGGCCGAGAACGAGCCGTCGAGGGCGAGGCGGACGTAGGGATGGCGCCGGACCCGCTCGATCAGCGGCGGGACGGCGGGGACGGGAATGGCCGCGGCCGGGGCGATGGTGGCGGCCACCGGCGGGGCCAGGGTCGTCGTGGACCCCAGGCCGCGGGCGACGATCGCCGTCGTTCCGGGGGCAACGGCCGCGCTGACCGGCATGATCGAGGTCAGGCGGCGCCGGATCGCCTCCCGGCTCGCCTCGCTGAGCTCCTCCGGCGTCCGGATGGTCGTGGCGAAGAGGAAGAACGCGAGACCGACACCCAGGAAGACGTCGCCGATGCTGGCGACATTCCGGACGAACGGCAGCGGGATCGGCAGGATGTCGCCGAGTGGCCCTGCCTGCAGCAGGAAATCCCCGCTCACGACCCCCGGCACGATCTGGTGGAGCGGCCCGAGGGACTCACCGGGCGCGAACCCGGCGACGAGAAAGGCCGGCTCCCAGACCGGCATCCAGCCGCCATTGACACTGATGACGATCGTGTTCAGGAGGACGCCGACGAAGGCGAGGCTGAGGCCCGGCTGCTCGCGGTTCGCCCACAGGCCGAGCAGGATCAGGACGAAGGACGTGGCCAGGAGGGGCAGGCGGAGGGCGTCGGCCGGGCCGTTGCCGCCCTCGATCGCGAACTGGGTCGCGATCCGGATCACGAACCCCAGGAAGACCAGCTGGACGAGCCGGAGGCGAATGGAGACCAGGTGCTCGATCCGGCCGCCGCCGAGGAGGCCCAGGATCAGGCCGAGGGCGATCCCCCCGATCAGCACGGGTCAGCCACGCGCCAGGGCCTGCGCGCCTCGTACGCCCTCATGTCCGCCACGCCGGGCATTCTGCGGGCTCGGCGACGGCCGTGCGCGGCCGCGGCCCACGCCCCAGCCGCCGGTCGCTCGCCGGGTCGCTCGCCGGCTGCTCGCCGGTCGCT
>JBFMEV010000082.1:0-2090 GCA_040752335.1 Chloroflexota bacterium
GCCCTCGAGGCGATCGCCGTCGAGTACGAGCAGCTGCCCGCCGTCGTCGACATGGAGGCGGCCCTCGCCGAGGGCTCGCCCCTGGTGCACAGCGACAAGGGCACCAACCAGTGCTTCCTGTTCGACTTCCCCGGTGCGGGCGCCGACTACGACGAGACGGTGGCGGCCGCCGGTGACGACGCGGTCGTCGTCAAGCGGCGCTTCCGCCAGCAGCGCCTGCTGCCGACGGCGATGGAGCCCCGTGGGGTCGTGGTGGCGCCGATCGCGGCGGCCGAGGACTTCACCGTCTACTCCGCCACCCAGGTCCCGCACATCCTGCGCGTGATGCTGGCGCTCACGACCGGGATCCCCGAGCACAAGATCCGCGTCATCGCCCCGGACGTCGGCGGCGGCTTCGGCAGCAAGCTCAACGTCTACGCCGAGGAGGTCCTCTGCCTCATCGTCGCCCGGCGGCTGGGCCGGCCGGTGAAGTGGACCGAGTCGCGCAGCGAGAACTACCAGGCGACGATCCACGGCCGCGACCAGATCCAGGACATCGAGATCGCGGCGAAGAAGGACGGCACGCTGCTCGGGCTGAAGGTCCAGCTGCTGGCCGACATGGGCGCCTACCTGCAGCTGGTCACGCCCGGCATCCCGATCCTCGGGGCGTTCATGTTCCCCGCCATCTACAAGATGCCGTCCTACCGCTTCATCTGCACCGGCGTGTTCACGACCAAGACGCCGACCGACGCCTACCGCGGCGCCGGGCGCCCGGAGGCGACGTACGCGATCGAGCGGATCATGGACGAGCTCGCCGTCGAGCTGGGCCGCGACCCGATGGACCTGCGCAAGCAGAACTGGATCAAGCACGAGGAGTTCCCGTACGACATGGTCGCGGGGCTCACCTACGACTCGGGCAACTACGAGGCCGCCACCGAGAAGGCCGAGCAGATGTTCGACATGGCCGGCATGCGCGCCGAGCAGCAGCGCCGCCGGGAGTCGGGCGACCCCGTCCAGCTCGGCATCGGCATCTCGACCTTCACCGAGATGTGCGGCCTGGCGCCGTCCCGCGTCCTCGGCTCGCTGTCGTACGGCGCCGGCGGCTGGGAGGCGGCGCAGGTCCGCATGCTGCCGACCGGCAAGGTCGAGGTCACCAGCGGCGCGACCCCGCACGGCCAGGGCCACCACACCGCGTGGAGCCAGATCGTCGCCGACTCGCTCGGCGTGCCGTTCGAGGACGTCGAGGTCGTCACCGGCGACACCGACTCCAGCCCGAAGGGCATGGACACCTACGGCTCCCGCTCGCTGGTCGTCGGTGGCGTGGCGATCCACAAGGCCACCGGCAAGGTGATCGAGAAGGCCAAGCGCATCGCCGCCCACCTGCTCGAGGCCAGCGAGGACGACGTCGAGTTCGGCGGGGGCACGTTCTCGGTCAAGGGCTCGCCGGAGGCGTCCCTGACGATCCAGGAGGTGGCGCTCGCGACGTTCGCCGCCCACAACCTGCCCGACGGCATGGAGCCCTCGCTCGACAGCGACTACGTCTACGACCCGGAGAACTTCAGCTACCCGCACGGCACCCACCTGTGCGCGGTGGAGATCGACACCGAGACCGGGTTCACGAGGATCCGCAAGTACGTCTGCGTCGACGACGTCGGCAAGATCGTCAACCCGGTCATCGTCGAGGGCCAGGTGCACGGCGGCCTGGCCCAGGGCATCGGGCAGGCGCTGTACGAGGAGGCCGTCCACGACGCCGAGGGCAACCTCACCACCGGCTCGCTGGTCGACTACCTCGTCCCCGCAGCGCCGGACCTGCCCCACTTCGACACCGGCCGCACCGAGACCCCGGCGACCAGCAACCCGCTGGGCGTCAAGGGGGTCGGCGAGGCCGGCACCATCGCCTCGACCCCCGCCGTCATGAACGCCGTGGTCGACGCGCTGCGCCCGTTCGGCGTGAACGACATCGACATGCCGGCCACCCCCGAGCGGGTGTGGCGGGCGCTCCAGGGCAAGGACATGGCCCGCGCGGCCGCCGGTACGGTCAGCTACGGAGGCACGTCGACCGGCAGCACCGGCGGCTCGGCCTCCCCGGAAGGAGAGGTCCTGTGATCCCC
>JBFMEV010000083.1:0-1925 GCA_040752335.1 Chloroflexota bacterium
TCGGGCACCGGGTGATCAACTGGCACGCGACGCGGGAGGCCCCGCGCACGGATGACCGGGCCCACGGCATACCCCCTCCGACCAGGCGATCACCAGGGAGGCTGTCGCACAGACGGCTCGATGCCACACACCGGAAGCAGCGGCGGTGACGCGAGGGGCGGGCTCGACCATCGATTCCCCGCTGCTCCCGCAGAGCTCAGTGGATGAGCGGCGCCGGTCGTTGACCAGGTGGCCATTGACCGTGGCGCCACAGCTTGAGCAGGTTGTGGGTGGCACAGATCAGCTGCCATTCGCTGTCGCATGCGACGTAGCCGCGTCTCCGGAACCGTCTGACTCCGCGGACGTCCTTGGTCTGACCGAACACCGGCTCGACGATCGCGCCGCGCCGCCGATAGAGGGCCTTGGGTCCGGGCTGAGCGAGTCTCCGGCGCATCCGCACGAGCTCGCGGCCAACGGGCCACGTCGAGCCCCGCCGGCGCTCGGTTGTGCCCCGTGGGGAGATGAGGAGGCGGGGTCCGGCCATCGCCTCGACGGCCGCCGCGTTGGCCTCGCTCCAGTAGCCCTTGTCGGCGAGGACGGTCCTGATCCGCATTCGGCTGTCGACCGCCTGAAGGTTGGTCCGGGCGGCTTCGAGCAGCGGCACGAGCTGGCGGGCGTCGCCCGGTGCCTGGGTCAGCGCGGCGGCCACGATGAGCCCGTTCTCGGCAACCGCCGCCTGCGCGTTGTAGCCATACAGCCAGCCCTGCGGGGAGCGCATCAGGCGGCTGTCGGGATCGGTCACGTTGCGCTCGGCCCAGCGCTGGCGATGGTCCGCGTCGGGCTTGACTTGGCGACCCGCCGGGCGACCGGCCGCCTTGGCCTCGGCCTGTCGGGCGAGCTGGGTATCGACGATCCGCTCCCGCTCGGCATCGGCCTCGGCCAGCTGGCGCCGCGCCTCGGTCAGGCGGGCGAGACGACCGGATCGGGTGGCCAGCCCGGCCGGCAGCTCGTCGCCCCGCCGCTCGGCCCCGAACTCGGCGTCCTCGGCAGCGTCGACGGCGGCTGCCTCGGCAAGGATGGCGGCAATCTCGGCGTCGAGCGCCTGAGCCGTCCGGTTGGCCGCCTCCGAGGCATCGGCCGCGAGCTTCGTCCCGTCGATGGCCACGAGGCCGATCTGGGCCAGGCCGGCCTGGGCGCACAGCCGGAGGATCTCGCCGAACAGGTGGCCGAGGGCCGCTTCGTGGGTGGCCCGGAAGCGGGCGATCGTGGCGTGATCGGGGGTCTGGTTGGCGCAGATGACCCGGTAGGCGATGTCGCGCCGGCAGCGCTGCTCGATCCGCCGGCTCGAGCGCTCGCCGGTGGCGTAGGCGTACAGCAGCAGGGCGGTCATCATCGCCGGCTCGAAGGCCGCGGCACCCCAGCCGTCGCTTCGGTAGTGGACATAGATCGGGCCGAGGTCCATCGCCTCGACCGCGTCGAGCACGAGCCACGCCAGGTCATCTTCCGGCAGCCAGTCGCGGAGCGAGACGGGCATCAGGTACTGCTGATCCCGCTCGATCGGTCGGAAGTTGTAGCCCATCGCGCTCACCCCACTGCGACCGCCGTCACCGGAATCGTAGCTGCCAGTGGCGCGCGATGGGCGGTTTGTGCGACAGCCTCCCGGGTGGGCATCTGGCCCGAACTCCGGTCCGGGCAGGCGTCTGAGCCCGGCCCGGGCGTTCCCCGTCGGACGGGCTCAGGGGCGGGCCGTCGGCCTGAGGTTCACCAGTCATCGGCAGACTGCAACGGCCGAATGCTCGCCCCCATAGGGCCGGAGTCGCGGTTGCGGGGCGCAGTTCGCCGCGTCGTCACGCGTGGGGACTCGCCGGCGCGGCCCATGGGCAGCCCCGACCACACCTCGATCGGGCCTACAAGTCCACCGGTGCATGTACTGCCGCTCATAGGCG
>JBFMEV010000084.1:0-1605 GCA_040752335.1 Chloroflexota bacterium
GCGCGCCGGTCAGCGTCTTGCCGGTGCGGTGGAAGTGCTCAAGGTCCGCGAGGTACAGGATCTTCTCGAGCTTGGTGACGTTCACTTGGCCGAGCGCGCGGACCACGTACACCAAGGCCCGCTCGAATCGATCGGCTTTCGGAGCAGTGGTCATCGGCGCGAGTCTACCGAGGGCCGCGCGAGAAAGCTACCCCTTTGCTTGGCCGGCGGAGTTCGGGGAGACCCAGCCCAAACCGCAGATTGCTCGAACGGGCGTTCTCGCACGGCCCAACAACGGTGGGTCATGAGCGCAGCCGGTCGCCAGGCGACAGTCGCTTGTACGCATCTCGTGCTCGCTCTTCAGCGGCGCTCGCGCCGTAGCGGCTGAGCATCGTCCGATCGCGCCAGCCGCCAAGCATGAGGAGGTCGCCCTCCTGCATCCCCGCACTGAGCATCTCGTGCGCGAACGTGTGCCGGAACAGGTGGGGATGGAGCTTGCCGAGACCAGCCTCGCGGCTGCGTCGGCGAACGACTTGGAGGATCCCCGAGTCGAGGAGTCGGCCGCGCTTGCCGAGCCACAGCCAGGGCTCATCCCCGTGGGCATGGCGGGCGCGGAGCCGCAGATAGCGGTCGAGCGCCTTCGCCGCCTGCTTGCCGAACGGGCAGGCGCGGATCCGGCGGCCCTTCCCGAAGACGGTCACGACGTCGCGCTCCCAGTCGATGTCCTCGACCTTGAGATTGGCGCACTCGCCGCGGCGCATCCCGGTGTCGTAAAGGAGTCGCAGGAGGGCCATGTCGCGGCGCTCGTCGAAGGTCGTCCCCTCGCAGGCCTTGAGCAGGGCGACCATCTGCTCGTCGCGGATCACCGGCGGCGCCTCGACCGGCACGATCGGCGGCCTCATCCGCTCCATCGGCGAGCGCTCGATCTCGTCCTCCTCGACGAGCCACTTCCAGAACGGTCGGATCGAGCGGTAGGCGAGCGACAGCGATGCCGGGCGCAGGCCGACCCGACCCCTGCGACCGATGCCTTCACGGGCGAGGTGCTCGAGGTAGGCCTCGATGTGCTCGCGTCGGATGGCCCGAACGTCGCATGGCATGCCTTGCTCGGTGAGGAACCGGTTGAACTTCTCGAGGTGGGGGACGTACGTTCGATCGACCGTGGCGTCGGTCCGGCCGCCGGCGCGGAGGTGACGCCGGTACGACGGGATGGCGTCGTCGATCGTGTAGGCGGGCAGCGCCCGGCGACCGGCTTGGGGCTCGGCGGCGTCGGGGTATGATGCAGTTCGGCGCTGGGCCATGGCTGATTCTCGAGCTTCCGGAGTTCGGCGAGTTTTACGCTCTATCAGCATAATGGCCAACGTCGCGGACGGCAAGGAATCGGGTTTTACGCTCGATCTGAGCACGAACTGGTCCGCAAACCGCGCGCCTGTAGCTCAGTGGATAGAGCGTCGGCCTCCGGAGCCGAAGGTCGCAGGTTCGAATCCTGTCGGGCGCGCCATTGTCATGAGTCGCGACATAGGCGACACATGAGTCGCGACATCGGCGACACATGGAGTCAACCGGTCGCTCGAGACCCCGGCCATCGGCCGGGGTCTCGTCGTTGGTTGCGCCAGTAGCCCTTCTCGG